>JAFPWH010000052.1 GCA_017395065.1 Clostridia bacterium | reverse complement strand
GCCTACGGGAACGTGGCAGGATTCACCTCCCTCCGTCACGCAGGGGCAGTACCTTTGGACAAGGCTCATTTTCACCTACACAGACAATACCACGAGCGATCCCGTGTACAGCGTAGCCAAGCAGGGCTCTACCGGCACCGCGGGGACTGCGGGCGGCAGGTGGTACGCCGGAACGAAGATCACCGGCACCAGTACCACGGCGACGGCCTTCTCGGGCAGCGGAATCTCTGCCGCGGTCGTCGGGGATATGTATTTAAACACCGACACCTACAACACGTACAGGTGTACCGTTGCGGGCGCGGCTTCCGCGGCCAAGTGGGTCTATGTCAACAACATCAAAGGCCAGAAGGGCGACACGGGAGACGCCGGGGCTGACGCGATCACAATCGCAATTACTTCATCCAACGGTACGATCTTCAAGAATTCGGCCATCGAGACAACGCTTACCGCGCATGTGTATAAGGCGGGCACGGAGGTAACCGGCTCCGCACTGACTGCCCTTGGTACAATCAAATGGTTCAAGGATGGCGGCAGTACTGCGGTGGCGACAGGTGCTACGCTGAATATTACAGCAGGCGACATTACCAACAAGGCGACGTACATCGCGCAGCTGGAGGGATGAGCCGTGGCGGTAAAAGCATCCACAAGCATAACGCTCTCGGCGGTCGTGGATGTTGCCAGCTGCACGCGCTATTACCTGCTGCAATCATCCACGCTGTCACCGCCTGCGAAACCGACAAGCAAACCACCTTCCGGTAGCTGGAGCGATACCGAACCATCCTATACATCCGGATCAACAAACAGTCTCTACTTTTGTGACCTGACCGTATTCTCCGACGGGACATGGAGCTACTCTTCCGTGTCCCGTTCTTCGTCTTATGAAGCTGCAAAGGAAGCGTACAACCGTGCGCTTGCCGCACAGGAGACGGCCGCAAAAGCCTTGTCCAACACCGAGATCATCGTGGGCACACAGACGGCGGCGACGGGAGCCTGGACAGGCCTTGCGTCGTTTTCCTCTCTCGACGACGGACAGCAGATCGTCTACTGGCTGCCTTACGCGGGTTCCGGCAATGCCTCCCTGAACCTGACACTGGCAAACGGCAATACTACAGGCGCGATTCCCTGCTACTACAGCGGCGCGTCCCGCATCACCACGCACTACGCTGCGGGGAATGCGATCCATCTGACCTACCGCGTCAACGCGAACGTAAACGGCACGAACTATACCGGCTGGTGGGCGGACGCCAACTACAACACGAACACCAACACCTACAACTGCATCAAGTTCGACAACTATACCTGGTCGAAAAAGGCGATCCCGGCGGGCTCGATCGTTGTCGGGGACAAGGACGGCTACGAGCCCATCGCTGGAGGTGTAAGCTTCAGCGTGAACTTGCCGATCCTTTACCACATCAGCGCGCTGGCCAAGAGCAAGAGGGACGCGGACTTTTATCTTTGCTATCCCTCCATAAGCCTTCCGACGGTGACGGGCGACAGCGCGTTTACGCTCCTGTCGAGACATACGGTATACGTCGCGGGAAGGCTGAACGGCGAAACCTACACTGTGCTGACGGAAAACTGGCTGACGGACAACCCGGACGATACCACGGGCACGATCGTTTATATTGCCCTCGGACGCATGAGCACGGCAGCTTCGGCTGCGGCGTCGGCGAATACGAGCATGTACCTTTATCCTGAGCATCCCATGTACAGAATGATCGGCGGCGTATTGACGGCGGTAAGTCAGATCGCCTATGAGGCGAGGCTGGAAGCGGAGAGCGCGCAGGAAAGCGCCGATACGAACGCCCGGTCCATACAGCGGCTGGATCAGAGCGTTTCGGGCCTGTCCACGCAGTTTAATGTGTTTTCGTCGGGCATCGAAGCGACTATAGAGGATCATAACGAGATTCTAAGCGCGATGTCGTTCTCTACGGACGGCCTGAAGATCCAGATGTCGGGATCGATCTACTATACCCTCACCGACGATGTTGGATACCATATCTATCAAAATGATAAGGAGATCGCGGCATTTTCGGAGGGCAAGGGCTCGATGGAGCAATTGCAGATGGGCAGCATCATCTGCCGCAAGACCAGCCGTGGCGGCTGGGTATGGACGGAGGCGGGAAGCTAAATGGCAATCGGATATTTGACCCTGGACAAAAACAGCGCGGGCGCACTGTCCACCTGGAACGGCTACGAGAGCGGGTACGGCGAGATCCGCTACACGACGCCCACGACGGACACCGAACTGGTAACGGTGAGCATTCCGGCCGAAATGAGCGGGGCGACGTTCAACAGCGCGACGCTAACCTATACGCTCTCGAGCGACAGCGGCACGAGAAAGGTGCAGTTTGCGGGTGGCGGTGGGGACGTCACGAACGCGAAGCTCCTGGAAAAGCTGCTCGAAGGCCAGAGCTTTGGCATCAACTTCAGCTTCCGGGCCAGCGGCGGCACGGGTGGCGAGGGCAGCCACAGCGCAGTGTGCATGTGGAAAAACATCGCCATTGCGGTAGACTATACGCCGGCTACGGGATTGACCGGCAGCGCGACAATAACGAATGCGGGCAGCGTTATATACTCTCTTGAGAAGGCGTCGCTTGCTTACGGGGAGAGCATAACGTTCGGACTGACGCTAAGGCCGACGGTAGCCATAACAAGAGTTACCACTGTTATCTATCCCGGCGCTCTGCCCGCGGGCATTACGCTCGCATCGGACAGGAGCATTCCCGCAAATGGGGCGGCGTCGCTTTCATACGCGTTGTCGATCAGCTCGGAGGTCTATGCGGCGATGACGCAGCGGGCATACGACGCGCAGATCGAGATCACCCTCACCGGGGCAAACGGAACGAGCTATACGACCGGGCGCGTCTCCTGCGAGGATTCCGGCAGCGGGCAGAAGTTCCGATTGCTAAGGGCGAGAAACGCTCCGGTCATAAGCGACGTCACTTGGGGCGAGAGTGGAACAAGTCATATCGGCACCTACGGCAACCCGATCGCGGGCAGATCAGTCCCTACCGTCAGCTTTTCCGTAGCCCTGGACACCGACGCCGACAGCGCGATCGGCTATGAGAGCAGGACGGTTGCGCTGGGCGGCAGGAGCTATACGCTCAGCGGGAATAGCGGTACGCTGGAGGCAGTCTCTTCAAGCGGCAGCGTAGACTACACGATTGCAGTGACCGACAGCTACGGGCAGGTGGGCACGCTGAGCGGCACGATCACGGTGCTCGCCTACACGCAGCCCACGCTGAGAAACGTCGCCATCAACCGCTACATCGCCACGGTGAACAGTCAGGGGCAGACGGTGTACGAGCTGGACGATGACGGGGACAAGCTTTGGTTTGACGCGGAGATCGCCGTACAGACGGCCCTCGGCAGCGGCACGAACATGTGGTCCCTGAAGATCACGCCGGCGGGCGGCAGCACTATCACGGCCGTCAGCAATTCGAGCGCAGCAGCTGTTACGTATACGCACAACCGCACGTTTATAACCGCTACCTACGCGAATACGTCTTCCTTTGACTTCACCGTCGAGCTTTCCGACGCCTTTACCACGATCACGTATCAGGTAAATGTCCCAAAGGCGGGTGGCATATTCAATATTGAGACGACGGGCGTAGCGGTTGGCATGCGCTCAACCGGCACGGAGATCACACCGCTCTTTCAATCCGCTTATCCGGCACATTTCTATAACGGTGTCTACGGAGCGGACGGCAGCCGATTGGACGAAGTGCACGATACGGGCTGGGTGGCCCTTACGCTCGAAAGTCTCTTTTTACAAGCAAGCGGTTGGGCTACATGTGCTGTTCGTTTAAAGGACGGTATTGTTTATGTCAGGGGCGCGGTCACGATTAAGAACAGTATGGGCTCCAGCGGCACGGTCTTTAAGCAGATCACCACGTTACCTGATGGATTCAGGCCAACGCAGAACATGCTGGTGAACAGCGGCGCGAGGAGCAACTACACGTCCGTCGAGATCGATGCGGACGGTGCGGTAAAGTTTTGGAACAGGCAGGGCGCTGCCGTGGGCACAAGCGAGGTTATATCTATCTGCGCAACATTCCCGGTGGATTAGGAGACTAACTATTAAAAGTCAATAGCGAAAAAAGGCGAACGAAGTTAATTTTTCTAACGGATCACCGCCGCCCTTGAAAAACAGCATTCATATGCTGGTTACGGAGTTGCGAGGGCGATGGAGGGAATAGCGAAGCTGGCAGGAGCGCCCTCTGTAACCATTGTAGCATATGAATGCTTCGGTTTTTCAAGGGTACGCTTCGCCGGCTCCGTAGGAAGCGGAATGCTCAGGCTCCGAAAGGAATAACGAAGGGGTTACGGCGCAGGAGCATACATCTGTCCTGATCGTTGTAAGGCAAAGATCAGACGAACGAGTTTCTTAGCCGCATGGGACAGAGCGACATTGTAGTGTTTTCCTTCAGCTCTCTTCCTGGCGAGATAATCTGAGAAAGTTTTGTCCCATTGGCAGACGTATTTCGTAGCGTTGTAGAGAGCATAACGCAGATAACGGGAACCGCGCTTTTCCATATGTGCGTAGGCATTATCCAGTTTGCCGGATTGGTAGGTAGATGGAGATAAACCCGCAAAGGCGAGAATCTTATCTGGGGAATCGAAGCGGGAGAAGTCACCGATCTCCGCGATGATCATGGCGCCCATTCGGTATGTGATGCCAGGGATGGAAAGGATGGGAGAAGACAAACTGTCCATGATCTGCTTGATCTGAGTCTCGATCTCTTCGATCTCGGAATCAAGTTCGGCAATAAGACGGATGGTATGCTTGAGCTCCAACGACTTTGCGTTCATGGCAGAACCGATGGAATTACGAGCAGCGTTACGGATCTGAAGTGCCTTATCCCTGCCATAACGGCCTTTGGAAGCGGCTTCAAGGAGCTTGGTAAGATGAGTAAGGTGACAATCTGCGATCTGCTTTGCGCCGGGGAGTTCGGACAGGAGAGCATAGACGGAGCGCATATGCAGGGTCGGGACAAGCTGTTCCAGCTCTGGGAAAAGGATGCAGACAAGACGAGAGACGGACTGTTTCAGCCTGGCGCGCTGAGAAACTTTGTCAAATCTGTATCTGGATAGTGACTTTAGCTCTTCATTGTGGTATGATATAGCCGAGTAGGACTTAAGGACTACATCGGACATCATCATAGCTGCAATGGTACGCGCATCGACTCGATCTGTTTTGGTCCGGCGAAGACTGGTAGATTTACGATACAGATTGGTATGAAGCGGGTTCAGGACAAAGGTGGTTAGGCCTTTGTCAAGGAGAAAACCGAGGATGTTGTAGCTGTAATGGCCGGTGGCCTCAAGCCCTACTTTTACTTTGCTCAAATCCGGTGCTACAGATTTGATCTTTTGGAAAAGCTGCTTGAAGCCTTCCATGCTGTTGGGAACCGTGAACACATCCGCCAGGACTTCTCCTTCTGAGGTAGCGATGTAGCAGTCGTGCTTGTCCTTGGAAACATCAATGCCAACGCAAATCATGGGGGTAACCTCCAACAAAAGTATTTGATGCTGCCGGGGCCACAGTACCTCTTGTCCTCGTAACCTCGTTCCACATAAACCGTCAAGCGGTATCTAACTGATCAACGAACCGACAAGGGGCTGTGGTTGGAGCCTCCTAAAAACCGTCAAGCGGTAGGGAACCAAACCAATCCACAGCATCCCCGACAGTGTAGCACACCTCTGGAGAGAGGTCTATAAGTACTACGATATTATAATACGAGGGCACCATGAACTACGAAAAACAATACTACGAAACCGATGTCGTCGATGAGACGTGGGTACTCGTTGACGGCGAACTACGACGCATTGAAGGAGATGACGAAGATGACGACAGTGAAGAAGGGCAGTAGAGGCGAGGCGGTAAAGCAGCTGCAGATGCTGCTGGGTATTACCGCGGACGGGATCTTCGGCCCCAAAACAAAGGCAGCGGTAATAGCGTACCAGACAGCCCATAATCTTGAACCTGATGGAATCGTAGGCCCGCTCACCTGGGCGTCGCTGCAGGGTGAAACGATCCCGGCGTCGGCACATGTGAAGCCGGTCGACTACAAACAGTACGATTCCAAGTGGGCGAAGAAAATGTATTCGTCCCATGGGGATAAGACCCAGACGATGAAGTCCTCAGCCTGCGGACCAACAGCGATGGCGGATATTGTGGCAACGCTGATCGACAGCAAAGTCACACCGCCTGATCTGGCAGACAAGGCGATGGCCTGGGGCGACCGCACGTATTCCAGCGGAACGGCGTGGAGCTTCTTTCCGCATATAGCGAAAGAATACGGTTTCAGTAAATACCTTAAAACCACATCGCTTGCCACGCTGAAAGGCTGCCTGGATACCGGCGGTTATGCGGTGGCGAGCATGGGGCCAGGCTTTTTCACAAAATCGGGTCATTTCATATGCGTTTGGAAATACGACGGCGATTATATCTACGCGAATGACCCGGCATCATCGAAGCGGACCAAACAGAAGATTTCAGATTTCATGAAAGAGCGGAAGGCGCTCTTTTGTTTTTGGAGGTAACGCACCATGAGAAACTTTTCTATCGATATCATCTGGGCAAAGATCCAGATTGCAATCACCGCGCTGGGCGGGTGGCTGGGCTACTTTCTGGGCGGTATGGACGGCCTGCTGATCGCGCTGCTGGTTTTCGTGATCCTGGACTACGCGACCGGCGTCATGCGGGCAATCGCAGATCACGAACTTTCCAGTGCCATCGGCTTTAAGGGCATCTGCCGCAAGGTACTCATTTTCGCGCTGGTGGGCGTAGGCCACATGCTGGACACGCATGTAGTGGGAACGGGCTCGGCGCTGCGTTCGGCGGTTATCTGCTTCTACCTCTCGAACGAAGGTGTCTCCCTTCTTGAAAACGCGAGCCACCTGGGATTGCCGGTACCGGAAAAGCTCAAAGCCATTCTTTCCCAACTGCACAATAAACAGGATCAGGACAAGTGATCACACAGGCACCGTTTCGGCGGTGCCAACTTTTTTTATACTTTTTTTCCGAAAACGTCCGATTCTGGCATTCCCCACGGCCATGGGTTGGGAGGCCCAAAACGTATCGCACTGTTATCTTGCGTATTATCCGGTTCAGAGCGATTATGTCCGTGGGAAGCCACCCGAATCCAGAATAATCAAGGAGGACGAAAGATGAATTCCGAACGAATGAACGACATGCTGGAGCGCTACGGAGAGATCTGTGAGCAGAAGATGGCCGCGAAGATCCTGAACGTAGTCCCCAGGACCATCGCGCGGATGATGGAGGAAGGCCGCCTGCGCCGGGTAGGCCACGGCGTGGACGTGCGCTCCATCTGCGAGTACATCGAGAACCTGACCGTGGTGAACTACGCCGCCCGCACGCGCAAATCCCACCCGAAAGGCGAGATCAGCCGCGGTGAGTTCCTGGCCGCCGCCAAAGCGGGCCGCTGGGCAAGCAAAGCGAAGGAGGCGTGAGCATGGGCGAAAAGAAGTACAAAGGCTCCGTGCGCATCGGCACCGACCAGGACGGCAAGCCGATCAAGAAATATGTTACCGCCCTGAGCCAGAGGGAGCTGGAAAACGCGAAGGCGGCGATCCGTGAACACTACGTTTACGGGGAGCCGCTCCCCGTGGATATGCTGTTCTTCGAGTACGCGGAGAACTGGTACAGGCTGAAGAAGGAGCCGTTCGTTTCCACCTCGGTCAGGGCGAGCTACAAGAGCTGCTTTATGAAGCACATCCTGCCGGAATTCGGCCTGCAGAACCTGAAGGCGATCAGCGCGGGCCAGATACAGGAATTCCTGAACAGCTTTACCAATACCAGCAAGAGCCAGATCACGCTGGTGATGGGAATCCTGAAGGCAGTCTTTTCATCTGCCTACGCCGACGGGCTGATCGACCGCGATCCCACGGTCGCGCTGATACGGCCCAAGGCGCAGAAGCAGCAGGAGCGTAGGCCGCTGACCAAAGCAGAGACGAAGCGCATACTGAAAACGATCAGGACACACCCCGAGGGCCTTCTCCTCGGGGTACTGTACTACCTTGGCCTGCGGCGTGGAGAGGCGCTGGGGCTGAAATGGGGCGATTTCGACTGGAAAGAAGATCAGGTGCATATCCAGCGTGACATAGACTTCTCGTACTCCACCGCCCGGGAAGGCACGCTCAAGACGGAGGCAGCCGACCGCTTCGTGCCCGTACCGCTGAAGCTCAGAAAAATGCTGCTTCAGAAAGAGGGCGAGCCTGAAGAATACGTTTTCCACGATCCTCACGGCAACCCGCTGTCCCAGGCGACCTTCAAGCGGATGTGGTGCAGGCTGATGGCGGACGCGCGGTGCGCGACGGTGCGGGATTACGACCCGCATGCCGAGAAGAACTGGGACATCCTGAAACAGGTCAAGCCCACGCTGACTCCGCATTTCCTGCGTCACAATTACGTGACCCTCCTCTACGAAGCAGGTGTCGACCCGCTGATCGCGATGAAGATCGTGGGCCACACGGACTACAAAACCACGGCGAACATCTATACGCACGTTAGGGACGAGATGCTGAAGAAGGCGACGGTGAACATGGGCGAAGTGTTCGGGAGCAGGGAGAAGGGCTGACAGGCTGGGATTATGACTACTCCGGGCGTTTTGCCCGGAGTTTTTGTGTTTTGGATTGAAAAAGCAGTTGAAAAATGGTATAATATAGGAAAAGTGTTACGGAATGGGCGCGGAAAGTGTCTGATCTTTATGAAAACGAACAAATCTGCATTATTCGCGAGGAAGGTATCAGCAATGATAAGGACAGTGGCTTTTTTACTGGTGATCCTAATTCTTACTGGATGTGCACTCGCAGAGAGCCCGGTCAAATGCATACAGGAAGTTCACTGCCAGAATAGTGGGGTGGGTAAAAGCTTTATGGATTTATTTGAACATATCAGATCTCTATTATTCGACGCCGATACTGCAACACTTAACGATAAAAATCGAACGGCAATCAGCACCATTCCTATTCCTGAATACCTTAAAGAATATGCGACACTGAAGAAAACTACATCTGACAGAATTGTATTCTCGATCAAATGCCTGTGTGGAAACGAATCCTTTATAGTGCTGAAGAACGATGCGGCAGGGGAAGAAACAAAGGGCGAAATAGACCGTCACTCTATATCTGTGCTAAAAGCAGTATGCTCCGAATGTAACCAAGAAATCGTTCTGTTTGACAGCAGACAGTATGGATATGACGGACTGAATACTGCTTATAAGAATGAAGAGACGGACTATACGCTGGATTTCAAACAAACGGGTGTTGAACCATACCGAATTGATTTCATAATAGAAAACGACTCAACCCTTGAAGAATTTCGTGAAGCATCCGGTATAGATGCGACCATGGAAATGTACTCAAATTCTTTTAGCTGGATATGTATCTATGGAACAGATATGCATGGAAAGAGAACAAAGCTATTTGAACAGGAAACGGCTTGATGCAAAAAGCAGAAGCATCATAGCTTGTACCTTATCGTTTCCCGGCAACACGAGCCAAAGTGAAGGAAAGCTGACCCCTTGGTACGGTATCAAAGGCCTATATATGGCCCGGAAAAGCGTCACGGAATGGGCGCGGAAAGGCCTTATATAGTGTAATAGAAAAACCAAACCGTTTTGCTCCTTTCCCGCGCATATGAGGCGAATGGGAGAGAAAGGGGAGCACTGTCAGTCGAACATAGCCTGATCACAACAAAAGACTGGTATGCATATGGTCACGGAAACCACTCAGGTTTTCCATACCAGTCCACAATGGAATGGGCGGGGAAATGGCATTAAGAAGATCATCTTCAAAGCAAAAATGGAAAGGAAGCACGACTATGAGAAAGACAACTGTCTTACTGTTTATACTTATCCTATGCTTTGGCAATTCACATGCCGAGTATGGCCATATCGAGAAGGTCGGAGAAACACCCAAAGAGTTTGCACTGCTTGTCAGCGAAAACCGCTTTCACGACACTTTTGCTTCTAACGGCAGATTGCTGGAGTATGAACGAACAGACGAAGGCATAATGATCACGGAACGGGATATTTACGGAACCGAAATAGCCCAAATACCGCTGAATGTGAGCAGCGGCGGTTACCAAATAAGTGTTGCCGCGACAAGCGACGGGGGATACCTGGTACTGTACGGTTTTTATGATCGTTACGACAAGGATGCAGAGCGTTGGAATTATTCGGATGGGGTCAGGTCGTATGTTTTCAAGCTTGATGCAACCGGAAAAATCGAATGGCAGTTTACGGCGACGGATTTAGAGTATTATGGCTTATATCGCATATTTGAATGCCCAGACGGATATCTTTTCTTTGGCCATCAGGGAGAACAGGCAAAAAAGCGTTCGGGTTACAATCCCGCCACCAGCATATGCATAACGAAGCTGGACAGAACAGGCTCAAGCACGCAAACGCTTGTACTCGGCGGCAGTGATTTTGACATGCTGGACGCTGTTGTACCGACGGATGAAGGAACTTATAAGCTTTACGTGTGCTCTCAGTCGAAGGACGGGGACTTTGAGATATCCGAGCACTTGTCAAGAGTAAACACGGAATGGGAGATAATACTTGACGCAAACCTGAATATACTCAGTAAGCAGCCGTTTGACAGATCGAAACAACACATATATTTCGACTATCAGATCAGGGGATATATTGATTCGCTGCCCGTCTATCGCAACGACGAGCGCTTAAAACCCATAGCGTATCCGGACAGCGTTCTGCTGATAGTCGACTATGAGGATTTCTATGTAATAGTCAGCGAACACGATTACGCCGAATACCCCTATACACCGATTCTCGTCAGTGCAACTTGGTATCTGACAGAAACTGTTTACAGCGCTTATGATCAGAGTGGAACTCTGCTGTGGAGAGATGCCGTCGAGTCTTCACCTGATTATGCTTCCTATAACTGACAACAGGATCGTTCCCGAACAAGGGAGGCATTAGGAAGGAACAGAGCAGTTTCTGGTCCGGCGCAGTAACAAAGGGTCGTGTAGTATATTGACTGAAATCAACCGCTCACGTCTTGTTTAATAGGTCACAGACCGTCATAAACGCACAAGAATCCGTTGCTTTCCGAGTGGATCGATTTGAGCAAAATCGGGTAGCATCCGAGGGAATCGAGCTTGCGGGCATAAAAAAGACCGGACTTGGATTGACAAGCCCGGACTTTGTTACCGCGTGCCTGGAGGGATTCGAACCCCCGACCTTTTGGTTCGTAGCCAAACACTTATATATTACAGTTTTCTGAGCGTTGCGCAAGCAGCGTTTTTTCTTTTTTTCGGTAAATCTGCTTTCCAACTATCCGTAAGAAGGCGAAGGCAACTCTGCCTTCAGAATGGAGGAAAGAACATGTAAGAGACTAAGAAATCAAAAAAAGTCTTTCAGCTTCGTCAAAACGGCCTGCTCACCTCCATTGGAAAGTGATGGGAGGTACGGGCTGTATTATACCAAAACATTCATAACAGAATGGCAGATTTGAACTGTGCTGAGATAATCCCAATTGGGATTGACCAAAAGCGCTCATGATATATGATGCCGTCCCCGATCATCTTTTTGCGGATCGCGTATTCGCTCTTGCCGGCGTTGGAAGCAGAGCTTACCATACCGGTGCCGCCTTGACGTACTCATTCATGACCGGGGTAAAGTGCCCGATCGCCTCACTTGTTTAGTATTATGCCATACTTGTCTAACATATGGGGTGCAGTTCGCCGGTAAGAGAGCTTTTTTTAACTCAATTTTGTTCCGTCAATAAACCCTGTCTTTAACGTAAACAGGGGTTTGTTAATGCTTTGAGGGGCTGCCACTGTATTTAAATATTCTAAAGCAGCCATTGCTCTTGTCTTCTGAAAAATCGCGGAAGTGTTCCCGTAAAAAACGAAGTCCAACGCCGTACTGTCCCTATTCGGCCTTTGTGCTGCCCCTGAAGACGGGAGTGGTTTTTATATGCGTCCAGCTGTACGGGATGGCCGGATTTTGTATGCGGGAGATGAGAAGCTCTGCGGACGTGCGCCCGATTTCGGCACCGGGGATTTGCACGGTCGTGAGCGCAGGTTCGATCAGGGTGGACTGGGCGGAGCCGTCGAAGCCGGTGACCATCACGTCCTCAGGAATGCGCTTTCCCATTCGCTTCAGCGCAGACATCAGATATACGGCCAGATAATCGTTGGCACAAACGAAAGCCTGCGGCAGAGCGGGTATACGGCTCAACCGTTCCGTCATCCAGCCTATGTCGCTGTAGGGAGAATCGTCGTTGTCGAGCACACATATGCTTTCGTCGGGCGTGAGCCCCAGTGTACGCATGCCGATATGGAAACCGGCCCAGCGCTCGTAAAAACTGCCGCAGTGCTGTGTGTCGCCCAAAAAGCCGATCCGTCTCGCGCCGCGATCATACAGATGCCTTACCAGAGCAGTGGTACTGGATATGTTTTCCATCATCAGGTAATCGCAGCGCATTAGATGCTCGTATGCTTGCGCAGGCGTATCGATCAGTATCGTGGGCAGGTTCATATCGCAGATCACGTTCAGGTACGCCCGGTCGAAAAGCTCGATGCCGACGATCCCGGCAATTTTGGATGGAACAAAATGCGTCGGAAGCCTCTTTTGCATTAGCTCTTCTTCAGAGATCTCAAACAGCTTGAGCGTATAGCCGGCCCTGGAGATGCGGTCTGTAAACGACGTGATAAAATAAGTGCCGAAATGGTAGTTTACAGGAAGGTTGCATGTAAACAAAGCGATCGTAGCGCTGCCCTCCTTGGACGACTGGAAGGACTGCGCCGCCGGCGCGCCGTAACCGAGCTCGCGCGCCTTTTGAAAAATAAAATCCTTTGTGGCCTGGGGTACGCTGCCGCGCTCGTTGAATGCTTTTGATACGGTATTCCGTGAAAGGCCGCATGCATTTGCGATGTCCTGCATGGTGATCCGCTTGCTGCCCATCGTTATAGTGTTCCTTTCTGATCTTCTTGCTATTTTGATTTTATCATAGATCAAATTGCTTTACAAGCGCAGGTATGTAAATCGTAAAGAAGCCGTTTCTCTTCTTTGCATGTAAATTTTTGTAAACAATACTGGAATTACACACAGATTTTTACATCTTGATATTGACAAAATGTAAATCATGCTGTACTATAAAGTTGACAAACGTAAATCTATTCTGATCTTATGTGCCGGGTTTACGGCTGAGCGCACGCGGGCGCGGCACCTGATAATAATCTGAAAGCGGAAGGAGGCTCGTGGCAAGGCAACTGTCGCTCCGATCATTCTCAGCAAGCTAAGGAGGAATTGACATGCAAGACGCAAAACAGCTCCCTGCCGCGCCGAAGCGGCAAAAGACCCCAGGGCTGAGCTGGAGCAGAAGGTTGATGAATTTCAAGGAGAATTCGCCCTATCTGCTCATGGTTCTGCCGGCGATCGTGGTCGTTTTCCTGTTCAACTACCTGCCCATCTACGGCGTCCTGATCGCTTTTCAGGATTTCATGCCCGGCGATAAGATCCTGTCGAGCGAAACGATCTGGGTGAACTTCGACAATTTCACCAGATTTTTCAGCGACGTTCAATTCTGGCCGCTGATGAAGAACACGTTCCTGCTGTGCATCATCGGCTTTGTCATCGGCTTCCCGCTGCCGATACTCGTGTCCTTGTCGCTCAACGCGCTCAAGCACAAGCATGCAGGGAAGTTCTTCCAGACCATCTACACCGCGCCGCACTTCATCTCACTGGTCGTCCTGGTCGGTATGCTGCAGCTGTTCTTCGGCCGCTACGGTCTCGTGAACAACCTGGTGGCAAGCCTCGGCGGCGAGAGGGTTTCATACTTCCTTGAGGCCTCCGCCTTCCGTCCGATGTACATCCTTTCCAGTAACTGGCAAGACTTCGGCTGGAGCGCGGTGATTTACATAGCCGCCCTGTCGAACGTTGACCCTGTGCATCACGAGGCTGCGATGATCGACGGCGCGAGCCGTTTCCAGCGCATACTGCACGTCGACATTCCCGCCATCATGCCGATGGTCAGCGTTATGCTGATCATGTCGATCGGCGGCCTGATGGGCGTCGGTTACGAAAAGGCACTGCTGATGCAGACCGACGGAAACCTCGAAGTGAGCGAGCTCATTGCGACCTATGTGTACAAGCGAGGCCTTACCGGCATCCCGGATCAGGGCTACGCTACTGCCATCGGCCTGTTCAATTCCGTTATCAACGTGGTGCTTCTGATCATCGCGAACACTACCTCCAAGCGGTTCTCCGAGAATTCACTGTGGTAAGGAGGACAGACAAATGACTGTAAACAATACGATCATCAAGGGCAAGGGCGGCCACGCGCTCAAGGATACTGCAGGCGACAAAGTATTCTTCATCGTAAACGCGATCTTTTTGTGCCTGCTGGCCCTGATCATACTGTACCCGCTGTACTTCATCGTGATCGCCTCCTTCTCGGACCCTGATGCGGTTCTGAGCGGCCAGGTGGTTTTGAGGCCCGTAAACATCACGCTGGAGGGCTATGAGAAGGTGTTCCAGCGCCGCGACATCTGGATCGGCTACAAGAATACGATCATCTACACCGTCGTGACGGTTCTGATCTCGCTGGCGGTCACGATCCCAGCGGGCTGGGGCCTTAGCCGCAAGACGACGCCCGGCAAGAAGTTCTGGATGATCTACTTCATCATCCCCATGTTCTTCGGCGGCGGCCTGATCCCGTTCTACAACGTGATGGGCAGCCTCAACCTGATCGGCTCGGCCTGGGCGGTGATCCTACCCGCGGTGCTCTCTGTGTGGAACCTGTTCATGACCAAGACGTTCTTCGAGTCCTCCATTCCCGAAGGTATGCTCGAAGCTGCAAGGATAGACGGCGCAGGAAAGTTCAGAACGTTCTTCGTGATCGTGCTGCCCCTGTCCAAGGCCATCATCGCCGTCATGGCGCTGTATTACGCGGTTGGCCAATGGAACAGCTATTTCAACGCCATGATCTTCCTGCAGGAGCCCGACAAGTATCCGCTGCAGCTGGTGCTTAAGGAGATACTGATCGCATCGGAGAGCACCGTGGGCGGCAGCGGAGAAACCATCCTTCAGCAGTTCCGCCTGGCGAACCTGCTCAAGTACGTCTCCGTCATCGTGTCCAGCCTGCCCGTACTCTGCCTGTATCCGCTCGTACAGAAATATTTTGCCCAGGGCGTCATGATTGGCTCCCTCAAGGGTTAAGAGGAGGTTCCATATGAACAAATCCAAGAAATACCTCGTACTGCTCATGATCGCGGTGCTGGTGATCAGCCTGGCTGCCTGCGGCGGAGACAAAAAAGAGGAAGACAACAAGGGTTCCGGCGCTGCCGCCGGCTCTCTTACTGAGACCTACGGCTTCCAGTGGACCGACACGACCAAGCCCATCCTGAACGAGAAGGGCGCCACGGACATCTCCTTCACCGTTTACTCTTCCAAAAACGCTTCCGCGCTGGACTACAACGACATGAAGATCCTAAACGACCTGGGTGCACAGACCAACGTCAGGGTCAACTGGGAGAACGTGTCCGAATCCGTGTATGCCCAGCAGAAGAACCTGATCTTCGGCAACGCCGATAAGCGCCCCGACGCGATCTACCACGCCGGCATGAGCGCGGGCGAGATCATCAAGTACGCAAAGCGCAAGGTTCTCGTGCCCATCAGCGATTACCTCGACTACATGCCCAACTTCAAAAAGCTGCTTTCCGAGCGCCCCGACATCAAAAACCAGCTCGTCAACACCGAGGACGGCAAGATCTACTCGCTGCCCCGCATCGAGGAGATGGGCCTGCTTCAGAACCCGAATCTGCTGTTTTTGAACATCGCCTGGACCAAAGCGGCCATCGACGCCGGTGCGGTCGAAGGCCTCAGCGCGGATCAGCTTACCGACGGCCTTCAGCTCACCAGCGCCCAGATGGAGCAGTTGCTCGTCTACTTCCGCGACAACGACATGAACGGCAACGGAAAGACCGACGACGAGCGCCCGCTGAGCTTCGTCTACAACAACTGGCAGGGCAACCAGTGTGACCTCTACGGCATGTTCGGTTTAAACGACAACCTCGAGCACCGCGTGATCGTAAACGGCAAGGTCACCTACACCATTCAGGACGAACGCTTCAAGGAAGCCACCAACTTCATCGCCCGCTGGGTGGATATGGGCCTGATCGACAAGGTATCCTTCGAGCAGAGTCAGGACAACTTCCTGGCCAACGGCAAGGGCCTTGAGACCTACGGCGCCTTCTATTGGTGGGAGAGCGAGACTGTTGTATCCAACGCGCAGAACTACATTGTCTGCAAGCCCATGGTGGGCCCCAATGGCGATCAGACCGTCTGCGTTTCCAACAACCCCGAGATCGGTACCGGCGAAGTGATCCTGTTCTCCAAGTGCAAGTACCCCGAGGTGCTTTTGGCTTACTTCGACCGCTACTACGATCCCACCGTCTCCGCGCAGATCAACTACGGCCCCATTGGCATCGTCTACGAAGAGACCCTGGACGAGAGGGGAATGCTGGTGCAAAAGCCCCTGCCCGCCGGCGTGACCAGCGACGAACTGCGCCTGCAGAACGCGCCGCTTGGCATCATAAACCTGGGCGAATATGCCTGGAACAACGTCGTGAACATGGAGCCCCGCGCCAGGCTGCGCCTCGAGCGCCTGCAGCTGTGCGCCAAGCCCTTCGTGCCCGCCGGCGTCATTCCCTGCCCGAACCTGCAGTTCACGCTGGAGGAGCTCAATACCCTGAGCAACTACGAGACCAACCTGAACGACTATATCCGTACCAACATGATAACCTGGCTCATGAAGGGCGGCGTTTCCGACGCGGATTGGAACGCTTTCCAGAGCAACCTGAACGGCAGAGTGAACCTGACGGGCATCCAGAAGGTTTATCAGGCGGCCTATGACCGCTTCGTCAACGGCAAATAAGGAAAGGCTGAAAGTATGAAAAAGAAGAATATACTGATCATCGCGGCAATCGTCCTCGTGATCGCCGCAGTTGCCCTCGTACTGATCCTTACGCAGGGCAAAGACAAGGGCAGCGACAAAAACGCGCCCGCCGGCGACAACACCGCCCCGGTCATCACGGGCGTTCAGGACAGCGTCGTCGAAGCCGGCACCGAGTTTGACGCCCTGGCCGGCGTTACCGCAACCGACGCGCAGGATGGCGACGTAAGTGCAAAGCTTACGATCGAATCCACGCCCGCGCTCAACTTCAAAAACGGCAAAGCCACGCCCGAAAACGCGGGCAGCTATGAACTGGTATACTCCGTGACGGACAACGGCGGCCTGACCGCCGAAGCCTACGCAACGCTCACCGTAACCAAAAAGACGAGCGCGGAAGAAGTGTACAAGACCTTCGACTTTTCCACCAAACCCGTCACGGACAACCGCGGCTGGGAAGCCCGTATCGGTGAAAACGCAACTGCGACCACCGAGCTCAAGCAGGGCTCCTACGTGATCGAAATCGCCAACCCCGGCAACGGCGACGACGATGTACAGCTGGCCAAAGCCGGCTACGCCGTAAAGGCGGCTGACTACAGGGTCAAGATCTGGGCCAAGTCCACAAAGCCCACCTACGCCCACATTCTCGCCAGAAACGAGAACGCGGAAGGCTGGGATACCTTCGGCGGCGCTTATAACGTCGTGATCGGCGAGGAAATCGCACCCCTGGAACTCAATTTCTCCTGCGCGGGCGAAGGCAGTGCTGAGCTTCTGATCAACCTGGGCAAGATCACGCCCAACCCCGACAACGCAGCGGATACCACGCCCGAAGATTTTGTCGTCACGATCGACAAGATCGAGATGTACGAGATCTCCGGCGAAGAGATCATGACGCCCGTCTATACTGCTTCCTTCGCAGCCGGCGACGCCGTGTACGCGGAGGCCGGCGACGGCGCGAACGCCAAGGTGGAATTCGGCGATGCGTCTGCAGACTTCATCATCGAAAACTATCCCACTGAGGGCGGCATATGGAGCGTCAAGGCCAACATCACGCTGGGCGACGTCAAGATCGTGAAGGACGAAAAGTATTACTACAGCTTCACCGTCAACGCCTTGAACGGCCAAAGCGGCGAAGTGCTGGTGGAAAGCGCCGCGAGAGGCTGGGAGTGCAGGGCAAACTTCAACAGCCTGAGCGCCCAGGCGGGCGAGGCAACCGTGGTCTCTGCGATATTCACGGCCGAGGCCGACATCGACGATCCCGTCATCCGCCTGCAGATTGGCAACGCGCCCGAAGGCGCTGCTGCCAACACCATCACCATCAGCGATGTCGTGTTCGGCACCGTGGGCGGAGACAAGGAAACTGTCAAGACCATCGATACCTTCGTGGCTTTCGGGCGCAGCTCTGCAAACGGCCTGGATACTGCCTTCCCCTGGGAGACCTTCAACGGTACCGATGAGGATAACGAGCGCGGCGTAGGCACCGTCTGGACCGAGAACGGCAGCTTCTTCTACCGCATCGACAACGGCGGCGCCGTCGATTGGCACAACAAGCTCATTTGCGGCTACACCGGCAATCCCCTGACCCTCGAAGCGGACAGCTACTACACGATCGAGATCACCGCAAGGGCGACCAAAGACGTGTCCTGCAGTGTGTTCCTCAATCCCATGGGCAATTGGGATCCCCGCGTGGCTGAAGGCATGAGCTTGACCAACGAATTCCAGACCTTCCGCTTCTCCACGAAGGACACCTTCATCATGGATATGAACTTCGAGCTTCTGTTCCAGTTCGGTTCCGAAGCGCTGTCCAAGCTGGGCGAAGTGACCGTCGAATTCAGCAACGTTACCATCTACCGGACGAAAGTGATGTAATCCGGCTGTGAACAGGCGGGGAGGGTGCGAAACACATCCTCCCTGCCATTGCATAAGGAGGGCTTCATGAATAAAAAAGCGCTCGTCTGCCTGCTCCTCGCATGCGTTTTATGCATCGCGCTGAGCAGCTGCGGAAAAAAGGACGAGGACAAACCCAAGGAGAACGAGCAAGGCGCGTCCTTTGCCGTCGTCACTGACGACAAGGATTTTTCGTCCCTGCGCACCCCGGGAAGCCAGGAAGCGGCCTATGAATACAAAAACTTCTTCCTGCCCGGCATAGACGGCATCAGCCAGCCTTACGTGGGCGATACGATGCCCTACTACGAGGACGGCACCTATTACATCTATTACCTCAAGGAGGGCGGCGATTCCTTCCGGCATTCGGTGTATCTTGCAACCACAAGCGACTTCGTGAGCTATACCGAATACGACGAACCCATCCTTGAATCCAACCGCTCGGGCGGGCAGGACGGCTGGACTGGCACGGGCTCGGTGGTGAAGGTGAACGATCAGTACTATTTCTTCTACACCGCGCACACCTCCTCCGAAACCGCCGAATACGGCGAAACGCTCCGCCTCGCAAAAGGCAGCAGTCTCACGCAGTTCGAAAAGGCAGAAGATTTTGAGATCCTCCCGCCTTCCTCGCTCGGACAAAAGCGCGACTTCCGCGATCCGCAGGCGTATTACGACGCGGAGACGGGCAGGATCAACCTTACCGTGACGGCTTCTCAGGGCGGTGTAGCGCGCATACTCAAATACAGCATGAACGCCGATCTCACCGACGTCAGCTACGACGGCATCATCTTCACAAACGCGAACAATGTTTCAAGCGTCTGGAACCTGGAGTGCAGCGACACCTTCAAGCTGGGCGACAAATACTACATCACCTACTCCGCGCAGGACGACACGCTGTGGTTTGCCTCTTCCGATCAGCCCTACGGTCCTTACGGCGAAGCGAAGACCATTGACGGCGAATTGTTCTACGCCGCAAAGCACGTGGACGGGCCGGACGGCGCATACATGGTGGGCTGGGCAAGGCGCAGCGAATCACCTTCCTCGACCTCTGAGGTCACGGGCTGGGCGGGCAATCTGGCCGTGCAGAAAATAGAGCAGCAGGAGGACGGCGATCTGGTGCTCGTTCCGGTCGGAAGCATCCGGGATCAGTACACGAAACGCCGGGAACTGAAGATCCGCTCCGACGCGAAAAAGCTCGAGGCGGGTGCAAGGTACAGCTACGCCGAGGTGTTCACGGCCTACGAAAGCTTTATGCTCACGGGCAAATTCAGCTACAGCGGCAGCGGAGACTTCGGCCTTGCGTTCGACTACAACGGGCAGACGGAGAAGTATAAGCTGATCACGCTGTCTCCCGCAAAGCAGAGCCTGCAATTGGTCTTCAACGAGGGTGACACCCCGATCACCGAAACACCACTGCAGCTCGAAGCGGGAAAGACGTACGCCTTTACCTACATTCAGGAAGGCTCGGTGGGCATGTTCTATATAGACGGCGAAGCCTCTCTCACCGTGCGCCTGTACGGCGTGAGCGGAAAGAGCATACGACTTTACGCCGAAAACAACACCGTGAGCTTTACCGAGCTTCGCGAATATTCGAGATAAGGGTGGACGAGATGGTCAATCACAGCTTGATTTTCGCAAGGGCTTACGAACAGGAAGCGGGCAGCAGGATCTCTCCTTCCACCCGCCCGCTGTTCCACCTGACCCCGTGGACGGGATGGATGAACGACCCCAACGGCTTTTCTTACTATCGTGGGCAGTATCATCTGTTCTATCAGTACAATCCCTACGATACCGAATGGGACGCGATGCACTGGGGCCACGCGGTGAGCCGCGATCTGCTTCACTGGACGTATCTGCCTGCCGCCCTTGCACCGGACGAAGCGTACGATTCCTACGGCTGCTTTTCCGGCAGCGCGATCGAACTGAACGACGGAAGACAGCTTTTGCTGTATACGGGCGTTCGCAAGGAGGGCGGCGACAAGGGAAAGGAATTCCAGACCCAGTGCGTGGCGGTGGGGGACGGGCTGAACTATACCAAATACGGGCACAACCCTGTACTGGATGCCTCCTGCCTGCCCGAAGGCTACAGCCCCTACGATTTCCGAGATCCGAGGATCTGGCGCGAGGAAGACGGCTCCTTCCGCTGCGTGGTCGGCGCGCGGAAGGCCGACAAGCTTGGCGCGCTTTTGCTGTTTGCGAGCCCGGACGGCTTCAAATGGCGTTCCGAAGGCGTGCTCGCCGAAAACGACGGACACTTCGGCCGTATGTGGGAATGCCCGGATTTCTTTCCGCTGGACGGAAGGCACGTGCTCTTCGTAAGCCCGCAGGACATGTTGCCCGAGGGCTTTGAGTACCACAACGGCAACGGTACCGTATGCCAGATCGGCACGTTCGACAGGGAAAGCAGGCGCTTTATCCCGTCTCATCACCAGGCGATCGATTACGGCATCGATTTTTACGCGCCGCAGACCATCCTCACCCCCGATGGCCGGCGCGTGATGATCGGCTGGATGCAGAACTGGGACACCTGCAAAGTCACCGGATACGAGGAACGCCCCTGGTTCGGCCAGATGAGCGTGCCAAGAGAGATCTCGATCAAAAACGGCCGGCTTTACCAGCAGCCGATCCGGGAACTGCAGCTGTACCGCGGCCGCCGTGTTTCTTACGACGACGTGCTCGTGGACGGGCCTCTCAGCCTCGATGGCATCGAAGGCCGCTCGGCGGAGATCCTTTTGCATGTTTGCCCCAAAGACGCAAGCGATCCGTTCATCAAATTCACCATGCGCTTTGCGGAGGATGAGCAGTACCATTCGATCCTGAGCTTCCGTCCCCACGAATCGCTTCTGAAGCTCGACCGCAAGTTTTCCGGCTCCAGACGCGCCTACATCCATCAGCGCAGATGCCAGGTATCCGACAGGAACGGCGAAATCGACCTGCACATCATTCTGGACAGGTTCTCTATCGAGGTCTTCATAAACGATGGGGAACAGGTGATGACTGCTACGATCCTCACGCATGCGAAAGCGAAGGGCATCTCCTTCGAGTGCGACGGAAAGGCGATCATGAACATCGCGAAGTACAGCCTTTTTTCGGAGGACTGACAGATGAAAAAATATGACGTGACGGCGCTTGGTGAATTGCTCATCGACTTTTCACCGTACTCCTCAAATGAAGCCGGCTACCCTGTGCTGTCGGCAAACCCCGGCGGCGCGCCGGGCAATTTCCTCGCGGCGCTGAGCAAATACGGCTGCAGCACGGCCATGATCGGCAAAGTGGGAGACGATATGTTCGGGCGTAAGCTCATACAGACGCTGGCCGGAGCGGGCGTCGATACCTGCGGCGTCGTGGTCGATCCAATGTATTTCACTACGCTCGCCTTCGTTTCGCTGGACGCGGACGGAAACCGGGACTTCAGCTTTGCCAGAAAACCCGGTGCGGACACTTGCCTGAAGCCGGAGGAGATCGACGAAGCGCTGATTTCGCACAGCCGCGTATTCCACTTCGGCACCCTTTCGCTGACGGACGAGCCCGCCGCTTCGGCCACGCGCCGGGCGATCGAGTTCGCCAAAGCGGCCGGGGCAGTGATCAGCTGCGATCCAAACCTCAGAAAGCCGCTGTGGAAGAGTGAGCGCGCGGCTATCGAGGCGATCGAATGGAGTTTGTCTCAGGCGGACATCGTAAAGATCAGTGACGAAGAGATCGACTTTCTGTGGCATGTCACCCCGGAGCAGGGCGCTCAAAAGCTGCTTGACGAATACGGCGTTTCGCTGGTCTACGCGACGCTCGGTCCCAAAGGTTGCTATGCCGCGACGAAACATGCGGCGGTAAACGTACTCAGCCCAAGCGGCATCAGACCGATCGACACCACCGGCGCCGGCGACATCTTCGGCGGCAGCGCAATGAGCCGCTTTCTGTCGCTTGAGAAGGCGCCGAAAGCGCTGACGCAGGAGGAACTGAGGCAGATCGTCCGCTTTGCCTGTACTGCTGCGAGCCTTTCTACGCAAAAGCACGGAGGCATTGCAAGCGTTCCCGAAAAGGAAGAAGTGCTGCGCCGGATGGCTGTCTGACAGATCCGGAAAGCAGCTTTTGAAGGCACACCGCGCACCGATTCATACGAACCGGTGCGCCTTGTTTGACAGAGCGATGACTTTGAGATTATAGAATCGGCAACGAGCCGATGGACGGATAGCAGTGATACACTAAGCATAAAATGTACTCCACTGTATCAGGCAGACTCATTTACATATGCATATAGGGATTTAAGAACCAATTTCGAGGGCCTGTCCGGACCGCTGATCACCTTCGATGAGAGTTATGTCCGCAGGCTTTTAGCCGGATCACGATTTTTGATGACAAGGTGGTATTTGCCTTCAAGGACGGGAATGAAGTCACGATAAAGGAATAAGGCCACAAACGCAGAAACACCTCTGAGCCATTATGACTTAGAGGTGTTTCTGCTATTATGCCGCCTGTGAGGCAGTGAAGGAGGTCTTGCTTCATCCTTATAAACTTGAATTTGTACGAGTGACTGCTGGTCTATCATTTACGAGATTTTTCTTCCCATCTCTATCCGCATATTGTGTTCTTCGGGACCATTGTTGGAATATGCGTACCGGTCAAAGCCGATGATTACAAACCCGTTTTTCTGATAAAATGAAACAGCCTTGAAGTTGAAGCTCTGTGTTTCAAGTACCGCCATCCTCGCACCGGAGTTCACGGCATCAACCATGATTCTGTCCAGAAGCAGCGTTCCCACCCCGTGTTTACGGTCTGATTCATTATAAACACAGATATTGGTGATTCGAAAGCGGTTATTCCACTTCTCAAGAAAACCCTCGACAAATCCTACCATCCTGCCGCCTTCGAACGCGCCATAGGCAATCGGGTCTTCCAGCCAGTCTGAAAGTATACTGTCCTGAATCGACATTCTCAAATCGGTCCCTGCGTCAACCCAATGCATGTCAAATCCGTTATCCCCAGGCTCAATAGATAAATATCGATCCGAATGAATCTCAGCGATGTATTTCTTCCCCTTGTACTCGCTGTAATCGAGTTGGATGATTCTCATTCCCATCACTCCATCGAAATTGATTCCTGCGGGAGCTGCTCATTGACAGATCCCGATTTGTCGCGCCGACATCCAAACCACAGCCACAACCAGCCGTTATCCAAACCACTAACTCAACCCTGCCGAAAAATCATCCAAACCGGTCACTCAACCCTATGATATCCAAACTGGCAACTCAACCCTCCGGACAAGGTGGTTGATATGTTCTGTCGAAGCTATTTTTGCGGTCAAATCGTTTCTCCGGCACTGATGCCCGGATGCCGGAAAAACCTTATTTTCAGCACATTTGACGGCCTTATGTGTCTTTCCTCGACATCAATACTACCGTCTCGACGTGGCTCGTCCCGGGGAACATGTCTACGGGCTGTGCCTTTATGAAGCGGTATGTTCCGCTCTGTGTGAGCAGCTTTATGTCTCTTGCGAGCGTGGCGGGGTCGCAGGAGACGTAGATCAGCCTGGGCGTCGGGGAGGAAAGCAGCGCGTCGATCACCGCCCTGTCCAGCCCCTTCCTCGGCGGGTCGACGAATACGGCGCCGAAGCTTTGCCTGCGCGAGAGGGGAGGGTAGGCCCTCGCCGCGTCGGCGCAGTGGAAGACGGTCTTTTGCGCCATACCGTTTGCTTCGGCGTTTTTGTGCGCGTCGCCGATGGCCTCGGGCACCAGCTCTATGCCGGTCACGCTTTTGCAGTGCTTCGCCGCACACAGGGAGATCGTGCCCGTGCCGCAGTAGAGGTCGCAGACCGTGTCGTCCGGCCCGAGACGGGCAAACGCCAGCGCGGTGTCGTACAGGCGCTCGGCCGCGGGGCGGTTGATCTGGAAAAACGATTTCGGCGAAACGGAAAATCTGAGCCCGCAGATCGTCTCGTCCAATTGCTTCAGCCCCGCAAGGTGCACGCATTCCCCGTCGAGCGCGTGTGCAGGCTGCGGGGGCATTTCGCAGGCGTAAACGCTCTTTATGTCTCCGTCCAGCGACATCAGCTCCCCGGCGAGCCGGGAAAGGCGCTCGCTCCTTTTCGGCGTACAGAAGATGAGCATGATCTCGCCCGCGGAATTGACGCGCGTCACGACGCCGCTTAGCGCAAGTCCGTTCATGCGCGGCCTGATCAGGCCGATCAGGCGGTTCACGCTGTCCGGCTGCAGAAGACAGGCGTCTATGTCCACGACTTCCGAAGAGCCTTCTTTGTATACGCCGATCCTGCCGTCCGCGCAGGCGAACTCCGCTTTGTTCCGGTATCCGTTCACCCCCGGGGAAGGGAGCGTCGGCAGCACCTCGGGGTTTTCCAGCCCACCCAGGCGCCTGAGCGCGGCAAGTACCTTTTCGCGCTTCAATTCGAGCGCGGATTCGTACGTCATGTGCCGCGTCTGACAGCCGCCGCAGACCCCGTAATACGGGCAGTCCGGCTGTGTGCGGCAGCTGCTTTGCGTAAGGACCCTCTCCAGCTTCGCCAGCGCGAAGCGGTCCTTCAGCTTTGTGACCGCAATCTCTACTTCCTCGCCCGGCAGCGCGAAAGGCACAAAAACGGCGCGCCCGTCTTCAAGACGGGCGACACCCTGCATTTCGCTGCCTGTGCCTGTGATCGTTACCTTCATACGCTGTACTTCTTGACGGTATAGCCGGTGATGCCGACGAGCTCGTAGAATTCCGGATCGAAGGTCTCACCCTTCATCGCGTCTTCGATCGGCACGTCGATCAGGGTATTGCCCTTTACGCCCACGGCGCGGCCGCCGATGTCCTCGGCCAAGAGCTTTACGGCGCGGGCGCTCGTGCGGGTGGCGAGGATGCTGTCGTTCGCGGTGGGGGAGCCGCCGCGCTGCATGTAGCCCAGCACCGTCGCGCGGGTCTCGTGGCCG
Source organism: Clostridia bacterium (assembly GCA_017395065.1). Lineage (GTDB taxonomy): Bacteria > Bacillota > Clostridia > Christensenellales > Aristaeellaceae > RUG14130. Next base: position 74,090 of record JAFPWH010000052.1, on the reverse strand, counting down.
GAGATGGCCTCGATGATCTCGGCGAACTGGGAGGCGGAAAGCTTGTCGTAGTTCATGTGCAGCTTGGGGAATTCCTCCTTGAGCTGCTTTACGTTTTCCTTCATGGAAGACTGCGCGCCCTCGGCGAAAATCAGTATCATCGAGCGCTTTCCGCTGATCACGCCCCTGTGGACCATGTTGCCCAGCTCCTCGATGCTCCAGGGGACCTCCGGGATGACCGCGGCCTCCGCGCCGCAGGCCAGCGCCGTGTGCAGCGCAAGGTCGCCGCAGTCGCGCCCCATGACGGTCACGATGGAGACGCGCTCGTGGGCGTCGCCGGTGTCGCGGATGCGGTTGACGGCCTCCACGGCGGTGTTGAGCGCCGTGTCGAAGCCGATGGTGAATTCGGTGTAGCGCAGGTCGTTGTCGATCGTCGCGGGTACGCCGATGGTGGACAGGCCCATTTCGTTGAGCGCCTCAGCGCCCTTGAAGGTGCCGTTTCCGCCGATGCAGATCAGGCCTTCGACGCCCAGCGCCTTTGCGTTCCTCACCGCCTGCTTTACGCATTCGGGCCTGTAAAAGTCCATGCAGCGCGCGGTCATCAGCATCGTGCCGCCATGGGAAATGATGCCGGACACGCTGCGGGAATTCATTTCGATAAAATCGTCGCTGCTGGTCAGCGAGCGCATGAGCATGCCGTTGTAGCCGCGCTTAAAGCCTACCACGCTCATGTCGTTGGATCGGGCCGTTCTGACCACGGCGCGCAACGCCGCGTTCATGCCCGGCGCGTCGCCGCCGGATGTCAATACGCCTATACGTTTCATGCCTGTTCCTCCGAAAAATGATTTGTAACATTATAACGCAACCGTCGCAAAGATGCAAGAGGAATTTTCGGGCATATTCAGGCGGAAAACGGTTTGCATTCGCCGTTTCGGAACGTCACGCCAACTATTTCCCTGTAAACACGTCCGTGCCTTGACTTTTAACACAAATGATAGCATAATAGTATCGGCAATCAAATCTATTTGAAGGAGCGTTAAGCAAATGGCAATCGTTACTTCCAAAGACATGTTCGCAAAGGCCTACAACGGCGGCTACGCCATCGGCGCTTTCAACGTAAACAACATGGAGATCATCCAGGGCATCACCGAGGCGGCCATGGAGGTCAAGGCGCCCCTGATCCTTCAGGTATCCAGCGGCGCGCGCAAGTATGCCAAGCACGTATACCTTATGAAGCTGATCGAAGCAGCCATCGCGGACGCGGAGCAGAGCGCGGGCTTCGACCTGCCCATCGTCGTGCACCTCGACCACGGCGACAGCTTTGAGCTGTGCAAGAGCTGCATCGACGGCGGCTTCTCTTCCGTCATGATCGACAAGAGCGGCCTTCCCATCGAGGAGAACATCAAGATCACCAAGCAGGTCGTCGAATACGCGCACGATCACGGCGTCGTGGTCGAAGCCGAGCTCGGCACCCTGGCCGGCGTAGAGGACGACGTGAAGGTCTCCGCAGAGGACAGCTCCTACACCCGCCCCGACGACGTGCAGCACTTCGTCGAAGCGACCGGCTGTGATTCTCTGGCCATCGCCATCGGCACCAGCCACGGCGCTTACAAGTTCAAGGCTTCCCAGTGCACCCGCAACGAAAAGGGCATCCTCGTGCCCCCGCCGCTCAGGTTCGACATCCTGGACGAAGTCGCCAAGCGCCTGCCCGGCTTCCCGATCGTTCTGCACGGCTCCAGCAGCGTACCGCAGGAGTACGTAAAGATGATCAACGAAAACGGCGGCAAGATGCCCGACGCGGTCGGCATCCCCGAGGAGCAGCTGCGTCAGGCAGCCCGCGGCGCCGTGTGCAAGATCAACATCGACAGCGATCTGCGCCTGACGATGACCGGCACCATCCGCAAGTACTTCAACGATCATCCGGATCACTTCGATCCCCGCCAGTACCTGAAGCCCGCCCGCGCCAACATCAAGGAAATGGTCAAGCACAAGCTGATCGACGTCCTTGGCTGCGCAGGCAAAGCGGAATAAGCCGTCACAGGTCACAACCAAAAATACACCGGAGAAACGCTCTTCGGTGTATTTTTTCGCTTCCTTCTGCTCCTTCTGAACTCGGGGCTTTTGCGCTTGCGTGTGGGCAAAAAACGTGTTATAATGCAAAAAAAAGAAAGCGGGGAATCGCCATGTTCGAATATTGTTCTCCCGAAGACGTCAATGTAAGCAGCGCGGGAATCGTGCGCTTTTTGGACGAAATGAAGCAAAAGCGTCTGCACATGCACGCGATGATGATTTTGCGCCACGGCAAGGTGCTGTTCGAAAGCTCGTTCGAGCCCTGGAGCAAGGACAACCGCCACATGCTGTTTTCCCTCAGCAAATCGTTCACCTCGACGGCGGTGGGCTTTGCCGTGCAGGACGGACTTTTGAAAACGACAGACAGGCTCGTGGATTTCTTCCCCGAACTGCTCACGAACGCGCCCTGCGAAAACATGCGCAAGGTAACGGTAAAAAACCTGCTCACGATGAACACCGGCCATAAGGTCGAGCCCAGGCATCTGACGGATGAATGGGAAAAGGAGTTCGTGCGCAGCTACGTCGATTTCGAACCCGGCACGCACTTCATGTACAACACCTACGGCACGTTCATGCTCTCGGCGATCGTTCAGAAGGCCACGGGCAGGAAGCTCACGGAATACCTGAAGGAAAAGCTGTTCGTTCCGCTCGGGATGAGCCCCGACATCTGGACGGAGGAATCCCCAAGCGGCGTCGCGACCGGCGGCTACGGCCTGAATGTGCGCGTTTCGGACATCGCAAAGCTCGGGCAGTTCTACCTGCAAAAGGGCAGGTGGAACGGTGTGCAGCTGCTGAACGAACAGTGGATAAGCGACGCGCAGACCCCCTGGTCGGACAATTCTCCAAGCGGCGGAAACGGCGACTGGGGCCAGGGCTACGGCTACCAGTTCTGGATGTGCAGGCCGGAGGGCGTCTTCCGCGGCGACGGCGCGTTCGGCCAGTACTGCATCGTCTGCCCCAAACAGGACATGGTCATCGCGATCAACAGCGGCGTCAGGGACATGGGCGCGGTCATGCAGTCCGTCTGGGACAACATACTGCCCGCCGTGGACGCGCCCGCCGGGGACGGCGAGCAGCTTATCGTCACCAAGACCAACGCCTTCTGGGAGGACGAAGGGCAGGATGCTTCCGATCCCGTTCTGAAAGCCGAATGGAGCGGCGAATACCGCCTCGCGAAAAACGAGTATCTGATGCTGGACGGCGTCCGGGCGGACGGGCAGCGCCTTTTCTTCTCGCTGGGCGGCCTGAAAACCGAAATACCGCTCTGCAGGGATGTCTGGCAGCACGCCGACTTGAGCGGCGGGGAAGAGGAGAACGCCCAAAATCTCTTTTCCAAAATCGCCGTGCGCGCCGCCCGCAGTGAGGGCAAACTCCTTCTTCACGTCTGCCACACCCGCACGCCCTTCGAAACCCTGCTGACCCTTACCTTCCTGCCCCACGGCCTGAGCATTACCGGTCGCAGGAACGTCGGCCCGGAAGGGGAGAGCGCGGAGGTCATCGGGTATAAATTATGATTGTATCTATCGGCGAGAACTATAAAGGTGACGCGATTTTGAATATGGAGGCACTCTGATGATTAACCTTGCAAAAATGAAGGCCATGGAAGAAGCATATGTGAAATACCTTCCGGAGTATTGGAAAGGAGAAGGCTATAAATGGCGGGCAATCCAGAACTTTCAAAAGTACTGGGACATTGATGCTGCCGACTTTGTCCTAATGCTTGAGAAAGCACTCGCAAAAACATATAACCTGCTTGCATCCGGGTTTTATTTTGCCAAACGCATGATCTTAGGTTTTGCAAAAGATGATACAGATGGTTTGCGCGAAACTTTTCGCATACTATACGATGAAACGAGACCCTTGACAGAACGTGTTGAGCGTTTTGTTTCCTACGCAGAGGACAGGAAATTAAATCATAATGATACTGATTGGAAAAACCATTTTCAGGATTTGCATGCAATAAGTGTGTATCTGTGGCTACGTTACCCTGACAAATACTATTTGTATAAATATAGTGAAATCAGACCGGTAGCAATTGCGCTGGAATCCGATTATATCCCCCAAAAGTCTTCTTCTGCTGATGCCTTAGTAGGCTATTATAATTTATGTAACGAGATTTGTGCTCAGATATCGAACAATAAGCTTATCATTGAGACTATAACGAATCTTTTGACCGGCGATTGCTATCCTGATCCACAATACAAAACCCTGACTTCAGATTTTATATTCTGTGCCAATCGTTATTACCTCAGCAAAGATGACGACACAGATTTTGACGAAAATGATCCGCTCTTAAACGATGAGGGCTGGAGACCCACCTTGGAAGAGTACTCACCGGGGATTTCCAAAGAAGATTGGCTGATGCTTCTAAACAATCCTGAAATCATCGGTCCGGTTTGGGGTGGCACATTAGCTGCTTTTTATGATGCCGGCGGACAGGCAACATGCTCTCAAATAGGCAAGACATTTGAAAAATCACCTTATTCAATAAGTGGATATTGTACAAATCTTGCAAAGAGGATTTATAAAGAAACAAAGTGCCCATTATCAATACGTGAAAATGGCAAAGAGAGGTATTGGCCTATTCTTTTCCAAGGAAAGGCTGCTGATTCCAGTACACCCGGAACGTTTCTTTGGAAACTCAGATCGGAATTATATGATGCACTTACCGAGTTTCACATTGAGCGTTACCTTTGGCCTAAAGTAAAAGAGAATCACGATTCGTTGCCTGAAGCGTCAGAGGAAAACCATCTGGCGGAAAAAACCTCTTATGAACCATATGGTCAGGAAGATTTCTTGGCTGAAGTATTCATGTCCAGTGAGGATTTGAATCAACTGATTGGACTTCTCAAACGCAAAAAAAACATCATTCTTCAAGGCGCCCCCGGCGTTGGCAAGACATTCACAGCAAAACGTCTCGCTTACTTATCGATGGGATGCAAAGACACAAACCGTGTTGCTTTTGTTCAGTTCCACCAAAACTATTCTTATGAAGACTTCATAATGGGCTATAAGCCGGATGGAGCAGACTTCTCGCTCCAAACAGGCATATTCTATAACTTCTGCGACAAAGCACGTAGTGATCCGTCAAGGGATTATTTCTTCATCATTGATGAGATAAACCGTGGCAACATGAGTAAGATTTTCGGTGAGCTGTTGCAACTGATAGAAGCTGATTATCGCGGAGAGGAAACACTGCTGGCCTATAACCATCAGCCTTTCTCTGTGCCACGAAATCTATATTTGATCGGCATGATGAATACGGCTGACCGAAGCCTTGCTTTGATTGACTATGCGCTTCGGAGACGCTTTGGCTTCTTTGAAATGAAGCCGGGCTTTGCCTCAAAAGGATTTGAGAATTATTGTGAACAGAATATCCATGACGAAATTTTCAAATCTCTTGTTGAGCAATTAGTCATCCTCAACAAAGACATAAAAGATGATCCTGCATTGGGGCCGGGATTCCGAATTGGGCACAGCTATTTTTGCTTGCGGGCAGGTGAACAATACTCCGAGGATTGGCTGCATTCTGTTGTCAAATATGATATTCTGCCGACGCTGAAGGAATACTGGTTTGATGATGCCGAAAGATATGAAGCGTGGGAAGGAAAGTTGGAGGGTGTGTTTAATGACTGATACATCAGCCATTCTGATACGGAACATATTCCATATGCTTTGCTACGCCTTCAAGATACTGAGGCAAAAAAACTATCAGAAAATAGAAACTGAAGAGTTTTTACATGTACAGGATATGCTTGCTGCGATTTTAGCGCGCGGTATCAGTCAACAACTAAAGCAAGGCTTGTATCGCAGTTATGCCAGCATTTCCGAACATTCAAAAACTGTACGCGGCAAAATTGATCTTTATGAAACGAAACTGCTTCAGGTCAAGAGAATCAGGGAAGTAGAATGCACTCATGATGAGTTTTCTCCAGACAATTTGCTCAATCAGATACTGAAAGCAACATGCCAGTGCTTGATTAAATGCCCGGACGTGGAACTGAACCAAAAGAGTGAATTACGAAAAGTCTTTCCTTATTTTTCAACAGTCTCTGATATTGATTTGTCAACAGTGCAATGGGGTCGACTCCAGTATCACCGCAATAACAGAAGCTATGAGATGTTAATGAATATCTGTTATATGGTGTGGCAGAGCCTGTTGCCTTCAACATCAACGGGGAGAACAAACTTCTCCATGTTTGACGAAGAAGGCTTACCACGATTGTATGAAAAGTTTATTCTTGAATATTACCGGCAGCATTTTCCTATGCTTCACGCTTCGGATAAAGCCATAAAATGGGATATACCGGCAGATACAGATCCGTTTATGATAAGACTTCTGCCCGGAATGCATTCGGATATTACGCTGCGCCATAATGGATTGACGAAAATAATAGACGCAAAGTATTACCGGCACTCGCTTTCAAACTATAGGGATAAGCAGATACTGCACAATGCCAACCTCTACCAGATATATACATACGTTAAAAACGAAGATAAGACAGGGAGCCACAAAGTCAGCGGCCTTCTTCTGTATGCAAGGACAACTGAAGAGGCAGAGCCGTTTCTTTCTGTAGCAATGGGCGGAAATATGATTGAGGTCAGGTCGCTTGATTTGAATCGTTCATTCCCTGAAATCGCCTCTGCGCTGGATAATATAGTTGTGAAGAGCTTTGGAGACAGTATTAGGCGGGTATCCTGATCAAGCGTTTGAGAGTTTAGAACGTGTCATCTCGCTTTTTGATTCCGACTTCTCTCCTATAAATCTTCTGTGAAATCAGGGATGTCTCGGCTTTTGAGAATCAGGCGCAAAAGGACGTAAAAAACCCGAAACCGCAATGGTTTCGGGTTTGATGACTCATCGGGGATTCGAACCCCGGACACCCTGATTAAAAGTCAGGTGCTCTACCTACTGAGCTAATGAATCGCATAAAAACGTCTGGGGTGGCTGGGCTCGAACCAGCGAATCCGGGAGTCAAAGCCCCGTGCCTTAACCGCTTGGCTACACCCCAGCATCTGAAGAAAAGGGTGAATGGTGGGTCTCGAACCCACGACCTCCAGGGCCACAACCTGGCACTCTAACCAACTGAGCTACATCCACCATACAGCGCGCCCGAAGGGATTCGAACCCCCGACCCACGGCTTAGAAGGCCGTTGCTCTATCCTGCTGAGCTACAGGCGCAAATGCTGCCGGAAAGCGAATTCCCCGCTGACAAGTAAAGAGTATACCACACAATCGCGCGCCTGTCCATAGCCTTTGCGCGATTTGACAATAATTTTACCTGAAAACCGCCTCTGTGCGCTTGGGGCGGCTTGCGCGGCGCGGCGGGAAATGGTAAAATCTCTTCAAACAGACTTTTACGGAGAATTGCATGATCGATTTACCCGAAAACGTGAAAACCATCATCGCCCGCCTGCACGAAAAGGGCTTCGAGGGCTACGCCGTGGGCGGCTGCGTGCGCGACGCGCTGCTTGGCAAACAGCCAAACGACTGGGACATCACCACGAACGCCTCGCCCGAGGAAATGAAGCGCTGCTTCGAGGGCTGCCGCCTGATCGAAACGGGGCTCAAGCACGGCACGCTCACCGTCATGCTGGGCAAGGAGGGCTACGAGATCACGACCTACCGCGTGGACGGCACCTACACGGACCACCGCCGGCCGGACAGCGTGCGCTTCGTCGACGACCTGAGGGAGGACCTTTCGCGCCGCGACTTTACCGTAAACGCGATGGCGACCGCCGACGGCAGGGAGATCGTGGACCTCTTCGGCGGGCGGGAGGACCTGAAAAACGGTATCCTGCGCTGCGTGGGCGAAGCGCAAAAGCGCTTCGACGAGGACGCGCTGCGCATACTGCGCGCGCTGCGCTTTGCTTCGACCTACGACCTTGAAATCGAGCCGGAAACCGCGAAGGCCGCGCTTTCGCTTCGCGCCACGCTCAAAAACGTGTCCGAGGAGCGCATCTTTTCGGAGCTCAAAAAGCTTCTGTGCGGCAAGGGCTGCGAGCGCATCCTTTTGCGCTTTCCCGAAATCGTCTTCACGATCCTGCCGGAGCTTGCGCCGATGCTCGGCTTTGCGCAGAACAATCCGCACCACGCCTACGACGTGTGGACGCATACGGCAAAGACCGTGGCCTTCGCGCCCGCCGAACCCGCGTATCGCCTCGCGATGCTGTTTCACGACAGCGGAAAGCCTGCCGCGCACACGGTGGACGAGGACGGCGTGGATCACTTCAAGCTCCACCAGCTGATAAGCGCGCAGATTGCCGAAACGTGCCTTCTGCGCCTCAAAAGTGACACCGCGACGCTCCGGCAGGTGTGCTTCCTCGTGCGCGAGCACGACCTGCGCATCCCGAATACGGAAAAGGCGGTCAAAAAGCAGATGATTCGCCTGGGCAGCGAAGGCTTCCTTTCGCTCCTGCCCGTTTTTCGAGCGGACCTCATGGCGCAAAATCCCGCAATGATCCCGGAAAAAGCCGCGCATATCGACGAACTGGAGAAGATCGCGCGGCGCCTGCTTTCGGAAAACGCCTGCCTTAAGATTTCACAGCTCGCCGTGAACGGAAACGATTTGAAGAGCGTGGGCATAAGCGGGAAAGACACAGGCGAGATGTTAAAGCGCCTCTTGAACGAGGTCGCGCTGAGCGGCGTAAAAAACGACAGGGAGACCTTGCTCAGCCTTGCCCAAAGCATAAAAAACGGCGACGGACGGGAAGAAACATGAACGAACTGTATCTGGAACTGAAAGACGGCGCGTGGCCCTTCACCTACACCGACCACGACAGGCAGATCGCCCGGGCGATCGTGATCGACGAAGAGGGGCTGTATTGCTTCGTGCGCGCCGAGCGGGACGACGACTTCGGCAAGTGCACGCTGATCGAGACCGCGGGCGGCGGCATTGAAAAAGGGGAGAGCGAGGAGCAAGCGGTCCTCCGCGAGCTCAGGGAAGAGCTTGGCGCGCAGGCAGAGATCGTCTGCAAGATCGGCGTGGTCAGCGATTACTACAACCTGATCCACCGGCACAACATCAACAACTACTTCCTCTGCCGGGCGCGCTCCTTCGGTGAGACCAGCCTGACGGCGGACGAAAAGCGTGTCTTCCACCTGTCCACGCTTCGCCTTTCCTACGAGGAGGCGCTGAAGGAATACGACAAACGCGCAGCGACGCGCCTGGGCTCTCTCATCTGCGCAAGGGAACAGCCGATCCTGAAACGCGCGCACGAGATCCTGTGTGCGTCCGAAAGCAAATAAAAAACCGGCGCGGTAAAGCGCCGGCTGCCGCAAAGGCTTTACAGCCAAGCGATCAGGCGGTTCTGAAAATCGTGCACCACGGCCGGCGCGCCGGGCTCGTTGTTGATCTCGTGGCGCATGCCGGGATAGCTCTTGTGCTCCACGCGCACGAGGTTTAAGCTCTTTAAGTATTTTTCGCCGTCGCTCGCGCCGCTTTCGCCGCCCGCGCAAGGGTCGTCCGCCCCCGCGGCGATGAAGAAGGGGCACAGGGGATTGACCTTGCTCCAGCCCTTCTTGTCGTAGGCGTCCTGCATGATGTCGATCAGGGCAAGGTACCCTTCCACGGTGCCGAGCTGCCCGCAGAGCGGATCGGCCTCGTACTGCTTCACGCGCTCGGGGTCGGAGTTGAGCCACGCGAAGGGGGAGCTTTCGCCTTTGATGGCAAAATTCGATGCCATGAGCTTTTGCACGGCGGGGTCGCGGTAGGAAGCGCCCTTGAACGTGCGCTTCAGCTTGAGATAGGCTTTGCCCGCGCCCAGCGCGCTCATGTTCTGCGGCATGCTGCCGAGGATCACGCCGCTTACGCCGCTGCCCCAGCGCTTCATATAGCAAAGGGCAATCATCGCGCCGATGCTGTGGCCGTACAAAAAAAGCTTTTTGGCGGGATAGCGCCTTTCGAGCTCCTCGGCCGCCGCGCGCACGTCGCGCAGTATGCCCTCTGCGCCCGCGCCGTAGGTGCAGTCGAAATCGCCGGGCTTGCGCATGCTTTCGCCGTTGCCGCGGCGGTCGTGGATCAGGCACGCAAAGCCGTCCTCGGCGAGGCAGCGCATAAGGGGCAGATATCTGTCCTTGTATTCGGCAAGGCCGTGCACAAGGAGCACGAGCCCCTTGACCTCCTCCGGCGCAACCAGCAAACAGGCAAGCGGCAGACTGTCGACGGGGGAAGCGATCGTAAATTTGTATTCGTTCAAAAATATCACCTCGCAAAAACGTTTGACAAGGAGTAATTCTATGTTCGGTGCCGATATTCCTGCAAGACTTGAAAATATTCCCGGAAACCTGAGCCTGTGGATTGAAGACCTTGACAGCGGTGAAACGCTCGTGCAGAATCCGGATTCCTCGCACGTCGCGGCCAGTGTGATCAAGCTCGGCGTGATGCTTGCGGCCTTTCGAGCCTTTGAAGCCGGTTCGCTCGACCCCGGCAGCCTTTACCGCCTGAAGGAAGGCGACAAGGTGCCCTCCTGCGGCGCGCTTACCTACCTGCACGCGGGGCTCGAGGTTACGTATCTCGATCTCGTAACGCTCATGATCATCCTGAGCGACAACACCGCCACGAACGTCATGATCGACATTCTCGGCATCGACGCCGTGAACGCCGCCCTGGACGAATACGGCCTTTCGGGCATACGCCTGCGCCGAAAAATGTTCGACGACGAAGCCGCCGCACGGGGACTTCAGAACACGATCACCGCGCGGGACGTCGCCGCGTTTTTCCGCCTGCTGTACCGGAAAGAGCTGGTCAGCCCCGAGGCGTCGAAGCAGATGCTGGATTTACTTCTCAACCAGCGACTCAACGGCAAAATTCCGTTCTTCCTGCACGAAGCGGGCATAAGGGTCGCCCACAAGACCGGCGAAGACGACGAGACCAGCCACGACGCGGGCATCATCTTTGCGGACAGGCCGCTCGTCGCGGTCTTCCTGGGCAACGACACGGACGTGCCGATGTTCGAGCGCGCAATGCAGGACATTGCGCGAAAGATCGCGTTTTCCGGCCGCCCGTGACGCAAAAACTCATTATTGCTTAACGCTGGTAAACAACATTTTACCCAAAATGCGATTATGACGAAACGAAAAGTGCTATAATCTCTTCCGACGGCGGTATCCTTTGAACCGCACGAAAATCTTTCTTTATTATACGTAGGGTATCCTGAGTGAACCCGAGCGGAGGTGCAACATGAAAAACAATACGCGCAAACTCGTACTCCTTTCCCTTCTGATAGCCATTCAATGCGTGATCGGTTACCTGAGCATTCCCATCACGAGCGATCTTTCCATCACGTTCAACATGATCCCGATGGCCGTCGCCGCCATCGCAATGGGGCCTTCGGGCGGCCTCGTTCTGGGCTGTACCTTCGGTCTCATCAGCTTTTTGCAGTGCTACAGCATCCTCGGCGCAAGCCTGCAGGGCATCGCGCTCCTGGAACTGGGCGTAAGCCCCGTGCTGTTGTTTTTGCAGCGCTTTTTGCCGCGCGCGCTGGACGGCCTGCTGCTTGGGTTGATCTTCAACGCCATAAAAAACAAGCTGCGCCTGCCCGTCAGCAGCGGTATTACAGGCTTTCTCGCGGCGTTTCTGAACACGCTGTTCTTCATGAGCGCGTTGCTTTTGCTCTTCAGTCATACCTCATACATGCAGGAGAAGATCGCGGGCAGGGCTTACATCGTGTACGTCGTAACCAGCGTGGGCGTGCAGGGGCTGATCGAGCTTGCCGTCTCCACCTTAGCTACGAGTGCCATCGCCACCGCGCTGCACAAGGCCGGCTTCATACGGCTTGAAAAGGATAAAAACAGGGAGAAAAACACATGATCCTCACCCTCGACATCGGCAACACCAACATCAAAACCGCGCTGTTTGACGGCGCGGAGATGAAGCACTACTGGCGCATATCCACCTCACCTTCCCGCTCCAGCGACGAGTACGGCATGATCATGCTGAACCTGTTCCGGCACGGGGGCGTGAGCGAAAAGGACGTGGAGGGCATCATGGTGTCCTCGGTCGTGCCCACGGTGAATTTCACGATAGAGCACATGTGCCAGACGTACTTTTCGATGCTGCCGATGTTCGTGGCGCCCGGCATCAAAACGGGCATCCACATCAAGTACGACAATCCAAAGGAGCTGGGCAGCGACCGCATCGCCAACGCCGTCGCCTGTTGGGAACTCTACGGCGGCCCCTGCATCTTCATCGATTTCGGCACGGCCACGAGCTTTGGCGTGCTCAGCGCCAAGGGTGAGTTTCTGGGCGGCGCGATCGTGCCGGGCCTCAAGGTCACCAGCGATGCCATCGTCGAGCGCACGGCGAAGCTTCCCCGCTTCGAGCTGATCAAGCCCCAGAGCGCCATCGGCAAAAATACCGTCAGCAACCTGCAAAGCGGTATTCTCTACGGCCACATCGGCATGGTCAAGTACCTGATCAAGCGCATGAAGGAGGAGATCGGCAGTGACTGCCGCGTCATCGCCACCGGCGGCATGGCGCTCCTCGTAAAGGACGACGCGCCGGAGATCAACGTGCTGGACGGGCTTCTGACGCTCAAGGGTCTTCGCCTCATCTACGAAAAGAACAGATAGACCGATAAACAAGAATCGCCGCGCCCCGAACCGGGGACGCGGCGTTGTCTATATCTATGAAGCTGCTCAGTTTTTGCCGCTGTCTTTGAACTCGCTCACGCCCGTCTTGAACAGCGAAAGGATGTTCTTTGCGGTGATCTCGCTGCTGTCTTCGCTGCTCTCCTTCACGTTGTAAAACGTGAAAACGAACATGTACCGGCCGGACACCACGCAGAACTGGTTGATGCTGCCACCGCCGTAATTCATGCTGAGCCTGAGCACGCTCTCCAGACTGTTGAAGCTGTAGGAGCCGCATTCGGCGTCGTTGAACTGTACGCTGGGATTGTCTTTTTTGATCTGTGCGCGGAAGTCCTCCTCGTGGTCGATCAGCGTGGAATTGTCCATGAACTCGCTTGCGCCGTAAACCAGCGTCATGCCCTGCTTGCCGTCCGGGGTCAGGCAGATCAGTATGTCGTTGTCCTTTGTGATCTGGCGGCTCAGATAGTAGGGGTCAAAGCTGCTGTTTACGCTGAGCAGCTCGTTGTTGTCCAGAATCTTCTGGTTCCCGGTCGTTCCGCTGCCGATGATGATCCAGTCCTTGGGCAGGCCCAGATAATAGTCCAGGTTGGGATTGATGTAGCCGTAGCCCCAATCCTCGTCTTCGGTATTTTCCGTTTCGCCTTCGCTCTCTTCGGCCGGGGCGAGACTCATACACAGAAACAGCGCCAGAAACAGCGCCAATAGCTTTTTCATGCTTTCGTCCTCCGTTCTGCCTTCTATCATAGCATAATTCCCGCAAAAAAACAAGCCCCCAAATTGCTCCATTCCACCTATGTAAACAAAATAAAGCATATACTACAAAATGCGCATAATTGACAAAACTTCACGTTTTTGATAAAACCTTTATAATACTCGAATTGGAAATAATTGACCCGGGAGGTTCGATCCACATGAGAAAAACAGTGCTCTGCTCGGTGCTCGCGCTGGCGCTTTTACTGCTGGGCTGCTCGCTCTTTGCGACAGCCGGCGCGGAGGGCGACAGCCCGTATCCGCAGGAATGGTTCAACATGCCGCTTACGGACGTGATGACGACCGTCGACGAGATCGTCGAGGCGTCGCGCAGCTGGGAATCGGAAGCGGACGTACCCTAGCCCCCGACGCGTTCGACGGCAGCACCTGCGTGCTCTCAGTCGCCGCCGGCTCGTACGCGGAAAGCCGGGCGATCGAGATCGGCATGCCTTGCATCGTAAGGCAAGCGGACTGACTAACGGGCTTAATCTTTTGACTGCGGCCGCCGGGAAACCGGCGGCTGCGATTTTCTGCATCTTGCCGGTAAGGTTCGCTTTTGACCGGGCTCCGCAGGATAAGAAGGGCGTTTTGTTTTGTGAAAATAAGAATAGTATTAAATGTCTTTTCATTGCTTGACTTTTATTCAGTAAAGTGTTAAACTGTTACAATAACAAACTCACTTGGAAAGGACTAATCAGACTATGCCTATCATTGACCTGCTCAGGAACAACGCCAGAAATTACGCGGACGAAGTGGCGCTCGTCGAGCTCAATCCGGAAAAAACGGAGCTGCACCGCAGCACCTGGAAGGAGTATTCGCTGATCGAGCAGCCCGTGGGCCGAGCCTACCGGCGGGAAAACACCTGGCGCGTTTTCAACGAAAAAGCCAACCGCTGCGCAAACCTTTTGATCAGACGGGGCATCAAAAAGGGCGACAAGGTCGCCATCCTCATGATGAACGGCATAGAGTGGCTGCCGATCTATTTCGGCATCCTCAAGGCCGGCGCCATCGCCGTGCCCCTCAATTTCAGATATACCGCGGACGAAATAAAGTACTGCCTGGAGCTGAGCGATTCCGACGCGCTGTTCTTCGGCTATGAATTCATCGGCCGCATGGAGGAGATCGTCGAAAAGATCCCGCGCGTGAAGCTTCTGTTCTACGCGGGCGACGGCTGCCCCGTGTTCGCGGAAAACTACATCCATCTGGTCGCAAACGAGTCCAGCGAGGACCCGATGATCCCGCTCACCGACGACGATTACGCTGCCATCTATTTTTCCAGCGGAACCACCGGCTTCCCCAAGGCGATCCTGCACAAGCATCAGAGCCTCACGCATTCGGCCAAGGTTGAGCAGGCGCACCACGGACAGACGCACGACGACGTCTTTTTGTGCATACCGCCGCTTTACCACACCGGCGCGAAGATGCACTGGTTCGGCTCCCTCATCAGCGGCTCCAAGGCCGTACTGCTCACGGGCACGAAGCCCCAGAGCATCCTTTCGGCGGTGTCGAGCGAAAAATGCACGATCGTGTGGCTGCTGGTCCCCTGGGCGCAGGACATTCTGGACGCCATCGACAGCGGCAAGGTGAACCTTGCGGACTATGAGCTCAGCCAGTGGCGGCTCATGCACATCGGCGCGCAGCCCGTGCCCCCGTCCCTGATCAAGCGCTGGAAGGCAATCTTCCCGCACCACGATTACGATACGAACTACGGCCTGAGTGAATCCATCGGCCCCG
The DNA here is from genome assembly GCA_017395065.1 of Clostridia bacterium. Lineage (GTDB taxonomy): Bacteria > Bacillota > Clostridia > Christensenellales > Aristaeellaceae > RUG14130. Next base: position 58,966 of record JAFPWH010000052.1, on the reverse strand, counting down.
GCTGCGTCCATCTGGGCGTCGAAAACATCCACAAGGTCGGCGCCATCGGCGTGCCCGGCTACGGCTGGCAGGTCAAGATCGTGGACGAAAACAAAAACGAGGTCGTGCGCGGCGAGGTGGGCGAGCTGGCCGTCAAGGGCCCCGGCGTCATGACCTGCTACTATCACGACGAGAAGGCGACGAAGGAAGTGCTTCAGGACGGCTGGCTGTTTACGGGAGACATGGCCATGCAGGACGAGGACGGCTTCTACTTCCTGGTCGACCGCAAAAAGGACGTCATCATCACCGGCGGCGAAAACCTGTACCCCGTGCAGATCGAAGACTTCATGCGCGCCCATCCGAAAATCAAGGACGTGGCGGTGATCGGCCTTCCCGATCCCAGGCTCGGCGAGATCGCCTGCGCGGTCGTCGAGGCCAAGGAGGGCATGACGCTCACCGAGGAGGAGATCAACGAATTCTGCATGGACCTGCCCCGGTACAAGCGCCCCCGCAAGATCATCCTCACCAAGGTGCCCAGAAACGCAACGGGCAAGATCGAAAAGCCCAAGCTTCGCAAAATGTACGCGGGCGAGAGCGTGGTAAAGACTCAGATCACTGGTTGATTCCGAAACGGAGAGAAAGAATTATGAAGGAACTTATGCTCGGCAACAAAGCCATTGCCAGGGGCCTGTACGAGGCGGGCGTGAAATACGTTTCCTCCTACCCGGGCACGCCCAGCACCGAAATAACCGAAGAAGTCGCGCTGTACGACGAGGTCTACGCCGAATGGGCGCCCAATGAAAAAGTGGCGACCGAATCGGCGCTGGGCGCGTCGCTGGCGGGCGCAAGAAGCTTTACGGCGATGAAGCACGTTGGTTTGAACGTCGCCGCCGATCCGCTGTTCACCTCTGCCTATACGGGCGTAAACGGCGGCATGGTCATATGCGTCGCGGACGACCCCGCGATGCACTCCTCCCAGAACGAACAGGATTCCCGCCACTACGCGCGGGCGGCCAAAATGCCCATGCTGGAGCCGGCGGACAGCGCGGAATGCAGAGACTTTACCGTGCTGGCCTACGAGCTTTCCGAAAAGTACGATACGCCCGTACTGTTGAGGACCTGCACGAGGGTCGCGCATTCGCAAAGCCTCGTGGAACTCAAAGTCAGGCAGGAAGCGGGCCTCAAGGACTACGTCAAAAACCCCGCCAAGTACGTCATGAACCCCGGCAACGCCGTAAAGCGCCACTTCGCGGTGGAGGACAGGCTGAAGGCGCTCAAGGACTATTCCGAAACGTCTCCGCTCAATTTCGCCGAAATGGGGGATACCGCGCTCGGCTTCGTGTGCGCGGGCAGCTGCTATCAGTACGTAAAGGAAGTCTTCCCGAACGCCAGCGTCTTCAAAATCGGCTTAAGCTTCCCGATGCCGCTGGACGCGATCAGGGAGTTTGCCGGGAAGGTCGAAAAGCTCGTCGTGGTCGAGGAGCTGGACGGCATCTTTGAGCAGGAGATCCGCGCCGCGGGCATCAGAGTCGACGGAGGCAAGGACCTGTTCGGCAACACCGGCGAGCTCAGTCAAAGCAAGATCGCCGCGGCGATGGGACTGAAGGCCAAAGAAGTCAGCCGCTTCGGGGAGCCCGTTCCCGGCCGCCCGCCGGTCATGTGCGCGGGCTGCCCGCACAGGGGCGTGTTCTACGTGCTCAGCAAACTCAAGCTCACCGTGACCGGCGACATCGGCTGCTATACGCTGGGCGCGAGCGCGCCGCTGAGCGCCATGGATTCCACGGTCTGCATGGGCGCGAGCGTATCGATGCTGCACGGCTTCAACACCGTTCGCCCGGAAACGAGCAACAAGACCGTAGCGGTCATCGGCGACAGCACATTTTTGCACAGCGGCATCACTTCCCTTACCGACATCGCCTACAACCGCTCAATATCCACCGTGCTGATCCTCGACAACTCCATCACCGGCATGACGGGGCACCAGCAAAACCCGGCGACGGGCTATACGCTCAAAATGCAGCAGGTGCCGCCCGTGAGCCTTGAAAAGCTGTGCGAGGCGGTCGGCATCAGGCGCGTTCGCAGCGTGGACGCCTACGACCTGAAGGCCGTGGAGGCCGCCGTGAAGGAAGAACTCGCCGCGGACGAGCCTTCGGTCATCATCTGCCGCAGGCCGTGCATGCTGCTCAAATACGTAAAGCCCCGCCCGGCGCTCAGCGTGGAGATGGACAAGTGCAGGGCATGCCGCTCCTGCATGAAGCTCGGCTGCCCGGCGATCCGCTTTGAGGGCGGCAAGGCCGTGATAGACGCCAACCAGTGCGCAGGCTGCGGTTTGTGCGCTACACTGTGCGCTTTCGGCGCGATCAAGGAGGGCTAAGCGATGACAAAGTCGATTATGATAGTTGGCGTCGGCGGACAGGGCACGCTTCTGGCCAGCCGCCTGATCGGACACGTGCTGGTGGAAAAAGGCTTCGACGTCAAGCTCAGCGAGGTGCACGGCATGTCGCAAAGGGGCGGCAGCGTGGTCACCTACGTAAAATACGGCGAGAAGGTGTATTCGCCCATCGTGGACAAGGGGGAAGCGGATTTCATCCTTTCCTTCGAGGCGGTCGAGGGCGCAAGATACCTCGAAATGCTCAAAAAAGACGGAACGCTCATCACCAATACACAGGAGATCTATCCGATCACGGTCATCACGGGCGGCGCGAGCTATCCCGCCGAGCCCACGCAGAAGCTTTCCAAACTGTGTGACGTCAAGGCGGTGGACGCGCTGGCGCTGGCCAGGGCTGCCGGCAGCGAAAAGGCGGTCAACACCGTGCTGATCGGCGTGCTGTCGAACTACCTGCCTGAAATTGAGCAGGACGCCTGGCTCGGCGCGATCGAAAAGCTGGTCAAGCCCAAATTCGTGGAGCTGAACAAAAAAGCGTTCGTTTCCGGCAGGGAAATTTAGGCTGCTTCGCGCGGCCCGAGGCAAATGGCGGAAACCCCGCCATTTTGCTGTAAATAGACGTGAAAGGACAAAAAACGCCATGAAAATAGCGGTATACCTCGGATCGAGAAACGGTGCGCGCCCTGAATACGTACAGGCAGCGCGCAGCCTCGGCGCCTGGATCGGCGACAAAGGCCATACGCTCGTCTACGGCGGCTCGCGCGGCGGCCTGATGGGGGAACTGGCCTCGGCGGTATTGAACCATGGCGGCAAGGTCACCGGCGTTCTTCCGGACGTGGACGAGATCATGAACCTTAAGCAAAAGGGCCTGACCGAATACATCTACACCAAAGACGTGGCCGAACGCCGAAGCAAAATGATCGAGCTCGCCGACGCCTTCGCCGTGCTGCCCGGGGGACTTGGAACGCTCGACGAGATCACCGAGGTGCTTTCGCTCAAAAGCCTGAACCTCATACCGCAGCCGATCGTGTTTTTCGACGCCGCCGGCTACTTTGCGCCGCTGAGAGCGCTGTTTCGGCACATGATCGGGGAGGGCTTCAGCGAGGAAGCCTATTTTGAAAACGTGTTGTTCACGGACGATACGACCCAACTGGACGCCTTCTTGCGATAAACACATTCGCAATAACTGATTAACTGCACGTTTACGATAACGTAATTTGCTTTAATCTGCCGACTGTGGTATAATAAGTTTGTAACTACGAACCTCCGGAAAGGGGATGCCAATATGAAAATACGCCAGTCTGCGGAAGACTATCTGGAATCCATTCTGCGCTTGAGGGAAGAAAAGGGCTATGCGCGTTCGATCGACATCGCCGTCAGCCTCGGCATTACCAAACCCTCGGTCAGCGTGGCCATGAAGCGCCTCAGGGAAAACGGCTTTATCAGCATGGACGAAAACAACTATATCACGCTTACCGAGAAGGGCATGGAGATCGCAAAACGCATCTACCACCGTCACAAGACGCTGACGAAGTTTTTCGAGCTGATGGGCGTCGACAGGGAGACCGCGCAGGACGACGCCTGCAAGGTCGAGCACGTCATCAGCGAGCAAAGCTTCGAAGCGATCCGCAAAATGACGGAAAAAGCCTGACAGAGCCCGAAACGAAAACAGATGCCGCGCAAATCCGCCGCATCTGTTTTTTATTCTTTTAAACGCTCAGAAAGCGCCTCAGCGCAGATCAAGATCGATCTTTATGTCGCCAAGGTGCAAACGCGTCGACTGATCCTCGTCAGACACGTCCCTTGCGCCCGCGCCGGGTGTCGTTTCCATGTTTGCCTGCTGGGGACGGGAATCGAAGGAACCCGTGTTGTTGCGCTGATTCTTGATCGCGTAGACGAGCGCCGCGACGATCACGAGCACCAGCAGCAAAAGAAGCCCTCTGCGATTGTTGTTCATCTGCGACCCACCTCCGTCAATGCAAACTTCCCTTTATAATCTTTAATGGTATTATAGCACGGCCGGGCGAAATTTGCAAGCGTTTTTTGCTTTTTCACCGAAAACAGCCGTTTGCCGCCGTTTTCCTTTCTTGGACGCACACAGGGGACGTTAAGTTTCAACAACGGCTTGACAAGTACGCGCTGTGTGTGTAAAATTATGTTAGTTACGAAAAACTAACTTACATGAAGAGGAAGACGGATATGTACGCAGTGGAATTCAAGGACGTTTCAAGAGTCTACGTAAACGGAGAGCACGAGCAAAGGGCACTGGATCACGTGAATCTGCAGCTCGAACAGGGCAAGTTCATCGTCATCCTCGGCCCCAGCGGAGCCGGCAAAAGCACGATGCTGAACCTGATCGGCGGTCTGGACAGCCCGACAGAGGGCACGATACTGATCGGCGGGCAGGACATTTCCAAACTCACAAACAACGAGCTTGCGGACTACCGCGCCGACACCGTGGGCTTCGTGTTTCAGAGCTACAACCTGATCCCCACGCTCACGGTGATCGAGAACGTCGCGCTGGTAAAGGAGATCGCGCACGACCCGCTCAGCAGCCACGACATGCTGAAGGCAGTCGGCTTGCTGGACCACAAGCACGCCTTCCCGAGCGAACTGAGCGGAGGCGAGCAGCAGCGTGTGTCCATCGCAAGAGCGCTGGCCAAGAATCCGAAGATCCTTTTGTGCGACGAGCCCACGGGCGCGCTGGACAGCGAAACCGGCGTCATGGTGCTAAAGCTCCTTCTGTCCATGGCCAGGGAAATGGGCAAAACGATCATCGTCGTGACCCACAATCAGAACATCGCCAAAATGGGTGACGTCGTGGTCAGGGTGAAAAACGGAAAGGTCGTCTACTGTGAGGAGCAGCAAAATCCCCTGTCCGTGGAAGAGGTGGACTGGTAATGATGCTCAAAAAGCTGCTGAGGACGCTTCTCAGATACAAGGCGCAGTTCATCTCGATGGCCATCATGACCGCGCTGGGCATCGGCGTGTTTCTGGGCTTCAGCATGGAGTGGCGCACGCTCGAGGTGAATACGCAGAAAATTTACGATCAGACGGGCTTTGCCGACTTTCGCATCTACGACACCGAAAACGGCTTCAGCGCGGAGGATGCCGCCCGCATCGCCGCGCTTAACGGCGTTCAGGACGTAACGCGCTTTGCAAGCGTCAACATGAGCGCGCAAAACACGAGCGACGTCGTCGCCCTCACCGTCAGCGAAAACATGGCCGTGAGCGGCATACTGCTCATGGAAGGCGAGAAATACGACCCCGAAAGCGAAGACGGCATGTGGCTTAGCGACTCCTACGCCAAAGAAAACGGCATAAAGCTCGGAGATACGCTCACGCTGACCTACAAGGAGTTTACCGTAACGGGCACGGTAAAGGGACTCATAAAATCCAGCGAATACCTGATCTGCCTGATCGACGACACGCAACTCATGCCGGACTATTCCAGCTGCGGCTACGTATACGTGTCCGGCGCGATGCTTGAGCGCCTCGTGGACGAGGAAAGCCAAAAGCTGCTCGACGCCAACCCGCTGTACCGCCTCGCCGGTCAGAGCAGGATCGAGGCCGAAAAGACCAAATACCTAAACCGCCTCTTCATGCAGATCAACGTAAAGAGCACGCTCACCAAAGCGGAGCTCATCGAAAAGGCAGACGCGGCGCTTGGCAGGACCTGCCTCGTCGTATCCAAGGAGGAGACTGTCTCCTACGCAGAAGTACAGGGCGAAATCGAAGAGGGCAAAACCATGGTCAGCATACTGCCGGTACTGTTCCTGGCCATCGGCGTACTGACCATGGTCACCACGATGCACCGCATCACCGCAAACGAAAAAACGCAGATCGGTACGCTCAAGGCGCTGGGCTTCCGGGACAAGCGCATACTGATCCACTACAGCTGCTTTGCGCTGGTGATCGGTCTTCTGGGTACGCTGCTTGGCGCGGGCATCGGCTATCTGATCGCCTGGTACATCATGCGGCCGGACGGCGCGATGGGCACCTACATCGACATGCCCTACTGGACGCTGACCGCGCCGTGGTACACCTGGCTCGTGATCGCCCTGATCGATCTTATGCTGGTATTCATCGGCTTCATGTCCGTAAAAAAGATGCTCAGGGGCACGGCAGCGGATGCGCTCAGACCCTATACGCCAAATCGCGTAAAACACCTTGCGCTCGAGGAGACCAAAGCCTTCAAGCGCCTGTCCTTCGGCACGAAGTGGAACTTAAGGGACTGCTTCCGCCATAAATCGCGCTCGTTTATGACGCTCTTCGGCGTGCTGGGCTGCGTGATACTGATCGTGGGCGGCCTGGGCATGAAGGACACGATGGACGTGTTCGTAAACAAGTTCTACGACGAAGCGATCAATTACAGCGTGCGTGTGAACCTGAACGCGGAGAGCGCCGTGAGCGAGGACGATCCGGACGGCGCGCGGGAAAGCTACAATCAAAAAGCGCTGGCGCTCGCCCAAAAACTGAAGGCCGACTGGAGCAGCCAGTTTTCCGCGCAGATCGGCGATCAGGGCTATCTGATCGAGATCTACGACGTCACGCAGGACAAGGTGCGTTTTCTGGACGACGATCTGGAAATCATGACGCTTGGAGACGAGGGCGTGTACATCTGCTCCCGCATCGCCCGCGATCTGGATATCGGCAAGGGCAGCGAGATAAGCTTTTCGCCCTACGGAAGCGACAAAAACTATACCGTGAAGGTCGCAGGCATAACCCGCGAGCTCAGCAAAAGCGTGGTCATGACCCGCGCCTACGCGGAAAAGGCGGGCATAAACTACACGATCAACGCCCTCTACACCGACGAAACCGACGTCGCCGGCGACGCGATCATACAGAACACGCAGACCAAGCAGGCGATCATGGATTCCTTCGATACGTTCATGGAGCTGATGAACACGATGGTCGCGCTGCTGGTGCTGGCAGCGATCGTGCTGGGCATCGTGGTACTTTACAATCTGGGCGTGATGAGCTACGTCGAGCGCTATCGTGAAATGGCCACGCTCAAGGTCGTGGGCTTCAGGGACAAAAAGATCGGCCGGCTGCTGATCACCCAAAACCTTTGGCTTTCACTGATCGGCATAATACTGGGCATCCCCGCGGGCGCGCTGGTGCTGGACTATCTGATAAAGGCGCTGGCGGGCGAATATGAAATGAAGCTTGCAATCAGCCCCTTCACCTACATTTTCTCCGTTGCGCTCACGCTGGGCGTTTCGCTGATCGTAGGCCTGATGGTCGCCCGCAAAAACAAGCGCATCGACATGGTGGCTGCGCTGAAGACCGAAGAATAAATAATCCAATACACTTCCCATGCGGGACACCGCGCCATGCGGCGTCCCGCTTTTGTACTTTCTTTGCTTGACGTTGATTTTATATTGAATTACGGGAAACGCACTTTCTTTGCCCGCCGATTTGTGCTATACTGAGCCCGGAAAATATCGGAGGTCGTCTATGCACGAAGCAATCAGCGCAAGGAACCTGAGCTATCACTACGAGGGCGCGGACAAAAACGCCGTCGATTCCGTGAACATCGAGATCGCACGGGGCGAATTCGTGGCGATCCTTGGCAGGAACGGCAGCGGCAAATCCACGCTGGGCAAGCTGTTCAACGGTTTGTATCTGGCTTCCCAAGGGGAAGTGTTCGTCTCCGGCACACAGATAACGGACGAGAACTCTGCCTACGAAGCGCGCAAGCACTGCGGCATGGTGTTTCAGGACCCGGACAACCAGATGGTCGCGACCATCGTGGAGGAAGACGTGGCCTTCGGCTGTGAGAATCTGGGCGTGGCCCCGGACGAAATTAAGCGAAGGGTTCAAAAGGCGCTCGAAACCGTGGGCATGAGCGAATACGCCCTGAGCGCGCCGCACATGCTCTCGGGCGGACAAAAGCAAAGGGCGGCCATCGCGGGCGTGCTGGCCATGCAGCCGGACATCATCGTGTTCGACGAGTCCACGTCCATGCTCGATCCCTCCGGCAGGCGGGACATCTTTTCGCTTGCACAGCGGCTCAACGAAAGGGGCGTCACGATCGTCTGGATCACCCATTTCATGGAGGAAGCCGCGCTTTGCCAAAGGCTGTACGTGATGGACGGCGGCCGCGTCGCCCTGCAGGGCACGCCCAGGGAGGTCTTTTCCGACGCGGAAGCGGTCCAAAAGCTGGGGCTCGACGTGCCGGACATGACTGCCCTCGCCCGTCAGCTCAAACAAAACGGGATCGATGTCCGAAGCGATATCATCACCATAGACGAAATGGAAGTGGAACTGTGCCGATTAGCGTAAAGGACCTGACATATACCTACAACCCCGGCACGCCATTTGAAACAAGGGCGCTGGACGGCATAAGCCTCACGATCAACGACGGCGAATTCGTCGGCATCATCGGCCACACCGGCAGCGGCAAAAGCACCTTCATACAGCATTTGAACGCGCTGATCAAGCCCACCTCCGGGCAGGTGCTCGTGGACGGTGAGGACATCAACGAGAGCAAGGAAAAGGCCGCCCTCCGGATGCGCGTGGGCCTGGTGTTTCAGTATCCGGAATACCAGCTCTTTGAGGAAACGGTATTGAAGGATGTATCCTTCGGCCCGAAAAACATGGGCCTGAGCGAAGAGGAAGCGACCCAAAGCGCGAAATGGGCGCTTGAAAAGGTCGGTTTGGGCGAAAGATACTACGGCCGTTCGCCCTTCGAGCTTTCGGGCGGGCAAAAACGCCGCTGCGCCGTGGCGGGCGTGCTGGCGATGCACCCCGAGGTGCTCATCCTCGACGAACCCGCGGCAGGGCTCGACCCCGTCGGCCGCCGCGAAATTCTGGACATCATTCGCGCGATCCATTCCGAGGGCACCACGGTCATCATGGTCTCGCATTCCATGGACGACGTCGCCCGCCTGTGCGAGCGCGTCATCGTACTGGAAAAGGGCAAAGTGGCGCTCGACGGCAGCTGCGCCGAGGTCTTCGGGCAGGTGGAAAAGCTCAGCGCGATGGGCCTTACCCTCCCGCAGGCCGCGCTCCTCAGAGACAGGCTGAACAAGCGCGGTTTCGATCTGCCCGAGAGCATCTACACGATCGAAGCGCTCTCGCAGGCACTCACAGAAAAGCTGAAAACGAGGTAACGGACCTTGCTCAACAATATCACCCTCGGGCAGTATTTCCCGGTCGACAGCCCGGTGCACAGGCTCGATCCCCGTACGAAGATCCTTCTGACCGTCGCGCTGATGGTCGCGATCTTCGTGTGCAAGGGCTTTGCGGGTTTCGGCGCGATCTTTCTGTTCATCCTTCTTTGCGTGCGCCTTGCAAAGCTAAAGCTCCGCTTCGTGCTGCGCGGCATAAAGCCCATCGCCGTGATCGTGCTGCTGACCTTCGTGCTCAACCTGTTTTTGCAAAGCGGAGGCAGGGTGCTTTGGCACTGGTGGATCATCACGATCACCGTGGACGGCTTAAGGACCGCCGTGTTCATGGCGATCCGCCTTTTGATGCTGGTCATGGGCACGCAGCTTTTGACGCTGACCACTTCGCCCATCGCCCTGACCGACGGGCTCGAAAGCCTGTTCAAGCCGTTAAGCAAGATCGGCTTCCCCGCGCACGAGCTTGCGATGATGATGTCCATCGCGCTCAGATTCATTCCGACCCTGATCGACGAAACCAACAAGATCACGCAGGCGCAGAAGGCCCGCGGCGCGGACTTTGAAAGCGGAAACCTGATCCGCCGCGCAAAGGCCATGCTTCCGCTTCTGGTGCCCCTGTTCGTGAGCGCCTTCCGCAGGGCGGACGAGCTGGCCATGGCCATGGAAGCCCGCTGCTACCGGGGCGGGAGCGGAAGAACGAAAATGAAGCCGCTCAAGTACAAAAAACGCGATCTTTGCGCCGTGGGCGCGTACCTTGCGGTGCTCGGCGCGGTGCTGGTCCTCAACATATTCAAAATCGGGGTGCTTTGATTTGCGCCGCATAAGACTGATCCTGGAATATGACGGTGGCGCCTATGCCGGCTGGCAAAGGCAGACGAACGCCGTGAGCGTGCAGCAAAAGCTGGAGGAGGCGTTAAGGCGCCTGACGGGCGAGGAGACCCTCACTGTCACCGGCGCAAGCCGTACCGACGCGGGCGTGCACGCGCTGGGGCAGAACGCGCACTTCGACACATCGAGCCGCATCCCGGCGGACAAATTCAGCTTCGCGCTCAACACGCTTCTTCCGGAGGACATCCGCGTGCGCCAATCGAGTGAAGTGGGGGAGCGCTTCCACGCGCGCTTTTCAGCCTCGGGCAAGGAATACCGCTATCTGTTCTATTCCGCCCCGCATTCGAGCGCGCTGTACCGAAATCTTTGCGCCCACGTGATCTACCCGCTGGATACGGCGCTTATGCGCGCGGAAGCCCAAAGCATGCTGGGAAGGCACGACTTTGCGCCCTTTGCCGCAAGCGGCTCCGTCGTTAAGGACACGGTCAGGGAGATCGACTTTGTAAGCCTTTACGAAAACCCGCCGTTTATCGAGATGCGCGTGCACGGAAACGGCTTTTTGTACAACATGGTCAGGATACTGGCCGGGACGCTTTCGGGTGTCGGAAGCGGAAAACTCGCGCCCGGAGCGATTAAGCGGGCGCTCAAAAGCGGTTCGCGCCTGGAGCTCGGCGTGACCGCGCCGCCGCAAGGCCTGACGCTGATGCGCGTGGATTACCCCGAAGACGCGCTCATATAAAAGGCGGGAGGAAGCATGCTCATCACGAACGTCATGCGGATCCTGGAAAAGCAGGGCATCCGCTTTACCTCGAAGGAATACGAATACGACGAAAACGACTTAAGCGGCGTGCACGCGGCCGAGGCACTGGGCATGCCGCCAGAACAGGTGTTCAAGACCCTGGTCGCGCGCGGCGACAAGCAGCCCTACTGCGTGTTCGTCATCCCCGTGGCGGAGGAGCTGGACCTCAAAAAGTGCGCGTCCGTCAGCGGGAACAAGCGCGTTGAGCTGATCCACGTAAAGGAACTTCTGCCCCTGACCGGCTACCTTCGCGGCGGCTGTTCGCCCATCGGCATGAAAAAGAAGCTGCCCACCTACCTGGACGAGACAGCGCTGCTGTTCGACGTCATTTCGATAAGCGCCGGGCAAAGGGGCGTGCAGGTCTGCGTTAGCCCAAACGACCTGACCGATCTCATTCAGGCAAAGACCGGCGATTTGATACGATTCTGACCGCTTTGGCGGCAAAGATAGAAACGGAGTGAAACACATGAAGGATCTGTACTACGAGATCGAGGTGGCGGGCCTCAAAAGGCAGCTGCCGATCTGTCCTCTGAACGACAAGCTCTGCATCGCGGGCTTCGTGATCTTCGGCGACGTTGAGCTCACCGTAAACAGCGCAAGGGAGCTTTTGAAGATCGCGCCCGAGCACGACGTGATCATCACGGCCGAATCCAAGGGCATCCCGCTGGCGCACGAGATGGCGCGCCAGGAGGGCGTGAACCGCTACCTGCTGGCCAGAAAGTCGACCAAGCTCTACATGAAGAACGTGTTCAGCACCACCGTGGACTCCATCACCACCGACCATCGCCAGACGCTCTACATCGACGGCGCGGATGCCGAATACATGAAGGGCAAAAGGGTACTGATCGTGGACGACGTCATCTCCACCGGCGAAAGCCTGAAGGCGCTGGAGAAGCTGGTGCTCTCCGCGGGCGGCAACATCGTAGGCGCCATGTCTATCCTCGCCGAGGGCGACGCGATGCAGCGCACGGACATACGTTTTCTGCAGGTGCTCCCGCTGTTCGACAGCGAAGGCAATCCCCTCAAATAAGTCGGACGCTTCATACTTTTGTTAGAAATTCGGCTTGCAAGGCATTTGCGCTTTGTGCTATAATAAGCTTTGTCTGAAAAGCATAACAATTAAGTAAGGGGGATGTTTCAATGCTTGTATCCGGACTTATGCTGATCATAGTCGCGGCGACGATCGCTTACGTTTGCTGGAACTATATCAACATAAAAAAGATGAACGAGGGCACCGAGGACATGATCGAGCTGGCCTCCATCATTCGCTCCGGCGCGCGCACGTTCGTTAAGACCGAGTTCAAAATGATCGCCATCGTCGTGGTGATCGTGGCAGCTGTGCTCAGCCTCTTTATCGAGAAGACGGCGGCCATCAGCTTCATCCTGGGCGCGGTGATGAGCAGCCTCGTGTGCATCATGGGCATGCGCAGCGCGACCTATGCCAACGTCCGCACCTCCAACAAGGCCAGGGAGACCAAGTCCATCGGCGAGACCGTGAAGGTCGCGCTGTGCGGCGGCAGCATTTCGGGCCTGCTGGTGCAGGCGCTGGGCATGCTGGGCATGATCCTGGTCATCATGATCTTCAAGGTAAAACCCGACGTGGCCGGCGGCGGCTTCCTTACGAAGATCGACGGCATCAACTCCTCGCTGATGCGCATCAGCACTTATTCCCTGGGTTGCTCGCTGGTCGCGATGTTTAACCGCGTCGCCGGCGGCAACTATACCAAGGCGGCCGACATCTCCAGCGACATCCTCGCCAAGATCCGCCACGATATGCCCGAGGACGACAGCCGCGTGCCCAACGTCATCGCCGACTTCATCGGCGACAACGTAAACGACATCGCCGGCAACTGCTCCGACCTTCTCGAAAGCTTCGTCGCCACCATCGCGGCCGGCATCATGATCGCCGTGTCCATGTACAACGACAAGCTGGCCGAGGCGGCCGAAAAAGCGGTGAACACCGACGCGCTGAGCAAGATGCTCGATTCGCTGACCTTCTTCCCGGTATTGCTCGCGGGCTTCGGCCTTCTGGCCTGTCTGGTCGGTTTGGGCTTTGCGCAGTTCAAGAAAAAGATGAGCGACGATCCCTCAAGGGAGCTCGACCTTGCCACCTGGTTCAGCGCCGGCATCACCGTGGTCCTCGGCTTTGCGGCCTCCGCGATCATGTTCGCGGGCAACGGCTCCGCGCTTCTCAAGGAGTTCGGCTTCAAGTGGAGCTGGGTCTCCCCGTGGGTCTGCGCAGTGATGGGCATCATCAGCGGCGTGGCCATCGGCGTGATTACCGAATACTACACCTCCACCGAATATAAACCCACGAAAAAGCTGGGCGAGATCGCCACCGAGGGCGAGGCGTTCGTCATCACCAAGGGCGACGCCATCGGTTCCCGCTCGGTGCTTCTGCCGGTTCTGCTGATCGGCCTTGCGCTGATGGGCAGCGGCGCCATCTGCGGCACGTACGGCATCGCAGTCGCAGCGCTGGGCATGCTCTCCTTCGTGGGCGCGACGGTCTCCATCGACGCCTTCGGCCCCATCGCCGACAACGCCGGCGGTCTTGCCGAATCCTGCCATCTGGATCCCGAGGTCCGTGTGATCACCGACAAGCTGGACGCCGTGGGCAACACCACCGCCGCCATCGGCAAGGGCTTTGCCATCGGTTCGGCCGCGTTCGCAACCGTCTCGCTGATCGTTGCCTACGTCGAAAACTGCAACTTCGGCAGCTTCGCCAAGATCACGATCGACTTTACCAACTTCCTGGTCGTCGCGGGCGGCATCATCGGCGGCGCGCTGGTCGAATACTTCTCCGCCATGCTGACCGACAACACCATCGAAGCCGCCAGGATCATGGCGGACGTGGGCGACAAGGAGCTCAGCAAGCCCGGCGTGCTCGAAGGTCAGGTAAAGCCCGATTACAACCTGTGCGTGCAGCTGGCTGCCAAGCAGGCGCTCAAAAAGATGCTCGTGCCTTCCGTGCTCGCGCTGGTCATCCCGGTCGTGGGCGGCTTCGCCTTCGGCGTGCAGTTCGTGGGCGGCCTGCTGGTCGGCGCGACCATCGTCGCGATCCCCAGAGCTATCTTCATGGGCAACTCCGGCGGCGCGTTCGACAACGCCAAGAAGTACATCGAAAGCGGCGCGCTCGAGGGCCACGGCAAGGGCTCTGCCGCGCATAAGGCTGCCGTCACCGGCGACACCGTGGGCGATACCCGCAAAGACGTCGTAGGCGTCGCGCTGGACATCTTCATCAAGACCATGTCCACCGTGGCCAACACGCTGGCGGTCGTCATCCGCTCGGTGAGAAACTAAGCGACTGTATGAACGGGCGGGCACGTTTTTCGGCGTGCCCGCCTCCGTATTTTGAGGTGAAGTATGGAATTTCTCGATCTGATCAAGCGTAACCGCAGCTACCGCAGCTTCGACGAAAGCGTAAAGCTGAGCCGTGAGACCGTTTTGAGCTTCGTAGAATGCGCGCGCCTTTCGGCGTCGGGAGGCAACAACCAGCCGCTCAAGTACTGCGTTTCCACGAAGGAAAGCACCAACGCCCTGATCCAGCGTGAGACCGCCTGGGCGGCCAAGCTGCGCCCGAGGGTCTTTCCGCCCGAGGGACACAAGCCCACCGCGTTCGTCGTCATCTGCGTCGATACGGACATACAGAAAGACCCGCCCAAGGCCGACCGCGACGTCGGCATCGCCGCGCAGAGCATCCTTTTGGCGGCGACGGCGCAGGGTTTCGGCGGCCTTATGATCGGCGCGTTCAACAGGCAGGGCGTCAAAGAGGCACTGAAGCTGAGCGATAATCTGGAGCCCGCGCTCGTGATCGCCCTGGGAAAGCCAGACGAAACCGTATTGCTCGAAGACGCGAGCGGTTCCGTAGACTATTACCGCGACGAAAACGACGTGCACCACGTCCCCAAGCGCCCGATGAGCGAGATCGTCATGGAGGTCTGACATGAAAAAAGATGCAAAACAGCGTCTGAACGAAATCAGCGAAGATCTGATGGACATCCTCGACCGCCTCGAGGAGCTTTCCGAAGACGAGGAAACGCTCTCGGAGCAGATCAACGAAGTGATCGACAAGCTCAGCGACGCCTGCGAGATCGTGGACGCCCTCGCCGAATGACGCGCCTTCAGGAGAAAAGCATGGAACTGAGAAGAGTTTTCGATACGATCCCGGAGCAGTTCGACAAATACAGGCCCCGCTACAGCGCCGAATTGTTTGACGATCTGATCTCTTACGCCGCTATCGGGCCGGGCAGGCAGGTGCTGGAGCTGGGACCCGGCACGGGACAGGCGACCGAACCGATCCTGAATACCGGCTGCGCGTACCACGCGATAGAGCTGGGGGAGCACCTGTACGAGACGATGAAGCGCAAATTCGGAGATCGTCCCAATTTCGATATCGTAAACGACGACTTCATCACCCACGATTTCGGCTCCATGCGCTTCGATACGATCTATTCCGCCGCGACGATCCAGTGGATCCCGGAGGAGATCGCGTTTTCAAAGACCTTCGAATTGCTCAAGCCCGGCGGGACCATTGCGATGATGCTGACCGTGGGCGACTACAGAACGCCCAACGAAGAGCTGTACCGGCAGATACAAAAGGTCTACGACGCGTACTTCAAACCGACGACCACCTACAAAGACGCGCACAAGCCGTTCGACTACAGCCACGCCGCTGATTACGGCTTCGTCGGTTTTGAAAAGCGCACGTTCCGCGGCCGGCGCGTCTTCACGGCGGACGAGTACGTCGCCTACTGCGGCACGCACAGCGACCACATCGTCGTGCCGGAGCCCTACCGGAGCAAATTCTTCGGCGGCCTTCGGGACGCGGTGCTCGCCGCGGGAAACCGCATCGTTTTTGACGACACCTACGTACTGTATCTGACGAAAAAGCCCCTCTGACGACCGTAAGCCGAACCGACGTTTTTCACCGGTTTGGCTTGCTTTTGAATAGTACCATGGAAAGAGAAGAAACGATGTTTTTCGGCACGGACGATCTTGAGGACGGAGAGATCTTTCTCCGCCTAAAAAGCACCTGCGGTGCACAGCCCGAAAAGCGCTGGCTCCCCGCGTACTGTTTCGATATCTGCCTGACGGACGGAACGAAGATCGGCTACTGCGACCTGCGCATCGGCCACAACGAAAAGACCTACATCGGCGGCAACATCGGTTACGGCATAGACGAAGCCTACCGGGGACACCGCTACGCCGCGAAAGCTTGCCTTCTTTTGTTCCGGCAGGCGAGGAAGCACGGGATGGACCACCTGTTCATCACCTGCGTTCCGGAAAACGCGGCTTCGGCGAAGACCTGCGTTATCGCCGGCGGAAAGTACGTGGAGACGGCCGCGATCCCCGAAGACAACGAAATGTACGCGGAGGGGAAGCGACAGGTGGAAGTCTACCGCTTTGATCTGTAGCGTTTATCTTTTCACGAGACGATGTTGTGTATCCATACGCCCTTCTTGAGCAGTATGTAGCCGAACAGATCCTTGAAGATGCCAAGCGCGCCCACGATGGCGTAGACGGTCACGATGTACATGTCCGTCAGGTGGATAAGCAGATAGGCCGCGGGAACGGCCAGCACCCAGGTGTACACGCTGTCGAACAGGAAGGTGATGAACGTCTTGCCGCCTGCCCGCAGGGTAAAATAGGTGCAGTGCGCAAAGCCGTCGATCGGCAGCACGAGCCCGCACACGCAGATGAGCTTCGTCGCGAGCCGCTTCGCTTCGGCGGAGCTCTTTACGTACACGAGGGGCAGCCATCTCGACGTGATCAGAAGCAGTATGCACGTGCTCACGCACACGAATTCCTCCAGCGCGAGGATCTTTCTTGCGTTGTCCCTCGCGCCGTCGATGTCCTTTGCGCCCAGCGCCCGACCTACCAGCACGCCCGAGGCGGTGCCCATCGAGATGAACACCACGTTGAACAGATTGGTCAGTGTGCTCGTGATGGTGATCGCGTTTACCACGGTCAGGCCGCGCAGCGAATACTGCTGCGTCAGCACGGACATGCCCAGCGACCAGAGAAACTCGTTGAACAGCAGGGGCAGCGAGCGGATCAGTATGTCTTTGAAAAGTTCTTTGGGAATGCCGAAGTGCCGGTAGGCGCCTTCGAGAAAACCGTACATATTGCGTTTTTTCAGCCGCCTGTAGGCGACGAAGAGTATGATGAACAGCTCCGCGTACCGCGCGATCACCGTGGCCAGCGCGGCGCCCGTGACGCCAAGGCCCTTGTAGCCGAAGTGATCGAAGATCAGCAGGTAGTTGAGAAAAAGGTTCGTGGCCACGCTCGCGACCGAGGCGAACATCGGCAGCTTCGTTTCGCCCGTCACGCGCAGTATGCCGGCGTACGCGTTCGTCAGCGCGAAGGGGACGAGGCCGAACACCATCACGCTTAAGTATTCCTTGCCGGCCTTTAAGCTGTCCGCGGCCTTGATCAGTTCCAGCGCGTTGGCTTCCTCGTCGCCGGAAAGGTCGGGATTGATCCACAGCGACAAGAGCTGTTCCTTGAACAGACTTATGACCGTTATGCCCGTTATGCTCACGAAAGCGCCCACGAGCAGCGTAAAGCGGAAGCTGTTGCGCACCCCGTCCGTGTCCTTTGCGCCGAAAAACTGCGCGGCGTAAATGCCCGCGCCGCCCATGCCGCCGAACACCACGAGGTTGAACACGAACATCAGCTGATTGCTGATCGATACGCCGTTCATCTGCGCTTCGCCCACCGAACCGACCATGAGGTTGTCCAGCAGGTTTACGAAGTTGGAAATGCTGTTTTGAATGATGATGGGCACGATCAGCGAAAGCACGCCCATATAAAACGCCTTGTCGCCGATGTACTTTTTCCAAAAGCCGGTTTTCGAGGTCATACTTCGCTCCGAATGCGTTAATGTGTACATTATACCACACGCAGGCGCTCCGGCGACGCGCCAAACGGTTAATTTTGAATGAACAAAGGGCAAACACCGCTTGTACGAAACTTTTCTTATTTGCCCGCAAACGATTGAAATTTGCGCGGATAACGGGTATAATAGAACCATAACACATAAAGAGGACGGCATCTATGAAGGAATTCACATACAAGCTGAACGGCCTTACGCTATCCCTCGGCGCCTACGCGGAAAACGTCGTCCGCGTGCGCCTGTGCGCCGAAAAACGGGAGACGCTGTTTGAACGCTACAAGATTTTCACGCCGCCTGAGGAAGAAGCCGGCGTGTGCCTTGAAAACGGCGTTAAGTGCGGAAATCTAAGCGTCACGCTCACCGAAGGCGGCATCGTGTTCGAGACGCCGAAGGTCAAAAGAAGGATAAGCTTCGTAAACGATAAGCTTTCCGAAAAGCGGGCGTTCTTCGACGCTAAGACTTCGAACTTCCACCCCGAGCGCAAGCAGATCGTGGGCGACGAAACGAACACCGAGCAGGTCGCTTCGGACTTTATTCGCGACCCGAAATACTTCACGCTCGAAACGAAGGGCGAAAGCTTCTACGGCCTTGGCGAAAGCAACGTGGACAGGCTGATTCTGAACGACAAGACCTACCTCATGCGCGTACTGTACACCAAGAGCGAGATCGTGATCCCCTACGTGATGAGCAAGGCGGGCTACGCCATCAGCTGCAACACCACCTTCTGGCACGCCGTGGACGTATGCCAAAATGATCCCAGAGAGCTGTGCTGGTATCTTCCGGACGGCGACATCGACTTTTTCATCTACGCGGGCGATACGCTCAAAAGCCTGCTCGAGCGCTTCACCTGCGTGACGGGCCGCTGCATGGTGCTGCCCAAATGGGGCTACGGGCTCATGTTCATCGACCAGTACAACGCCGACCAGTTCGAGGTCATGCGCAACGCCGCCACCTTCCGCGAAAAGAAGATCCCCTGCGATTCGTTCTCGCTCGAGCCCGGCTGGATGGCCAAACGCTACGATTTCTCGGTCGAAAAGAAGTGGAACACCGACCGCTTCTACATCTGCGACTGGATGCGCCGCACCGAAGACGAATTCACCGCGCATACGCCCTACCAGCGCATGTTCACGACGGCGCTGGGCCGTTACGGCTTTAAGCTGCTTCTGTGGCTCTGCTGCAAATACGATTTTACCGCCAATCAGGAAAACCGCGCCGGCAACGAGACCGATTTCGGGTTCGAGCCGTGGTTCAAGCACTTAAAGACCTTCGTGTGCGACGGCGCGAGCGGCTTCAAAATGGACCCCTGCAAGGTCATCGACAGCGCAAACGAAGACCGCGTCTACGCCAACGGGCGCGGGGAGGCCGAAATGCACAGCCTGCAGACCACCCTCTACGGCAAGGAGATGTACGAGGGCTACAGCGAATACACGCATCTGCGCCCGATGCACCACATAAGCGGCGGCTATACCTCGATCCAGAAGTATTCCGCCTGCACCACGGGGGACAGCGGCGGCCGCTACAAGACGCTCGTATGGATACTGAACAGCGGCTTAAGCGGCGTATCCAACATCACCTGCGACATGGACATCTTCGGCAAGGAGACCATCCATTACTGCTTCTTCAGCGCCTGGTGCGAACTGGACAGCTGGTCCGGCTATTCGCATCCCTGGTGGGCGGGCGACGAAAACGAAAAGCTGTTCACCTTCTATGACCGCTTGAGATACCGCATACTGCCCTACATCTACTCCGCGGCCATAAATGCCCATCTGAGCGGCACGCCGATCGTGCGCGCGATGCCCCTCGAATTCGACGAGGAACGCCTCAAAGACGAGACTCACGAATACATGTTCGGCGACAACCTGCTGGTGGGCTCGTTCTCCGACAAGATCTATCTGCCCGCGGGGGAGAGCTGGATCGACGCCTGGACCGACGGCATCTATGACGGCGGACAGGAGTTGGACGTCTCCGTGCCGGAGGACAGGGGAGGCCCGCTCTTCATTCGAAACGGCGCCGTGATCCCCACGCAGGCCGAAAAGCTGTTTACCGACTGCCGGGACGACGAATACCTCACGCTTCAACTGTATCCCGCGCAGGACTGCGACAGGGAGTACGTGCTCTACGAGGACGACGGAAAAACGCAGAAATACCTTGACGGCGAGATCGCCCGCACCAACATCCGCTTAAGCCGCCGCGCCAACCGCATACAGGTGGACGTGAGCGCGCGCCTCGGATCCTTTGAAGGCATGCAGCCCGAAAGGAAATACCGCCTGAAGATCCTGACCGGCAAAAAGCCCACCGCCGCGCTGGTAGACAGCGTGCCCGTTGGCTTCGAGTACGACGAATACTATACTTCGCTCGACATGTCGATGGGCAGACGGGCGGAGATCATACTGTAACGGGAGGGGAGAGAATGAGTTTTATACCCGATGTTTTGAGTTTTATTGACGGCCGCAAGGCCGAAAGCGCGCAGGACTGGGCTTTGCGGCGAGACGAGATCCTTGAACTGCTCGCGCGCGAGGAATACGGCTTCCTTCCGGAAAAGAAGCCCGTGCGCATAAGCACCCTCGGCAAAAACAACGCCCACAGCGGCGGGCGCGGCATAGAGGAAAAGCTGGAATTGCGCATCGAGGCGGACATGGGCCCGTTCACGGTGCCGGTCACGCTCCTCTATCCCGACACCCCCGAAAAGCATCCCCTGTTTCTGTACATCAGCTTCAGCCCCGACATCTACCAGCACTATTTTCCCGCCG
This sequence comes from Clostridia bacterium, assembly GCA_017395065.1. Taxonomy (GTDB): domain Bacteria; phylum Bacillota; class Clostridia; order Christensenellales; family Aristaeellaceae; genus RUG14130. The sequence continues at coordinate 38,199 of JAFPWH010000052.1, read as the reverse complement.
AGACGGTTCTGAGCCGCGGCTACGCGGTCGCGATGCTGCACTATACCGCGATCACCTCCGACGACGGGGACATGCAAAACGGCTTGGCCGGGCTTATGGACCGGGCGGACGACGGCAGCGGCTGGGGCAAGATAAGCCTGTGGGCCTGGACACTCAGCCGCGCACTGGACGCGCTCCTTTTGAGAGACGATATCGACAAGGCCAACATCGCCGTGATCGGGCATTCGCGCCTCGGCAAGACCGCGCTCTGGTGCGGCGCGAACGACGAAAGGATCCGCTTCGTCTGCGTGAACGACTCCGGCTGCTCCGGCGCGGCGATGGAGCGGTGCAAGAATCCCGACAGCGAGACCGCGGAAAAGATCTACCGCCGCTTCCCGTTCTGGTTCTGCGAAAACTATCAAAAACACGGCTTCGACGTCGACAATATGCCCTTTGACCAGCATTTCGCATTGGCCGCGTGCTGTCCCCGCTTCGTGGCCGTGCACAGCGCGAGCCTGGACGACTGGGCCGATCCCGCCTCCGAGATGCGCTCCTGCCTGAACGCCTCGCCCGTCTGGAAGCTCTATGGCATGAAAGGCTTGGACGAGGGCGTAAAGGGGAGCCTCAGCTACTTCCTGCGGGAGGGCACGCACTACCTGGCCCTGGCGGATTGGACGGCGTACATGGATTTCATTGAGGCGCACAAGGCCTGACCCGACTGAAATCGAAAAACCCCGGGCTTCGACCCGGGGTTTCCTGCGCTGTTCGTTCTCCCTGCGGAACGCTCAGAGCAGCCGCTTGAAGGTCTCCGTAAGCGCCCTCATTTGATACTGAAGCAGCCAGGCCGCGTTGTTCCACGCGGGTACGGCTTTGACCACTTTCAGCAAGGGCATCACGAACTTTTCAGCTTCGATGACGTACCGCACCATCTTTTCGCGGGTGAAGCCGTCCGCCATGCAGCTTAAATTGTTGCAGCGGTCGATGCACTTGACCAGGGAGGCCAGATCGTTCTTTGCAATTTTATTGTAGTAATTGGGTTTGATCTCCTCTTTGTTTCCCTTGTACGTGTTGTAGGACACGAGGCAGACCGCCTCGCGCACCCTTTCGTTTACGGGCAGTTCCTCCGGCTTCGTGTCGGTATCCTCCAGCACGTCGTGCAAAAGCAGCGCCGGCAGCACGTCGTCGTCCGTGAGCCCCATCGCCAGTGCATGGCAGCACAGCGTCAGGGGATGGACGATGTAGGGCAGATTTGAATTCAACATGCTTTTGCGCGTTTGCCTCTTGTGCTTTTCGCGCATGAAGGGCAGGGCCTTCAGCGTCTGCTCCAGATTTTCGCTCTGCGCCCTTGTCTTTACGTAAGTGTACATGCGCTCGGGGTCGTCGCACATTTCCTTCAGCGTCCAATCCCGCTTTTCTTTGCCGAACAGCGCGTCCAGCGAGGTGTCCAGCGCTTCGGCTATCTTTTGCAGATGCGCGGTATCGGGCAGGTTTTCGTCCCTTTCCCAGGTGCTCACGGCCTGAAAGCTGACGCCCACCTTTTCGGCCAGCTTTTCCTGTGTCAAGCCTTTCAGATTCCTTGCGCTTGCTATGTTGCTTCCGAGACTCATTCAAATCGCCTCCCTTTCTCAGCGTCGTCATTGTAGCATCTGTTTGACTCTGTTTCCAGCATGCGCGCGTTGAAAACGTAAATATTGATTCAAGCGTAACTTGAGCTGTTCAAACGGGACGGCCACCCAGCCGTTCGATCTCTTTTAAGCGGTTGAACCTCGCAAGGCGCAAAAGCGCCGCGTCCACGGCGTTCGTGAGCTTCTTCGTGACTTTTACGCCGTCCTCGTACCAGATGTTCTTTACGCTCAGCTTCCCGTTTTTCCTGTCCGCGGCGGCTTCGATCCTGCCGATCAGCTTATCTCCCCAAAGCATCGGCAATACGTAGTATCCGTATTTCCGCTTTTCGGCGGGCGTGTAGATCTCCCAGGAATATTCAAAGTCCCACAGCGCTTTTATCAGCTTCCTGTCCCAGAGCATGGGGTCGAGCGGGGCCAGAAATTCCAGCCTCGGTTTCGTATCGACGGCGCCGCTCAGCACAGCGTCCAGCAGCTCCCGATCCTCCGAAAGCATGTACAGCGGCGCGCGGAGACCTTCGATCTGCACGGGCAGTATGCGGCCCTGTTTTTCGAGATCATCAAACGCCTTTTCTCTTTTTTCGCCGCTGATTTCGATGCCGAGAAAGGCGTCCGAACGCCTGTTCCACAAAAGACCGATCGCGCCGACGCGCCTTGCGACGCGCCAATCCAGCAGCGCTGCTTCGTCTTCGCAGGGATTTGCTTTCGACAAAAGCGAGGGCGGCAGATGCTTTTCGGCAAGATCGTAAAACTTTCGCGAACCGCTCTTGTGGTGGATCAGCAGCACGCCGTCGGTGTACAGCTGCTCCAGCACCGAGCGCGCTGCCTGTGACTGCCCGCTCCAGTTGCCGCTCCAGTGCATCGACGAATGCCAGAAGATCTTGCCTTCGATGGGCAGCGAATCGCTGCTGACCGCTCCGTGCTTTCGTATGTAGGAAAGTGCCTCCTCTTCCAGCGCGGCCAATCCCTCGAATTGCGCGCTGTGGGAAAGGCTTCTTTCCCGGTACGCCGAAAAGTACGGCCAGTCCTCCGACGGCCAGATCGACAGCTCCTTGTCCGTGTAATCCACGAGCAGCCGGTCTTTGTAGAGCAGATCGTCCAGCATCTGCTTTGTAAAGCCCTTCACGCGGGACTGCAGCGTGAGCTCCGCGTTCTTTCCGCACACGTCGACGGGGTCGTACTGTATGCAGCCCGCCTGCCGTATGTAGCGGTAAGCGCCGTCCTTTCCGCAAAAGACGTGCTTTCCCAGCAGCCCTTGTTTGGCGAGTATGAATCTTTTTGCCTGCTCTTTGGTGATCGAAAGCATTTTGACATCTCCAATACGGTCTTCCCTGGCGTTCCTCACGGTTTCCAGTATCTGTCTATCTCTCCGTTCACCATGTCCACCCACTCGGCCAAAGCGCCGGGGCGCCCGCTTACGGTGCTTATGTCCTTCAGTATGAATTCAAAGGGCGTGCGGTTCCGGTTGCAGGCCAGAATTACGCGCCGCACTTCCCTTCGGGCAGGCTCTTCGTCCAGATGGCCGCCGGCCACGAAGGCCGGGTTGCATTTGTAGGATAAAACGTAATCGCGCCCGATCTCGTCCGCCGCGACGTCCGGGTCGGCCCAGGGCGTTATGGAGATGCGCCTTAAGTTTTTGAAGCGTTTGCGCAGATTGGGTATCTGATCGTGCAGCGGTTCGCAGCAGCCGTAATAGGACAGGCCGCAGCGGTCGAATATCCGCTTTATGTATTTCAGGTCGAATTCGTCGCGCACTTCGGGGGAGACCATGCTGAAGACCTGCGCCATCGAGCGGCACCACACGTCCCTTGCCGTGATCCTGTCGCGGTCCATGTCCTTAACGGGCAATTCGCGACTGCACGCGGGCGTGCAGTGGCAATAGTAGGGGTCGGTCTCCAGCACGTTCAATTCTTCGTATCTCGTCAGGCGGTGCAGGTGGATCTCGGTGAATTTTTCCACGAGCGCGTGCGTGTATTCCGGGCGGTCGTACAGGTCGATCATGCAGTTTTCCGCGCCGCGCAGCATCGCGATGTCGTCCCAGGTCGGCATGTACAGCATGATCCCGGCCTTGCGAACACGCATGAGGCCATTGAACACTTCGGAAACGAATTCGACGTTCGCCTGCGTTTCGCTTTCGTCCAGCTCGACGCTCGGCATTCGGAATTTCTCGAGCGAGGATTCGTCTGCCAGAAGGTCCGTGTAGCGGTGGGAGGAAATGCTGCTGCCGGTCTGCGATTCGATGGTGCGCGCGTCCCGGACCGTGAAACCGTAGCCGCTGTCGCGCACGGCGACCTGCGCCTCGGCATAGGGCTTGAGCGCGTAATCACCCCGGTGATGCCGGCATTTGAAAAGCTCCATGCGCAGTTTGCCCTCCAGCGCCCTGCAGCGGGGCTGGGTACACTTCAGCTTCAGTTCCTCGCAATCGAACTCGCCCCAAGGCTCTTCAAACACGAGCACGGGCGGGCGAACGCCGCTTTCCAAACTGTTCAGCGCCCGATAGCGCTCCGGGATCGAGAGGTTGCCGTCCGAAAGGGCCAAAGAAGCGTACTCCCCGGCGAGCCTTCGCAGTATGTTCAGGTCTTTCTCGGCGATTGATCGGTTCTCCCCGTTGCTGTTCATAGGCGCTCCCCGTTTTCCCTTCGTAAAAGCCGTCCCCGCCGCGACGGATGGGGACGATCCCAATCGGTATTCTACACCCGCACGGGCGAAAAATCAATTGCGTTTTTCGGTGATTTTGCCTTTGTTTCCAAAAAACCGAAACCTGCGATTGGGACGTCCTCCGTAAGGAAGGTGCTTTGAGGAAGCAATCACCGGCTCAAAAGAATATGAAACCGGCGCGATCTTTGCGGTCGCGCCGGTTTTGTCACTTGGATTTTGGGATCATAATCCGATGCTCGTTACTACTGTGGACATAAGTAATTCATGGTTTCTGCGGACCGGGCGCAGATTCCTTCTGCAAGTCTGCCCGGTTGATCGCCGGCGTCTCTACATGCTTTGCCAGATACAGGCAGTATGCTAAAGACGCGACGATGATCACAATATGCAGGATCATATTCAGAAGCTGAGAGCCTTCGTCGGATGCAAATACAGAGGATGCGTCGATGAAGCTGTGTGCCAGGATCCCGGGCAAAAGGCTCCCGCTCTTGTAAAAAACTAACGTAAAGACAAAGCCGACAGCAACTGCGAAAACCACTTGGTTGAGCGTCTCAATCAGATCCTGTCCGGTAAACAGATTCAAAATATGTCCGAGCCCGAAGGTAACGGAAGAGACAATGACAGCCGCTTTGACGTAGCCGTCCCTCAGCATCGCCTTGAACAGGAAACCCCGGAAGAGCAGCTCCTCCACAAATCCGACCAAAGTCATGGAAACAGCGGCATAAATCAGTCCCGGCATCGGGTAATCCGGCGAGAAACCGCTGAAAAGATTTAGGCAGGAGAGAAGCCACAGCGGGATGAACCACAGCATGGCCTTGCTGTTCTTCGCCCATCCGGCAAGACCGTACTTCTCCATGAGGCCGTTGCGCTTCACGAACAGGAACATAGCCGCGGAGAGCACGATCAGGCCAAGCATCTGCCACAGCGAATCGAGCCCAAAATTGCTTTTTAGGGTTCCCATGCCCACGGTGTAGATCACGATCCATAGGATCGCAAAGGTGATCTCGCTTTTTTCATACAGTTTTTTCATGTTCCTTCTCCTCCTGCATAGCCGCGAGTAAAGCGCCGTCCCAGGCTCGTTCCAGGTGCTCCGCGACCAGTTTTTCATCATATTTCAGACCGTTGTTGGCAATGATGCTGGCATAGCCGTGCGCAAATAGCGCTACGGTCAGAAATATCTGCTTGGTTTTTTCCATGCTCAATCCGGCGCCCTCCTGCATGGCGGCCAGGACCGGGATCAGTTCTTCGGAATCGATCATCTCCAGCAGGCTGTGCTCCGCCGCATATCCAGATTGAAACAGAAAACGGAACAACTGCGGCTCCTCCACGGCGAAACGGATATAGTTCAAGCCGATCCCAAGGATCGTATCCTGTTCCGGTAGCATCGCCATAATATACTTTGAATGCAGATGATCGATTTGCGCGTAAGCAGCCCGTTTCATGGCGTCAATGGTTGAAAAATGATACATGACTGGCTGCGTGGAACAGTGCAGCTGCGCGGAGACCGTCCTGGCGTTGATGCTCTCATATCCGCTTTGTTTTGCAATCTCAATGGCTGCATTGATGATCATGTCTTTCGTGATCCTTGTTTTTGGCGGCACGCACACTTCCCTCCTCCTGTATTATAAAGATCGTTATGTAACGATAATTATTATACATGCTATTCTGTGTTTGTCAATACAAAATGTCAAAAAGACACCCGGTTTTTCCGAGTGCCTTAATAAAAAGTCCGAAGGGAGGCAGCTTCCTTACGAAGTGCCTCCCTTTCGCCGACTGTTTATTTTGCTTTGCACGGATTGACAAACGCGCGTTTTTATTCTATGATAGACGGGCGTCGTCCATTCGGCGCATGCATTCTGTTTTTGAAAACACGGCTTTGGATCATAAAGGAGGTTTTCCGGATGAACTATGCGGAGGAATCCCTGCGCCTGCACGGGCAGTGGCAGGGCAAAATCGAGGTCGTTTCCCGCGTTCCGGTGCGCAACAAAGAGGAGCTGTCCCTAGCCTATACGCCGGGTGTGGCGCAGCCCTGTCTTGAAATACAGAAGAATTACGACAAGTCCTTTACCCTCACCCGCAGGCACAATATGGTCGCCGTCGTCACGGACGGCACGGCCGTGCTGGGGCTTGGCGATATCGGCCCCGAGGCCGGCATGCCCGTCATGGAGGGCAAATGCGCACTGTTCAAGACCTTCGGCGGCGTGGACGCTTTTCCGATCTGCATCCGTAGCAAGGACGTGGACGAGATCGTGCGCACTGTCTACCTCATCTCCGGAAGCTTCGGCGGCATCAACCTCGAGGACATCGCCGCGCCCCGCTGCTTTGAGATCGAGCGAAGGCTCAAGGAGCTGTGCGACATACCGGTCTTTCACGACGATCAGCACGGCACCGCGGTCGTGGTGGGCGCGGCGCTGATCAACGCGCTGCGCGTCGTCGGCAAGGACATGTCCGAAGCGAAGATCGTCATCAACGGCGCGGGCTCGGCGGGGATCGCCATCGGCAAACACCTTCTGAACCTTGGCGTAAAGCACCTCAAAATGGCCGACCGCTTCGGCATCCTCTGCGAAGGGGAACAGATGAATCCCGCGCAGGAGGAAATGGCTAAGCGCACGAACCCCGAAATGCTTCGCGGAAAGCTCGCGGACGCGCTCAAAGGCGCGGACGTGTTCATCGGCGTCAGCGCGCCGCACGTCGTCACGAAGGAAATGATCGCTTCCATGGCCCCGCGCGCCGTCGTATTTCCCATGGCGAACCCCGTGCCGGAGATCGAGCCGGACGAGGCCAGGGCGGCGGGCGCCGCCGTTGTGGGCACGGGCCGCAGCGACCATCCGAACCAGATCAACAACGTGATGTGCTTTCCCGGGCTGTTTCGCGGCGCGCTGGACGTTCGCGCCCGGGACATCAACGAATCCATGAAGCAGGCGGCGTCCTTCGCGCTCGCCGACCTCGTTTCGCCGGAGGAACTGAACGCCGAATACATACTGCCCCCGGCCTTCGACGGCCGCATCGGCCCCGCCGTGGCAAAGGCCGTCGCCGACGCCGCGAGAAAGAGCGGCGTAGCCAGACTGTAGAACGGCAGCAGCAAAAAAGCGCGGCAGATGCTCGTCTGCCGCGCTCTTTTGCACTTTTCCGGACCTTTTCTTCCGTCAGCCGCCGGACGGCTCGCTGAAACCCTCCGAGCTTCGGCCGATCAACGTGTAGGCCATGCCGTCGCCTGCGCGGTCGGAGCGGTAGAGGCACACGTCCCGCACGGTCATTTCCGCGGGCGGTATCGGGATATCGGAAAGGACGACCCTGCCCGGCACGGAGGGCTTTCGGATCAGCGTTATGTGCGGGAAGAACTTCTTCCGGTCGAAGGGAATTTGGGCATTGGCAAGCGAAAACCGCACGCGTTTAGCCAGATCGTCAAGCGCCCGGCAGGGTTCCGTGCCTGCCCAGAGAACGGCGGCCTCCGGAAACACGCCGAGGTGCGAAAGCCTTATCCTGAACGGCTTTTCGACTGCCGGAAGATACTCCGTCACGTCTTCGGCCCACGCGCCGATGAACGCGAGCGTCATATGAAGATTGTTGAGGTCGAGATATCTTCCGCCTACGCCCGCGTCCTTCAGCCTTTTCTGCAATTTATCCAGCGCCTGTCGGAATTCATCCGACGGCTCCAGCGCCGCAAAAAGCCGCATCATCGTACGCCGCAGCCGTGACCGGCCGCCGACCCCGCGCAGATGCCGCCGCGGCGCTTTTTGACGGGCGGTTTGAGCTTCAATCCGTATTTACCCGGCATTTCGTACACTCCCGTTCATCCGTTTCCGAAAAGCGTTTCGCGCTTCATGGATTCGCGGATCAGGTCGAATATCTTTGCGCAGGCGACGGTCGAGGCATGGGGCACGACCGGGCTTTCGGTGAGACGCTCCCTGACGCAGCGAACGGTTTCCTCGATCTCGTAGGTGAAACCGTTGCGGGTGATTTCGTCTTTGAAATGCTTCTTCTGCGCGCCGTCCGGCCCAAAGAGAAACGCTTCGCTTGCGAAGTGCGCGTGCGGAATGACTATTTTTCCCTTCGTTCCGTACAATACCAGCCTTTCGTCGACCGAGGCCATGAGGCTCGAACGGATCACGGCGGGCACGTCTCCGTCAAGGCGCAGAAGCACCAAAGAGGTGGCGTCCACGCCGGTTTCGGCCGCCGCGGCCTCCGCGTGGGCGCGGACGATCTGCTTGTCCAGCATCCAGGGCAGAATCATAAGGCCGTACACCGTCAGGTCGTTGGCCGCGCCGCCGCCGAGCTTCGGGTTGAAGTAGCGGTTTTCGGGCGAAGGGTCGGCGGCGAAGCCTATGCCCATCTCCGCGGAGACGACGTCTCCGATCTCGCCGCCGAGCGCCCAATCCTTCGCGCACCTGTTCGCGGGCAGAAAGCGGCTCCAGAGCGCCTCCATGGAGAATATCTCTTTTTCCTCCGCGAAGCGGAAAAAGCGTTCCGCCTCGTCAAGACACGTGAACATGGCTTTTTCGCACAGCACGGGCACGCCGTACCTTGCGCAGAGCATCGAAAGCGCGTAGTGCGCCTCACAGGTCGCGGAAATGTATACGCAGTCGGGCTTTTCCGCCTTCAGCATCTCTTCGTAGCTGTCGTAGGCGGCCGGAATGCTCTTTTCCGACGCCAGCGCCTTCGCTCTCTCCATGGATTTGCTCGCCGCGGCGCAGACCGTGCAGCCCTTTACGAGCCGTACGGCGTCGCAGAATTTGCGGGCGATTTTACCCGCGCCCATCACGGCGAAACGAAATTCGGACATTGCCGTTCCCTCCCTGTCAACGTTTCTATGCGCGCTTTGCGAAAAATAACCGCGCGGTTTGACCCAGCGTCTGATGCTTCACGCGCTTTGGGTCGAAGCGAACGGTTTTGAAGGCGAGCTGCATGATCGGGCCCGTGCAGAACGCGCAGATCAGCGTGCCCACGCCCGCGGGTCCGCCCAGCAGCCAGCCGATCAGCGTCGCGGACCCGAGCAGCGCGATGCTCACAGCGCCGATGGGGATCTTTCCGCTCCTCTTGGCGAGCCCCACGAGCAGCGTGTCCCTCGGGCCGCAGCCGAGCGCCGCCTTCATGTACATGAACTGTGTGTAGGCCAGAATCACGAGCCCCGCGAGCATCAGCGGTATGCCCGTCCAAAGGGACGTGCATTCGGGCACGGCGTCGATCGCGTCAAAGAAATCGACTGCCTTTCCCACGACCACGGCATCTATGAACATCGCCACGCCGATGGGCTCCTTTAGCAGTATGTCGATCAGAAGGATGGTCAGGGACACGGTGATCGACGCGGTGCCGTAGAGTATGTGAAGCGTTTTGGAAAGGCCGATATTCAGTATGTCCCAGGGCGCTGCGCCGATGTTTGCCCGTATCGTCAGATACACGCCGAAACCGTTTACGAACAGGCTCACGGCGGCGAGCAGCATGTTTGCCACGATCGCGCGTGCCGTCCTGTTTTCGCAGGGCGCGCCGAGGCTTGCGATGTCGAATGCGTGAAGCTTCATTTATTCCTTTATGATATAGGCGTCTTTGATCTCGGCGATGTAGGCGGTGTGCGCGTCGCGGTTGGCAAGGGGCGCGTCCCCTTCCACTTCTTCGGGGTAGCAGCTGCGGCGTATCTCCTCGGGCATGAGGGAAAGGTCCTGCTTTTGCGAATACAGCACGCTGCACTCCAGCGTCATGGGGTACTGCAAAACGGCCGGCGTCGCGATACGCTGCGCGGGTACGAGGGTAAGGCCCGTCTTTTCTGCCTTGTCGACGTTTCTGCCCGATTCGAAGCCGCAGACGCGGTTGATTTCGCTGTCCGGTTTCTCCAGAGGGATGCTTAAAGTGAATTCGCGCGCTTGGTCCAATTGCGCCTTCGTGTAGCGATGCTCGCGCACGTAGACCGTGAAGGTGGGCTTTCCCCAGATCGCGCCCAGATGTCCCCAGCTGATGACCATGCTGTTGAATTTGTCAGCCTGCGTGTTGAGCAGTATGCCCCTTTGCAGCGCCTTGAGAATGTGTTCGGCTCTGTCGAATACGTTTATCCTTTCGATCATTTTTCTCCTCCCTGTGTCCTTTTGCACTTTATTTCGCTTTCCTCCAGCGCGCGCAGCCTTTCCCGCAAGCTTCCGATCCCGAACTGCATGGCCGCGACCGCAAGCCCGCGCAGCATGCCCCAGCTTTTCGCGGCCTCGATCAGGCAGTTTTGACTGCGCGTTTTTTCGTAAAGCTCCGTCCAGAGCTTGGCGTCCGCGAGCACCGCGTCGAACTGCTCCGTCAGGATCTGTTCGTGCGTCTGCAGGCTCATTTCTTTTCTTCAAACAGCGCGGCGGCTTCGGGGTCGAGCACTGTCTCTGCGAAGGGGTGGAGCTGAAGCACCGAGGCGGGCAGCTCGGGGCTGATCCTGCCGCACAGCGCCTTATGGACGATATCCGCCTTCGCCGCGCCGTTGGCCGCGAGCACGATGCTCCGGCTCATCATGATGTTCTTTATGCCGATCGTAAAGCCCCCGAGATCGGCGTCAGGCGCGGAGCCGCTTTCCCTGCGGATTCGCTCATCCAGCTTCTCGTCCATGCGGCTAAGCCACGTGGTGGATTCAAACGGCGTGCCGGGCTGATTGAAGCCCAAATGCCCGTTTTCGCCGATGCCGAGGATCTGCAGATCCACGCCGCCCCTTTTATCGATCGCCTCCTCGAAAGAGCGGCATTCCCGGCCGAAATCGTCCGAATAGGTGGGCGGCATCAGATAGTTTTCCATTGGGATGCCCAGGGGAATCACCACTTGTTTGAGCAGCATGTCGTAGCAGCTGCCGGGAAAAAGGCGGCTTACGTTGGTGATCTCGTCCATGCCGAACACGGTCACCCTGGACGTGTCGAACTTTTCGCGCGCATGGATCTGGCAAAGCGCCCTGTGAACGCCCGTCGTGGTGCGCCCGGTGGCAAGGCCGATCACGGCGTCGGGCTTTTGACGGATCATATCCGCGATGCGCGAAGCGGTGACGAAATAAAACTCCTCCGCACTGCCTGTAAAGGTGATACGCATGCTGTTTTCCTCCGCTGTTTATTTATGCAAGCATATTATCATTAACCCTTGGCCCTGTCAAGCCGGATACACTTGATTTCCGCGCCGGGAAGGCGTATAATTGAGAAAAAACGAAAACGGAGGCAGATCATGAACGACTTGAGCCTCGCCATCGACCTCGGCGGCACCAAGCTGCTGCTGGGCGTCGTCGACCGCAAAGGGAACATCCTCGCAAGCCGCCGCTACCCTTCGCCGCTTGCGGAAGGAAAGCAGCAGCACGAGATCGCTTCGATCATGCTGGACTGCATCGACGATTTTTCTTCAAAAGCGCCGATGGACGGCGTCAAGCACCTGGGCGCGGGCGTCGTTGGCAGGGTGGACGACGAAAGCGGGCTCTGGCTCGAGATCGAGCCCGGCCGCTGCGAGACGGTCGAGCTTGAAAAGCTGCTCAGACAAAAGACCGGCCTTGACTGCCATATCGACAACGACGTAAGATGCGCGATGCGGGCCGAAAGGGTGTTCGGCGCGGGCAGGGGATCAAACGACTTCCTCTACATGAACATCGGCACGGGTATCGCCGCGGCGTTCGTCACGGGCGGAAAAGTACTGAGAGGGCACAGCTTCAACGCGGGCGAGGTGGGACACGTGGCGGTGGACGTCTTCGGCGACGTGCCCTGCCCCTGCGGGCGCAGGGGCTGCGCGGAGATGATCGCTTCCGGCGTCGGCTTGGACAGCCGCGCCCGCGCGCTGATACACAGCTATCCGGCTTCGCGCCTTCAGATTCCCGACGGCGCGCGCGTCGATGCAAAGCAGATTTTCGACCTTGCCGAAACGGGAGACGAACTGTGCCGCCGGCTTATGTACGAAGCTGCCGAGGCCGCCGCGGCGCTCATCATGAACCTCGTGTGGGTCACGGACCCGGAAACGGTCGTGCTGGGCGGCGGCATCGTATCGGACGGGCGCATGTTCCAAAGCATCCTGTCCCGCCTGAACGCGGGCAGCATGCGCTTTGCTTCGGGCGGCGTGCGGCTGAGCACGCTCGATCCCGGACTTACGGGGCTGATCGGCGCCGCGATGTGCGCTTTTCAAATGCCCTGAAGATCGAACCAGGTGTCGGGGTGCTTGCGCGCGATCCTCGCCGCATCGATCACGGAAAGGATCTCCAGCGTCTCTTCCTTGCTGACCGGGGGCTTGCCCGTCAGGAAGAAATCCAGTATCGCGTCCATCAGGTTGGCGTAGAAATTTCTGTCGTCACTGACGAGGCGCGCGCCGTTTTCTCCGTCCTCGGAGACCATGAAGTTGAACTCGGCCCAGGGCTGGGGCGTCTGCATGAAGCTCGCCCAGCGTCCGTTTCCGTAATCCAGTATCAGCTGCGTGACCATGCTGCCCGACGAGAAGGCCTTGAGCCGCTTTATGCCCGTGCCCATCAGCGCGGAGATGACCTCCAGCTGGTGCACGGCGTAACGGTCAAGACTGTGCGGCCCCACGGTGGAAACGAAGGCAGGCTTCTCCGGGTGCGCCCTTTTCCAGTCGATCACGCTTTGGCAGTAGCGCTGCGCGGAGGAGGAAAAAACGGGCGTATGGTGCTTTTCGGCCAGCTCGAACATGCGCCGGCCGGCGGATAAGTCGCCTGCGAAGGTCTTGTCCACGAACACGGGCTTGCCGCTCGAAAGCGGCTTTCGGCAAAGCGCTTCGTGGTACGAGGCGTCGTCCGCGGCGACGACCATGAGCGCGTCGCATTTCCCGATCACTTCGTCAAGCGAAGATGCGCACGCTATGTTCTTTTCCCTGCACCATTTTTCCGTATCCGTGCCGCCCTCGGGCGGCCTGTCCCACGCGGCCCAGGCCAGCGCGATTTCGGCGTCGAGACCCCGCCGGGCGATCGCCTCGCGCAGGAACTGCGGAAAATAATTGCAGTGCCAGTTGTCCAGGTATTGATCTACGAAACCTATCTTCAGCATGCTCTTGCCCTCCGTCTCAACGGGTCACGACGCGGATCAGAGAAAAACTGTTGCCCTTCATTTCAAAGCTGTTCCCGGCGCGTTCGGTCTCTTCAAAATCGCTTTCGTCGTCCACGGTGCGTATTTTCAGCCCCGTGACGCCCGGCATGTCTATGACGATGCGCGCTTTGGGCGGGGGACAGGCGTTCAGCCCAGCGTCGTCGTTAAAGTACGCGGCGTACAAAAGCGTCTTTCCACCCGCGTCCTTTGCCGCCGTGCACCAAAGATCGGTGTCCGCCGTGCAACCGATCTGCGTGCCGGCCCTGTACAGTTCGTTCCAGCCCCGCAGAGCCCAGTAGCCCTTGAGCGGTTTTACGCTGCGCCGCGCCGCGTGTTCGGCCATGGGCGTCGGCGCAAAAAGATTGTTCCAGCCGGTCATCAGAATCTGTGCGTCGTAAAACATGAGCTTGTCCGTGCGGGTGTTTTGCACGGCGCTCAGCACCGAGGCCATAAACGCGGCCGCGAAGGCGGTCCTGTGCAGATCGAGGCTCGGCTGGATATTTTGCCAGTCGACGACGTAGTTCCATTCGTTGAAGATGCTCTCCGCTTCGGCAAAACCGTATTCGTCCATCAGCGCCCGCGCCTTTTCCGCGGCCTCGACGGCTTTTGCGGGCGTGTGGCAGTAGCCGTGCCAGGACACGAAATCCGGCGGGCAGCCGTTGTCCCGCGTATAGCGCAAAAAAGGCTCGAACATACGCGACCACGGGCTCGTGAGTGCGAGCCCGCCGACTTTGACCGAGGGATGCTCCCTTTTCAGCTTCGTCCAAATCGCGCGGTACAGTTCGAATATCTCCTCGTCAGTGCCCGTCCAGCACTGCGGTATGTCCGGCTCGTTCCAGATCTCCCAGTAGCGTATGCCGAAATGATGCCCGTCTGCCCAGCCCTCGTTCATGTGCGCGACGATGTGCGAGCAGATGTCGGCGAACTTCTCAAAATCCTTCGGCGGACGTATATGGCGCTTTACGGGCTGGTGCTCGATCGACGCGCCCAGGCGGTAAAACGGCTCCGTGCCCGCGTCTGCCATGCAGCGCAGATACTCGTCCGTCAACGCAAAATTGTACGACTTGGGATCGCTTGCGTCCGCTTCGAAGCATGGAAAAACGCAGTGCACGTCCACGAACTCGCCCGAGCCGAAGGGATATTCGATGTCGTGCGTGCGCCCGAAGGGGATGCCCGCCGCGCGGAAAAGATCGCTCGCGTCGAAGCTGAAGTTGCCGCTGACCGGCCCTCCGCCCACGCCGTGCATGGGTTTGATCGGCCCGATCACCCTGTTTGGATCGATGCGTATGTGCTTTTCGATCATGGAATACCATTCCTTTCGACAGACGGAGCGCCGTCCTGCTTATATCCCTTCGATGTGCTTTGCGTCGCCGCTGAGCTCTAAGTGCGGTGCGCACAGGCTGCCGGGCTCGGGATCGAAGCGCAGAATCGTCAGCGACGTAAACGGCATGTGGAACAGCGTGCACAGATAGGGGAAGGGGATGTTCGTGATGTGGGCAAGCGCCGCGGTGGAGGAACCGCCGTGGCTGAACAGTGCGACCGTGCGGCGGTTTTCGCCGTCGAGGGTGTTTCGGTAATACAGCCCTTCGCGCTCGTACCCCAGAGAACTGAGCCACTGATCGATCTTTCCGGCGATGAGTCTTACGCAATCGGTCACGAGGTTGTTTTTGAACAGCGGATGGCTCTCCCAGTCGCGGCGCATGACGTCGTAGCCCTGCCTTATGAGCTCGTCGGATACGGCCCAGGGATGCCCGTTTTTAAAAAGCGGCGAGCCGTCCAGGCTGCCCCAGCTGACCTCGTGCATGAAGTCGAGCGTTTCGACGGGCATGTTTTCATACGCCCTGCTTGCGGCCTGCGCGGTCTGCAGCGCCCTGCCCTGCGGGGAGGAAAACATCGCGTCTATGCTTTCGCTCCTGAGCCTTTGGGCGGCTTTTTCCGCCTGCAAAACGCCCTTCTCGGTCAGACAGTCCAGCGCGTAATTGGGTTCGCCGTGGCGCACAAAGATGAGCCTCATTTTCCATTGTCCTTTCCCGTTAATGCCGATAAGCCATTATACCACCTTCCCGGGCAAAAAAGCTACCGCATTTTTATGTATGTGATAAAAAATACGCAAATGCTTTATTCTTAACTGAAAGAAGAGTATAATTGTTTTCAAACGATCTTTTGGAGGTATCAAAATGGCAAGACACGGCGGTTTCCCCGGAATGGGCATGGGCAATATGCAGCAGCTGGCCATGAAGGCGCAGAAGCTTCAGCAGCAGATGACCGAAAAACAGGCGGAGCTCGAGGCGCGTACCTACGAAGCCAGCAGCGGCGGCGGAATGGTCACCGCGACGGTCAGCGGCAAAAAGCAGCTCGTAAGCCTTGTGATCAAGCCCGAAGCGGTCGATCCCGACGACGTGGAGATGCTTCAGGACATGATCATCGCCGCCGTAAACGAGGCGGTCAAGCAGGCCGACGAAACCACCGAGGCCGAAATGGGCAAGCTCACCGGCGGGCTCGGCATGCCGGGTCTGTTCTAAATGGCGGGCGTAGAGGCCATAGACAAGCTCACCCACCAGCTTTCGCGCCTGCCCGGCATCGGCAGAAAGACCGCACAGCGCCTCGCCTTTCACATCGTGGCGCAGCCGGAGGAGGACGTGCGCGAACTGGCGGTCACGATATTCAACGCCAAAAAGCAGGTGCACGTTTGCCCCGTGTGCGGAAACCTGACTGACCGGGAGATCTGCAGCGTGTGCGCCGATCCGAGCCGCAGCCGCGATACCGTCTGCGTGGTCAAGGACGCGCGGGACGTAAACGCCCTGGAGAGGATACGCGACTACAACGGGCTGTATCACGTGCTTGGCGGCGTCATTTCGCCGATGGACGGCGTGGGGCCGGACGACATACGCATCCGCGAGCTCATGAGCCGGCTGGCCGAGGGCGAGATCAAAGAGGTCGTGCTGGCCACCAACCCGGACGTCGAGGGCGAGGCCACGGCCGCTTACATCTCGCGCCTGATCAAGCCCATGGGCATCAAGGTCACCCGCATCGCGCACGGCGTGCCCGTGGGCGGCGAACTGGAATACACCGACGAGATCACGCTCATGCGCGCGTTCCAGGGCAGAAGGGAACTGTAAACCGTTATCTATTCTGAAAGGACAGATTTTTATGAACCAGAATATCAAATCCGCGGCTGACCTTCGCCGCATGTACCTTAAATTCTTCAGCGAAAAGGGTCACGCCGTGATCCCCAGCGCCTCGGTCATCCCCGAAAACGACCCCACGGTGCTGTTCACGACCGCCGGCATGCATCCGCTGGTGCCCTACCTGCTGGGCGCGAAGCACCCGATGGGCACGCGGCTTACCGACGTTCAGAAGTGCATCCGCACCGGCGACATCGATGAGGTCGGCGATGCCAGCCACTGCACGTTCTTTGAAATGCTGGGCAACTGGTCACTGGGCGACTACTTCAAAAAAGAAGCCATCCACTGGAGCTGGGAATTTTTGACCAGCCCCGAATGGCTGGGCATCGACAAGGACAAGCTGGCCTTTACCGTCTTTGAGGGCAACGAAAACGCGCCCCGCGACGAGGAGGCCGCCGGCTACTGGAAGGAATGCGGCGTGAAGGACGACCACATCTTCTATCTCAGCGCCAAGCACAACTGGTGGGGCCCCGCCGGCACGACCGGCCCCTGCGGCCCGGACACCGAGATGTTCATCATCCGCGATCAGCCGCCCTGCGGCCCCGACTGCTCTCCCGCCTGCTCCTGCGGCAGATACCTCGAAATCTGGAACGACGTGTTCATGCAGTACAACAAGCAGGCCGACGGCTCTTTCCCGCCCCTTGAGCAGAAGAACGTGGATACGGGCATGGGCCTTGAGCGCACCATCGGCGTGCTTCTCGGCACCAAGACCGTGTACGAGACCGATCTGTTCAGCGGCATCATCGCGAAGATCGGCGAGCTTTGCGGGAAGACCTATTCGGATGACGACGAATTCACGGCTTCCTTCCGCATCGTCGCCGACCATCTGCGCACCGCGACCGTCATCATCGGCGACGACAGGGGCGTGACGCCCTCCAACGTGGACCAGGGCTACGTGCTCAGGCGCCTCATCCGCCGCGCCGTGCGCCACGGCATGAAGCTGGGCATGCCCGAGGGCTTCACCGCCGAGGTCGCCAAGGTCGTCATCAAACAGTACGAAGACGTCTATCCCGAGCTCAAGCGCAACGAGGCGCACGTGATCGAGCAGTTCGTGCTCGAGGAGCAGCGCTTCCAGAAGACGCTGAAGCAGGGCATGAAGGAATTCGACAAGGTCCTGTTCAACATAAACCGTCAGTCCGGCGCGATCAAGCCGGTCCTTGAGGCCATAGCAAGCGGCGCCGATATCAAAGCCGCCTGCGAAAACGCCGCGAAGGTGCTGCCGCCGAGGCCCGAATACCAGCAGCTCATTTCGCTGCTCAAGGACGCAAGCGACGTGCCCGCGATCAAGGCCGAAGCCGAGAAATTCCTCAACAATCTCGAGACCATCGACAGCCGCAGCGCGTTCAAGCTCTACGACACCTACGGCTTCCCCATCGAGATCACCGTGGAGCTCGCCGCGGAAAAGGGCCTGAAGGTCGACGAAGCGGGCTTTGCCGAAAGGTTCAAGCAGCATCAGGAGACCAGCCACGCCGGCGCGGAGCAGAAGTTCGCAAGCGGCATGGCCGACCATCAGGACCAGACCGTTAAGCTCCACACCGCGACGCATCTTCTGCACGCCGCGCTCAGAAAGGTGCTGGGCGACGAAGTGGCCCAGAAGGGCTCCAACATCACCACCGAGCGCCTCCGCTTCGACTTCTCCTTCGGCCGCAAGATGACCCCCGAAGAGGTCAAGCAGACCGAGGATCTGGTCAACGAGTTCATTGCGGCGCAGGCGCCCATCACCTGCGAGGAAATGACCGTGCCGGAGGCCAAGGCGCAGGGCGCCATCGGCCTGTTCGAGAGCAAGTACGGCGAGCGGGTGCGCGTGTACACGATGGGCACCTTCTCCAAGGAGATCTGCTCCGGGCCGCACGCGCAGAATACCGGCGAGCTCAAGCATTTCAGGATCCTGAAAGAGGAATCTTCCTCCGCCGGCGTAAGGCGCATCAAGGCCGTCATCGAGGGCTGATTTTCGCCGCGGACGCGGTTTCGAGCAAAACCTGAACAGTTCCCCGCCGTTCCGCTTCGAGCGGCGGGCGAATTCTGCCCGGGGAGGGAGAGCATGGTCGATTTCGGAAATGCCCTGCTTTGGGCAAAGGAGCTGTGGAAAAGCTGCCTTAAAGAAGGTTCCTTCGCCGTGGACGCCACGATGGGCAACGGCTACGATACGCTTACGCTTGCGCGCATGGTGGGGGAAAGCGGCAGAATCTGGGCCTTCGACGTGCAGGACGGCGCGCTTGAAAACACGACAAAGCGCCTCGAAAAGGAAAATGTGCTTGAAAGGGTGCGCCTGATCAGGGCTTCGCACGAATTCATGGACGAGTACGTCCCCGAAAAAGTGGACGCCGTCGTGTTCAACCTTGGCTGGCTGCCGGGGCAGGAGCATGCCGTCACCACGAACACAAAGAGCACGCTGACTGCCGTAAACAAGGCGCTTGAACTACTGAAACCGGGCGGGCTTCTGACCGTGTGCGTCTATCCGGGGCACGAGGAGGGCAGGCGGGAGCTTGCCTGCCTCACCGAATGGGGAAGGGCGCTCGACGACAGGCGCTACGACGTGATTTCGCGCGGCTATGAGAACATCAGGCTCAACCCGCCGCGCCTGATCGCGATAGTCAAAAAACAATGAGAATCACAACGAATTTTAACATCGATCTTGCAGGAAAAAAGGATTTCGTATAGAAATTCTGAATTTGGCTTTAGTTGGTTATTTGCTCAAAGCAACTTTATATGGAGGTTATTTCAAATGAGTGTGGAACGGAATTTGCCCGTCGTGCTTGAACGCAAGCAGGCCATCCTCGCGGGCGACGCGGCGCTCATAGCCGAGCAGAAAAAGCTGGGCAAGCTCACCGCGAGAGAGCGCATCGACGCGCTGCTCGACGCGGGCAGCTTTGTGGAAATGGATGTGCTCAACGCCGACGCGGGCGTCGTAACGGGCTCGGGCAGCGTAAACGGCACGAACGTTTGCGTCTACGCGCAGGACTTTACAGTGGGCGGCGGCGCCGTGGGCGTAAAGCACGCCAAAAAGGTACTCAAGATCATGGAACTCGCTGGCAAGACCGGCAGCCCCGTCATCGCCATGCTGGACTCCGCCGGCGCGAAGCTTGAAGAGGGCGTGCAGGCGCTGGACGCCTACGCTTCCATCGCGGCCAAGGCCGTCAAGCTCAGCGGCCTCGTGCCCCAGATCGCGCTGATCCTCGGCCCCTCGGGCGGCACGGCCTCGATCCTCGCCGAAATCAGCGACATCACCATTCAGAGCAAGGCAGGACAGCTGTTCGTTTCCGGTCCGCTGGTCGTAAGCGCCGTCTCCGGCAAAAAGGTGAGCATGGAAGAGATCGCCGGCAGCGAAGCCGCGCTCAAATCCGGCGCAGCGATGCTGGACGCCGAGGACGACGAAAAGGCGATCGCGCTGTGCAAAAAGCTGCTGGGCATGCTGCCCTCCAACAACCTGGACGAAGCCGTGTTCGACGCAAGCGACGACACAAGCCGCCTTGTTCCCGAATTCAACGCGCTCGAAGACGTTTCCGACATCAGATCGATCCTCGAAAAGACCTTCGATGCCGGTTCCTTCGTGGAGCTGTACGCCGAGTTTGCGCCCTCGATGGTGACGGGCCTTGCCTCCCTTGGCGGGCGCACCGTCGCGGTCGTTGCGAACGATCGCTCCAAGGACGGCGGAAGGCTGACTGTTTACGGCTGCCGTAAGGCCGCTCGTATGATCTCCTTTGCAGACGCGTTCTCCATCCCCGTCATCAGCTTTGTGGACAGCGAGGGCATGAAGATCAACTCCGCGCCGCAGGGCGAACTGGCAAGGGCCGGCGCCTCCCTGCTGTACGCGATGAGCGAAAGCTCCTCCGCGAAGATCGCCGTCATCACCGGCAACGCCATCGGCATGAGCTACGCGGCGCTGGCGGGCAAGGCGGTCACGGACATGGCCTACGCCTGGCCGGGCGCGGTCATCAGCGCGGTGACGACCCCGATCGCGACCCAGATGCTTCTTGGCGACGAAATGACCGGCGCGTCCGATCCCGTCGCGCGCAGGCACGAGCTTGAGGAAAAGTATGCCGCCGATATCGCGGACGGCGTGAACGCTGCCAAAAACGGCTACATCGACGACGTCATCGAGCCCGCCGATACCCGCAAGGTGCTTTCCGCAGCCGTCGAAATGCTCTCTGAAAAGCGCGAAGCGAGCGTGTCGAAAAAGCACGGGAATCTCCCTCTGTAAGGAGGAAAGCAGATGAACGTTCTTGAAAAGTTAGGTTACGGCGCAACGGCGACGGTCATCGGCCTTCTGATCGTTTTTGCGGGGCTCACGATCATCATACTGAGCCTGAAGGTCATGTCGCTGGTATTTGCGGCAGTCGAAAAGCGCAAGGCGGCGAAGGCCGCGGCGGCTTTGCCGAAGGTCGAAGCGCCTGCGGTCGAAGCGGCGCCCGCTCTGGAAGCGTCTGCTGAAAACACCGTCGAAGCAGACGACGGCGAGCTGATCGCGGTCATCGCGGCAGCCATTGCGGCATTCGACTTCGGCGGAAGCGAAAAGCCCGTAAAGATCAAATCCATCAGGCGCGTGAGCAGCTGGAAGAGCGCGGCGCGCACCGAACAAGTCTACAAATTCTGATTATTTGGAGGAATGAACCATGCGTAAATTTCAGATAACCGTCAACGGTACCGCTTACGAAGTCGAAGTAGAAGAGATCGGCGGCGCTCCCTCTGCCGCGCCCGCTGCCGCTGCGCCCGCAGCCGCTCCCGCCCCCAAGGCTGCTGCGGCCCCCAAAGCCGCCGCTGCCGCCGGCGCCATTAAGGTCAACGCGCCCATGCCCGGCAACATCAACGCCGTCAAAGTAAACGTCGGCCAGAGTGTGAAGGCGGGCGACGTACTGCTCATCCTCGAAGCCATGAAGATGGAAAACGAAATCAAGGCGCCTCAGGACGGCACCATCGCCTCCATCGCCGTAAACAAGGGCCAGAGCGTAAACACCGGCGACCTGATGGTATCCATGAATTAAACTGTCCGGCATAGGAGTTTGATTATGAACAAAAAGAAATTTCGTAATCGCTGCTTCGTACTGGCGTTTGCGTTATTGATCGCGTGGGCAGTCTGCTCCATGGTGCTGGCCGAGACGGATGAGCCCATGGTCACGGTACAGACGCCTGCCACCGAGTCGGTCAGCGTAGTGGATACGAGCGCGGACGCCGAGGTGAAGGAGCTCAACGAGGACGGCGACCCTGTCATAAACGTCTGGGACGGCATCAAGGAAATCGCCGCGTCCACGGCGTTTGCAAGGGGCGACTGGCGCAACTACGTGATGATCGCCGTGGCGTGCCTGCTGCTGTACCTGGCCATCGTCAAGCAGTTTGAGCCGCTGCTGCTTTTGCCCATCGCCTTCGGCATGCTTTTGGCCAACCTGCCCGCGGCTGGTCTCGGCTCGCACGACGGAGCAACCTTTACCTTCTATAACAGCCTTGAGGAGGCGGCAGCGGCTGCCGCAAGGCTCGGCAAGGAGGCGTCCGATGTGACGCTTCGCTTGAACGAGAAAACCGGCCTTATGCAGTACTCCCTGCAGACCGCAAACGGCGGCCTTCTGTACTACCTGTACAAGGGCGTAAGCCTTGGCATCTACCCACCCCTCATCTTCATGGGTGTTGGCGCGATGACCGACTTTGCTCCTCTGATTGCCAACCCCAAGAGCCTGCTGCTTGGCGCGGCGGCTCAGCTGGGCATTTTCATCACCTTTATTGGCGCAAAGCTGCTGGGCTTCCCTGCAACCGAAGCGGGTGCCATAGGCATTATCGGCGGCGCGGACGGCCCCACGGCCATCTTCGTTACCACAAAGCTCGCCCCGCAGCTGCTTGGCCCCATCGCTGTGGCGGCCTACAGCTATATGGCGCTGGTGCCGGTCATTCAGCCGCCCATTATGAAGGCGCTGACCACCGAGAAGGAGCGCAGGATTCGCATGGCTCAGCTTCGCCCTGTCAGCAAGACCGAGCTGGTCATCTTCCCGATCATGGTCACGATCATCGTGTCCCTGCTTCTGCCCGACGCCGCGACGCTGATCGGCTGCCTCATGTTCGGTAACCTTCTCAGGGTTTCCGGCGTGACCGAGCGCCTGAACAAGACCGTCCAGAATGAGCTTTGCAACATCGTGACCATCTTCCTTGGCCTCACGGTCGGTGCAACCACTACAGGCGAAACCTTCCTGACCCTCAAGACGATCGAGATCGTCGTGCTGGGCGTCATCGCCTTCGGCTTTGGCACTGCGGGCGGCGTACTTTTGGCCAAGCTCATGAACAAGCTCACCGGCGGCAAGATCAACCCGCTGATCGGTTCCGCTGGCGTGTCCGCCGTGCCTATGGCGGCGCGCGTGTCCAATAAGGTGGGTCAGGAATACGATCCCGGCAACTTCCTGCTGATGAACGCGATGGGCCCCAACGTGGCCGGCGTCATCGGCTCGGCTGTGGCGGCGGGCGTCATGATCGCGCTGTTTGCCTGATAGAATTATTTGGAGGAAAATGTTATGGGAAAGGTAATGATCACCGATACCATTCTGCGCGACGCGCACCAGTCCCAGGCCGCGACCCGTATGCGCACCGAGGACATGCTGCCCGCCTGCGAAATATTGGATAAAGCAGGTTACTATTCTCTGGAGTGCTGGGGCGGCGCCACGTTCGACAGCTGCCTTCGCTTCCTGAATGAAGATCCTTGGGTGCGCCTGCGCAAGCTCAGGGAGGCCATGCCCAAGACCAAGCTGCAGATGCTCTTCCGCGGCCAGAACATCTTAGGCTACAAACACTATGCCGACGACGTGGTGGACGAGTTCGTACGCCTGTCGATCAAAAACGGCATCAACGTCATCCGCATCTTCGACGCGCTCAACGACCCCAGAAACTTAAAGCAGGCCATCGACGCCACCAACAAGTACAACGGCATCTGCGAAGTGGCCATGAGCTACACCATCTCTCCCGTGCACTCCGAGGAATACTTCGTCGAGAAAGCCCTCGAATACGAGAAGATGGGCGCGCAGAACATCTGCATAAAGGACATGGCGAACCTGCTTCTGCCCTACGCGGCCTACAGCCTCGTCAAGAAGCTCAAGCAGGCGCTCAAGCCCACGACGCTCGTCCACATGCACACCCACAACACCACCGGCACCGGCGACATGGTCAACCTCAAGGCCATCGAAGCGGGCGTCGACATCGTGGACACCGCGCTGTCTCCCCTCGCCAACGGCACCAGCCAGCCCGCGACCGAATCGCTCATCGCGACCCTGCAGGGCACCGAGTACGATACCGGCATCGATTTGAACGAGCTTACCAAGGCCACCGAGCATTTCCGCAAGGTCGCCGACAAGCTGAAGGCCGAAGGCATCCTCGATCCCAAGGTACTGAACGTCAACGTAAAGACCCTGCAGTATCAGGTGCCCGGCGGAATGCTGTCCAACCTCATCAAGCAGCTCAAGGACGCCGGCAAGAGCGACAAGCTCGACGAAGTGCTGGCAGAGGTCCCGCGCGTCAGGAAAGACTTCGGCTATCCGCCGCTGGTCACGCCCACCAGCCAGATCGTCGGCACTCAGGCCGTCATGAACGTCATCACCGGCGAAAGGTACAAGATGAACCCCAAGGAGTCTCAGGGCCTCATGCGCGGCGAATACGGCCAGCTGCCTGCGCCCGTAAACGAGGAAGTCCGCAAGAAGGTCATCGGCGATCAGAAGATCATCACCTGCCGCCCCGCGGACCTCATCGGCCCCGAGCTTGAAAAGTACAAGAAGGAGTGCGCCAAGTGGTACACGCAGGAGGAGGACGTGCTCTCATACGCCCTGTTCCCGCAGGTCGCGCCCAAGTTCTTCGAGTACCGCCAGGCCGAGCAGCTCAAGCTCGACACCTCCGTGCTGGACAAGAAGAACAACGCGATGCCCATCTGACGCGATACGAAAATTGGAAGCTGCCGAATTGATCCGGCAGCTTCCCTTTCTTTTGTCTTCCGCCCCGTTGGGCAGACCGGCAGAAAAACCGTAAAACGATACCCGCGATGCCTGTCACCGCGGGTACGTATTTGCAGATTCGCTTTAAGCCGTCCGAAGCTTTTTGTCGATGGCCTCGGCGGCCTTTTTGCCGGCGCCCATCGCGCTGATCACGGTAGCTGCGCCGGTCACCGCGTCGCCGCCCGCGTAGACGTTTTCGCGGGTGGTCATCGCGTTTTCGTCGATGATGATCCCGCCGTGGTCGTTGACGCTGAGGCCGGCGGTCGTGTTTTTGATGAGGGGATTGGGGGAAGTGCCGATCGCCATGATAACCGTGTCCACGTCCAGCATGAATTCGCTTCCGGGGATCGGCACGGGACGGCGGCGGCCCTTCGCGTCGGGTTCGCCCAATTCCATTCTGATGCAGCGCATGCCCGTGACGAAGCCGTTTTTGGGGTCGCGGGGATCGTCCGGATTGTTGTAACCGAGGATCTCCACGGGGTTGTTCAGGAGGCGAAAGTCGATGCCCTCCTCCTCGGCGTGCTCCACTTCCTCGCGGCGGGCGGGCAGCTCCTGCATCGAGCGGCGGTAGACGATGTAGACCTTCTCAGCGCCAAGGCGCAGCGCGGTCCTCGCCGCGTCCATCGCTACGTTTCCGCCGCCCACGACCGCCACCTTGCCGCCCTTCATGATGGGCGTCACAGGCTCTGAATTGTAGGCTTTCATCAGGTTGGAGCGCGTCAGGAACTCGTTTGCGGAGTACACGCCCTTGAGCGACTCGCCGGGGATGTTCATGAAATTCGGAAGCCCCGCGCCGGAACCGATGTACACGGCCTCGTAGCCCTGCTCGAACAGCTCGTCCACGGTCAGAGTCTTGCCGATGACCATGTTGGTCTGTATGTCGACGCCCAGCGCCTTTAAGCCCTCGACCTCTTTGGCGACGATGCGCTTGGGCAGTCGGAACTCGGGAATGCCGTACACCAGCACGCCGCCGACCGCGTGCAGCGCCTCGAACACGCTCACCTGATAGCCCTTTTTCGCAAGATCGCCCGCGCAGGTGAGCGAGCTCGGGCCAGAACCCACTACGGCGACGCGATGGCCGTTGGAAGCGGGCGCTTCTGCGGGCGCAGCATCCGCGCTGTTGTGCGTATCCGCAACGAAACGCTCCAGGCGGCCGATACCCACGGGCTCGAAGCGGATGCCCATCGTGCACTTGCTTTCGCACTGCGTCTCCTGCGGGCAGACGCGGCCGCACACGGCGGGCAGGGAGGAAGAGGCGCTGATGACCTTAAACGCGCCTTCGACGTCCCTGTTTTTGAGCTTTGCAATGAAGCCCGGAATGTCTATGTTCACGGGGCAGCCCTGCACGCAGGGCGCGTTTTTGCAGTTCAAGCAGCGAGCCGCCTCCTCGAAGGCGATTTCAGGAGTGTAGCCCAGCGCGACCTCGTTAAAATTGTGAGCCCGGACGGCAGGGTCCTGCACAGGCATTGCATGCTTTTTCGGATCAAGTGGCATAGTCTATTCCGCCTTTCTGAAGAGATTGCAGGTGTTTTCGTAGGCGTGCCTTTCAAACTCCGCGTACATGCGGTCGCGGCTCATCGCCTCGTCAAAATCGACCTCATAACCGTCAAAGTCCGGCCCGTCCACGCAGGCGAACTTCGTTATGCGCTTTCCATCGCGGATCAGCGTCAGCCTGCAGCCGCCGCACATGCCGGTCCCGTCGATCATGATCGGGTTCATGCTTACGGTCACGGGGACACCGAAAGGCTTTGCAGTCAGGGTCACGAACTTCATCATGATCACCGGGCCGATGGTGATGATCTCGTCGAACTTCTCCCCGGCTTCCAGCATGCGCTTGAGGGGCACCGTTACGTTTCCGTGCTCGCCGTAGCTGCCGTCGTCGGTCATCATGATGAGGCGGTCGGAGCACTTTGCAAACTCGTCCTCCAGTATGACCAGATCCTTATTCCTAAAGCCCACGATGGATGTTACGGCACATCCCATGCCGTGCAGGGCTTTTGCGATGGGCCAGGCGATCGCGCAGCCCACACCGCCGCCCACGATGCAGACCTTTTTGAGCCCGTCAAGCTTGCTTGCCTCGCCCAGAGGGCCTACGAAATCGCTGATATATTCGCCTTCCTGCTTCTGATTCAGAAGGAAGGTCGTGGCGCCCACGATCTGGAAAATGATCGTCACGCTGCCCGAATCCTTATCGGTGCCCGCGACGGTCAGGGGAATGCGCTCGCCCTCGTCGTTTACGCGCAGTATGATGAACTGGCCCGGCAGGGCTTTGTTCGCGACGGCCGGCGCCTCGATCTCCATCAGCGTCACGGTGGGGTTCAGGGACTGCTTTTTCAGTATCTTGTACATTGATTTGCCTCCAGAAAATAGCCTGAATATATAATAGCGCAAAAACGGTTTTTTTGATATACCCAAAGTGTTAAACCTTTACCGAATATTCAAGCGTTTTTGATGCAAACGCGGGCAAATTGTGTTATTGTGCATTGTCTGAAACAAAAATACAGCCAAACGGAGAAAACATCTTGGAAAACTTCAGCTTCGACATATCCGAAGAGACCCTTCGCGCCATACAGGACATGGGCTACGTAAAGCCCACGCCCATACAGGAAATGACCATAGAACCGCTGCTGGCGGGTAAGGACCTGATCGGGCAGGCACAGACCGGCACGGGCAAGACCGCCGCCTTCGGCATTCCGCTCGTTGAGATGGTGGACGCGAGCGAAAAATGTACGCAGGCCATCGTATTAAGCCCCACGCGGGAGCTCGCGGTGCAGACTGCGGGCGAGATCGCAAAGCTCGCCAAATACCGCCCCGGGCTGAGAGCCCTCGCCGTCTACGGCGGGCAGCCCATCGAGCGCCAGCTCAGGGAACTGAAATTCGGCGCGCAGGTCGTGGTCGGTACGCCCGGCCGCGTCATGGACCATCTGGACAGGGGAACGCTGGACCTGTCCCAAGTGAAGATTTGCATCCTCGACGAGGCGGACGAAATGCTCGACATGGGCTTTCGTGACGACATCGAAACCATACTGTCCCGGACGAACGACAGCCGTCAGACCGCGCTGTTTTCGGCCACGATGCCGTTTCCGATCATGTCGCTCGCGCAGAAATACCTGAAGGAGCCGGAATACCTGAAGGTCGCAAACCCCACGATGACCGTGGACGCGATCAGGCAGACGTATATTCAGATACGCTCTTTTCATAAGGCCGAACTGCTCAGCCGCCTTCTGATCATGGGCGACATCCAGCGCGCGCTCGTGTTCATGAACACGAAGCTGGGCGTAGAGGAAGCGGTGACCGCGCTGCAGAACCGCGGCTTTGCCGCCGCCGGGCTGCACGGCGACATGCGCCAGATCGAGCGCGACGCGATCATGGCGCGCTTCAAGGCCGGCACGATCGGCATACTGATCGCCACGGACGTTGCAGCCCGCGGGCTGGACATCGACGACGTGGAAGCCGTCTTCAATTACGACATCCCGCTGGACGTGGAGCAATACGTGCACCGCATCGGTCGTACCGGCAGGGCGGGCAAGCAGGGAAGAGCCTACACCTTCGTCGTGGGCAGGGAGCTTAGCCGCCTGTGGGAGTACAGAAAGATCACCAAAGCGCCGATCCTGGCCGAACAGCCGCCTTCCGGCAAGGACATACAGAGGGCGCAGGAGAAGTGCTTTATCGAACGAGCGCTCTCGATCGCAAACGACCCCGAGCGGGAAAAGGACAGCGAAAGCGTCGAAAAGCTGCTCTCGGGCGCGAGCGCGGAGGACGTCATTTCCGCGCTGCTCAAGCTCCTGGACGAGGCAAGCGGCAAGAGCTTTCATCCCGAGCTCGACATACGCATCCCCGAACCGCCGAAACCTGCGCCAAAACCCCGGACGGCAGCAAGCGGCTTCGCCAGGCCTGCTTTCGCCGGAAAGCCCTACGACAGGAGCCGCCCGCAGGACGCGGGCAGGCGCCCCGCGAAGACCCCCTACAGCAGGGACGCAGGCTTCAAACGCGACCGCCGGGACGGAAACGACCGCCATCCGGGCAAGCCGCAAAGGAACTTCTACGACCCCAGACAGAACAAGACGCCCCCGGAAAAGCACCGCACCACTTACCCGCAAAGCGGCCGCAGGCGCTCGGGGGAGAGGAACGAGGAAAACTGAAAACCGCATCCAAGCGGACAAACAACAGCGCAGAGGCCCGGCTGAGCCACTGCGCTGTCTTTTTCCGCAGTTTTTTTACTGTTTTTCGGGTATCTCGTTTTGAAATTCCATCGCAAAAGAGCCAAAGCTCACGAGCGCCAAGGATAAAAGCACACCGCCTATGATGTCGCTGATCCAGTGCACGCCGCTCAACGCCCTGAAAAGTGTCAGCACGATCGCCAGCACGTAAAACAGCCATTTAAGCGATTTGGCGACAGACGCGTCCCGCACCAGCTTTCCCGAAACCATCGCCGCGCAGCCGAATATCACGCAGCCAAGCAGCGTATGGCTCGAAGGGTAGCTGGCCTCCAGCTCGCCGCCGGAAAGGATGACAGGACGGTAATTGAGCTTGATCAGCTCGAACAGCAGGTAAAACACGACCATCAGCGCCATCGTGATCACGGAAGCGTTCAGGCAGGGCTCCACCTTCAGCGGGTGCTTGCACCTTATGAGCTTATACAGCCAAAGGCAGCCGATCGCAAAGCCCGTCAGCAGCGCCGCGTAGCCAAGGTATTCGCTGATATCGTAAAAGGTCCGGTTGAAGCCCAGGCTGTTGTGCACGCTCAGGTTCAGCCAGTGAAAGCCTATGTCGGTGGCGGTCAGGTTGTCGCCCGCGCCCGCCTCGACGCTTTGCGGCGTAAACTCGCCCACGTCGACCATGATGCACGCGCAGGTGTACGCCAAAAACAGGGCGAACAGTATCAGCGTGAGCGTTATGGGTGATTTTTTCATCTGTATTCCTCCGCAGAATCGGGTCGTTTCATATTATTGTCACATTCTGCGTCTATTTTAGCGTATTTTCGCCTTATAGTCAAGTTTATTTCACATTCTTAATATAATCCGGTTCACGGCTTCTCACGTAGAAGCCGAAAACATTCTTTGAGCAGCGCTTCGCACTCGTCCTCCATCAGCCCGCCGTCACAGGCACAAAAATCGTAAAACGCGGGGTCCTCCGGGATGCGGTAGACGCTGCCGCAGCAGCCGTACTTTTTATCGTGCGCGCCGAAGACGACGCGGCTTATGCCGCTCAGGGCGACGGCGCCCGCGCACATGGGGCAGGGCTCGAGGGTGACGTACATTTTCGCGCCCCTGAGCGCATGCCGGGGCACGCTCCTTATGGCCAGCATTTCGGCGTGCGCGGTCAGGTCGTTTCGGCTGTTCACCTCGTTTTGTGTCCGGCACAGCACTTCACCCTGCGCGCTCACCAGAACGCAGCCCACGGGTACTTCGCCCTTCTCAAGGGCAAGCTGCGCCCGGCTCAGAGCCAGGCGCATGTATTTTCGGTCCTCCTCGTCAAAGCGCCTCACAGCAGAAAGCCCATCTTCTTGAGGTTGTTTGCGGAAATTTCCATCTGACCCAGCGGATCGTCCATGTCCGAGGCGTTGTCCTGCTCGACCTCGGCGTATTTAACGCTCGTCTCCTCGCAGGCCAGCTTGATCTTTTGCCAGTCGAGGTTGCCCTCGCCGACGGGGACCATGCGCTGCACCGGGTTAAAGCCGTTGGTCGCGCACATGTCCTTGAAGTGCGCCACGTCCATGCGCCCGCCGACCTTCCTGATCCAATCCACGGGGTTTGCGCCGCCGGCCTGCACCCAGTAGGTGTCGAGCTCGAACTGCACGTTGTCGCCGAAATTGTCGAACAGTATGTCCATGCCAAGCACGCCGTCGAAGCGGTTGAACTCGAACGCGTGGTTGTGGTATACGAACACGAGGCCGTGATCCTTGAGCTTTGCACCGAACTCGTTGGCCTTTTCGGCAAAGCGCTTCACGCCCTCCGCGTCCTGATGGTATTCGCCCGGCATTGCGCCCAGTCCCGCGTACACGGTGCCCCAGAGCTTGTGGCGCTTGACCAGATCGTCAAAATCCTCTTCGAAATCCTTCATGCTGTTGTGCGTGACGACGCATTTCAGGCCGTATTCCTTCAGCTTGTCCGCATAGAACTCAGCAGGGATCTCGCGGTTCTGCCCAGAAAGCTGGCAGGTGGTGTAGCCCATTTGCTTCAGTGCCCTGAACGTGGAATCGATGCTCGCTTCGTCCTGCATGAGCTTGCGGATGGAATAGAGCTGCGCGCCGCAAAGAAAGTTTTTCATGATGCCGTCCCTCCGTATTTTGTAATGATGATTTTATGACATGGCTGTAAGGCATGAGCGCCTTCGGCCGCTTGAACCGCGTTTTACGCCTCTGCGCCGCAATGGCCCTGTCTGAGCACCACGGCCGCCATGAAAGCTTTGAATATTTCCATGGACGCGCTGTCTTCGAGGATCATTTCAGGGTGCCACTGGATGCCCATGATGAACTGCCCCGGTGCGGCGCTCTCGATGGCCTCGACGGTGCCGTCCGGCGCGACGGCGCTTATCCGGAAGCCCGGCGCGACCTTGTTGACCGCCTGGTGATGGTAGCTGTTGACCCTGAGCGTGTCGCGCCCGATGCAGCTTCTCAGCCGCGTGCCGGGCGTTATGCGCACGTCGTGGAAATACGGGTCGCTTTTGTTTTCCTGATAGTGGCAAACGCCCTTTTGACTCGGCAGGTCCTGAATCAGCGTACCGCCGAATCCCACGTTGATCACCTGACAGCCGCGGCAGATGCCCAGCATCGGCAAAGACCGCGTCATCAGAAGCGCGAACAGATTCATTTCGAGCTCGTCCCATTTGCGGATCGGCGCCTTGCACTCGGGCAGGCGCTCCTGACCGTAAAAGCCGGGGTCGAGGTCGCCTCCACCGGGAAAGATGAAGCCATCGATCTGCACGACCTCGCCTACGAGCTCGTAGAGCCGGAGCGTTTCAAAGTTGAACGGGCGTATCTCCCCGCCAAGTTCCGTGATCGCCTTTGCGATCTCGGGGTTTACGACGCGGCTGCCGTCTTCCGTCTTGCGGCTGGTGACCAAACCGATTACGGGTTTATCAGACATGATTCTTGTCTCTTTTCTGTGATTATTCTGCGCTCTTTACGGGCTTTCCGCAGCTTAAGCGCCCCTCTGGGCAGTAGCCCAGCACCGCGCAGCTCGGGCCGAAAAAGCGGAACAGCTCGCGGTAGTCTTCCATCAAAAGAGAGAGCATCTCCTGCGAAAGGGAGCGGATTTCCCACTGCGCCCGGTTGCAGGTGCGAAGCCTCAAAAAGTGCATCAGCTCCCGCGCGTTCATGTTGAAAAGTATGTCCACCGTGTTTCCGGCCAGAGCGAAATAGCTCAAAATCTCGCCCGTCTCCCGGAAAGACGCCGCTTTTTCGGCGTTCACGGCGAAGGCTTCTTTGTAGATTTTCAGCGCCTCTTCGCTTTGCTTTATGCTCTCCGGCAGTACGTACGCGTTTTTCCTGAGCGCGCAGACGGGCTTTGGCACGATCAGGGACTGTATCCTGTGGCGCGTAAAGTGCGTTACGCTCGCCAAAGACACGTCCTTTACGAGGAAAGCGTAGTTCAACATCTCCATTTCGCGCGGGCGCTCGTCCTTCGTAAGCTGTTTCAGGCTCATCCCCGCCCGTCCGTTTGCGCTGAGCGCGCGCAAGAGCATGCCCTTTGCGTCTTCGGGAGAACTGACGAGCTCTGCGCCCGGCTGCGCCTGCACGGGGGAGGGGATCTCAAAATCGGTCTCCACGGTGTCGGGCTCGCCTTTGCCCGCGCTCAACGCCTTCTCCGCGCCCGGGAAAACGCGGTTCAATTCTTCCAAAAGCAGTTTTCCAAGATGCCGTATCTCGCCGTAAACGCTCAGCCGCCCCACCGTCATCGACCGGGCGACGGAGAGCATTTCGCGCATGTCCGCGCTCATCAGAAAGTTGCTCCTGAAGCAGTAGGGCAGAACGAAGCGCGCGTCCTCGCGCGGAATATCGAGGAAGAGCAGCTTTTCGTATGCACCGAACAGGTACTCCATGTGCGACTTGTAGGCCTCTTCCTTTTCGCCCAGCCCGTCCGGGATCAGATAGCCCGCGCCCGAAAAATCCACGTATCGGCGGCTCTTGACCGTGTAGGCGGCGAGGCGGTGTTCGATCATCATCTGTTCGGTCAGCACGCTCACGTCGTTGAAGGCGACGGTCACGTACATGTGCTCTATGATGGTGTTGTGCCCGCTTGAGAGCACCTTGCCGATGAGCTTTAAGTCCTTTTCGGCGTCTCCGCTCTTTGCGAACGCGTCCAACGCCGTGCCCTGGCCGGTGCTGATGCGCCCGGCCGCGGCGGAGGCGGAGATGCCGTCTTTTCCGAAGGAAACGATTTTTACGCTCGATGAATGCATTGCAGGAGGTCCTTTCTGTATCGGGTCAAAACCGGGTCAAAGCAGACCCGACGCGGCTTATCGGTACTGTTCCATAAAGCGACCTATGCGCTTTACCGCTTCGCTGATGTTTTCGAGGCTTGAGGCGTAGGAGCAGCGAATATACCCTTCGCCGCTCGGCCCGAACGCGTCGCCCGGCACGCAGGCCACGCGCTGCTGTTCCAGAAGCTTTACGCAGAAGTCGTTTGAACTGAGCCCTGTCTTTTTGATGCAGGGAAACGCGTAGAACGCGCCGAGGGGCTCGTGCGTCTCAAGACCTGCGTTCCTCAGCCCGTCCACGATCAGCCTGCGCCTGCGGTCGTACTGCCGAAGCATACGCTTTACGTCTGCAAAGTCGTTTTCGAAACCGCTCTTGAGCGCTTCGATCGCCGCGTATTGTCCGGCAGTCGGCGCGCACATGATGGTGTACTGGTGAAGCTTGAGCATGACGCTCAGTATTTCCCTTGGCGCGCAGGCGTAGCCCATGCGCCAGCCCGTCATCGCGAAGGCCTTCGAAAAGCCGTTGAGCGTCACGGTCCTGTCTTTCATTCCCGGCGCGGAGGCGAAGGCCGAAAGGGGCTCGTCCGTATAGTTCAATTCCGCGTAGATCTCGTCGGCGATGACGAGGATGTTCGTGTCCTTCAGCGCCGAAGCCAGCCTTCGCATGTCCTCCGGCCGCATGATGCCGCCGGTCGGATTGTTGGGGTAGGGGAGGATCAGCGCCTTCGTGCGCGGCGTGATGCGCGGCAGTATCATTTCGGGCGTCACGATGAACCCGTTTTCCGCGCTCGTCGGTACGGGGATCGCCCTGCCGCCCGCAAAGGTGACGCAGGGCATGTAGCTTACGTAGCTGGGATCGGGCACGAGCACCTCGTCGCCGGGCTCCAGAACGGCCCTGAGCGCAAGGTCGATGCCCTCGCTCGCGCCGATGGTGACCATGATCTCGCTGTCCGGGTCGTAACGCACGTTAAAGCGCTCCTCGTAGCGGGAGATCAGCCGGCAGAGCTCCTTTAAGCCTCTGTTCGAGGTGTAATGCGTGCGGCCCTGCCTGAGCGAATAGATCGCCGCGTCCGAATACCGCCACGGCGTCGTAAAATCGGGCTCTCCCACGCCCAGCGAGATCACGTCGTGCATCTCGCTGACGATGTCGAAAAACCTGCGTATGCCGGAGGGCGGCACGGCCTGTATGCGCTTGTTGAGAATCTTCGTGTAATCCATGCGGTGTCCGTCTTTCGCTCTTTGTTCAGCTCACCGTGAGCCGGTCGTCCTCGCGGCCGCCGTCCATGATGTTGCCGTCCTGCTTGTATTTTTTGAGTACGAAGTGCGTCGCCGTGGACAGCACGTTTTCGAGCGTGCTCAGCTTTTCCGCCACGAACAGCGCGGTTTGCTTTACGTTTGCGCCTTCCACGATCACGAGCAGGTCGTACGCGCCGCTCATCAGATAGCAGCTCTTGACCTCCTCGAAAGAATAGATCTTTTCGGCAATCACGTCGAAGCCTTCGTCTCTTTGCGGCGTCACTCTTACTTCGATCAGCGCCTGCACCGTGTCCTCGCGCACCCTGTCCCAGTTGATCATCGCGGGATACTTGATGATGATGCGCTCGTCCTCGAGCTTTTTGATGATGCTTTTCGCTTCGTCTTCGCCTATGCCGGCCATGACCGCGATCTGCTTTGCCGGGATCCTCGCGTCCCCGGCCAGGATCTCCAATACGTTGAGTTCGGTTTCGCTAAGCATGTCTGCCTCCCGTTTATTTGATCAGCGCCGCCGTGAGCTGATAGACGCACACGCCCAGCGCGGCCAATATGCCGCCCATGACCGGCCATTTCACGATCCTTAAGGGATTTGCCGCCAGCACCAGGCACATCTTTTCCAGCGCGTCCGCTGTGCCGCCCTTCAGGGCTTTTCTGCCGGCCCAGATCTTCTGTGCCGTACGGCTGCGCTTCCACAAGGGGTAAAACACCGCGGCGCACAGCAGCACCGCGCCCAACGGCGCCCAGAAGCTTTTGAAGATGAACGTGAAAATCAGCGAAAGCATCAGCGTGAACACGATCACGCTCATCGTAAGACCGTTGGATGCCGCGCGCCTCGAGCTCAGGGCGATCTGCCCGAGCGCGCGCTCGCGGTCGTTTTCGACGTACTTCAGATAGAAGCGGTACAGCTCTTCGCTGTCCTCTTTACTGATCTCCACCTTTTTCTGCTTCGATGCGGGCACGCGCCGTATGCAGTTTTTGATCGCCAGCTCGAACGCCGTGCCGCACTTTTCACGGGCCGCGGTCCTTAGGTCCTTCATAGCTTCTCCCGCTCGTTTTGTTCGTTTATTGTATCATGAAACATCCCGTTTTTCAAGTGCCGGGGCGAAGGGTCGTTTCAATTGTACTGTAACAGCAACGCCATTGCTTCGCCGAAATACCGTTCTCTTTCTTCTTCCGTCACGTTCAGCTTCACGCACAGCGCGTCGATCACCTTTTGCGGATACGAGCGCATGCGGCTCATGCTCGCGCGGCAGTTGGAGCGCCATTCGCCCATCGTGAAGCCGGTATAGGGGAAGGCCTTGATCTGCCGCGGCATCAGCGGTTCGAGGGCGTTTATCCATTTTTCGTAGACCGGCTGAACGTCCCTCGTATAGAGGAAATTGCTTTCGATCATCTGCGCCGTCATCTGCAAAAACAGCTCCCTGTAGCCGGGCAATTCCAAAAACGCCGCGAGCACCGGATGGGGATAGACGCCGATCTCGGCTTCTTTGGGCTTTATGATCTGGTTTACGGTCTGCACCACGTCCTGATTCATGCCGCCGGCCTCGATGTCGTGCAGCATGAATTTCCACTTTCCGCCCGGGAATTTGTACATGCGCACGTTGTCGGCGTCGTAATTGTTGATGAGCATTCCGAAAATCGCGTACTTGAACAGGCTTTCCACGTCCACACGGCTGAGCACGTAGTTCAGGTTCTCCGCGCTGTCCAGCGTGTGCGTGCGGCAGAAATTCACGAGCTCGACCCACTCCGCGTTTTCGCCGTGCACGGTGTAAAAATCGTCCATGCCGTTGCTTTCGAGTATGCTGCAGCCCTTTATGACGTCCTCGTCCGTGATGCCCTCCCACTGGGCCAGAGAATCCTTGTTGGCTTTTTCGCGCAGATTGTAGTGGCCGTAGTATTCGCCGTTTATGTAGAGGATGATCGGCTTTCCCGCTGCGTAGTAAAGCCCCGTGCCCTCGCTGATCTCCGCGAGCACCGCGTCGCGCATGCGGCAGGAGTGGTTGTCCGAGCTCGTCATCCTCAGCAGTATCGCGGCATACTCGTCGTAATCGCGGTCGTCGAAAAAGCGGCACGCGAATACGGAGCTTCCGAGCGCCTTGCGGGCGTACACCGAGAGCGACTTTTGCTTGTAGCCGCGCGCGGAATGCCCGGCGACCTTGCAGGTGACCGATTGACTCAGCTGCCTTTGACCGCTTTCGTCAAAGTATTCGATCTGCGCCGGGTATTCCCAGGGCTGGTCGTAGTTGGGCGTCTTGCCGCTGCCCTTTACCAGAAAGCCGGTCTTTGAATCGAAAAAGTATTTGTCGTCGCTGTAGATCGAGACCACGGCCACGTCGCTTGGCGGCGCGTCGTTTATGATGAACGTGCTCGCCGCCGCCGTAGAGGAAAGCAGGCCGTCGCCCACGGCGATCGCCCGGATCACGGTGGTCTTGCTCACCCTGATGGGGCCGGTGTAGGCCGTCGACGAGCGCGTGGGGGTGGAGCAGTCGGTGGTGTAGCGTATCTTCTGCCCTTCGGCGCAGGATATGGTCACGGAAACGCTTCCGTCGTAGAAGCCCGCCGCCGTCTCGATCACGGGCTCCTGCGCCCGCGCCTCGTAACCCTTTTCGTCGTTCTGCCTTCCGGGTGTGGCGTTTTCAAAATACCGCCACTGACCGCTTCCGTCCGGGCCGCTGGACACGTTTCCGTACTGCGCGCCGAGCTCGACCGTCTCGGTGTTCCCTTCCGGATCGGTCAGATACAGCGTTTCGCCGCCCGCCGAGATCGAAAACGGGGCATACAGCGCGCCCTTTTGACCATCGGTCACCTTTTCGCCCGCGCAGAACACGACGAGATAACCGCCGGCCTCGATATGCGCGCCGCTCGGAAAGGCATACAGCTTTGCATCGTACGCCTTGTCGCTCAGATACCAGCCGGAAAGGCTCACGTCCTCGCTGCCGTCGTTGTACAGTTCGAGCCAGTCGTCGCTTCTTCCGTTCGTCACGGTGCCGTTTGAGGCCATGACCTCGTTTATGTATACCTCGGCGCCTGCGCAGCAAACAAAAACGCACATAAGCGCAAGCACCGAAAGAATGAGCTTCAATTTCATAGCAACCTCGTAAGCAGGTCATAAATCTCCATAATGATTATAACACAACAGGCGGCCGCGTGTCAAACGGTCGGAAAAAACAAAATCCTCCCGCGGCTGCCGGGCGCGCGGGAGGATTGGAAGATATATGCGTACTCGCTTCAAAAGAGCCTTTATACCGTTTTGTCCGCTTCCAGAAGCGCCATGAACAGGATCACCATGCCGCGCTTGAGATTGGGCAGATACAGCGCCTCGTCCGCCTGGTGCGCGCCGCCGTGGCCCGGTTCGAAACGGACGGACGCGGGCTTTTCCAGACCGCCCATGCCGAAGCCGAAGGCGTTCTTGAGCTTTCGGGCATAGGTGCCGCCGGCCATCGCGTAGGGCTTTGCGTCCTTTTGCGCGAGCGTATTGAACACACGCGTCATCGCCTGAACGACTTCGGATTCGGGCGGGTAGTAGTTGGGACGGCTTACGCGCGCGTTTTCGAGGCACAGGCCGCTCTCTTCACACGCTTTTTCGATGCTTTCGAGCATTACTCTGTCGTCCTGGCTGATGGCGTAGCGGATGTTCAGATGGAGAGAAGCGCGCCCGTCCGGCCTTAGGCGCAGCATCGTGCCCGCGCAGGTCGTTTCGCCGCTGACTTCGTCCGAAAACGAAATGCCCAGCGCGCTGCCGTCCCAGGTGTCGTTGACGCGCGTAAAGAAAGCGAATGCGCGGGTACTCTCTTCGTCCAGAATGTCGCACGAGAGCGCGTACTTCGTCAGTACATGGATCGCGTTCACGCCGGCCTGCGGGTGCGCGCTGTGCGCGGGTACGCCGCGCGCGGTCAGGCAAAGACAGCCGCCGTCAAGGCTGGTTTCGACGTTTTCCGCTTCCGGCGTATTGAGAGGCACGTCCGATGCGATCCGCATGAACGCCCTGTCCGGTACGATGTTGCTTGCGGTACCGGCTTCAAGCGCCGTAAACTGCGTAAGGGGCACTTTGGACACGACCTCCGCTTCGAGTATGCCCTTTTCGGCGAAGCAGACCGGAAAACCGCAG
>JAFPWH010000051.1 GCA_017395065.1 Clostridia bacterium | reverse complement strand
TGGACGATCGCGTCCCTGAAGCCGGACGAGAGCAAGGTATTCACGGCAGAATACGTAGTGACCGAAGCGGACATCCTGAACGGCGAGGTACTGAACGTGGCGACGGCGGAGGGCAAGAGCCCCGATCCGGACGAGCCCGAAGTACCGGTCGATCCGGGCGAGGATCCGGAACCGACAGTCGATCCGGAAGGCCACATCTCGATCACCAAGGTGACGACGAGCGAGCCCGAGAACGGCGAAGCCTACAAGCTCGGCGAGACGATCGCCTACGAGATCACGGTGCTGAACGACGGCAACCTGACGATCACCGACATCACGGTGAAGGACGAGCTCACGAACGACGAGTGGACGATCGCGTCCCTGAAGCCGGACGAGAGCAAGGTCTTCACGGCAGAATACGTAGTGACCGAAGCGGACATCCTGAACGGCGAGGTACTGAACGTGGCGACGGCCGAGGGCAAGAGCCCCGATCCGGACGAGCCCGAAGTACCGGTCGATCCGGGCGAGGATCCCGAACCGACCGTCGACCCGAAGGGCCATCTGACAGTCACCAAGATAACGACCAGCACGCCTGAGAACGGCGAAGCCTACAAGCTCGGCGAGACGATCGCTTACGAGATCACGGTGCTGAACGACGGCAACCTGACGATCACCGATATCACCGTCAAGGACGAGCTCACGAACGATGAGTGGACGATCGCGTCCCTGAAGCCGGACGAGAGCAAGGTCTTCACGGCAGAATACGTAGTGACCGAAGCCGACATCCTGAAGGGCGAGGTACTGAACGTGGCGACGGCGGAGGGCAAGAGTCCCGATCCGGAAGAGCCCGAAGTACCGGTCGATCCGGGCGAGGATCCCGAACCGACGGAGGGCATCGACGTAACGCTCGAGGTCAACAAGACCATCACCAACGAGCCCGCAAACGGCGAAGCCTACGTGCTGGGCGAGACGATCGAGTACCTGATCAGCATCAAGAACACCGGCAACGTGATCTACTACAACATCGTTGTGGACGACGCGCTGACAGGCCTCAACGACACCATCGCGAAGCTGGGCGTCGACGAGACCGCCGAGTTCACCACCTCCTACACGGTGACCAGCGAGGACATCCTGGCAGGCAGCGTAAGCAACACCGTGACGGCGAAGGGCGATGCGATCGAGGATCCCAAGAATCCCGACGAGCCCAAGGTGCCCGAGGGTGAGGACACGGTCGTCACCGGCGATCAGGACGATCCCGACGGCCCGACTCCGCCGATCGAAGAGATCAGGGTGCTGCTGACCGCGACCGATACCATCACGAGCACGCCCGCAAACGGCGAAGCCTACGCGCTGGGCGAGGTGATCTACTTCACCGAGACCGTGACCAACGAGAGCAACGTCGACCTGTACAACGTGGTGGTCAAGGATCCCACGACCGGCATCGACGAGGTCATCGCGCTGCTCAAGGCCGGTGAGACGGTCACCTACGAGACCACGCACACCGTGACCGAGGAAGACATCGCGGCGTTCACCGTGGTAAGCGTCATCACCGCGCAGGCGGACGACGTGACGACACCCGCCGGCGAAACCATCACGCCTTATGCCGAAGCGACCGCAAGCGCGCCCGTGAGCCAGATCTACACGCTCACGATCCGCTACAGGTATCAGGACGGCAGAACGGCTGCACCGGACCGCGTAGCCCAGCTGGCCTACGGCGCCGAATACAGGGTGTATTCACCCGCCGTCGACAGGTACAAGGCTGTTCCGAACCTGGTGGAAGGCACGATGCCCATGAGCGACCTGACGATCACCGTCATCTACATACCCACCGACACGCCCATCATCATACCTGAAATCGAAACTCCTTTGGGTATCGGCGTCGGTATTAACGTTGGCGAGAGCATCGAGTAATAACCCAAAAGCTGCCCGATATGCCCTGACAAGGCATATCGGGCGTCAAGTGGATTTCTGATACTGAAAGGAAAGATGATTATGAAGCGGATTTCAACACTGCTTTTGGCACTATTGCTTGCGCTGAGCGCCTGCGCTGATTGTGTAGCGGAAGAAACCACGGACGAGACGGTCGAACCGCAGTACGCCCTCGACAGTCTGACGGTTGCCGTGGTAAACCCGATGACCGGCAATTTCTTTACGTCACTGTGGGGAAACAATACAAGCGACGCGGACGTGCGGGCATTGATTCACGGCTACAGCCTTGTAATCTGGGACGTCGAACAGGGCATGTTCCGGCATGACGATACAGTTATCAATGCGATCGTCGGATCTCTTCAGGAGGATGGAAGCCATACTTATACGATCATCCTCAACGACGACCTGTATTACTGTGACGGAACGCCCATCACTGCCTGGGATTATGCGTTTTCAATACTGCTGAGTATTGCACCGGAGCTCGACGAACTCGGCGCGGATGCAGATCATCTGAACTGGCTTGTCGGATATGAAGATTACGTAAGCGGCCAAACGGAAGCCTTAAGCGGCGTAAGAGTGACAGCGGACGATCAACTCTCGATTTCGATCAGCGGGGATTACCTGCCGTTCTTCTATGAGCTGGGTCTGCTGAGCATCGCCCCTTATCCGATTTCCGTAATCGCCCCGGGTGTAAGTGTAGCTGACGACGGAGAAGGCGTTTATCTGACGAACACCGACGGTTCGGAAGAAGATCTCTTTACGGCAGATCTTTTGAAGCAGACCATACTCGATGAACAGACCGGTTACCTTACGCATCCTTCACTGACCTGCGGTCCCTATGTTCTGGTTTCGTACGAGGACGGCATAGCAGAATTTGAGCTGAACGAGTATTACAAAAACGATCCGATGGGCAATAAACCCACGATCCAGCACCTCACTTTCAAGAGCCTTGCAAAGGATGAACTGATCGAATCGCTGTCAAACGGCAGTGTGGGATTGGTGAACAAGGTCACGGGAGCCGAAGAGATCACGGCAGGCCTAGAGCTCACCAGCGAAAACGAGCTTTATACGATGTCTACATACCCCAGGACAGGCCTTGGGTTCATAAGCTTCAGCGACGCGAACGCAGCTTTGGCAGATGCAGCCGTGCGCCGGGCTATCATGTACGCGATGGACAGGCAGACACTGGCTCAGGACGCCCTGAGCGGTTACGGTATCCGTGCGGATGGATATTACGGCCTGGCGACCTGGATGTTCCAACTGGTCAATGGCACCCTGCCCTATCCCATTGAGGAACCCGCAGAAGGCGATGCCGCGGCCCAAACGAAGTACGAAGAGGACCTTGCAAAGTGGGAGAGCCTCAACCTCGAGGATATCGAAGTCTATGAGCAGGATATCTCCAAGGCCAATGCACTCCTTGACGAATCCGATTGGAATCTCAATGAAAGCGGCGAAGCTTTCGATCCGACGACGGATACGCTGCGCTACCGCCAAGGCGAAAACGGCCTGGAACCCCTGTCGCTTACGTTGGCTTACGGTCAAGGCAGTGCCGCAGGGCAGATGCTCGTGGAGAGCCTGCCTCAGCAGCTTTCCGCAATCGGTATAGAGCTCAACGTTGAAGCGATCCCGGCAAATGCGCTGCTCGCCGAATACTACGGGCAGACGGAACTCACCTGCGACATGCTGTTCCTGGCGACCAATTTCAGTGAGCTTTTTGACCCGACCGGTCAATTCGCGCTGAACGAGGACGGGCTGCACGTCTGGGCGACTACGGGCGTCGAGTGTGAAGAACTGTTCCGGATTGCGCAGGAGATGAACAGCACGGAACCCGGAGATTTCTACGGTTATACTGAAAAATGGGTAGCGTTCCAAAAGAGCTTCATGGAAAAGCTCCCGCTTTTGCCCATCTATTCAAACGTATACTTCGACTTTTACGCACAGGTGCTCAAGGACTATGACATCCTTGCCAACGCTTCCTGGGCACAGGCTATCAACAGGGCATACCTTGCCGAATTTGTTCCCGAGGAAGTGGAGGAAGGGGACGAGGAATTCATAGGGGACTGACAAATCCAATAAAAAAGTTTTCCCATCGTAGCTGAAAACCAAGCCACGATGGGAAAACTTTTTTTGCTTTTTATTTCACTGTCCGCCGGACGGGAGGCGGTTTACTGCCGGTGTGCATCGATTGCTTGATAATAAACAGACTGTAAACATCAGGCTGTTCGGACGGAGCCTTTACTGTGTTTGACCGCATAGAGCTTACTGTCGGCGTCTGCGATCCATTTTTTGGCGTCGAACCCGTTGACGTAAAGCGATATACCTGCGCTGATTGCGAGCATATCGTTATTGTTCCCTATAGAGGTCTTGCCGATGCAGCTGTTGATACTGCCTATGAGCGTTTCAGCCTCAGCAAGGCCGCCGTCCATGATTATGATGAACTCGTCTCCGCCATAACGTGCGATATAGGGACGTTTGGGAAAGGGACCGCAAGCGCGTTTCAGAGCGGCAGCCGTGAGCGTCAGAGCCCTGTCGCCTTCGAGATGGCCGTATGTATCGTTGATGTGCTTGAAACCGTCGATATCGATCATAATCAAACACTTATCGCCGGGAGTGTTTTTAAGCTTGTACTCGAGAAAACCCATGAGGTTGTGGCGGTTGTTTACCTGCGTCAGCGCGTCGATGGAGATCTGCTCGCGTGTCCTGCTCATGAATATGCAAAGCAGGACAAATGCCGTCAGGACGCACGCCACAGGCCAAATACGATTGATACTTGCTTTCCAGAGAGCGTTAAACAGTACCGCGACAGGCAGCAGCGCAGTCACGTAAAGCGAGCGCTTTCGCAAAGGTTCGCCTTCCCGCTTCGCCTGCTTGAGCAGGCACAGCATATGCCGGGCGGTGCAAAGAAACAGGAATACGAAGTAAATGGTGTGCCCGCAAAGACGGCAAAAGCGCTGCTCTGTGTCAAAACGGAACAGTATGGGTGTAAACAGGTTGAGGGTAAGTATTATGAGCACGGGCAAAAAGAACAGCAGCGTCACAGTACGCTTGTGCTTGCTCAAACAGCTGTGAAGAGACAGAAGCGTTTCGATATAGTCGAACCAGAAATAAACGCCGCCGGCGATGAACAGATATTCGAGACTGTATATCGCACAGGAAAACGCCTTTACGGAATTTCCGACAAAACGGATCAGCGCGCCGAGAAAAAAGCTGAAGCCAAACGACAGCACTGTACGCTTGAACATCAAATCGAGCGTGCTGGCGATCGCGTTTTGCCCCTGCCAGATCAGCAGTATGAGGCACAGGAGAGCGCTTATTAGGTAGACATGGCTCGAAAGCATCGTTTCCATGATGGGATCCCCTTGACGGCCGGAATCAATAAAAGAACAAGGGCGTGCACGAAGGCCTGTAAAACCCTCGTGCACGCAAATGTCGGTGCCTATCGGTATTGCAGCCTATCAAATGCGCTTTGACAGAGTCTCGGGATTTGCGGCGTAGGAAAGTGCGGTGTCGCGGCTGATACGGCCTG
The DNA here is from genome assembly GCA_017395065.1 of Clostridia bacterium. Taxonomy (GTDB): domain Bacteria; phylum Bacillota; class Clostridia; order Christensenellales; family Aristaeellaceae; genus RUG14130. The sequence continues at coordinate 250,278 of JAFPWH010000051.1, read as the reverse complement.
CTTTGTACAGGCGCGTGAGTTCATTGTCCATGGAGAGCATGGTTTTGTCGCTGCCGCCGTAGATCACGTTGTCGATCTGATGGGTGCGTCCGTCGCGGATCATGTTCTGAATGGCGGGATTGACGCTCATGACCTCGAATACCGGGATCCTTTTGCCGTCTGTATCCGGTACGAGGCGCTGAGAAACGACCGCGCGCAGGACCATGGAAAGCTGTACCCTGATCTGTGCCTGCTGTTCGGCGGGAAAAGTATCGATGATGCGGTCGACTGTCTTGGCTGCACCGATGGTGTGCAGGGAACTCAAAAGCAGGTGCCCGGTTTCGGCTGCGGTTATCGCGGTGCGAATCGTATCGAGGTCGCGCATTTCGCCCAACATGACCACGTCCGGCGCCTGTCTCAGTGCTGCCCTGAGCGCGCGGGAGAAAGTAGAAGCGTCGTTTGGTACTTCCCTTTGACTGACCAGCGATTTTTTATGACGATGCAGGTATTCGATCGGGTCTTCTATGGTAACGATATGGTTGCTTCGCGTTTCGTTGATGCGGTTGACCATGCAGGCAAGGGTCGTGCTCTTGCCGCTGCCGGCCGGGCCCGTTACGAGGATCATGCCGCTGCGAAGAGAGCAAAGGTTCATGACGATGTCGGGGATCTGCATGGCCTTTGGATCGGGCAGTTCAAAATTGACGATGCGGCAGATGGCCGCCAGGGTACCTCTTTGCCTGTAAGCGTTGCAGCGGAAACGGCTGACGTTCACTATAGCGAAGGAAAAATCGTCGTCGCCTTCTTTTTCAAGCAGCTTGATATCCCTGTGCGCAAGCTCGTACATCTGGCGGATGAGCTCTTCGGAATGGGCGGGTGTGACCCGCTCTTCGGTCAGGCTTATCATGTCGTTGTTGACCTTGACGAGCACATTGGCGCCGGGCACGATAAAAATGTCCGATCCGCCCAGTTCAACTGCTTTTTGCAAAAGTGTAATCATATCAATCCTCGAAGAATGCCTCGTCGTCGTCGGCAAGCGTGGTCAGCAGCCGGTGCGATACCCACTGACTGCGCTTATCCTCGCTCGGGGGGAGGATCTGAAGACCGCATTCAAGGGTCCTCAGTCCGTAGACGCTGTTGGAGATCGTCAGCTCATCGGAAGAATCGGTCTGCGACCAGCAAACCACGTCGCCGTCGAGCGTCATTTTATTCAGAACAGCAAGCTTTTTTATGAATTCCGAGCGGTTTTCGCCAAGCTTGATGAATATTCTGTTTGCAACAGTCTCCTGTTCGCTGTCTGCCGCGTTCTCGGACAAATAAGACTGCGCGGAAAGAAGGGCAGAATACTCGTCGCCTTCGGAGGCGTTTTTCGCGGCGTCGAGGATCAGATTCAGCGTGTCGAGATATTCGTCCTTTTGATCACAGTACGGCCTTAACGTCCAAAGGACTTCGTCCAAAACGGCGCGGGAACGTTCCGCTTCGCTGTTGAGCGCATAGACGCACTCGAGCACGGACGCGCTACGCTGACTCAATGCTTTGTCGTTGCGCGCGTTCATCAGGGAAAGCATGCCGAGCACGCTCAGCGTAAGCACTACAAATATGAGGATCAGCGAGGCTGCACCGGGGCCGAAACTGATATTGCTTCTCTTTTTCATGGCTGCCCCTCCACATAACGGCTGACGGGCAGGCTGAACAGCACTTCGTCGCCCAACAAGGCTTGAACGGTCCGATTCAGCATTTCACCTGCCTGCGTGTTTTCAACGGAAGCGGTAACCCTGACGGTGAACTTGCCCGTGTCCAGCGTCCAGGTATCGCCGTTTGATTCAAACGCCATTTTTGTGAGCGCATCCTCTGCGTCGTCGGCTGCGTAAAGGCGCTCCGCCACGTTTTGCGCATACGACAGCGCTTCGCCGGTCAACCCGGCTTTGTCGCTTTGAATGCGCGAAGTAGCGAAAACCTTGAGCAGGATCGTCGCCGAGAGCATAAAAAACAGGATTACGATCAGCAGCTCCACCAGGAGCGCGTTGCTTCGATTATGGGATTTCATAGTTCCACCTCTCAGCGCCCGGAGCGCGGTGCGATGCAGACCGTCGAAGTTTCGCCGTTCAGGACTATTCTGAGATTGATCAGTCCGTCGGTGTACTCGGCGCTCATTTCGTCGGCGGGACAGATTTCCAGGCCGCGTTCCGGTTCAAACGGTTCGTCTTCGTATTGCAGGCGCTCCATGAGTTTTCCGTCGAAGACGTACAGACGGTCTATAACGCCTTCGTCATCATCTTCTTCCGTTCGTACCAGTACGATACTGTCGATCTGACCCAACGCTTCGATTTCAGGCTCGTCGCTGTCCTCCGGATAGGTGAGCCGCACGGCGTCGGCCTTTTCGGTGTAGATCCCGTTCAGCCTGTCCCAGCCGCGGGACATCGCGTGCACATAGGAATTCAACACGCGCTCCCCGTTGTGCGCTTCCAGGCGATCGTTGGAATTCCTGTACGCGCTTGTGCCGAAGAGAACCATGACGACGGAAATCACTGCGAACAGACCCAGCAACAGGAATACAAATACGCCGGAGATGGCATGATGATTCATTTTCTTCATTGCTCTGCGCTGACCTCCGAGACAAAGATATCAGGGAAGAGGTTGTCGCCCTCGTAGTCGTAGGTGACGTTGTATTTGTCTTCATCCCAGGCCAGACGATAGTGCTTGCGCAGATAATCCAGCTCTTTCGGGAACGCGCCCTCCACTGCGTAACAGGTCAGCGCCGCATTTTTGACTGCTTCGACGACGATACCGGTTTCTTCCCTGTCCTGCGTGTTGTCTATGCGGCTGATTAGCCCAACCGCCAGCACCACGACCAAAATGATCGTGATCAGCTTTAAGATATCCGCTTTATTCATACCTTGCTCCTTTGGAGTATGTATGTCATTCCTTACAGGTTGGAAAGGATGCCCGCCATGGGCAGCATCACGCTCAGGAGCACCGCGCCGATCACGATCGACAGGAGCGCCACCAGCGTGGGCTCTATGATGGATACCAGGCGCGTGATATCTTCTTCGACCTGCTCTTCGTACAGGACGGCAAGCTTGGCGAGCACTTTGTCTTCTTTGCCGGTCGCGCTGCCCATTGTGATCATGCGGTTGTGCAGCTCGTCGAAAAGCTCCGTGCCTGTGACCGAATCGGAGAAGCTCTCACCCGCGTTCAGCTTGCTTCGGATCTGATCGACCTTGGCCGCGGCGTCACGGTCACTTAAGACTTTGCCGGTCATTTCCAGCGCTTCATCCGTCGGGAAACCGCCGGAGAGCATCATGCTCAGCACACCGGCGACGCGCGAAGCGGACAGCCTGCGGTTCAGGCGACGAACGGAGGGGAAGAGCCTCTGCACAAAAGTGAGGACTTTCTCGCGGTGCTTCGTTTTAAGAAGCACGAGCGCGGCGATGACTAAGAGCGCTACCAACACCACCAGAACCAGCACGATCCAGCCCAGCGCCGTGCCTATGCGCATGAAAGCGGAGTTTGACGTACCCATGCCCATGGAATTCAGCACGCGCCTGAACACGGGCAGCACCCGCCAGAGTAAGACCAGAACGATGACCGCGAGCATCGCGCCCAACACCAGCGGATAGGTGACCGCACTGACCAGGGACTGGCGGATGCGCGCTTCCCTCGCGTAGTATTCTTCGAGGCTGCGCATCACGCTGTCCAATTGGCCGCTCTTTTCGCCGATGCCGACCATCTCGACCAGATAATCCGGCCAGCGGGCGTCGCTTTTGAGCGCGTCGTAGAGCGAACCGGTCTCGGTGACGCCTTTGCTCGCGGCAACGTAGATGTCTGCGTTGCTGCTGTTTTTGTCGGTTTTCGCCAGCGTTTCCATGCCGTCATACAGCGGCAGACCGGCTTCGAGTATCAGCGCTACCTGACCGCAGAAGCTGCTCAGCTCGGAAGGGGAAAGACTGTTTTGTTGTTTTCTCCTGAAAATGTTAGGCATAGCTCGATTCCTCCGTAAAAAGGTATGGTTGCAGCGGTGTTATTGTCACTCGTTTGACACAAGCGGCTTGACCGGCTCAGTAGAAGCGTTCGACGGTATAGGTCTTGGATTTTTTGCTCGCGCCGAGCTGGGCTGTGGGATCGTAGAACACTTCCTCGCCGTCCACGATCGCTATAACCCAGGCGTGGTAGTTCTTGTCCGCATAGCCGATCATGAGCTTGGCAGGTACGCCCTGGGAGCGCAGCATGGCCACCATGGTGGCGCTCAGGTCCTGACAAATGCCCATTCTCTTGCGATAGCAAGTTTCTATATCCGGCAGCTGATTGGCCTTGATCGTGGCGGCCTTGACGAAATCGTAACCGAAGTTTGTCTTCATAAAGTTGCAGACGATATCGAAGATCTGGCTTTGCGTCTTGCCTGCGCACAGGGAATCCGCCTTTTCGATCACATCCGACGATTCGTCGTAATTCACGAATTGATTGGGGTATAAGAAGGGACTGACGGGATCCTTCAGCTTTACCTGCAGATACACGTTGCCGGCAGCGCTGTAACTCTTCCCGGAAATATTTTCGTAAAGGGACACTTTATAATTGCCGTCGCCCAACTGCAACGGAAATACTTCGTAGTTGCCCTGCCCGTTCAGGTCGTAGGTGAGGGTCGTATCGCCCTTTATCACGCGCAGCTTGAGCTTTTTATTGGTTTTGTTTGCGGTGCAGGCAAAAAAATAGCCTTCCTGGATATTGCTTCTGTCCACCTTAAGCTTGGAATCCTTTACGACGTCCTTGCCCTGCTGGGGCCACTTTGCAGTTGCCGATGCCAGCACGATCAAAAACGCCAGTACCGTCAAAAGAAAAACCAGCGCTGCGGTGAAGCGGATGAATGCCTTGCGCTTCAAACGGCAGAGACCTCCTTTCCGGCGTGTCAGGACCATGCCGACTCAAGCGGGAATTTGTTCCGTCAGGTTCGATTCGATCATGATCCTTAACTTGCTGATACATTATAGCACAAACAAACTGTGAAACGCAATACCGCGATGAAAATTTAGACGAAAAGAAGAAAAAGGGAGGACAAACCGGATTAAATTTTACATTTCGAAACATCCCGAATAAATCCGGAAGGACTGGAAAAAAAGCGCTGCATGTGCTAAAATGGTCGGTAAGAGCGCTGCGGTATCCGACCGAATTGCGAGAGGCTTGCGACAATTGCCGAAGGCGCGGAAACGGCGAAGCGGTTGTTTACGCTGAAGGGCCTTTTCTGCGATTGCGTGCAGGGCTGCTGTTTTCAAAACCGATTCCCCCGGACGAATTCGAAGCGTCCGTCAGGGAACGGGAGCCGGAATCAAATGATAAACGAGGTACAATATGCTTACGATCGAAACACTGCGCCGGGCAGGCGTGAATACCGAAGAAGGCCTGAGGCGACTGATGAACAACGAGACGTTCTATCTGCGGCTTGTCAATATGGCACTGGACGACGCGGGGTTCGGCAAGCTCTCCGACGCCGTGGGTAATGACGACAGGAAGGCGGCCTTTGAAGCCGCGCATGCGCTCAAAGGGGTGCTCGGGAACCTCTCTCTTATCCCGATGTATGAAAAAGTTTCCGAAATGACGGAGCTTCTGCGGGCAGGGAAGGACGCCGACTACGCACATCTTCTTAGGCAGCTTCTTGAGCAGCGGGACGAGCTGATCAGGCTGCGGGAAGGCTGAGAAACGAAGACGCGCTCCGGTCGGGCGCGAAGATTTACGGTGTCATGCCGCACTTTACGGTCATGACGTGCATCAACAGGCGGCCGGCACGATGGTCGGGAAGCAAATCAAGTATAGATGATATGCGGGCAGGATCGCGCGGACAAGATCGGCTATCCGAAAGCCGTCATGGGCAGAGAGTCCTATTATCTGGTCAAACAGGACATGGAAACGGACATCACCGCGGACCCGCCGGCGCTGAGCTTGACTATCGCCCCTGCGTATAGTAAAATAAAAACGAGAGTGCTGCTTTTGGCTGCAATTTCAATTTATGCGGGCCCTGATTTTCAAATGCCCCGCCGCGTTATTCCGCTGATGGAATAACCGTTTTGAGTCTCCTGTTAGGATGTGACGAAATGAAAAAAAGCGCGATGCTTATCGGAAACGTGTTGATCGTCTTGACGATACTGGGCTTTACGCTGTTCTATGTAAACAGTGAACACAAGAGGACCGTGTCAAACCAAACATAAGCATTCGAGAACATGACGGTGGCTATGGAAAGCGTGACCACCAATTATCTGCTGGGTGAGCAGGAGGTCTGCAACAGCTGGGCGGCCTATATCAATGCCAACGACATGACCGCCGAGGAAGCCATCGGCTTCGTCCGGAAATCCATTTCCACGTCCGGGATCATGGCACATATCCTGTTCGCGGAAGACGGGGGCTTGAACGGACTTTCGACGGCAGCCCGGGCTTCCAAGCCGGGAGATTATTCGGTTTCTTACGGCAACGTCACGGCTCTGAATATCGATTTTGGGGAGGTGCTCGCCGAAAGCGTGACGGTCAACGTGACCCGCGCGTATACAAACCCGGTCAATGCCATTCAGTCCATCGCCTTTTGCTGTCCCATCGCGCTGAAAGACGATCAAACGGCGATACTGCTTCGCATTGTCCCGGTTTCGGCTTTTCAGAAGAAATGGTTTTTCCCCACCGAAGAGTACAAAACGGCCGGGATTTCTCTGATCGACATCGCCGGAGACTACATCGTCCAGGGCTATTCGTTCAAGAACTCCAACTTCTATGAATTCTATCAGTCCTACAACAGCCCGACGCCGGACGCACTGAAGGATCTGAAAAGCAGTATGGCGAACGCCCCCGGAGTTTTCGAGCTCAATAACTCCATGGGACAGCGCTGCATGATCGCTCATACGCGCGTCAATTCGACGGACGACTGGATTTTGGTGTCGATGATCCCCGTCGCCGTGCTCGACCGCACGGTCATAAGCTGGACGCTGGTAGGCATTATCACCGCGGGACTGCTGCTTCTGCTCGTCTTTAACCTGATAAACCTGATGAGCTTCAACCGCCAGCTGAAGGAAGCTGCCGCTTCCGCCGATCGCGCCAATCATGCGAAGACGGATTTTCTTTCGACCATGTCCCACGATATACGTACGCCCATGAACGCCATCATCGGCCTGACTGCCATTGCAAGCAAAAACGTTGATGACCAAGCGGCCGTGCGCGACAGCCTGCGAAAAATCAATCTGGCGAGCAATCACCTGCTGACGCTGATCAACGATATTCTGGACATTTCCAAGGTGGAAAGCGGCAAACTGAATCTCAATCCGGTGACCTTCTCCATCGTCGAATGCGCGGAGAATCTCGTAAATATCGCGCAGCCCATGGTAAAGGAAAAGGACATCGACTTCAATTTCCGAATCAACCGTTTCGACCACGAATACCTTTACGGAGATCAGCTGCGGCTCAATCAGATCTACATAAACATACTGTCGAACGCGGTCAAATATACGGGACCCGGCGGGCAAGTCTGTGTTGACATGAGAGAAGAACCGGGTGAAACGGACAAGTCGGTACGGCTGGTCTACATCGTTGCCGATACGGGAATGGGCATGACGCCGGAGTTCATGGCCCGAATGTATCAGCCCTTCTCAAGGCAGATCGACAGCAGGGTAAACACCGTACAAGGTACGGGTCTCGGCCTTGCGATCACCAAACAAATGATCGATCTGATGCACGGTACGATCGACTGCCAGAGCGAAGTGGGCAAGGGAACGACATTCACCGTGACGCTGGAAATTCCGATCGCCGACCGGAAGGACGAGGAAACGGCACCCCTGTCCATCCGGGTCCTGCTTGCCGACGACGACGAGATCCTGCTGGAGACGACGAAAGCCACCCTGCAATCCATCGGCGCGGAAGCCGACATCGCTCACAACGGATTTGAAGCCGTCAATATGGTTTCAAGCCGGGACGATTACGACGCAATCATACTGGACTGCAAGATGCCCGATATGGACGGCATCGAGGCGACACGGCAAATCCGCAGCAAGGTCGGCAAAGACGTCCCCATTCTGCTGGTTTCGGCCTACGACTGGTCCGATTTGGAGGAAACAGCCAAAGAAGCGGGCGTGAACGGGCTTATCAGCAAACCGCTGTTCCGTTCCACCCTCTATAACAAGCTCAGGGAGATCATGGGGATCGGGAACGACCGCGCCAAACAGGAAGACGAAACCGCCGACATCTCGGGAATGCGCATCCTGGTGGCGGAGGACAACGACGTCAACTGGGAGATCATATCCATGCTGCTGCAGATGCAGGGCGTGGAAACAGAACGGGCCGAAAACGGTCAGCTTGCGGTGGAGCGCGTAGCCGGGGCCGCGAAAGGCGCATTCAATCTGGTCTTTATGGATATCCAGATGCCGGTTATGAACGGCATAGAAGCGACCAAGGCCATCAGGGCATTGCCCGACCCGTGGGCGTCCCATATTCCGATCATCGCCATGACGGCAGACGCGTTCTCCGAAAACGTGGCAGAGTGCCTGGCTGCCGGGATGAACGGGCACATCGCGAAGCCCGTAGACATGAAGCTGGTACTGAAAGAAATCAAAAGGATCAAGGAGGAAACGAAATCATGAAAAATCGGCGATGGAAGCTGGCGCTCGGCGCGGCTGTACTGGCACTGGTATTATCTGTTACGGCATGCGGGGACAAAGAAGAGAAAACCGTGCAAAAAAGCAGCACGGGCTTTGTGCCGAAGCTCGACACGCAAACGGCCTGTTCGCTGACCGTCGTCGGCCATTACAGCAACTTTGAGGCTCTGGAGGCGGAGTTTAACAGCTTTGCCAAATACTATCCCAACGTGCAGCTGAAATATATCTATATGGACGGCTACAGCAAAGCCTCCAGCGGGATCCTCTCCACAGCGCTGGCAAGCACTGAAGCGCCGGATATTTTCTTCACCTATCCGTGGATGAGCGACTGGCCGGACGGCGCCGCGATCGCAGCCGCGTCGGAGAACCTTTCCGATCCGGCGCTGGGCATCGATCTGTCCTGCATCCGTCCGAACCTCCTTACAAAGGATTCGGCGGGAAACATCCTGAGTGTGCCGATCTACACGACGACTTACGGGATGCTCGTGAACGAAGACCTGTTCGCCAAGGAAGGCGTTGCCGTACCGCAGACCTACGCCCAACTGCTTGACGCCTGCGAAGCCTTTAAAAAAGCCGGCTATGCCAATCCGATCATGGGCTACAACAAGGGCAGCGACCTGCTCTATCCGCTTTTCTACCCCTACTTCTGTGCGCAGGTCCAGGGAAATGAAACGGCGCTGAAAGAGATGAACGAACTGAAACCCGAAGCCGGCCAATACATGCGCAGCGCGCTTGAACTGGCTCACGATTTCATGAGTCACGGCTATATCAACCTGGATAATTGCAATGAACTCAAGGATAATTATGAGGCGGTGATCCTGCGCTTCTTTGAAGGCGATGTACCGATGATGCTGGCCTCAGGCAACACCGTGTCCGGAACCGAGAAGCGGGAAGCCAAGTCGCAGCCTTTTACCAGTCACCCTTTCAAATACAGTTTTCATCCCGTTCCTTCCACCGAAACGGGCGGTTATTTCATCAACGCCGTATCCATCGGTTTTGGTGTCAATAAGAGCAGCAAGAACCTGGCGATGGCCAACGAGTTTATGCGCTTTTTGATCAGCGCAAACGAATTGAACACGATGGCGAAGGCCAAGCGTATGGTGACGCCATGCATCGATATGTCTCTGGACAGCGTGTATGCGCCGTTCAGAAGGCTGAGTGCGCAGCAGTTCATCAACACATTGGAATTGGGCTTGTCCGACGCCGCGGCCTCACAGGTCAACAAAGCGGGCTGGCAGGTGAGCAACGGCCTTCTGACTGTCGATGAAGCGGTCGCCGCGTATGGGTCCATTCAATAAATGAGCTCAGGCGCATCGAACCGGAACGTCCGGATCGGAGCCTGGAAGGAAACAGACCCGGAAAAAACGGACGGAAACAGCCTCCTGTGACAGGACAACAAGACACAGGAGGCTGTTGATTTGTATATCAGGTAAAAGAACACTTCAAATCCCGAACCGGTGGCGGAAGAGAAGAAGCCCCGCGTTTTGTAACATATTGTAAACAATCCGGCGGAAATTGTGTTTCCGACGCAATTGACAATCGGGGCGTTTTGTGATATGATTTATGTGTTGAAGTATAAATTGGAGGGATTGAGAATGACCAAACGCTTGATTGTGGCGTTTTTGTGTATTTTGCTGCTGATACCGGCGATGGCCCTGGCCGACGCGGCGCCGAGCAAGCTCGGGGTCAAGGTCATTGAAGCGGGCGCGTTTTCCGGCGACGAAAGCCTGAGCACGATCACTTTTGACGAGGACCTTACCTACATCGGTTCGCGCGCCTTCGAGGGCTGCAAGGGGCTGGTTACGGTGTACTGCTTCAGCGACGACGTGGTCATAGAGGAAGACGCCTTCGACGGCGTCGAGAACGCGCTGATCTATTGCGACCTGGACAGCACGATGGAGGCCTACGCGCAAAGGAAGGGCCTGACCGTAAAATACTTAAACGCCTTTGAAACGGAATGCGACACCGAGGACGAGGACGCCTGCGTGCTTTTGCCCATCACCTGGCGGGTCAAAAACGCGATGCCCGGGCGGAACGTCACGAGCCGCTTCGTCTACGAGGTCTATAGGGACGACGTGTCCGTGTACACCTCCGACTCCACGAGCGACACGAGCTTCAGCTATACGCCCACGGAGGCCGGCGATTATTCCGTCAGCATCACGATGAGCAACAGCCTGACCGTGACCACGCTGGCCACCGGCAAGGTCAAGGTGAAGGACAAGCTCTACATGGGCTCGATGGACGGGGAAAAGATCGAGTGGAAGGTGCTGACGGTTTCCGGCAACAAGGCGCTGGTCATCAGCACGAAGATTTTGAAGAACGCTTCCTATTTCAACCCCTATTGGATCAAGTATAAATACACCTACTGGAGCGGCTCCTACATCGGCAGCATCAGCCAGAACTACCGCGGCAGCCAGCCGGAAGACCCGTCCCGCCTGATCACCGGCATCACGCCCACGCACGTCCCGCTGGCCGACGGCAGCTGGGGCAAGGAGAGCGACCTGTTCAAGGTGCACGCGCGCTACTGGTGCAACGAGACCTTCTACAACGGCGCCTTCTCCTCCAGGGAGAGAGACAGAATCGTCCGCGTCACGAACAGCAACCCGGACAGTCCCTACGGCATCAAGGGCGGCCCCGACAGCAAGGACTACGTATTCTTCTTAAGCTACGACGAGCTCAAGAAATACATGCCCAACACCGCCGACCGTAAGTGCACCATGACGAGCGCCGCAAAGAAGGAGCCCAACGGCAACACCACCAACTGCTGGTGGCTCAGGACGCAGGGCAAGTACCGCGTAAACGCGATGTACGTGGACGGCAATAACGGCCGCGCCAGCGAATACGGCTCCGACGTGGGCCACAAGAGCGTGGGTTACAGGCCCGCGATGTGGATCAGGATCGGCAGCTGAGAGGCGGCCGGCAAATAACCGAACGGATCACGGAACGAAAAAAGAGGGGCTATTGCTGAGGTCATACTTCGCATTAGCCCCAAATAATATCCATAATAGATCCTTCATGGGAGGAAAAGAAAATGAAAAAACTGATTTCCGCGCTGCTTTCGCTTTTTCTTTGCTTAAGCGTCGCGAGCCTTGCCGAAGACAGCCTGGATTGCGACACCGAGTACAACGGCTGCGCGGGCCTGCCGATCTGCTGGACGGTGGACAGCGAAAGCGGCGTCGCCGGGTATGAGATCTTTTTGAACGGAAAGAGCGTTTACAGCAAGTCCACAGGCGAGGACTCCTTCAGCTACACCCCCGAAAAGGGCGGGCTTCTTACGCTCATCTGCACCCTCAGGGACGGCACGACGCTTCAGAGCAACGAGATCAGCATTCAGGACGGCGTGTTCTTCGGCCGCTACGAGCAGGACGACGTGCTCAGCAACGGCGAAGAGCCGATCGAATGGACGGTGCTCGCGGTCGAAGGCGGCAAGGCGCTGCTGATCTCCAAATACATACTGCACAACGCCGGCTACTTCAATCCCTGGTGGATCAAGTACAAATACACCTACTGGGCGCATTCCTACATTGGCGACTTTAACGTGAACTACTGGGGCAGCCAGCCGGAGTCCGCGTCCCGCCGCTTCACCGTGAACGGCCCCGACGACATACTGATGGAGGACAGGTCCCGCGGCAAGGAGGAAGACCTGTACAACAGCGAACTGCACTGCCGCTACTGGTGCAATTCCATGTTCTACGAGGACGCCTTCAGCGACGCGGAAAAGGAGCGCATCCTTCTGACCCATAACGTAAACCCCGACAATCCCGATTCCAAAGTCGACGGCGGTCCGGACACGGACGACTATGTTTTCTTCCTGAGCTATGAGGAAGTGCAGAAATACATGAAGACCGCCGACAGCCGCAAGTGCAAGCAGACGAAGGCGGCGCTGAACGAGGGCAAGAAAAACGAAGCCTCCTACTGGTGGTTGCGCACGCCCGGCCAGTTCCGCGTGAACGCCGTCATCGTCTACGGCAACAACGGCCACACCACGCTCTACGGCACCGACGTGGGCCACGACAGCATCGGCTACAGGCCGTGCATCTGGATCACCATCGGCGGATAGTACGAAGGCAAAGAGGGGAGATACGTCCATGAAACGCGGCTTGAGCATGCCGATCTGCCTGCTTCTGTGCGCGGCGCTTGCGTTGTCGTGCTTTGCCGCGGCGGAAACGTCGGGCGCGGTGAAGACGCTGCAGGATCTGGGCTTTAAGATCGATACGGCCCTGCTGAGCGAGCTTGCGGGGGAATACGGCATGACAGTCGATCTGCTTACGGCAGACGACGTGCTGCTTTTGCTCGGTCTGGGGAAGTTCGATTACGACAGCTTTGAATGGACGCCCCTGAGCGATCAGGTGTACGCCTTCGACGCGGAAATCTTCGACGTCGATCACATGTACACGCTGTTTTTGCAGGGCGTGGACGCCGTCGTGCCGGACGTCGTCATCGGCGACATCCGCGAGGATTTAAGCCAAATGACCGACGAGCTCACCGAATCGGAGGATTACCGGACCCCGCCCACCGACGGCAGGCGCTCAGTCTCGTTTACGTGCAACGGCCATCCCTATTTCATCGAGCTGGACAGCTACGGCGACTGGTTCAACGAGGAAATGCTTTTGTTCATGGACGAGGTTCTTGAAGAAGAAAACTGCCCGCTTCAGCTGTACGAATACCGGGTGTACTGGCAGTTCGTCATCGTCGTCTACACGGCGCGGGAAACCGCGGAAAAGCTCAAAGAGCACCTGACGATCTATTGACTGACGGGGACCGAAGATGTCCGCCAAAGCGGATACATTTATTCAGACCATACACGCAAAAGCGGCGCCTTTGACAGCGCCGCTTTTGTGATCCTTTTTCTGTTTTCGTCTAAACGCCCTTCTTCATCAGATACTCGTCGACCTTTTTCTTGATGTCGTCCGGGATCTTGCGCTCGAAGGGCATCGCGGCGGCCTTGTCCATGCGCTCGGTGAACAGGAAGGCGACCTCCGCGGTTTTTTGGAGCGCCGAGGGGCACACGTAGTCGATCACGTCGTTGCGGCTGTGGATGTAGCTCATGCCGTGCGCGCCGAAGCGGCCGATCGATACGGCCGGCACGCCCGCGTCCGCGAAGGGGATGCAGTCGGAGGAGTATGTGTCGGTGCGCGTCTCGACCGCGAAGCCCGCCTCCTTCATCAGCATGTCGATGTGCGCGGTCAATTCCTTGGGGCCGGTGACGATGGCGAACTCGTGGCCCGCGGGGCTGCCCGCGAGGTCGCAGTTTATGTTGAGGCGCGTGTTTTTGACCTCGTCCGCGTTCTCGGCCACGAAGTGCTTGCTGCCCAGCAGGCCCCTTTCCTCGCTGCCCGTCCAGATAAAGCGCATCGAGCGGAAGGGCGGGTTTTGCGTGTAATACCGCGCGAGCTCCATCAGCGCCGCGCTGCCCGCGGCGTTGTCGTAGCAGCCGTGGGAAAACTCGGTGGAATCCATGTGGCCGGTGAAGGAGATGATCTCGTCGGGATATTTGCTGCCCTTGATGAACGCGGTCACGTTCCGGGAGGTGTTTTCAAAGTCGCGGGAGACGACCTTCAGGCGCATCGCGCTCGCGCCCTTTACGATCATTTCGAACAGATCCTTTTTGCGCACGCCTACGGCGCACAGGCGCCCTTCGAAGCCGTCCGTGATCACGGGGCGCAGCATGCCGCGGATCAGGTCGCTGTCCTCTTCCCTGTCCAAAAGATCGCCGTCGCCGGTGATGACCGCGGCGGGAGCGGCCTTGAGCAGCTGCTCGTAATTCTTTTTACCCACGGGATTGTTGAGAAGGATGATCTTGTCTTTGACGCCGATCAGGTTGACCTCCAGCCCGTCCTCGGCGTAGAGCACTTCCGCTTCGCCCTCGAAGCAGGCGCTGCGCCGGTAGGCCTTGGCGGCGTACTGCTTGCGGTAGGGTGCGGTCACCTCGAGCACGGTCTCGCTTACTTCGCCGTCCTGCGTCGCAAAGGGGTCGATCGCGGCTTCAAGGGAAAAGCTTTCGCACTCGGCCTTGATGATCTCGGCCGCCTTCTGCTCTTCCTCCGTCCCGCTCACGCGCACGAAATTGAGCTTTTCGATCAGGGAATACATTCTTTCGCCGTCCATTTTGCTTCCTCCTCTTATCTTACCTGTCCGTTGCCGAGCACGACGTATTTCCAGCTCGTCATTTCTTCCAGCCCCATGGGGCCCCTCGCGTGCAGCTTCTGCGTGGAGATGCCAATCTCCGCGCCCAGCCCGAACTCTCCGCCGTCGGTAAAGCGCGTGGAGGCGTTGTGGTACACCGCCGCCGCGTCGGTCCTGAGCAGAAATTCCTGCGCGGTCCTTTCATTCCGGGTGACGATGCACTCGCTGTGCTGCGTGCCGTGCAGGGCGATGAAATCGATGGCCTCGTCCACGCCGCTTACGGTCCTGACCGCCAGCGTGTAGTCGCCGTATTCTTTGTCCCAGTCGTCTTCGTCCGCGGGTTCGGCGTTTCCGCCAAGGACCTTCAGCGCTTCTTCGTCCGCGCGCAAAAGCACGTTCTTCGTCTTGAGCAGCGGTAGCGCCTTTTCCCAGAACGCGCTTTGCACGTCTTTATGCACGAGCACGCACTCGGCGGCGTTGCACACCGAGGGGCGCGAGCATTTTGCGTTGAACAGGATCTTTGCGGCCATGTCCAGGTCGGCGTCCCTGTCGACGTAGACGTGGCACACGCCTTCGCCCGTGCGGATGACGGGCACCGTCGCGCCGGCGGTCACGGCGCGGATGAGCCCTGCGCCGCCCCTCGGGATCAATACGTCCACGAAGGCGTTCAGGTGCATGAGCTCGTTTGCGCTTTCTCGGCTCGTGTCCTCGATCAGGTTTATGCTGTCTTCGTTTATCCTGAGGGAGGCAAGCACCCCGCGCATGATCTTTACGGCGGCCGTGTTCGAATGGATCGCTTCCTTGCCGCCGCGCAGTATGCAGGCGTTGCCGCTCTTTAAGCACAGCGCCGCCGCGTCCACGGTGACGTTGGGCCTTGCCTCGTAGATGATGCCGATCACGCCCAGCGGCACGCGCTGCTTTTTGATCAGAAGCCCGTTCGGGCGCGTGCTTTCGCCGATCGTTTCGCCCACGGGATCGCGCAGGCGGGCCACGTCTCTTACGCCCTGCGCCACGCCCTTTATGCGCTCCTTCGTCAGAGCAAGCCGGTCGATCAGCGACTGCTTCATGCCGTTGTTTTTCGCGTTTTCAAGGTCGGCTTCGTTGGCTTTGAGCCATTGGTCGCCGTTTTCTTTCAGCGCGTCCGCGATTTTGAGAAGCGCCGCGTTTTTGCTTTCCGTGTCCAGTATGCCCAGGCTCCGGCTCGCTTCTTTGGCCTTTTGCCCCATAAGCTCCAGCTGTGTCATGCCTTTTTCCTTTCCTGCAGGAATCGTTTACGCCCGCCTTGCCTTAAACAGCGTGCCGACGGGCCTGTCCTGCACGATGTCGTACAGCGCCTCGGGTTTTGCGCCGTTGGTGATGATCATGTCGCAGCCCGCGCTCATGGCAATCTGCGCGGCGCTGAGCTTTGTGGCCATGCCGCCCGTGCCCCGCCAGGAGCCCGCGCCGCCGGCCATGGACAGCACCTTTTCGGTCAGCTCGTCTATGCGTCCGATCAGCTTCGCGTTCGGGTTTTCGCGGGGATTTGCGTCGAACAGGCCGTCTATGTCGCTGAGCAATACAAGCTTTTCGGCGTTCACGAGGCGCGCGACGATGGCCGACAGCGTGTCGTTGTCGCCAAGCACCCTGTGCTGCCCCGTCTCGATCTCGGCTGCGGAAACGGAGTCGTTTTCGTTCACCACGGGGATCACGCCCATTTCGAGCAGCGCGGAGAATGTGGCCCTGAGGTGCGCCGCCCTGCTTGGATCCTCCACGTCGTCGCCGGTCAGAAGGATCTGCGCGACCGTGCAGCTGTATTCGCCGAAAAGCGTGTCGTATACGTGCATCATGCTCAGCTGTCCCACGGCGGCCGCGGCCTGCTTCATGCGCAATTCCGACGGGCGCTTGCCCAGCTTCAGCTTTGCCGTGCCCACGGCGATCGCGCCGGAGGACACGAGGATCACTTCATAGCCGTCGTTTCTCAAGTCTGCCAATACGCGCACCAGATGCTCTATGCTCCTCAGATTCAGCGTGCCCACGCTGTGCGTGAGGGTGGAGGTACCCACCTTGACCACGATGCGCCTTTTTACCGTTTCCAATCCGTTCCCTCCAAAAAGCTTACGGAACCTCTGATTAATTCGGCGGCACATCTGACGGTGCCTTTTCCGCCATCTGCTGCGCGCAAATTTATCGATTTACCTCCAGTAAACCTTCTAAATTTGCGCTTGCATCTGACGACAAATTCACTCGCCAGATGACCACCTCATTTAATCATCGCTCCCTATCGCAGCAAGTATAACATGAAATGAATATTTATTCAAGTCGGAGAGCGGGGGATTTCCGCTTTTTCGCGTTTTTGCCCGAAAGCTTAACTTGACTAAAGGCGCATGAGGCCTTATAATGTCCTTCGGTAAAAAGCCAAGTGCCATAGACAGCGAGTGCTTTTCAAGCGTAACATCCACGGATACTCGCCGAGGTGCATGACAGGAAAACACGATTTGTTCTGCCTTGCGCCTGCGCAAGGTTTTATTTTACCGTCAACCTGGGACGGAATGTGAGGTGTTAAACAAATGTCCGAAGAAAAGAAATCCGCAAATCGTATCGCAAAGGAAGGCGTCGTAGCCGAGCTGAAGGAAAAGTTCGCCAAGGCCGCGACCGTCGTCATGGTGGATTTCCGTGGCCTCACCGTTGAGGAAGACACCGCGCTGCGCAACGAGTTCAGAAAGAGCGGCGTCGAGTACACGGTCATCAAGAATTCCATGATCCACCTGGCCACCGAGGCCCTGCCCTACGGCGAGCAGCTCAAGAGCATCCTCGAAGGCCCCACCGCAGTAGCCTTTGGTTACGAAGACATGATCGCTCCCGCCAAGATCGCCAGCGAGTACGGCAAGAAGACCAAGAAGCTCGCAATCAAGGGCGGCGCCTGCGACGGAGCGTATCTGGATGAGAAGGGCGTTCAGGCTCTGGCCGAACTGCCCAGCAAGGAAGTGCTCATCGCCCGCTTCATGGGCAGCCTGATGAGCAGCGTGTCCGCCTTCGCCCGCGTGGTCGAGGCGCGCCGCAAGCAGCTGGCCGGCGAAGAATGACAGCCTGCCGCCGACAATCACTTAAATAATTATGGAGGAAAAACTCATGAGTATTGAGGAAATCATTTCTGCTGTAGAGTCTATGACGATTCTTGAGCTGGCCGATCTGGTAAAGGCCATGGAAGAGAAGTTCGGCGTAAGCGCCGCCGCCCCCGTTGCAGTAGCCGCCGGCCCCGCCGCCGCTGCCGAAGCTGTTGAAGAGAAGACCGAGTTCGACGTCGTGCTGAAGGAAGTCGGCCCCGAGAAGATCAAGGTCATCAAGGTCGTTCGCGAAGTGTGCCCCGAACTGGGCCTGAAGGAAGCCAAAGCCGTCGTAGACGAGGCGCCCAAGACCCTCAAGGAGAACGTAGCCAAGGAAGCCGCCGAGGAAATCAAGAAGAAATTCGCGGACGTCGGCGCCACCATCGAGATCAAGTAATTTCAGATCAGAGAATCTTAAATCAGAGAATCTCAAAAGGCAAAATAAAAGGCCGGAGCAAACAAGCTTCGGCCTTTTCGTTGGAATCATACGCGGCGAAAAACGCAGGCGCCCTTTACGGCCCCGCGCTGATCCAATGGGACAGCAGGTGGAATTCGCCTTCCTGCCAGCCGTCGCACATCGGGCAGTTCGGAACGGTGCGGGCGACGAGAAACAGCGCAAAGCACAGCACAAGGCCCACCGTGCAGGCGATCCGGTAAGCGCGCGGCCTGTCTTTCCTGAGCGAGGCAAGCAGCACGATCAGGCTGATCACCACGAAGAAGCCCGCAATCAGCCGCGCGCCGAAATCTGCGTCCATATGCACGTGATACGTTTCGAGCTGCCAAAGCAGCGCGCCCGCCGAAAGGACCGGCGGAAGGAGCGTCAGCGCGTACTTCAGTTTCTTCATTGTGGTTCTCCGAAAAAAAGGTTGGCGTACAAGCGCAAAAGCCCCAAAAAGGTTTGGAGGGGCCGCAGCCCCTCCAACTTCAATCCGCAGATTTTTCAGCAAAAACTGCTGGCCTCTTGCACACCGATCAGTAATCTGTCGTTTGTACAACAATGCGCTTACCGCACAAAAAACCTGCCGAATGAAATGAATCTTTGATTCATTTCATTCGAAGGGCTGCGCAGCAGCCCTTATTACAGCTGCGGGCCGGCGGGAACCAGGGCTTTGCCGGCTTCGTTGTACTCGTACTTGGCGAAGTTCTTGATGAAGCGGCCGGCCAGGTCCTTGGCCTTCTCTTCCCACTGGGAAGGATCGGCGTAGGTATCTCTGGGATCCAGGATCTTGGTGTCCACGCCGTTGAGCTGCGTGGGAACTTCAAGGTTGAAGTAGGGGATGGTCTTGGTGGGCGCGGTCAGGATATCGCCGTTCAGGATCGCGTCGATGATGCCGCGGGTATCCTTGATGGAGATGCGCTTGCCGGTGCCGTTCCAGCCGGTGTTCACGAGGTAGGCCTTGGCGCCGCTCATTTCCATGCGCTTTACCAGCTCCTCGGCGTACTTGGTGGGATGCAGCTCGAGGAACGCCTGGCCGAAGCACGCGCTGAAGGTGGGGGTGGGCTCGGTGATGCCGCGCTCGGTGCCCGCGAGCTTGGCGGTAAAGCCGCTGAGGAAGTAGTACTTCGTCTGCTCGGGGGTGAGAATGCTGACGGGGGGCAGCACGCCGAAGGCGTCCGCGGAAAGGAAGATCACGTTCTTGGCGGCGGGGCCGGCGGATACCGGGCGCACGTTCTTGACGATCTTCTCGATGTGCTCGATGGGGTAGCTGACGCGGGTGTTCTCGGTGACGGACTTGTCGGCGAAGTCGATTTTGCCGTCCTTGTCCACGGTCACGTTCTCAAGCAGCGCGTTGCGCTTGATGGCGTTGTAGATGTCGGGCTCGCTGTCCTTGTCGAGGTTGATGACCTTGGCGTAGCAGCCGCCCTCGAAGTTGAACACGCCGTTGTCGTCCCAGCCGTGTTCGTCGTCGCCGATGAGCAGGCGCTTGGGGTCGGTGGAAAGGGTGGTCTTGCCGGTGCCGGAGAGGCCAAAGAAGATGGCGGTGTTTTCGCCCTGCATGTCGGTGTTGGCGGAGCAGTGCATGGCGGCGATGCCCTTGAGCGGCAGGTAGTAGTTCATCATGGAGAACATGCCCTTCTTCATCTCTCCGCCGTACCAGGTGTTGATGATGACCTGCTCGCGGCTGGTGACGTTGAAGGCGACCACGGTCTCGGAGTTGAGACCCAGCTCTTTATAATTCTCGCACTTGGCCTTGGAGGCGGCGTACACGACGAAATCGGGCGTGAAGCTTTCTTCCTCTTCCTTGGTGGGCTTGATGAACATGTTGCGCACGAAGTGGGCCTGCCAGGCGACCTCCATGATGAAGCGCACGGCCATGCGGGTGTCTTTGTTGGCGCCGCAGAACGCGTCGACGACGAAGAGCTTCTTGTTGCTGAGCTGATCCTTGGCAAGGCCCTTGACGATCTTCCAGGTGTCTTCGCTCATGGGATGGTTGTCGTTTTTATATTCGGGCGTGGTCCACCACACGGTGTCCTTGGAGGTCTCGTCCATCACGATGTATTTGTCCTTGGGGGAGCGGCCGGTGTAGATGCCGGTCATGACGTTGATGGCGTCGAGCTCGGTCAGCTGGCCGACCTCGTAGCCGGTCAGACCCTTTTTGGTCTCTTCCTCAAACAGGAGCTCGTAGGAGGGGTTGTAGATGATTTCGGTGGTGCCGGAAATGCCGTATTTGCCAAGATCGATTTTTGCCATGGTTGTGACCCCTTTCAATAATGTACTCTTCGTATTTCCGCAATGCGGGAAAGCCTGAGCCTTTGAATTAATGATAAGCGATTCACGCCGTGAAATCAATGCAATTCCTGTTAAATGGAAAGCACTAAAAGGTTGATTTTATGCCCGCGGGCGATATTTGTCCCGCCTGCGCGACGGGAAGCGTCCCGCCCGAGGGCAGGCTCCAAAAACGGCGTCGGATTTTGAATCCGCTTGACATTTCCGCCGGGCTGTGGCAATATGGACGCAGCAAAAAACGAAGGAGAGCGCCATGAAGCTGTCTCAGGCTGTGAGCCCGATACTTCGCGAATACGGGCTGAGTGAAAAGGAAGTGTACGCCGTACTAAGGCAGTGCGGCAGTGATACCGTGGATTACGATTTCGGCGCGTTCAACGCGAAGGACTGGCTTAGCCGGGACGCCGCCGAATGGGGAAGGGAAAAGCGCGAAACGCTCGAAAGCGCGGGCGTGCGCGCGGGCGTTTCGCACGTGACAGGCTTTTCGCACCCGGACGAAGCGACCTATGTCGAAAAGGCGGTTTGCTGCGCGGGCGCGATCGGCGCGGACCGACTGGTCGTTCCGCTTCTGTACACCGAGAACAATACGCGGCGCGAATACGAAGAATTCAATCTTACGTACCTTGAGCGCCTTTTGAAGGCCGCGCGGGAAGCGGGCGTCACGCTGCTCATCGAACACGCCGGCTCCTGGCTTAAGCCCCATTATTCGCACCACGCGATCGAGCTTATGCATCTGATCGAAAAGCTCGGCGAACCTGAGAATCTGAAAGTGAATCTGAACGTGGGGCACATGGGCGTTGCCGAGATCAAGCCCTGCACCGAGATAAAAATGCTGGGAGAGCTGATCCGGAACGTAGACCTATCCGACAATTTCGGCGGCATGCCGCTGGCCGTGCACCCGGAGCGCGAGGCGCTGGGCCTTGCGCCGATGATGGGCTATATCGACTACGACAGGGTGATGCAGGGCTTATGCGACATAAACTACCGGGGAGACTTCAATCTTCGGATCGACATGCCCCGGGTCTTCCCCAAAAACAGCCTCTATTGCGGGGAAACGCCGCTTGGGATCATGCCGCTTGAAATAACGAAGCGCCTTCAAATATGGAGCCGCCGCGTCGCGGAGCACATGCTCAGGACCTACGGCCTTCTGTGAGGTGAGCGGAATGAAGATATCGATTGCGAGAAGCGCCGTCTGGACGCATTTGGGAGACGAATTCGACTTTTACAGGCACATCCGCGAATGCGGCTTCCGGTATGTGGATTACGATCTGTTTTCGACCATGACGTCGGACGACGCGCCCTATATGCGGCCGGACTGGGAAAAGACCGCCGGACGGACGCGGGAAAGCATGGAAAAGATCGGCGTTTGCGCCATAACGGCGCACGCCCCCGCGGGGGAGCCCGCAGCGCCCGGCATGACCGAAAAGCTGCTAATGCGCACGCGGCGGGCCGTCGAGGTCTGCGCGGCGCTCGGCATAAAAACAATGGCCTACCACCCGGGCGCGCAGCCGGGCATGCGCCGAAAGGAATATCTCGATTTCAACCTTTCCTACGCAAGGCAGCTGCTCCCCGCACTGGAAAAGCACGGCGTTACGTTGCTGCTCGAAAACGTGGGCAGGTGGGACGAAAACTTTTACTGCCGGAGCGGCGAAGAGATGCTGGAGCTGTTGGGCGCCGTGAACCATCCACTGTATCAGGCGTGCCTGGACACGGGCCATTTGAGCCTTCAGGACGCAAACCAGTATGAGACCATCCTTGCGCTGGGCCCGCACCTCAGGGGCCTGCACGTACAGGACAATTTCGGCTCGCTCCCCGTCGCGTCCACCAACCGCATGTGGCGGCAGGACCTGCATCTTCCGCCGCTGATGGGCTGCGTGAACTTCGACGAGGTGCTCACGGCGCTGAAGCTGGTAAACTACGGCGGCGCGTTCAACCTCGAGCCCGAAAGCCCGCGCTGCGGAAGCCTGCTCTACGACGACAACGAAAAGGGCCAGCCCCTGCACCACATGCCTTTGGAGCTCACGCAGGAATACTACCGCTGCGTCTACGACATCGCAAAACACATGCTGACGGTCTACGGGGTGTTCGAGGAATAGATTTACGGCAGACGGCTTCTCGGCTTTCGGGAGCGCCCGTGCAAGGCGCTTTCAGTCTCTTTTCGCTTCGCCTGCCTCTGTTTCCCGGGTGCGCTCGGGGCCGAAGTCTTCCTTGATCTTCGCCTTCAGTTCGTCCGTGTCGATTTTGCGCGTGTCTTCATACTGCGCGGCGAGGCTTGCCGCCATGCCCGCGGCGGTGCCGGTGATGAAGCAGCCGGGCATCACGCGCACGGAGGCCTGCATCTGCCGGTCGGTGCCTATGCAGCGGCCAGCGACCAGCGCGTTGTCGAGCTTTGCGGGGATCAGGCTCCGGTATGGGATGCCGTAGGATTCGCCGACGCCGTAGCGCATGTCGTGCGAGTATTCCTTCAGAAATTTATCGTAGCTTTGTTTGTCCGGCTTCATGATGTGGATGTCCACGGGGTAGGCGTAGCGGCCGATCTCGTCCGGGAATACGGCGCGGGCGAGGAAATCGCTGCCGCTCAAACGGTAGTCACACACCACGCGGCGCGATTCGCGTATGCCCAGCATGTCCGCCGTGTAGCACAGGTGCATGTTTTTGTAGGGCCCGCCGATGTATTCGCGGTAGAATTTCGCAAACTCGTCCATGTAGCTTCGGCCCCGCAGCATGGCTTTGGTCAGGGATACCTCGTCCCGCGCGTCCGCGCCGAAGCAGTGGCCGATGTTCGCGCCCGAGACGGAGCTGTCGTCCGAGGACGGGAAAAAGCCGGAAATGTGCCTGTCCTCCACCGAGAACACGCCGTCCCTGAACGCGTTTTCGAGCGACTGCATAAAGTCCGCACCGCTCTTTTGCGTAAAGTCCACGTCCGACCAGAGCGAGCAGAGCGTAGAGGGCATCGCGGTGCCGGTCTCGTCGCCGAATTCCGTATCCGCGCCCGCCATGGCGCAAAGATCCGCGTCGCCCGTGCAGTCCACGTAGATTTTCGCCTTGACCGCGAAAATGCCGCTCTTGGCCGCGAGCACGGCGCATTCGACGTGTCCGTCGCCCGAAAGCACGTCGATCAGGCGCGTAAAAAAGCTGAAGCGGATGTTGGGCTCCGCGCAGACGATGGCGTCGTAGACCTTTTTGAGCGTTTCAGGCTTTATGCCCGTAAAGCCGCGGGAATAGTCGCAGGCTTCGCCAATGACGCTGTTTCGCACCTCGCGGCCCACGCCGCCCACCAAAAAGCGCTCTCCGTCGGTGAACTGGGCAAAGGACGGCACGAGGCCCGTCGTACCGCTGCCGCCGAAACACCCGTTGTTCTCGGCGAGGTACACGCTTTTGCCTTGACGCGCTGCCGTGACCGCCGCCGCCACACCCGAGGGGCCGCCGCCGGCAACGAAAACGTCCACGTCGTATTTTACGGGGATTTGTTTTGCGTAAAGCATTGAAATACCTCCCTGAAATGTGGTAAAATGGCGTTGCGCCGAAGCTATTATAGCATTGCTTCCGCGCTGAATCAATCGGATTTCCGCTTGCGAGGTGATTTTTTATGACGATTCGCATATTTACCGTGCAGGATCTGGCGGCGATCGGCGCACTGTGGGACGCGTGCAGGAAAAACGACGGCGCGCTCTATCGGCCCTTCGACGAAGCCTATTTCAAAGAAAAGTTTCTGGACGGCGCCGTGTACGAGCCGGCGCTTTTGCTGGTTTCCTGCGAAGACGGAAAAGTGACCGGCTTTATCGCCGGCTGCCGCAAGCACGCCTTCCTGCCCGGCGAGACCGAGCAGAATACGCCGGGCTACCTTACCACGCTGATGGTGAGCCCCGCGTACCGGAAAAGGGGTACGGCCTCCGCGCTTCTTGACGCGCTGGAAGAAAGGTTCCGCCTTCTCGGCAAGACGAAGGCCGACGTGTCGAGCTTGAATCCCATCGACCTGCATTGGCTGATCCCGGGCACTCCCGCGCACGAGCACAACAACATGCCCGGCGCGGACGAGGAAAACGCGGCCACGGGCTTTCTGCTGTCCCACGGCTATAAGCCCACCGTGCACGAGGTGGCCATGTACTTGAATCTTTCCGACTACAAAAAGGCCGACTTCGTGGAGCAGAAGCGAAGCGAGCTCCTGAGGCAGGGCATCGTCGCGGGCCGCTACGACCCGAAAGAAAACTGCGAATGGGACGGCATGTGCGACCGCGTTGGCAGCGAATACTGGCGAAAGGTACTGAGGGACGAGCTGGCCAAGCCCTCCCCGCGCCCGCTCTTCTGCGCGCGCACCGAGGGGCACATCGTGGGCTTTACCGGTCCTGCCGACGTGGAGGAAAGCGGCCGCGGCTGGTTTACCGGCATCTGCACGGATCCTTTGTACGAACAGAAGGGCATCGCCACGGTGCTGTTCAACGACCTGATGAACTGCTTCATCTCCATCGGCGCAAAGTATTCCTCGCTCTTTACCGGCACGGAAAACCATGCGCAGCGCCTGTACCTGAAGACGGGCTTTCGCCCCGCGAGGCGCTTTGCGATGCTGAGAAAGGAACTGTGAGCCTGCCCGCACAGCATAGAATAAAACAGAAGGGCAGCGCCGCTTGACGGAAACAAAGCGGGCAGAGAGCCCGCCGCCTGGAAACCGGAAAGGAGTAAACTATGAAGACGATCATGGCTGTGGGTGCGCACACGGGAGACGCGCAGTTGACGATGGGCATGCTTTTGGCGCGGCAGGCGCTTCGGGGCGACAGGATCATCACCCTGGACCTGACCGCGGGCGAAAGGGGCTGCCCGCAGGGAATGACGACCGCAGAATTCAGGCGCATGAATACGGACGCCGCGGGCGAGTTTGCGCAAATGCTCGGCGGAAAGAGCATCGTTCTGGACACGCCGGACGGCGAACTGGACTATTCCAAAGAGCTGGCGATCAAAATCGGAGACATCATGCGCGAAAACAAGGTCGATCTGGTCCTGCAGCACTGGAAAAACTCGATGCACAAGGACCATATCGCCGCAAGCAAGCTGACCCAGGACGCGATCTTTTTTGCGTCGCTGCCGACGTTCGAGCGCCCGCTTCCGCCCGCGCCGATCCGCGGCTGGTACTACGCCGAAAACTGGGAGGACAGCGAAGGCTTCGTGCCCTACGCCTATTTCGACGTGAGCGAGGCGTTCGAGACCTGGAAGGCGGCGGCAAAGAAGCTGTACCTGACCGAGCACAGCCGCGATTTCAGGTATCTGCAGTACTACGAGGGGCTGGCGCGGGCGCGCGGCGCGCTGATCAGAAAGGACTACGCCACGGCCTTCGCGGTCGACGATTACATGAAGCGCGTGCAGCCGGAGATCTGATTTTCGGCGAAAGGACAAAACGATGGTCAAAACAGGCATAGACGATCTTTCCCGGGCCGACGGGGTCTTGAAGGGCGCGCGCATAGGGCTCATGACCAACCCCACGGGCGTGAACGGGAATATGGTTCCCTCGATCGACGTCATCCGCGAAAAGTACGCGCTCACCGCGCTGCTCGCCTGCGAGCACGGGGTCAGGGGCTCGGTGCCCGCGGGTGAGCACGTGGACACGTTTACCGACGAAAAGACGGGCGTGCCCGTGTATTCCTGCTACGGCAAGAGCACGCACCTGACGCAGGAGATGCTTGACGCCTTCGACGTGTTCGTCTACGACATACAGGACGTGGGCGCGCGCTTTTACACGTTCATCTACTCCCTCTCCGACGCGATGCAGGACTGCGCGAGGGCGGGAAAGCCCGTCGTCGTATTGGACAGGCCCAATCCCCTGGGCGGCGAAACGGTGCAGGGTACGCTGCTCGACGAAGAGGTTTCGTCCTTCGTCGGCCGCTTTGCGATGCCCACCCGCTACGCGCTCACGGTCGGGGAGTACGCGCTGTGGGTAAAGGACAGGCTGAAGCTCGATCTTGACCTCACCGTCGTGCCCATGCGGGGCTGGAAAAGGAGCATGCGCTATTCGGACACGGGACTTCTGTTCGTGCCGCCCTCTCCCAATATCTCCACGCTCCACGCGGCGGAGGTGTACACGGGCACCTGCATTTTCGAGGGCTGCAACGTAAGCGAGGGGCGCGGGACGACCCTGCCCTTCGAACTGATCGGCGCGCCGTTTCTGGACGGGGACGTTCTGGCAAAGCGCATGAACGCGCTGGGGCTTCGGGGCTTTTACTTCCGCGGCGCGGCGTTTATGCCCTCCTGCTCCAAATACAGCGGCGAGCAGTGCTTGGGCGTTCAGATCTACGTGACCGACCGGGAAAGTGCCGACGCGCCCAAAATGGGCTTTTTGCTGATGGACGAGATCCGCGAAATGGCGGGAAGCAAGTTCGAATGGACCGGTTCCATCGACCGGCTCGCCGGCACGAAGGACTACCGCGAGGGCAGGCTGGACGGCAAAAAGCTGATCGAAAAGCACGCGCAGGCCGTATGCGACTGGCAAAAGCGCAGCAGCGCCTTTTACCTGTACTGACGGCGGAACAAAGCGCGCCCGCGCTCCGTCAAAGCGACATAAAGCAAAAGGAGAAAGTGCCATGAAAAAACTGCTTATTTTGGTCCTTGCCTGCGCGCTCGGCTTGACGTGTTGGGTCGCGCCTGCGGAAGGAGGAAACGCTTTGGGCTTTCAGATTCTGAATACGCTTTGGGACGGGCAGAGCAACTGCTTCGTTTCCCCGGTCAGCCTCGACATCGCGCTGGCCATGGCGGCGTGCGGCGCCGAGGGCGGGACGAGAGAGGAAATCCTTTCCGCGCTGGGCGTTCGGGACGAAGGCGAGATCGCCGCGCTCTGTCCCGTGCTGAACGCTTCGGGCTTAAAGACGGCAAACGCCGCGTTCGTGAACGAGCGCTTCGCCATGAAGGACGGCTACGTGTCCGCCCTTCGGGAAAAGTTCGGCGCGGAGCTGTTCCCTCTGGGCGATCAGGCCCGCGCGGACGCCTGGGTAAAGGAGCACACGGACGGGCTGATCGACTCGCTGCCGCCGGCCCCGGAAAACACGCCGTTTATGCTGACGAACGCCGTATGCATGGACGCGGAGTGGTATCTGAAGTTTGAAAACTATATGACGAACGAGCAGGCTTTCCGAACCCCGGACGGCGACGTGACGGTGCAAATGATGCACAGATACGAGGAACTGTACTCCTACGCCGAAAACGAAGCGATGCAGCTGCTCTGCCTCGGCTACAGGGACAGCGACCTTTACATGCTCCTTGCCCTGCCAAAGGACGGCGACGTCCGCAGGGCGCTTGCGTGGTTCGAAGAAAACGGCATTGAAAACATCGCCTTCGAGGAGCAAAGCCCCGAAAGCATTATAAACGCGATCCTCGAAAGAAACGAAAAATACGGCTGGAGCGAATACGTAAGCCGCGAGGAATTGGAAAAGCTGTATCCTTCTTCTCTGCCCTACATCGTCAACCTGAGCCTTCCCAAACTTGACCTGTCGATGCAAAACAGCCTGACTGCGCCGCTCAAGTCCTGCGGTATGGTCAGCATGTTCGACCCGGCGAAGGCCGACTTTTCGGGCATCAGCGACGACAGGATCTACATCGAGGAAGTGCTTCAGAAGCTGCGCGTGCAGGTGGACGAAGAGGGTACCCGCGCGGCCGCGGTGACCGCGATGATGGCGGCGGGCGCCGCGCTGCCCTACGCGGAGCGGGTCGCCGTCGACTTTACCTGCGACAGGCCCTTCGTCGTGCTGATCGCGGACGAAGCAAGCGGCAGCGTCTGCTTTGCGGGCGTCGTAACGAACCCCAACGAATAAACCGAAAATCGCCGAAAGGAACGTCTTTATGAAGGTATTGCTGCTAAACGGCAGCCCCAATCAGAACGGCTGCACCTACACCGCGCTCAGAATCATCGCGGACAGATTGAAGGAAAACGGCGTGGACAGCACGCTCATTCAGATCGGCAGAAAGCCGATCGTCGGGTGCCTGGGCTGCGGCGCGTGCAGAAAGCTCGGCCGCTGCGTCTACGGCGACGACGGCGTGAACGCCGCGCGGGACGAACTGGAGGCCTCCGACGGCCTGATCGTGGGAAGCGCCGTGCACTACGCTTCCGCCACGGGCGCCCTCACCTCTTTTCTGGACAGGCTGTTTTTCTCCCGCCCGAACGGCTGCCTCAGGATGAAATTCGGCGCGGCCGTCGTAAGCTGCAGGCGCGGCGGCGCGACGGCGACGTTCGACCAGCTGAACAAGTATTTCACGATCAGCCAGATGCCTGTCGTGTCCAGCTGCTACTGGAACATGGTGCACGGCTTTACGCCGGAGGACGTGCTGGCCGACAAGGAGGGCGTGCGCACGATGCAGGTGCTCGCGGACAACATGGCCTATCTCGTCAAAATGCGCGCCGCTTACAAAGAGCCCCTGCCCGATCTGCCCGCGCCGCAGGTGACGAACTTCGTGCGCGAGGACTTGCTGCGGGAAAGGGAAGGCTGAGGACTTAAAACTTAAGAACGAATAATAAAATGGTTTGGGGGGCGCTGCTTTCAGCGGCTTTCCCAAACCATTCTTCGTTTTCCGACTTTCCGGGCTCTATTCTTCGGCTTTCAGCTTTTTCCATATGACGAAGTACATCGTCACGAAGCACGCCGTCGCGCCGACGAGCTGGCTTACGACCTCGGCCCAGAAAACGCCCATGACCCGAAGACCCAGCCCGGGCAGAAGCAGCGTGAGCGGCAGTACCAGCACGATCTTTCGCAGCATCGAGAAAAACAGCGCGTGCTTCGGGTAATTGAGCGCCACGAACGTGGACTGGCCCGTCAGCTGCAGGCTCATGAAGGGAAACAGCGCAAAGTACACGCGCGCGCATTTCGCGGTCAGGCTTATCAGCGCCTTGTCGCTGCTGAAGGGGCTGAACAAAAGGCCGGGCACGGCCATGATCAGCGCCCAGATGAGCGTATTGACCGCAAGGGTGGTCAGCAGCACGAAGCGTATGCTCTGCGATACGCGCCCGCCCTGCTTTGCGCCGTAATTGAAGCTCATCACGCTCTGTCCCGCGGCGGTCAGGCCGTTGGTCGGAAGGCCCGTGATCTCCCTGAGCGAATTGATGAGCCCCATCGCGCCGATGTACAGCGCGCTCATCGCGCCGCCCCAGCTCTTCAGCACGATGTTGACCGCCGCCTGCGTTATGCTGTTCGTGACGCGGAAGGTAAAGCCGGTCGCGCCGAGCTTGAGCATGCCGCCGACCACCGTCCTGTCGAGACACAGCGCCGTCAGGCGAACGGGCGTTTTTTTGCCTCTCAAAAAACAGACCACCCAAACCGCGCTCACGCTCTGCGAAAGCACCGTGGCCAGCGCCGCGCCGCCAAGTCCCATGCCGAAGGCGTAGATGAACAGCGGGTCCAGCGCCGTGTTCAGCACTGCACCGATCAGCACCGTGGTCATGCCCACGTGCGCAAAGCCCTGCGCGTTGATGAACGGGTTCATGCCGAGGCTTATCAATACCGGCACGGTGCCCAGCACGTAGATGCGGAAGTAGCTAAGCGCCGCCTTCAGCGTTTCGCCCTCGCCGCCAAGCCATTTGAGCGTGACGGGGGCGCTTACGTACAAAAGCGCGGTCAGAAAAACACCAAGCAGCAAAAGCAGCGTAAAGGCGCTGGCCGTTATGCGCTCGGCCTTCTTCAAATCATTTTCGCCGCGCGCGATCGTGCACAGCGTCGCGCCGCCCGTGCTGCACAGGTTTGCGAACGCGCCGATCAGCGTGATCAGGGGAAAGCAAACGCTAAGGCCCGTCAGCGCGTCCGTGCCGCCGCTTGGCATGTGCCCGATGTAGATCCTGTCCACGATGGAGTACAGTACGTGCACGAGCTCGGCCAGCATCAAAGGAAGACCGAGCCTCAAGATGATGCCGGAGACTTTTCCTTCGGAGAAATCGCTCCTTTGCCCGGACGCGCTTTTTTGGGCAAGCTTCCTGTTCAGCATAAGCTATGCGCCGAGGCCTTCGTAGATCAGGTCCTTGATCCTGTGGTGGATGACGTCGTAGCCGTAGCCGAAGGAGCGCACGTGCATGCCAAGATACGCGCTCAAGTGATTCACGGGATCCATCAGCGCGTACGCGCAGGCCGCGCCGTCCCAGCCGAATTCGCCGATGGGGGAGGACGAGCCCTCGTAAGCGTTCACCCGGACCCCCAGCCCGTAGGTGTACGTGGGGCCGAAGTGGTTGATAAAGTCGCGCTTTCTGATCTCGTCGCTGAGCTGCGGCGTGGTCATCAGGCGTATGCTCTCGGGTTTCAGGATGCGTGCTCCGCTTTTGCCGATGCCGCCGCAGGCCAGCGCGTCGGCAAGCAGCATATAGTCGTCCACGGTGCTGTACAGCCCCGCGCCGCCGCTTTCGTAATTTTCGGTCAGACGGTACCAGTTGTCGTTGCCCTCGGGCCTTACGACGCTCTTTTTGAGCCTGTCGTCGTAGGTGTACTGCTGCGCAAAGCAGCTCAGATCCTCGCCGGAAAAGCCCGTGCGCGCAATGCCCAGCGGCTCGAACAGGTTCTTTTTCAGATACTGCGAAAATTTCATCCCGCTCGCTTCCTCGATGACCGCCGCGAGCACGTCGTGGCATAAACTGTACTGATAGCGCGTGCCGGGCACGAAATCCAGCGGCTCCTCGGCCAGCGCGTCGATCATCGTGCGCGTGTCGGCCTTGTTCCTGCTGTAGAGCTTCGCCTTCTGTATGGACGGGCTGTTGATGTCGTAATTGAAGCCCGCGGTCATCGTGAACAGGTGGCGTATCGTCATCGACTGCCTGAAGGAGCGGATGTGCCCGCCGTCGTTTACGGACATAAGATTGTAGGCGGGCAGGTATCTGCCCACGGGATCGTCCAGACCGAACAGACCCCTTTCGATGCACTGCATGCCCGCCGTGACCGTGAAGACCTTCGTGGCGGAAAAGATCCAGTACTGCTCCGTGCCGTCCATTTTCAGGCCTTTTTCACGGTCGCGGTAGCCTGTGTAGTGCCGAAAGACGGGCTCGTGCTCCTGCCGGACGGCCAGATCCATGCCGGGGACCACGTCGGTGTCCAGCGAGTCCATATACGTTTTCAGGGCGTCAAAGTTCATTCGTCATTCCTCTTTCCGGCTGAATTTTTACGATGAACCGATTGTACCACAAACGCGGGCGTTTGTCACGGGATAGTTTTTCGGAGCATCGAAAATATGCCCCGCCGCACGGCCGCGGCGCGTTGTTGCTTTATGTGGATTTTTGTTGGGTTTGAAAGCCCGATTCCCCCGAACAGAACGGGCTGAAAAATAATTTACAATTTTGAGCGCTTTTCCTGTTGCATTTACCCGCCCAAAGGACTATAATGGATTTATAGCATGTTTTTTTCGTTCGCCGGACGCCGCATCGTGTGAATGTTTTCGCGTTTTTCTGTTGGATTTTGTTGCAGACAGGGAGGACGTATGAGCGTAAGAGCCGTTAAAAATAAAGGACCCATCACCAAAACGACGTGGAAAAAGGCCCTGACGAGGGACTGGCATCTGTACCTGATGCTGCTTTTCCCGATCACCATGGTGTTCATGTTCAACTACGCCGCCTATCCCGGGCTTCGGATGGTGCTTCTGGATTACAAGCCCGCACACGGCTACGAAGGCAGCGCCTACGTGGGGCTTGCGACCTTTGCGAAGGTTTTCCGCGACGCGGACTTCCACAGGGCGCTCAAAAACTCCATCGTCTTCAACCTGCTGGACCTTCTGGTCAGCTTTCCCGTGCCCATCGTGCTTGCACTGATGCTCAACGAGCTCAGGCTCGCCAAATTCAAAAAGATCTCGCAGACCGTGCTGTACCTGCCTCACTTTCTGAGCTGGGTCATCATCGGCTCGGTCGCCTACCAGCTGTTCAAGCCCTCCAGCGGCATCGTGAACGTGCTGCTGGTAAAATCGGGCATCGTGGACAGCGGCATCCCCTTCCTGACCGAGAAAAACCACTGGGCGGTCACCTACCTGCTGATCGGCGTGTGGCAGGGCATGGGCTGGGGCTCGATACTCTACCTTGCCGCCATCACCGGCATCAGCGGCGAACTGTACGAGGCCGCGATGATCGACGGCGCAAGCCGCCTGCAGCGCATATGGCACGTGACGCTGCCCGGCATCCGCTCGACGATCGTGATTCTGCTCATCATGAACCTGGGCAAGATCATGGGCTCCAACTACGAGCGCCTGGACGTATTCGACAACACACAGGTCAGAGACTATCAGTACCAGCTGGCCATCTACATATTTGAAAACGGCCTCGGAAACGCCAAATTCTCGATGGCGACGGCCGTGGGCCTGTTCCAGAGCATGGTGGGCCTCATGCTGGTTTTGATCAGCGACCGCTTCGCCAAAGCGCTGGGCGAAGACGGCCTGCTGTAAGGAGGTGGGATCATGGCGAAGGAAAAAGTAAAGGAATTCGATACCATCAACGACGGCTCCCACGCGATACGCCGTTTTTCGATAGGCGACGGGCTGATCATCGTCATCATCACGATACTGTGCCTTACCTGCATACTGCCCTTTATCCATCTTGCGGCAAAGAGCATATCCAGCAACACCGCGGTCATGCAAAAATCCGTCGTGCTCTGGCCCAAGGGCATCAACTTCGACGCCTACAGCAGCATCTTCGAGGACGGCAGCATGGTGCGCTCCTTCGGCTTCAGCGCGCTGGTGGTGCTGATATTCACGCTGCTTGGCATGCTGGTTTGCACCTGCGCCGCGTATCCGCTGAGCAAAAAGCGCTTAAAGGGCAGAGGGTTTTTCACCTTCATACTGATGGTGCCGATGTATTTCGGCGCGGGCCTGATCCCTACGTACCTGCTGTACAAGGACCTGAACCTGCTGAAC
This sequence comes from Clostridia bacterium, assembly GCA_017395065.1. Lineage (GTDB taxonomy): Bacteria > Bacillota > Clostridia > Christensenellales > Aristaeellaceae > RUG14130. The sequence continues at coordinate 216,907 of JAFPWH010000051.1, read as the reverse complement.
AACATGTGGGTGCTCATCCTTCCTTTGATCTACTCCAGCTACAACATGCTGATCATGAAGAACTTCTTCCAGAGCACGATCCCGGATTCTCTGGAGGAGGCGGCGTTCCTGGACGGCGCGAGCAATTTCCAGATACTGTTCAGGATCGTTCTGCCCCTGAGCCTTCCGATCCTGGCGACGCTTAGCCTCTTCTACGCGGTCGGCCGCTGGAACGCCTACGCGGACAACAAATACTACACGACAGCCGAAAATTTGAAGCTCATCCAGTACAAGCTCTACCAGCTCGTGGCCTCCGCCAAGGAAGCGCAGACCGCGACGCTGAGCGAGGCCGTGGAAGTCACGAGTACGCCGGAGGTGCTGCAGGCCGCCTGCATCATGTTCACGACGATCCCGATCATCTGCGTATACCCCTTCCTGCAGAAGTACTTCGTAAAGGGCGTCATGGTCGGCGCGGTCAAGGGCTGACGCGGGAACCCAAGCAACGGTTATCTCAGCTTATGCTGACGAAAGATAACAAAACAAAAGGAGGAAAACACATGAAAAAGCTGCTTACCTATGCCATCATGCTGGCGATGCTGCTCACGCTCATGCCCGTCATGGCGTCGGCCGAGGCGACCGATTGGGAGCCCTTCGCCGAGAACGTGACCATCACGATCCCTGTGTATGACCGCGGACAGGCCGGCATCCCCAACGTCGAGGACAACTATTGGACCCAGTGGATCCAGGAGAACTTCGGCAACAAGTACAACATCACCGTCAAGTACGTCGCCATCCCCCGCAGCGACGTCATGAACAAGTATTCCATGCTGGCCGCGGCGGACGATCTGCCCACCGTCCTGATGGAGTACGACTATCCCAAAGTAACCCAGTGGGCCGCCGACGGCTATCTGCAGACCTTCGACATGGAGCTCTTTGCCGAGACCGCGCCCACCTATTACAACCGCATGGTCGCCAACAACCAGCTGACCTACACCAAGATCAACGGCGAGACCTACTTCGCCGCGGCGTACCGTCCCTACTACGACACCGCCTACACCTTCCAGAACTTCGTGCGCATGGACTGGCTGCGCGAGGTCGGCTATGACTACGTGCCCGTGACCCGCGAGGATTACCTTGACGCCATGCTGGCCATCAAGGACGCCGGCATCGCCGAGTATCCCGCCGGCGGCGAGATGATCACCGGCGTCGGTTCCGACCAGAACTACAGCTACCGCACCTGGCCGCTGGACGAGGCCGAGTGGGCCATGTACGGCGACTACAACATCCCGTCCCTGGGCTGGTATCCGAACTACGAGCTGCTCAAGTACGAGAACTACAAGTACAACGCCGGTCTGACCAACCCCGAGTACTACCTGACCACCTCCGAGGACGCCAAGAGTGCCTTCATCAACGGCGAGATCTACCAGTACGGCGGCTACATCTCCGCTTCCATGGACTGGCTGACCGCGTTCTATGAGGCCAATCCCGACGCCGAGCTCGCCATCGTTCCCGTAAACGGCAAAATCGACGCGGAAGCCGGCACCTATCCCGGATACCGCACCGACAACCCCTTCGGCATGATGGTCGGCTTCAACAAGGACGCCACCAAGGATCAGCTGACCGCTGCCTGGATGTACATGGAGTGGCTGACCCAGGAAGAGAACCTGTTCACCTTCCAGTGGGGCATTGAGGGCGAGAACTTCAACTACAACGAGGAAGGCCTGCCCGTGACCGTCAGCGATTACAACGGCGAGTGCAAGATGGGCGTGAACAACAACAAGGACTACTGGTGCATCACCATCGAAGCCCGTCAGGCCGGTACCATCGAAGACGTCATCACCGCGAACCTGCCGCACGACCTGCCCCAGGACTTCACCGAGGACGTCATCGCCTGGTACTATGACAAGGTAGCCGTAAGAGACGCCGGCTGGGCCATCGCAAACGCCCTGTACTCCGTGTCCATGGCCGCCGAAGGCGAATTCCAGACCAAGCTGACCAGCCTCTACAAGGAATACCGCGACAAGCTGACCATGTGCCCCGAGGACGAGTTCGACGCGCTGTATGAGCAGTACGCCAAGGAGTACGCCGAGGCCGGCTACGCCGCCGTCACCGAAGAGCGCCTGGCCGCTTACGAAGCGGGCAGCAGCACCCACATGCTCAACCAGACTGCCGAAGAGGTAGACCTGAGCAAATAAGCTTAAACCGCTTTTTCGCGCCGCCGCAGACCGGTTCTGCGGCGGTTTTTTGTGCATATCGGAAAATGTTGCGCTTGCAAATTTCCCCGAAGCGGTATATAATCTATGGGAATACCGAAAACGAAAGGACTTTGACCATGAACAAACAGACACTCGGAACCACGAACGCCGCCGGGGCGGCTGATAATAAGCCCGTAAAGCAGCTCACGCGGGGCAAGATCTGGTGCTTCGCGCTGGGCCAGTTCGGCTGGTCGCTGCTTGCGGCGCTTTTGTCCAACTTCGTGACCGCCTACTACGTGCCGGACGAGGCGACGCAGGCCGCCGGGCAGCCGCTGTTCATCCCGCAGGGCGCGATCTTTCTGGGGATCACGGTACTTGGCCTCATCACGGGCCTCGGCCGCGTGTTCGACGCGGTGACCGATCCGCTGGTGGGCTCGCTCTCGGATCGCTGCCGCTCCAAAGACGGCCGCCGCATCCCCTTTATGCGCGCCGCCGCCATCCCCTTCGGCCTTGCCACGATACTCACGTTCTGGTCGCCCGTAAACAGCGTAAGCTGGCTCAACGCTGCCTTCCTGTTCGTGATGATGATGCTGTTTTACCTGTTCATGACGATGTACTGTACACCCTTCAACGCGCTGATCCCGGAGCTCGGCACAGAGCAGAAGACGCGCATGAGCATCTCCACCACGATCTCGTTCACCTACATCGCGGGCATGGCGATCGCCTACACCGCGCCCACGCTCTGGGGCATCTTCCAGGATACATTCGGCCTGAACCGCGTCGACGCTATCCGCACGGTGTTCACGATCCTGAGCGTGATCGGCACGGTCTGCCTGTTCATCCCCGTCTTCACGATCCGCGAAAAGGACTACGTCACCGCCCAGCCCAGCCAGTCAACGGCCCTCAAGTCGCTCAAGGCGACCTTCCGCAACAAGGACTTCCGCCTCTTCGTGGCCTCCGACATCATCTACTTCCTCGGCATCACCACGTTCCAGACCGCGATGCTGTACTACGTGACGACGCTGCTCAAGCTCGACGAAGGCATGAGCACGCTGTTCTTCGTGGCGATGACGGCGCTGAGCGTGCTGTTTTACCCGCTTGTTATGAAGCTCACGCCGAAATACGGCAAGAAAAAGCTGATCCTGATCGCGTTTTGCATCTTCACCGTCGCGTTCATCTACACGGCGTGCCTCGGCCTTATGAAGTTCATTCCTTCCAACGTGCAGGGCTATATCCTCTGCGTGCTCGCCGCGCCCGCCATGGCCATCTTCGGCATACTGCCGCAGGCCGTCGTCGCGGACATCGCCCAGTACGACGAAATGCAGACCAAGGAAAACCGCGCCGGCATGTTCTACGCGGCCCGCACCTTCGCGATGAAGATGGGTCAGGCCGTTGCGATGATCGTCGTCGCGTCGCTTGCGATCGTAAAGCGGGAGACGGGCCTTGGCTACCGGCTGACCGCGGTGGTGGCGGCGCTGGCCTGCATAGCGGGCGGACTGATCTTCTTAAAGTACAACGAAAAGAAGATCTACGCCGGGATCATCAAGTAATCGCATGGAGAAGCTGTTCAATGAAGACGGCCTCGTGCTGTCCGCCGCCTACGCCGAAACGATGAAAAAGTCGGTCCTGCCTTTCCTTAAGGAACGTGAGACCGATCTGACGGTCAACAGTTTCGACGCAAAGCCCCTGTTCGTCAGCCTCTTCGACGCCGGAAAAGACGCGCGCGGCACCGTGTTCGTCGTGCACGGCTTTACCGAAAACGCGGTCAAGTATTCCGAGATCATCTATTCGCTCCTTCGCAGCGGCTTCAGCGTCGTCGCCTACGACCAGCGGGGGCACGGCCGCTCCTGGCGGGACGAGCGCATAAGCGATCTGTCGCTGACCCACGTCGCAAGATTCAGCGATTACGTAAAGGATCTGGATTGCGTCTGCAAAAGCGTCCGGGACAGGATGCCGACACCCTGGCGCGTCTTTGCGCACTCGATGGGCGGCGCCGTCACGCTTCTGTTCCTGATGAAGCATAAGGACGTCTTCGACCGGGCGGTGCTGTGCGCGCCGATGGTCGCCGTGAACCGAAGGGGCATACCGTATTTCACCGGCAGGCTCATCTGCCGCGCGTTCAAACTTCTCGGCAAGGGACGGCAGCGGATATTCTATTCCAGACCGTATTCGCAAAGGGAGAGCTTCGAACGCGCCTGCGCCACGGGCCGGGAGCGCTTCGAATGGTACAACGAGATCAAGCACACGCATCCCGAGTTCCAAAACAACGGCGCGAGCTATTCCTGGGTGCTGGCGTCGCTGGGCGTGAGCCAAAAGCTGCTTTTGCCCGGGCGCGGAAAAAAGATCGCCTGCCCCGTCATGCTCTACAGCGCCGGCGACGACTGGGAAGTGATGTCCGGCGCGCAGGCGATGCTGATCAAGCGCTTAAAGCAGGGCAAGATCAAAACCGTACAGGGCGCCCGTCACGAGATCTACCGCTCCGACGACGAAACGCTTTTCCCCTGGTGGCACGAGGTGCTCGCATTCCTGTCGTAGCACAAAAAGCAGAAAAGAGCAAAACGCCCCCGCACCGCGATTTGGCGGCGCGGGGTTCGTTTTGCGTTCAAGAGGAAAGGTTTATGGCGATGCAGCCGCCGCAGGAGGTATAACAATGCGTTACCACCGCTGCGGCGGCATCGTGCTTTTTTATTTTTTCTCCCACTTCCAGCCGGAAACCTCGGGCAGGTCCACGCCGTAGTGGTGTATGTACTGCTTGTGCTCGACCAGCTTGTCGCTCATCTTCTGATAGAGATAGGCGCCCTTGTTGCCAAGCTGCGGCATGTACTTGATCGCCTCCTGCACCAGATGGAAGCGGTCCACGTTGTTCTGCACGCGCACGTCGAAGGGCGTGGTGATCGTGCCTTCCTCGATGTAGCCGCGCACGTGCAGCACGCGGTTGTTGTGGCGGCGGTAGGTCAGCTCGTGCACGAGGGAGCTGTAGCCGTGGAAAGCGAACACCACGGGCGTTTCGCGGGTAAAGAGCATGTCGTACTCCGCGTCGGTCAGGCCGTGCGGGTGCTCGGTCGCGGGCTGGAGCTTGAACAGGTCGATCACGTTGATGAAGCGGATCTTGATGTCCGGCAGCTCCTCCCGGAGGATCGACACGGCGGCCAGCGCCTCCATTGTGGGCGTTTCGCCGGCGCTGGCGAACACGATGTCCGGCTCCTGTCCCTGATCGTTGCTGGCCCAGTCCCAGATGGAAATGCCCTGCGTGCAGTGCTTGATGGCCTCGGGCATGCTCAGCCACTGCGGGCGCGGATGCTTGCTTGCCACGATCACGTTCACGTAGTCGCGGGAGCGTATGCAGTGGTCGAAGGTGGAGAGCAGGCAGTTGCTGTCCGGCGGGAGGTAGAGCCGCACGACGTCCGCCTTCTTGTTGGCGATGTGGTCCATGAAGCCGGGGTCCTGATGCGTAAAGCCGTTGTGGTCCTGCTGCCAGACGGTGGAGCACATGATCAGGTTCAGGGACGCGAGCTCCTCCCTCCAGGGCAGCTGGGAGCAGACTTTGAGCCACTTGGCGTGCTGCGCGGCCATGGAATCTATGATCCTGGCAAACGCCTCGTAGGTCGCAAAGAAGCCGTGGCGGCCGGTCAGCAGGTAGCCCTCCAGCCAGCCCTCGCACATGTGCTCGGAGAGCATGGAATCCATGACCCTGCCGTCGGGGGAGAGGTGGTCGTCGGTGTCGAGCAGGTCGGCGTTCCAGTCGCGGTTTTCGACCTCAAAGACGCTGTTCAGGCGGTTGGAGGCGGTCTCGTCCGGACCGAAGATGCGGAAGTTGCGGCTCTTTTCGTTGAGCTTGAAGATGTCGCGCACGAATTTGCCAAGCTCCGTCATGTCCTGCCCGTCGGTCAGACCGTGCTGCGCGGGCACCGCGTAATCGCGGAAATCCGGCAGGCGCAGATCGCGCAAAAGCAGTCCGCCGTTTGCGTGGGGGTTTGCGCCGATGCGCGCGTTCCCCTTGGGCGCGAGGGAAGCAATCTCGGGCACGGGCGCGCCGTTTTCGTCGAAGAGCTCCTCCGGGCGGTAGCTTTTGAGCCACTTTTCCAGCAGATCGACGTGCTCGGGCTTGTCCATCGAGATTGGCACCTGATGCGCAAGGAAGTTGCCTTCGATGCGCTTTCCGTCCACGACCTTGGGACCTGTCCAGCCCTTGGGCGTGCGCAGGACGATCATGGGCCACACGGGGCGCCGCGTGTCGTTGTTTTCGCGGGCGTTTTTCTGGATCGCGCGGATTTTTTCGATGACCGTGTCCATCGTTTCGGCCATCTTTTTGTGCATGCTCATCGGCTCGTCGCCCTCCACGAAGTAGGGCTCCCAGCCGCAGCCGTGGAAGAAGTCCGTGATCTCCTGATGGCTCATGCGGGCGAAGATTGTGGGGTTGGCGATCTTGTAGCCGTTTAAGTGCAGTATCGGCAGCACCGCGCCGTCGCCGATCGGATTCAAAAACTTATTGCTCTGCCAGGATGTCGCAAGGGGGCCGGTCTCCGCCTCGCCGTCGCCCACCGTGACCGCGGCGATCAGGTCGGGATTGTCGAACACCGCGCCGAAGGCGTGCGCGATGCCGTAGCCCAGCTCGCCGCCCTCGTTGATGGAGCCGGGGGTCTCGGGCGCGCAGTGGCTGGGCATTCCGCCCGGGAAGGAGAACTGCTTGAACATGCGCTGCATGCCCGCCTCGTCCTGAGAGATGTTGGGGTATACCTCGCTGTAGCTGCCGTCCAGCCAGTCGTTGGCGATGAAGAAGTTGCCGCCGTGGCCGGGGCCGGAGAGCAGTATCAGGTCAAGATCGTAGCGCTTGATGACGCGGTTTAAGTGAACGAACACGAAGTTCTGGCCGGGCACCGTGCCCCAGTGGCCTACGATCTTCTTTTTCACCATCTCGCGGGTCAGCGGCTTTTTGAGCAGCGGGTTCTCCAGCAGGTACAATTGCCCTGCCGCAAGATAGTTGGCCGCGCGCCACCAGGCGTCCATCCGGCGCAGAAGCTCGTCGGTTATCGGGCCCTTTTCGGGGCAGGAATACAGTTTCTCTTCAGCCATGGAATACCTCCCGTATTTCATTGTCTGGCTTCATTATACCATACGGCCGGCGGCACGGTCAAATGCTTTTTTTGCACGCGCGCAAAAACGAAAAAAACGCCCGGACGTATTGATTTTGCGCGGGGTTTATGGTATTTTATACACATCGGGTATCCTTACCCGCAAGGAGGAAGAAAACCATGTCTACATTGGCGCAGGCGATCCGCATGGAATCGCCCGATACCATACCCGTTTCGGTGGGAATGCTGCCGGCCGCTTGGATGAAATACGGAAGCGAATTGCAGCGTCTGGTGGATCAGTATCCCCAGTTCTTTCACGGCCTCAAGATGGACCTGAGCAAGGTGGAGGAAAACCTGCCCGCCAGCTACAGAAAGGGCGTCTATTTCGACGAATGGGGCTGCGAATGGCACAACGAGCACGCGGGCAACGAATCCATCGTCGTAAAACACCCCGTACACACGGAGCAGGACGTGTTCGACCTCAAGATCCCTTCCTGCAGGGACGGAAGGCTCCCGCACGGCTTTATGTACCTAAGACTCCTGGACCTGGCGGGCTTTGAAAACGCCATGGTCTGGTTCGCCGAGGAGGACGAGGTCATCGAGACGCTGATCGACAAGGTGCTGGAATACAACATCTATCAGGTGGCCGCGGTATTGAACAGAATGGACGAGATCATCTATTTCGGCGACGATCTGGGCATGCAGAAGGGGCTCGCCATCGGTGTAAGGCGCTGGCGCAAGTATCTCAAGCCCTGCTTCAGAAAGCTCTACGGGATGATCAAGGCCTACAAGCCCGATCAACTGATCTATATGCACACCGACGGCTGTATCTGGGAGATCATGCCCGACCTGATCGAGTGCGGCGTGGACATCATCAACCCGCAGTACCGCGCAAACGGCCTGGACAACCTCGTGCGCGTGTGCCGCAAGGAGCACGTCATCCCCATCAATCTCGACCTGGACAGGCAGCTGTTCCCGGTCGCCACGCGCTCGCAGCTCTTCGACCACGTGGCCGAATGCGTGGAGAGCCTGTACCTGAAGGAAGGCGCGCTGGGGCTGAGCGTCGAACTCAACTACGAGATCCCGCTCGAAAACATGGCCGCCGTGCTGGACGCGGTCGAAAAATACCGCTTCTACAAGGGCTGAGCGCCTTCAGCTCTCCTGCCGGTTCTGCTTAACTTCCCGGCGGTACTGGCTGGGCGACTTTCCGCTGATGCGCTCGAAAGCGCGCAGAAAGTTGGAATAGTCGCCGAATCCGCACAGAAAGGCGACCTCTCCCGGCGGTACGTCCTCGATCAGGCGCTGCTTTGCCATCATCACGCGCTTGTAGATGATGTACTCGTACACGCTGTGGTTGGTGTAGCGCAAAAACTGATGCGACAGCGACGACTGACTTATATTGAAGCGCTCTGCCAGCGATTTCAGGCTCAATTGCTCCGCGCAGTGCGCTTCGATATAGCTCAGAATCTCCTGCATGAGCGGGTTTACCTTGACGGCCGGGGGAGAGCCGCTCTGTGAATGCGCGGTCTCCAGCATGATCCGTATGGCCGTGAGCAGGTGCGTGATGTCCGTAAACCGGTCCCAGAGCGTGTTGGCTTTGCTGTTCAGATAGACCTGCCGTATGTGGCTTGCGCATTCGCGCGCGTTTTCCTCCGTCATGTCGAAGATGAAACGGTCGCGCTCGATCATGTCTCCAAGAAGCTGCTCTATGTCCACCTGTCCGCAGCCCAGCGTCTTCATGAACGCGGGGGACAGGTAGATGAACGCGCGCTCGTAGTTTTTCAGCGTGTTGTTGGCCATGAGCCCGTGCATTCGAAAGGGCGGCAGCAGCAACAGCTGGTTGGGCTTCAGTATATAGGTCTGGTTGTCCACGCTGTAGTATTCCGCGCCCTGCAGATGGATGTAGAGCTCGTAAAAATCGTGGCAGTGCCAGCCGAAATAATTCATTTCCTCGCTCAGGCCGTAAAACGCGTCGTAGTCGCTGCGGCCGTTTCCCATTGCGCTGTAGGCATAGTTCGTCGGCGCGTATGCATCCAAAGGTCCTTGCCTCCCTTCGCTCTCCGATGACAATATTATATTGCAGGATTCGCATAGTTTCAAGCGCAAATTGCATATATTTCCTGTGTAAAGTCTGATAAAATGGATTCAAGAAAGTTTGTAATCCGTCAGCATCTGTGAGGAGGGAGCGCCTTGAAGGATGTGCGCCGGCAAAAGAGCCGCCTGAAATTTCTTTTGCAGGACTGGCGACTGTACAGCATGATGCTGATACCGATCGTCTGGTATCTCGTATTTTGCTATAAGCCCATGTACGGGCTGATCATCGCCTTCCAGAAATACAATATCTTCGGCGGCATCGCCGGCAGCGATTATATCGGTTTCGAAAACTTCCGCTTCGTGTTCGAAATGCGCGATTTCTCCATCGCGCTGGTCAACACGCTGTGGCTGAATTTCCTGGACCTGATCTTCGGCTTCCCCATGCCGATCATCCTCGCGATCATGCTCAACGAAATGCGCCTGATCAAGCTCAAAAAGATGAGCCAGACGATGCTGTACCTTCCGCACTTTTTGAGCTGGGTCATCATCGGCGGCATGGTGCTTGAGATCTTTTCGCCCACGACGGGCCTGATCAACGCGACGCTGCTTAAGACGGGCCTCGTCTCGGGCAACGTGCCCTTCCTGACCGACGGGCATCTTTGGCGCTTCACCTACGTGCTGGTCGGCGTCTGGCAGTCCATGGGCTGGGGCACGATACTGTACCTCGCGGCCATCACGGGGCTGGACATGAATCTGTTCGAGGCGGCGCAGATCGACGGCGCGAACAAGCTGCAGCAGATCTGGCACGTGACGCTGCCCGGCATCCGCTCCACCATCGTGGTGCTTCTGATCATGAACATCGGCCGCATGATGAGCATCGGCTTCGACAGGCCCTACATCATCGGCAATACCCTCGTTCAGGACTACTGCGACGTTATTTCCACCTTCGTCTACCGCGCCGGCATCATCAACGGCCAGGTGGCCAGGGCGACCGCCATCGGCATGTTCCAGTCGGTCGTTGGACTCGTGCTCATCACGATCGCAAACACCGTCAGCCGCATGTTCGACGAGCAGGGCATCTGGTAAGGGAGGCTGAATGATATGACGAGCAAAACCGCTTCTTACACTCCCTCGATCGTCCGCAGGCGCGGCGCCGGGCAGGTCGTGCTGACCTGCGTGATGATGCTGTTCGTGCTTGTGTGCCTTTTGCCCTTCGTGAACGTGATCGCGATCTCGCTTTCTTCGAAATCCGCGATCCTGCGCGGCGCCGTGTCGTTCTGGCCGGTGGAGTTCAGCACGAAGGCGTACGAGGCCATCTTCAAGGACTCAACGATGTTCACCAGCCTCTGGTTCACGGTCAAGATCACGGTCATCTATACGTTCATCGCGATGGTGCTCACGATCCTGATGGCCTTCCCGCTGTCGATGCGGCGGCTCAAGGGGCGCAAGATCTTCATGCTTTTCATCGTCTTTACGATGTACTTTTCCGGCGGCACGATCCCGATCTATCTGAACGTAAAGCAGCTGGGCATGCTGGATACGCAGTGGTCGCTGATCATCCCGGGCCTTATCTCGACGTTCAACATCATCATCCTCAAAAACTTCTTCGACGGCCTGCCCTACGAGCTGAATGAAGCGGCCTACATAGACGGCGCAAACGACTATCAGATATTGCTGAGGATCTACCTGCCGCTCAGCTTTTCGTCGCTTGCGACGCTGGCGCTGTTCTACGCGGTAGGCAAATGGAACAGCTTTTCCGACGCGCTGTACTACATCAGCTCGCGCAGCCTGCAGCCCTTGCAGCTCAAGCTGTACAACCTCATCAAGGGCGGCCAGTCCATCGAAGTCACGGTGCAGGAGGGAAGCGCGAACGACCTGGGCTCCAGCATCTCCGAATCGATCGAATCCGCCACGATCATCTTCGCCACGCTCCCGATCCTGCTGGTGTATCCCTTCGTTCAGCGCTACTTCGTCGCCGGCGTCACAATGGGCGCGGTGAAGGGCTGACAAAACGAACCTTGAACGGCTGCGCCGTTCTTATATAGAGGTTAAATCAAAAGGAGGAAAGACACATGAAGAAACTTCTCGTTCTTGTACTGGCGCTGTGCATGCTGCTTAGCGTGATGCCCGCGCTGTCGCTCGCCGAGGATTACGCGATAACCCTCAGAGTCGAAATGTACGACCGCTCCATCGCCGGCTTTAATGTAGAGGATTGCTGGCAGCTGCATTACATTCAGGAGAATTTCGGCGATCCCAACGGCATCAAGGTCGAATGGGTGCCCGCTTCCCGCTGGAGCGAGGGCGAAGTGCTCTCCCGCTGGCTGCAGGGCGGCACCGCTCCGGACATCTGCATGACCTACGGCACCGACCTGCTTCAGCAGTACATCGACCAGGGCGGCGTAAGGCCCCTGGACGAGCTGCTCGAGGAGTACGGCCAGGACCTGACCGACTTCCTGGGCGCCTCGGTGCTGCAGTACGGCCAGTTCGACACCGGCAGCGGCCTTCAGCAGTACTATCTGCCCGCCCGCCGCATCATCGTGGCTACGCAGAGCATGTACATCCGTGAGGACTGGCTGGAAGAGCTGGGCATGGAAGTACCCGAGAACGTCGAAGAGCTCCACGATTACCTGTTAGCCGCCAAGGACGCGAACCTGGGCGGAGAGCGCACCATTCCCTATTCCAGCGACCTGTACGCCGCCGATCCCTTCTACGGCTGGATCTATCAGATGGACTCCTTCATCGATTACGACCAGATCACCGAGGAAGACTGGGTGGCCTACGCCGAAATGCACTACCTGCTGCCCGGCGCCAAGGAAGCCATCCGCTGGATGAACACCTTCTACAATGAAGGCCTCGTGACCGATTACTTCGGCATCGGCAACTCCGAGCAGACCGACGCGGACCGCGTGCTGGGTCTGGACGGCTTCTGGGTAGGCAACTGGGACGTCGCCTGGCGCATGGAGTACATGTATCAGCAGGAGCTCTCCAAGAACGTAGAGGGCGGCAAGTGGCTGGCCTGCGACGCCTTCAAGGCCGTCGACGGACCGACCCTGCATGAGACCTACACCGCCGCCGGTCAGGCGATCTTCATCCCCGCCACCACCGACGACGAGACTGCCATCGCCGCGATCAAGTACCTCAACTGGATGGCCAGCCCCGAAGCGCTCTACGCGCTGCAGAACGGCGAGATGGGCCACACCTACACCACCGTGGACGATAACGGCATCCCCACCGACCTTAAGAATATCGCCGACGTCGAAGACGCCTACAAGATCCATGCCACCGACGGCGCCCCGATCTGCAACGGCTACTACTACGGCTCCGACGAGCTCAACTACGCCGCCTCCGCCAACGGCTATCCCGGATACACCGAGGAAGTCGCCCACTCTCTGGTGGTTTCCAACACCGGCGCTTACGAGCCCATCACCTTCACCCGCACCATTCAGTCCAGGGTCGACTACGGCACCACCATTTCCTCCAAGGAAGGCGAGCTGCTGGTTCAGGCCGTCACCTGCGCGCCCGACGCTTTCGACACCGTTTGGGATGAGTACGTAAACGCCATCCTGACCAGCGGCGGACAGCAGATCATCGACGAGCAGAGGGAAGCCTACGCCGAAGGCGCTTACCGCGGCTTCTATCCCATGGCCGACTGAGATCGTTAAAGAAAACCATACCCCCAAATAAACCGCAGCGGACGGCCGAGCGCCGTCCGCTGTCGGTTGCATAATCTGGAGCGGTACCGCCGCCCGAAGGGGGAAGTTCGCGTATTGTACGCCATACAGAGTATTGCCCAAAAGTCGCGCCATACGGAGGTTTTGACAAAAACCGCGCTTTCTCCGTAGCGGCGGCCTCAAGGCCGCCATATTGACGCGAATACGCGAGTATGTCGCGCTTAACGTCATCTCCTCGTTGCCCCATGGCGGCAGATTGCCGCCGATACTGAGACGGCGCGTATTGGTGTATCATACGGGATTTTGATCAAGAATCGCGTTTACTCCGTAGCGGCGCCAATCCGGCGCCAAGGGCGAAGCGTATTCACGGGAAAACCGCGCTTTACGCTGCACTGTTTCGTATACGCCATTCCCATGGCGGCGTAGACGCCGCCGCTACGGAGGCGACGCGTATTGGTGCATCATACGGGTTTTGCCCAAAACCGCACATCGTCCGTCGCGGGCGCTTTCGCAGGCCTGCATAAAAAACGTCCCGGCGCACTCAACGCGCCAGGACGCAACGCTTTTCACTGACCTCGTTTTCCCTTATCTCGTCTTCTGCGTGCCCACGCCTTCGCTCATGATGGCGACCTGGTTGTTGTGGCTTGCGACCATGGCCTTGTATTCGCTGTCGCTCATGCCGGAGGGGCGGGTGCCGTTGTTGATGTAGGCGGCGCAGGGCACGACCACGAAGCCGCGGCCGAAGATGTCGTTTCCGGTCTTCCAGACGTAGGTGGTGATGTAGCTCGGCGCTTCGATCGAAAACGTGCCGTCGCCCTTTTCCTGTATCGTGAATTCAAAGATGATGCCGCCGTCGGTATTCTTGATCGTGTGCTCGCTCAGGAAATTGCCCAGCGAGTAGATGCAGAACGTGCGCTGGCTCTCGCCGAACTGGTTGGTGCCGGTCAGCCATTCCGCGTGCTGCACCACGTGCGGGTGGCCGCCCACGATGATGTCAACGCCCGCCTTCATCAGCTTTTGCGCCATGTCGGTCTGGTTCTTGTTGGGCGTGGTCACGTATTCGTCGCCCCAGTGCATGTAGCACACGATGACCTCCGCGCCGGCCTGCCTGAGCTTTTTGGCGTCCTCGGCGCAGTTGGAATTCTTGATCCAGTTCGTGCCGAATTCCACGGCCTTCTTGTCCACGCCGCGCGACTCCATGCTGTTGAGCGACTCGGTGTAGTTCATGAAGCCGATTTTGATGCCGTTGATCTCGATGATTACGGGGGTGTTGCGCTCCTCCTGCGTGCGGCTTGCGCCTACATGGGCAAGGCCCGCGTTTTCCACGTTTTTGATCTCGTCCACCAGGCCGTCGTACCAGCCGTCGAGCATGTGGTTGTTGGCCAGCGTCAGCATATCCACGCCGACGTTTTTCAGGTTGACGATCAGCGTCTCCGGCGTGTTGAACTGCGGATAGCCGCTGTAGCCGTACTTGTAATGGCTTTCGCCGCCCATCGAGCCGTCCACGTTGGCCACGGTGAAGTCTGCGTTCTGCATGTAGGAGCCGATCTCGCTCAGCATGCCCGAAAAGTCGTAGCTCAGACCCGTGCCGTTGGCCGAGGCGTAGGCCTTGCCGGCGGCGATGACGTTTTTGTCCATCACGAAGTCGCCCACCGTGCGGATGGTGCAGGAACGCAGGCCGTCGCTCTTCGTGCCGACGCTCATCATGGTCGCGGCAGGCTGGGTCTGGGTGGGCTGGGTCTCGCTTTGTCCGCCGCCCTGACCCGTCTGCCCGTCGCCGTTGCCGGTCTGCTGACCGCCCGCGTTCGGGGTCGTATCGGTGCCGGCCGGCGTGCTGCCCGCGCCCGAAGGATTCCCGGTCTGCGTATTCTGGCCGGAGGGCGTTCCATTTGCCGCAGTGTTTGCCGCGGCGATCTGTTCGGGAGATTTGATGTCCGCGATGTCGTCGCGGATCACGTATTCGGTGTTCTTTTCCGCAGCGGACGAAATGACCATCGCGCCTACGAACACCAGCGCGCCCAGCACGACCACGATCAGCGTCAGCGCCAGCAGCGTCTCCATGTCGAAGCCGCCGACCCGCTTGTGCAGCCAGGCCGGAGTCTTGCGCTTCGCCTTCGCGGCTGGCCTGCGGGGCGGAACGCTCCTTTGCGGCCTGGGCGCGGTGCGCTGTGCGGCGCTGCGGCTTGCGCCGGGGCGGGCGGCGGGAGAGGCCGCACGCTGTCCGGACGTGCGAGCCGTACTGCTCCGCGCCGAAGCAGCGGTGCCCGTGCGCGGCGCGCTGCTGCGCGACGGGGCCGCCTGCGTGCGGGGAGCGGCGCTTCGCTTGGGCGCAGGGGCCGCGGCGCGGTTGCCCGCGGGGGCGGCAGTGGGCCTTTTTACGCCTGTGCTCGTCCTGTGCGTTTCGGGCCGCGCGCCGGTTTCGCCTTCCGTCCTGCGCACGGCGGAGCGTATATGCTGATAATAGTCGTCGCCGCTCTGACGGCGATTGTTTTCGCTCATTTCATTTTTCTCCTTGGGACCATACTGATCTTATTTTATTATACCATATCAAACGGACGATTTCCACCGTTTTTTGAAAACTTTGCCGTTCACAAAGCAAAAAGCCGCGCTCCGGACGCGGCTTTTGCACGGGGGCTTCGTCAATTTACGCGCGTGAGCACCATGGTGTTGTTTTCAGCCGTGCCGTTTGTGTACACCTGAAAGCTCAGAACGAGCGTGTCGCCGCTCAATACGTAGCGCATTTTGAAGTCATTGATCGGCTGCTCCCGCAGGCCCGCGGCGGTTTGCATTTCCGTCGTATAGGTTACCAGCGCCTCGCCGGGCTCGATCACGCCGCCTGCGTACGTGCCGTAGTCCGCCTGCGCGCCGACGTACAGCGTGCCGTCCTCGTTAAAGCCGATGTAGAAGCGGATAAAGCTCATCAGGCTGTTCAGCGCGGCAGCTTCGCTCTGGGCTGCCGCCGACAGCATGGGCTTCAGGAATTCAAAATCGACCGCCCACCTGCCGACGATGTCGCTCTGTCCGTCCAGCGCGGTCAACATGAGCGGTAAGCCCGGCATGTTCAAAAGCAGCTTGTCTTCGAAGATGGCGTAATCGCTCTCGAGAGACTGTGCCTGCCCGTCCACCTGCAAGTAGAATTGAAGCTTTCCGCCGTCTTCGCTCCAAAGAAGCGTCAGAGAATCCATCTCCGCGCCCGCCAGCTTCATGACCCTGCTCAGCAGTTCGTCGAGCCGGCCGAGCCCGACCAGGAAGCGGACGCATCCGTCCTCGGTGAAGGCCATGTAGCAGTTGCCCTTCATCAGATCCAGAATGCCGCCCACGAGGGCGCTCTGCTCCTCCGGTACCATTGAAAACAGGGCGCTGCCGAGTTTTGTGAAGTAGCTGTCGTTTACCCTGTACAGCCCGGCCTCTTTTTCGGCGGCGGCCGTAAAGGAAAGCAGCATCATAAGACAGAGCAGTGCGCAGATCAAACGTTTCATTGAAAAACCTCCCGATTCTTTTTCTGTATTATAAGACAAGCGAACGAGCCGTTTTGAGACAGCTTTTTAGTTAAATATGCGTTAATTTTCTGCCTGCGCCTTCCGGGTGAGCTTCCGTATCCAGGTGTAGCGGTTGACCTCCACCGCGGCCACGCCGCATTTCAGGATCTGATCGCTCTTCAGAATCAGGAAGACCCACACGGGATCGAGTTTCCACACGTAGGCCGCCAGTAGCGAAAACGGCAGTATGATGCCCCATTGGAAGATGAGGTCGTTGTAGAAAACGAACTTGGTCAGTCCGCCGCCGCGCACGATGCCGCCCAGGCACGCCACCTGATACGCTGTGCCCACGGAGGTGAAGGAGAGGATCAGCAGAAAAGCGCGCGCGTACCTGACCGATTCGGAGGATTTCAGGCTGAACAGCGCGATCACGGGCTGCCGGGAAACGAAGATCAGAAGGCCGGTGACCAGCCCCGTGATCAGAAACAGCGCCTGCATCGTGCGCACGTATTCCTTGAGCCGCGTGCTGTTTTCGCCGATCAGCTTGCCGGTCAGCACGCCCGCCGCGTTGCCGCCGCCGTAGGCGAATACGCTGATGACGCTGAAGACGTTGAGCGCCAGCGTGTTTGCGCTGATCACGTCGCCCGGCATGTGGCCGATGATGGAGGTCTGGATGAACATGGCGATGCCCCAGGACGCGCCCGAAAGCATGATGGGCGTTGCGTACTTCGCGTAATCCTGCCAGAGGCGCTTGTCGTATGAGACGAGCTTTTTGGGCGTCCAGCCGAGTTTTTTGTCGATAAAGCAGGTGTAGACCAGCGCGACGACGAGCTCGAAGCTCCTTGCGATCAGCGTGGCGATCGCAGCGCCGCGGATGCCCATATCCCTGAAGCCGAGGCGGCCGAAGATCAGGCAGTAATTGAAGAACAGGTTCACAAACAGGCTACCGAGCATCACCGCAAAGCCGATGCCCGCGTTTTCGACCGAGCGCTGCGAGGCCAGGATCACGGTGCTTATGCACCAGATGGGGTAGGTGAAGCGGATGATCTTCACGTACTCGCAGCCGGCGTCGATGATGTCCCTGTCGTTGCTGAGAAGGCCCAGGATGCCGTCTGGGCAGAAGCTCATCACGACAAAGAACAGTATGCCGAAGGCCGTGCCGGTCAGCAGCCCCACGCTCGACGCGCTCAGGATCGGGTCCTTGCGCCTTTCGCCCCAGTACTGCGCGGCCAGCACCACCACGCCCTCGGCGGAGCCGTTTACGATCATCTGAAGCAGGAACTGTATCTGATTTGCCAGCGCCGCGCCGTTGAGCTCCAGGGTAGAGTGGCGCGAAAGCATCGCATTGTCGATCAGCGCCACGCTGTAGGACAGAAGGTTCTGCAGCGCGATGAACAGCATCAGCCTGAAAAAGTCTTTGTAGAATTTGCCGTCGCGTGTAAAAATGCGCATGAAAAAACAAAACCTCCGAAGTGGGGTCGCGCCGCGGGGCGCAGGGGGAGACTTACAGACTCAGCATCACGATGCTCGCCGCGGCCAGCGCCATGCCGAGATACTGAAGCCGGTTCGGCTTTTCTCCGAACAGTACGATCGCGTACAGGAGCGACAGAACCAGCACGCCGCCGTTGTCGATCGTGTGCACGATGCCGGTCTGCATCTTGCTTAGCAGGTACATCAAAAGCCTTACCGCCGCGAAGGCCGATACGCAGCACGCCGCAAGCCATAAACCGGCCTTTTTGCCCATGGCGAAGCCGCTGATCAGCTTACGGCCGCGGCCCTGAAGCGCTTCGGCAAGAAACGCAAGCAGCGCCGAGAACGCGAACAGGATCACGCGCATTTCGCTGCCCTCCTGCCCGTTTAGGTTCCTGACCTGAAAATTCATCACGGTGCCGTACAGGCCGTTTGCCAGAAACAAAAGCGCGCACCAGAAGAAATAGCCGCGCGCGGCGTTTTTGAGCGTCAGCCCCTTGCTGTTCATCAAAAGCACCGCCGCGAGCATCAGCGCGGCCGCCGTCCATTTGAGAAGGCTCATGCGTTCGCCGAGAAACGCCGTCCCGGCGATCAAAGGGATCACGATCCCGCCGAAGAGGCTCGAAAGCATCAAAAACGCGTAGGAGCCCAAGTTCCCGCTCCTGATCATCGAGGTGTTGTACAAAAGCAGTATCAGCGCGTTCAGAAGGCCGAACAGCCACGTCTGCCACGAGGCGTGAAAGCCGAAGCCTCCCGCGACCCACGAGCACAGCGCGATGAACAGCCCGTAGCACACCGAAAACACGGGCGTGGCTGCGCTTTTGTCCGCGCCCGCGTAGCTCTTCGAGTACAGCCGCGTAAACAGCGACTGAAACGAAAACAACACCACCATCAAAGCCAGCAGCAAAGCCCGATCCATTTGATTGTTTCCTCCGAAAAAAACCGCCTGCGCCGGTTCGTAAGCGCGCAGGCGGTTTGTTTGTCAAGCCAGCGATCCGCCCTTTTTCGGGGTCTCGCGTTCTCTTTCGCCTGCCCCTTCGCGTATCCAGACCGATTTTCCCGTCGTGATCGCTCCGTTCACGTTCATGACGAATGTGATCGTCAGCGTATTCCCGTTCAGTTCATACGTGCAGTCGACCGTGAAGGGCACGTCGTTCATCTGACGCATCAGGTTCAGATATTCCTCCGCAAGGAAGATCCTGCCTCTGTCGTAGGTGCCGTACACGACCGACACGCTTATGCCGATCGTGCCGTTCGAATTGAGGTCGACGCAGAGATTGAGAAGCTTAAGCAGATCCTTCTCCGCGTCGTCCAGATCGATGAGCATGGGCGCCTGAAGAAGCGATTCCGCATCCAATTGCCAGCGGCCGGCAAGGCCGTACAGGCCGGATACGCGGGTGAAGCGGAAATCGACGCCCTCTGCGGTCACGGTCAGGCTGTTTGCGCTGACAGAGCAGTCGAGGTCTATGAATTCGCTCTCCCCGTAGAGGCTTATTTCAAGGCGCAGCTTTCCCGCGCTTTCGCTCCAGCTGATCGAGGCGTTCGCGTCCGCGCCCTCGGGGATGGGCATCATCCTGTTCAGCAGCAGGTTCAGGTCGGGTACTTCGTAGCCGTTGAGTACGGTGCCGTCTTCTTCGAAACGCATGTACGTAAATTCCGTCATGCCGAGCGCAGGCCCCATCAGCTCGGGCAGAACGTCTCCGTAGTATTCGGAGTAGCTCTGTTCGAAAGTGCTTTTGTCCGGCCGGTACACGCCCGCGACGTCTTCGGCGAAGGCGCCGGCGCCCAGAAGAAGGCACGCGCAAAGCAGCAAAGCGATCGTCCGTTTCGTCATGAATACTCCTCCTTTATCCTGAAGTGCAGACGCCTGATTTGCTCAGTCCGCCAGCGTTCCCATCGGATCCCAGGGATCGAGCACCTGCTTTTCCTCGTCCAGGGCCTTTAGCAGCTCTTCGCCGAGCAGGCTCTTTTTCACCACGGCCTGATATACGTAGTTGTCGAACCAGGCGTCGGTCATCATGAAGTAGCCCTTGGAGCCCTTTTCGTCGCCCCAGCTGTTCTGGATCTTCCAGCGCACGGGCTTTCCGCCTACCTCGTGATAGCCGGTGATGGTCATCGCGTGATCCATCGCGCTCATGCGGTAGTCCAGCTTGTCCTCCTTGGAGCACTTGAAGGCGATGCCGCCGAAGAGCGGCTCGTAGTCGGTCAGGTCGTCGATCAGGCAGCCGCTTTCCCTGTCCATGAACCAGCCCACGTCGGAGCCGAACCAGACGCTCTCGCCCGAATCGATCGTCTGCATGACCGCCTTTTTGATGGTTTCGATGTCGGTGTTCAGGTAGCAGATCGGGTCGCCCTCGACGACGTTTCCGAGGAAGCGGATCGTGTAGGCCTTGTTCATGGGCTTGTCGTCGGTGGGGGAGTTGATCAGGGACACGTACTCGTCGAAGGGGAAGGCGATGTATTCGTCAAAGAACTTTTTGGGCGTCAGGTTTTCGACGCGGTGATAGTTTTCGTCCTTGTCCTTGTACTCGAAGTCGAAGGTCTCCGGCGGCTCGCCGAAGGCGGCGGTCAGCATGTGATGGATGTCGCAAAGCTCCTTGTCCGCGATCTTGTGCAGCTCTTCCAGCTCGGCGCCGTCTCTGTAGGCGCGGCGGATGATCGCGGCCGCGCGGCGCAGCTTTATGTTCACGGCGCGGTTGAGCGGGCGGGTGTTGGAGGAAACGTAGGTTTCGGGCATCGCGCTCTTGGGCACGAGGCCGTATTTTTTGACGAGGTTTGCCATCATGTCCCACTGGCCGCCGTCCTGTATGCCGGTGGTGACGATGTAGTTGACCATGCGGTCGTCCTTGTACAAATCGAGGGTCTTGATGATGGAATCCAGGAAGTAGTTCGCCTTCTCCAGCTTGTCCCAGTAGGCGATGTAGTTCTGGCTCAGTTCGAATTTTTCCATGTTGAGCTTTTTGTTCGCGATCTCCCTGAACAGGTTCAGCGCCGCGAACAGCCAGCAGCGGCCGGAGCTCTTCTGGTTGGTCACCGGCAGCGTCTTGAGCTCGTGATTGAAGAGGAACTGCCCTTCGTCGGCCTTGCGCTGGTCGAAAATGAGCTCCTCCAGCGGGTGCTTCGCCATCGCCAGGGAGGCGGCGCGCATCGCGGGATTCGAACGGTAATCGGCTTTCATTTTATCGTAATCGCTCTTTTGTATCATTTGCTTTCCCCTCCTGATTTTAGGTGGCTAAAGTATAGCACAACAGCGGGCGCGATTCAACAAAAATCGCGCCCGTATGACAAAAGACCGAAGAATTTAACGCCGCGTCAGTATGCCGCAAAGCCGGTAAGGGAAGCTGTTCCCTCGCTTTCCAGAATTTCCATCTCCAGCATCCCCGTGCGCACGGCCGGCAGCGGCACGATCAGCTTGTGGCCCACGGTCTCGCCGGTATAGATACAGAATTTCGTCGCGGACACGGGATTTACCGAGGGGACGTGCGCATAGAGGCGGAAGCGCCTGATCTTCTGCCCGTCCGTCAGGTCCTCCTTGAGCACGACGCGGCGCACGGGGGGAAGGTTCGTATTTTGGCCTATCGCCTTTTGCGTCCCGTCGCCGTAGGCGATCACGAAAGTGTTTTCGCCCTGTTTTACGGGCGCTTCGAAGGGCAGCGGCTTTGCGTAAAGCCTGTCAAGCGCCTGGGCAAATTCCTTGAGGCGCGCCCTGTCCGCTTCGCTGATCAGCCCGCGATCGTCGGGGCCCACGTTCAAAAGGAAGTTGCAGCCCCTGCCCACGGAGAGCTCGTACATGCCCAAAAGCTCCTCCGCGCTCTTGATCGTATCCTCGTTCAGGTCGTAAAACCAGCTTTCCCGCAGCTTGCAGTCACATTCGGCGGGGATGAACAGCGTCTTTTCCTCGCCCAGCACCCAGTGCTTCACCGCGTAGGGGTTGGGGTAGGGCGCGTAGCCGTCCTCGTTGCCGACCCAGCGCGTGTCGCCGTCCCACATGTCGAAGATGAGGATGTCCGGCTGCAGGGAGCGGATGGCGGAGACGATGCGCTTCTGGTCGTACTCGTGCCCGCCCGAGCCGCAGCCGTCGAACCAGAGGTAGTCGATCTTTCCGTAGCCGGTCAGAAGCTCGCTGATCTGCCCGATAAAGTAATCGTCGTATTCCTTGCCGCTTTTGAATTCGACCGAATGTGAGCCCCACTGCGCGGGGGAGTAGTAAAGCCCAACGGCGATGCCTTCCTCGCGGCAGGCACAGACGAACTCCTTTACGACGTCGCCCTTTCCGCCCTTCCAGGGGGAGGCCGCCACGCTGTAGGTGGTATACTTGCTGGGCCACAGCGCAAAGCCGTCGTGGTGCTTGGTCGTCAGGATCGCGTACTTCGCGCCGATGCGCTTTGCGTTAGCCAGCCAGTCGTGTACGTCCAGCTCCTTCGGGTCGAAAGCCGAAGGGTCCATCTCCTTGCCGTCCCAGTCCCTGTGCCCGGGATAGAAGGAGCGGATGCCGAAATGAAAGAACATGCCTGTTTCCCAGTCCAGGAATCTGAGCTGCTTCGGCGTGGGTCTATACATGCGTATCATCTCCGTTCCGTTTTGAAGCGTTTTCATATTTACTTGAATTTCCAAAGGCTTACGCCGTCCGTGTACAGCAGAAGGCCCGCCTCGCTCCAGCTGAACACGGGATACATGCCTTCGATGGCAATGCTGAAGTAAAATTCTCTCCAGGCGCCGAAATCGATCCCCTCCGCCCGTAAGACCGCGCCGTCGCTCAAGCGCATCAGGAACAGAGCGCCTATGAAATCCCGCTCGTAGGCCGTGCCGTTTATGAGCTCCTCTTCGTTGTTGATGCCCGCGAGGATCGCGGCGTAGCGTCCGCCGGGCGAAAACTCTGCGTGGATCACGCTCCCCATGCCCGTCATATAGGAGAGGTTGGCCGGAAGGTCGCTGAGGATCTCATCCCGCCGCGCGCTGTCGATGGGCTCGATCGTCTTGGGGCTTGAGATCGCGTAATACACGGTGTCCTGCATTTCGTC
This sequence comes from Clostridia bacterium, assembly GCA_017395065.1. Classification (GTDB taxonomy): domain Bacteria; phylum Bacillota; class Clostridia; order Christensenellales; family Aristaeellaceae; genus RUG14130. Next base: position 193,986 of record JAFPWH010000051.1, on the reverse strand, counting down.
CGTTACGTTTTCCGTGTCGATGAGCTTAAAAGCCCGGGCGTTTACGATATTTCTCTGAAGGCCGCTTTCGCCTTCGATTATCGCCATGCCCGTCTTCGCGCAATAGCGCAGGAACTTCGAATGCCATACGTTGCTGTCGGGTACGTCGATACAGCTTACCGCCGAGCCGTCCGTCGGGGAAAAAACGAGGCGGGGCCCTTCGACGCTTCTGTAGCTGCTTTCAAGACAGAGCAGTTCGCCCTTGCAGGTGAGAAAGAGCGAAGGGGGCGCGGCCCAGTTCAGGTCCTGACCGACCTGCGTGCATTCCTTCGTTTCGAGATCGTAGCGCAAAAGACGATAGGTACTGCCTTCGTATTTCGAGCCCATGTAGGAGATATAGAAGTATTTTTCGTCGGGAGAAAAGCAGCCCGAGAGCGCGAAAACCGCGCCTTTTTGCAAGACATTATTCGACACCTGAGAATCCAGAAGGAACAATTCCCCGCTCAGGCAGTCGACGATCGCGGGCAGGGCGTACAGGTTTTCCAGACGCGCGGTGGCGTTGGCGTAATTGCTGATAAAGACGTAGCGCCCGCCCGGCGACCAGACGGCGCCGTCGGCGCCCAGATTCATTCTGTGGTAATCCGGCTGCTCGACCATGAACCATTTGTAGTAATCCCCCAGCAGGCCGAATTCGTCCGGGGCGCTGCGCTCCGCGGAAGGGAAGATCGACGCGATCCTGCCCGGCGAGGCGGCGAAGGGGAGATACCTTTCGCCCAGTGAGATAACGCCGATTGCGCGCGTGCCGTCCGGGGAGTAGCTGTAAACCGTCGTGTCGGCCGTATTCAGCTTTCGCCTGAGCGTCGCTTCGTCCGGAACGTCAAGGCCGAATTCTGTGAGGACGTCCTGCGGCGGCAGCGTAAAGATGCAGCTGCCTGCGTCCGGCAAGGAAAAATCGACCCTTTCGAACACCGCGCTGCCCTTTTCAAAGGCCTCGTCCAAAACGGCGTCGTAATCCGCCGGCGCGGACGACTGCGCAAACATCGTCAGCAGGATCTGAATGAGGAAAGCGGAGATCGCCTGCTTCATACCGTTTTCGCCTCGCTTTGCTTTGATGCCCCATTATAGCACGAAACGAGCGCCCGTGTCCATCGCCGCGCACTGTTTTGCGAAAAAAACGGAAAACGGCGAAGAGTGCCGTTTTCCGTGAATGCGCGTTTGGCTATTATATTTCACAGGCGCTGTTTGCGCGGTATTTGCTAAGGAGGTTGTTGATCCTGGCCAGCGGGTTCATCAGCTTGTCCAGCGAGTGGTCGTGGTTCAGGGTCGCGATGATGAAGCTCATGTACTTGCTCATGTCCGCCTCGATGAACCAGGGGGCGTTGCGGATCTCGTCGGGCTTGTAGTTCAGGTTCGTGCCGATGACGCCGCCCAGATACCCTTTTTTGTAGGCTTCCTCGAAGGCCTTGATGCCGTTTGTGAAGAAGCAGAACGTCGCGGCCATGAACACGCGGTTGGCCTTCCTGCGGCGCAGGTCCTTGAGCAGGTCCAGCATGCTTTCGCCGGAGGAAATGATGTCGTCAACGACCAGCACGTCCTTGCCCTTGACCGAATCGCCCAGGTATTCGTGCGCGATGATCTGGTTGCGGCCGTCAACGACCTTGGAGTAGTCGCGCCGCTTGTAGAACATGCCAAGGTCCAGCCCAAGCACGGTGGAGTAGTAGATGTTCCTGTCCATCGCGCCCTCGTCGGGGGAGATGATCATCATGTGCTCCTTGTCCAGCTTCATGTCGCGGTGCTTTCTTAAGAGGGCTTTGAGCACCTGATAGGTGGGCATCACGTTTTCGAAGCCGGTCAGCGGGATCGCGTTCTGCACTCTGGGGTCGTGCGCGTCGAAGGTGATGATGTTGCTTACGCCCATGTGGCTGAGCTCCTGCAGCATCAGCGCGCAGTCCATGCTCTCGCGGCTGACCTTTCTGTGCTGGCGGCTTTCGTAGAGGAAAGGCATGATGACGCTGATGCGGTAGGCCTTGCCGCCGATGGCCGCGATGATGCGCTTGAGATCGGCGTAGTGATCGTCGGGAGAGTAGGGCACGATCTGACCGTACATTTTGTAGGTCACCTGACGGGCAGTCACGTCGGTTATGATGTAGACGTCGTAGCCGCGCGCGCTCTGGGCGACCAGACCCTTGCCTTCGCCCGTGCCGAAGCGGGGGATCTTGACGTTCAGAAGGAAGCTGTCCATGCCGTAACCGGTGTAGGTCACGAAATCCGCGTTGTCTTCGATGGTCTCCTTGCGCCAGGTCCTGAGGTAGCGGTCTATCTTTTCGCCAAGTTCTTCGCAGCCGGGCATGGCGATGATGCCAAGAGGCGCTACGGGAGTGGTGTCGTAGGATACGGTAGCGGCGCCGGATAGAATCTCACTCATAATAACTCCTTATAAGCAGACGGAATAGCGCACGAGCGCGGTTGAACGGAAACAAATAAAATTATAGCCTTGAGTCGTTAAGTTTATCGGCACAAAACCGCGTTTTATGATCTTTTTTAGTATAAATCAGTGTTAAAATTGAGATTCCAGGCCTTTACGCGCCAGAAACCGTCCTTGAACAGGAGAACGCTCACGGAGGCGTTACAGCACTGCATGGGCGGGTTGTGGGTCTTAAGGCCCAGCACGTAAGCCGCGCACGCGCGGATGATGCCCGCGTGTCCCACGGCGGCTATGCGCTCAAAGCCGCTGTTTTCGAAAAAGCGCAAAAGCTCGCCCGCGCGCGCAAGCAGATGCGCCCCGCTTTCGCAGTCCATGCCCAGGGGCGCGTAGTCGAAGTTTTTTCGGCATTCGAGGTATTTTTCGCCCGAGAGGGCGAGCATGTCTTCGGCGCTTTTTCCGCGCATCGTCGTGTTGTTCATTTCGCGAAGCAGGGGAATATATGTAAAGTTCGCGCCAGGAAAGACGATGCGCGCGGTCTGCTGGGCGCGCAATACGTCGCTTGCGAAGACGCGGTCGAAGCTTATGCCGCTGAGCAGCTTTGCCGCGCCTTCGGCCTGAAGGCGGCCCTTTTCGGTCAGGTTCACTGGCGACCAGCCCGAATGCGTGCCGTTTTGGTTGGACTCGCTTTCCCCGTGGCGTATCAGATACAGCTCCATGCGCCCGCCTCCTTCTGTGCATTCCGTTTCGATACGGATATGGTAAACGATCAATGTAAAAACAAAAGCGCGGTATGCTTTACGCGCGCGCTTGCATTGTGTAAAATTTGAGTCCGGCGCGTTCCGCGCGCCCGCAAAAGCCGAAAACCCTTGGCTCCGCACGGCCCGAAAACGCTCGCGCGGGCCGCAAAAAGCTAAATATTTGTTGTTTTCTTGTTTGATTTTGACTTTGAACGCTTTGTTTGCTTGCCTTCTTCAAAACGGCGTGTTATAATACTAAAGCTCTTGTTTTGCAATCCCGTTCGTCGATATATATAAAGGAGAACATTATGGCACTGGACAGGCTGACCGTTCAAGAAATCAAAGATTCGATCCTTCAAAAGCTGGAGCGCAATTACGGCTGCGACATCACCGACGCCACGAAAAACCAGATTTACGATGCGCTGGCGCAGACCGTGCGCGACGAGGTCATGAAGCGCCGCACCGCCTACCGCGGCGAAAGAAAGCGCCAAAGGTGCAAAAAGCTGTATTACCTCTCCGCCGAATTCCTGGTGGGCCGTGCGCTGCACAACAACATGGTGGCGCTGGTCAACGAACACAATTACATCGTGGCGCTCAGGGAACTGGGCCTCGACCCCTCGAGCATCTTCGAGGAAGAGCCGGAGCCGGGCCTCGGCAACGGCGGCCTCGGGCGCCTGGCCGCCTGCTTCCTGGACAGCTTGTCCTCCCTTCACCTGCCCGCGATGGGCTGCACCATCCGCTACGAGTACGGCCTGTTCCGCCAGAAGATCGTGGACGGCTATCAGGTCGAACTGCCGGACAACTGGCTGGAAAACGGCTCCATGTGGGAAGTCTGCCGCATGGACGAAAGCCAGGAAGTGCATTTCGGCGGCCGCGTCGAGGAGATCCACGAAAACGGCAAGACGAGCTACCGCCACGTGAACTATTCCACCGTGCAGGCCGTGCCCTACGACGTGCCCACGTTGGGCTACGACAGCAACATGGTCAACATGCTCAGGTGCTGGTCGGCCAGGGCCACCAAGAAGCTGGACATGCAGTCCTTCAACCGCGGCGAATATACCCGCGCCATCGAGGAAAAGGAGCTGGCCGAGGTCATCTCCAAGGTGCTCTATCCCGAGGACAACCACTACGAGGGCAAGGAATTGCGCTTAAAGCAGCAGTACTTCTTGTCCAGCGCCTCGGTGCAGTACGCCGTAAAGGACTTCGTAAAGGTCTACGGCAAGGACTTTTCGATCTTTGCCGACAAGGTGGCCCTGCACGTCAACGACACCCATCCCGGCATGGCGATCCCGGAGCTGATGCGCATACTGATGGACGAATACGGGCTCGGCTGGGACGAGGCCGAGACAATCACCAAAAACACCTTCGGCTACACCAACCACACCGTCATGGCCGAGGCCCTCGAAAAGTGGCCGGAGGACATGGTCGCCCGGCTCCTTCCCCGCATCTACATGATCCTTCAGGAGATCAACCGCCGCGAGTGCGCCGCCCTGTGGGACGTGTTCCCCGGCCAGTGGGAGCGCATCGGCCGCATGGCCGTCATCGGCTACGGCACCGTGAACATGGCGAACCTCTGTATCTGGATGGGCCACAGCGTAAACGGCGTGAGCAAGATCCACACCGACATCCTCAAAAAAGACGTATTCCACGACTTCTATCTGGTCGACCCCGATAAATTCACCTCCATCACCAACGGAATCACCCATCGCCGCTGGCTGATGATGGCGAACTTCCGCCTGAGCAGCCTGATCGACGAGGCGATCGGCGACAAGTGGCGCAAGGACTACGAGCTGCTGAAGGACCTCGAGCCCTTCAAGGAGGACGCGGCCTTCCGAGAGAAGTTCTTCGAGGCCAAAAAGCTCAACAAGGCGCGCCTTTCCCGCCGCCTGACCTCCTGGCAGGGCGTGTCCCTGCGCGAGGACGACATGTTCGACATACAGGCCAAGCGCCTTCACGAGTACAAGCGCCAGCTTCTGAATGCCCTGGGCATATTGATGCTCTACAACCGCATCAAGGACAACCCGGGCCTCGACGTACAGCCGCGCATCTACATTTTCGGCGCGAAGGCCGCGCCCGGCTACTACAGGGCCAAGCTCATCATCCGCCTGATCAACGAGATCGCAAAGCTCGTAAACAACGACCCCGTCGCCAGCAGGGTCATGAAGGTGGTCTTCGTCGAAAACTACTGCGTATCCCTCGCGGAGGACCTCATGCCCGCCGCGGACCTGAGCGAGCAGCTCTCCACCGCCGGCAAGGAGGCAAGCGGCACCGGCAACATGAAGTTCATGATGAACGGCGCCGTGACGCTGGGAACGCTGGACGGCGCAAACGTCGAGATTCTGCAGGCCGTCGGCAAAGACAACATCTACATCTTCGGCATGACCGCCGAGCAGGTGGAGGCCGCCTACCGCCAGCCCTCCCGGGCCAGCGCGATCTTCGAGACCAACGCCGAGGTGCGCAGGGTCATGACGCAACTGATCGACGGCACGCTCTGTCCCGAGCAGCCGGGGCTGTTCCGCGACCTGTACCATTCGCTGCTCTTCGGCGACAACGGCGGCATGGCGGACAGCTACTTCGTCTTAAGCGATTTGAGCGGCTACGTCAAGGCGCGCATGCAGATTGAAAAGGACTACCGCGACCGCGACGAATGGGTCAAAAAGGCCATCACCAACGTGGCCAGAAGCTGGATCTTCGCTTCCGACCGCACGATAAAAGAATACAACGAAAAGATCTGGCATTTGAAAGAGGTCCGGCTGTGATACGGGCCAGCCACGATCCCTACTCCGTCATCGACCGCTTCCCGCGGGGCGCCCGCCCCGCAGGGAGCGTTGTTTGCTTGCGGGTCACTTCTCCGGACGCGCCCGAAAAGGCGTGGGTGCGCCTGTGGCGGGGCGGCGGCGAGGAGTGGGTGAGCATGAAGCCCGTATCCCGCGACGTGTACGAGGCGCAGATCTACGCGGGCAACGACGCGGGGCTGGTCTGGTATTACTTCGTACTGGAGACCGCCTCGGGCGAAAGGACCTACGTGGGCAAGCCAGAGGGCGGAAGGAGCCAAACCTACGACCACGAGCCGCCCTCCTTCCAGATCACCGTCTACGACCCCGCCTTCACCGTGCCCGGCTGGATGCACTCGAGCGTGATGATGCAGATCATGGTCGACCGTTTCGCCGTCGGTTCCTCGGGCGTGCGCCCGCCGGCGGGTCGGGGCGCCTTCCTGCACGAAAACTGGAGCGAGCCGCCCGTGCTGTGCCAAAACGGAGACGACCGGGAGGCCGTGGACTTTTTCGGCGGAAACCTCGAGGGCTTGACCGAAAAGCTGGATTATTTGAGCGAACTGGGCGTCGGCGCGCTCTACCTGAACCCCATCTTTCAGGCGCGCTCGAACCACAAGTACGACACGGGCGACTACCGGAAGATCGACCCCTCCTTCGGAACCGAAAGCGATTTTACGCGCCTGACGCACGAAGCGGCCGAAAGGGGCGTCCACATTGTGCTGGACGGCGTGTTTTCCCACACCGGCGCGGACAGCCGCTATTTCAACAAATTCAAAACCTACCGTTCCAGGGGCGCCTACAGCCACTATAAGGACAGCCCGTATTATTCGTGGTACCGTTTCAAATCCGGCAGGGACGACTACGACTGCTGGTGGGGCATCGACACGCTGCCCAACATCAACGAAATGGACCCCTCGTTTTTTAATTTCATCATCTCCGGCAAGGACAGCGTCGTCGCCCATTACCTGAAAAAGGGCGCCTCGGGCTGGCGGCTGGACGTGGCGGACGAACTGCCCATGGAGTTCATCCGCGCGCTCAGGAGCCGCGTCAAGGCGGAAAACGGCGAGGCCTGCGTGATCGGCGAGGTCTGGGAGGACATCAGCAACAAGATCTCCTACGGCCGCCCGCGCTCCTACGCGCTGGGCGACACGCTGGACAGCGCGATGAACTATCCTTTAAGAGGCGCGCTGATTGCCTTCCTGCTTGGAAAAAGCAAAGCCGGCGAACTGGAGCAGCTCGTAAACCACCAGATCTCCACGCTCCCGCGCCCGATGCTTTACGCGATGATGAACCTTCTGGGCAGCCACGACAAGCCCAGGATCATCGACGTGCTGGCCGGAAAGGAAAACCTCGAGCCGCCCAGGGAGAAGCGCCGTTTCGAGCCGCTCGGCCCGGAGGAATACCGACTGGGCAAACAAAGGTTCGTAAAGGCGTTCGAGTTCCTGTGCCATCTGCCCGGCATGCCCTGCCTGTATTACGGCGACGACGCGGGGCTGACCGGCATGGGCGATCCCTTCTGCCGCCGCACCTACCCCTGGGGCAGGGAGGACAGGGCGCTTCGGGAGCAGATCGGCCAGATCGTCCGAAAGCGCAACGCTTCACAGATCTTAACAGAAGGCGAGTGCATGGTGCGCGCGCTGGACGACGACCGGATCGAGCTGCGCCGGAGCCTGGGCAGCAGCGAAACCGTGTTCACGCTGGACAGGCGCGTTTGAGCGTGGTATAATAGCGCTGCGGACAGGCCGCAGAAAAAAACACGAAGGCAGGAGGGCGGCAAAGTGAAGATCAGGCGAAGCGGCGAAAACAAATACGTCGCGCTGGACGAGCACGACGTCAAAATAGGTTATTGCTCGGTCGCCCGAAAGCAGCTGGAGCGCATCTTTCCGGACGCGCCCACGCAGTACATCATAAAAGTAAAGTGCGACGACGAGTGCCGCGATCTGCTCTTCGGCGCGGCAGTCACGCGCGCCAGGCTGATCGCCATGAAGGAGAGCGAGCCCTGCCGCATCTACGCGGACATGGACGCCGGCGACCAAAAGGGCCTGGAGGTCATCCGCGCGCTGGGCTTTACGGGCAGCGACGGCATAAACCGCATGACCCGCCGCGTCACGGACGAGCGAATCAGCCTGCCCGTTCCCGTGCACTGCACCATCGTGCGCGATTTTCTGGAAAACGAAGAGGAGCGCAAAAAGTGCCTGAAGCGCTACAACGAGTGCTTCGGCGAGGACTGCGACATGGCGTGGCTGAGGAAGCTCAGCCAAAAGCGCGATTTCGTGCGCATACTGATGGTCTCTCCCAGCGAGCTGTGCGGGGAAGTGATGGTCTGGAGCCAGGGCTACACGGGCGTGATCGGCATCATACAGGTGGCGCGCGCCTGGCGAAGGAAGGGCGTCGGCAGCTATCTGATCGAAGACGCCCGCAAGTATTTCGCGTCCATCGGGTTAAGAGACATGACCTTCGACGTCTGGCTCTCTTCGCCAGGCTGCCTGCCGCTGGCCAAAAAGTGCGGCTTCCGCAGGGGAGAGATGATCCGGGTGTATCCGGGACTGGAAATGTAAAAGCGCGTCCCGCACAGGCCAAACGGCAGGTGCGGGCTTTTTTGTGCGTTTGCCGTTTTGTTTTTGCACAAGTAAAAAAAAACGAAAGAAATCCCGATAACCCTGTAGCGGCGGCAATCTGCCGCAATGGGCGAGGCGTATACGCAGAAAAAACTGCCCTTTACGCCGCTCCATTCCAAATACGCCATACCCATGGCGGCGCAGACGCCGCCGCTACGGGGATATAACCGTCGGCGATGCGTGTACGCGCAAAATCCCTGCCCCGGAACCGAAAAATTTGCCGGTTTGTCGAAATGAATAAATAAAATTCACAAATTTGCATAAAACCCTTGCAATCCATGCGCAGTTCTGCTATAATGTTAATGCTGTTTTATAAAGTCGTGCGCAGTGTTAAACATACGATAAGAAACGGCACCCGGATCCGAACCTCAGAGCGCAGGCTCTGAAAATTTAGAACAATTTAGAAAGGATGGAAAAGCATGAGAAAACTGATCTGCCTGGTACTCACGATCGCAATGCTCGCTTCTCTGGTCGTCGCCTTTGGCGAGGGCGCCGAGAAAAAGTATGACCTGCAGGGCATGACCGTCAAGGTCCGCCTGTGGGACAGCCCCAACCCCTATAGCGAGGACACCGATCAGGTCGACATCGACAAGTGGCTGCCGGTCTACGAGGCCGCCAAGGAAAAGTACAACTGCGAGTTCGAGTTCTACACCCCGACCGTAGAGTACGACGACTTCACCAAGGAGTGGCTGCAGTCCATCGCCTCCGGCTCTCCCTGCTGGCACATCACCAACAACTTCTCCGCCATGTGGCTGATCGCCATGACCGCCAATGACGGCCTGGTAGACATCTCCAAGGCCCTCGAGACCATCGAGATGCCCGAGCTGTTCAAGAAGACCGCTGCGGTCGGCGACGGCGTATACGGCTTCGTCACCGGCTATCAGGGCACCGAGGGTCTCGTCTACAACAGAGACATGATCGACGCCGCCGGCATGGAGTACACCCCCACCGAGATGTTCATGCAGGCCAAGTGGAGCTACGACGATTTCTATGATTACATGGTAGAGCTCCAGAGCAAGCTGCCCGAAGGCACCTACGCGTTCTTCATCGATCCCAACTACTGGAACATCTTCGCTTCCGCAGCCAACGGCACCGCGGCCGTGAGCAACGACCTCGAGCTCACCATGACCAGCGAGCCCTACATCGAGACCATGGAGTTCCTCCAGAAGCTGTGGAACGCCGGCGTATGCCGCATGCCCAACCAGACCGAGAGCGGCTCCTATGACAACTGGGGCACTCCCGCCGCCACCTTCGACAAGGGCGTCGAGGTCGCCATGACCCACCGCGCCGGCTGGCAGTACGGCGGTCTGAACAACAACGGCATCAACTGGGGCTTCGTACCCTATCCGTGGGGCAGCAACGTGACCCTGGGCACCGAGGGCGACTACACCACCCTGAGCGATACCTATAAGGCCGCGTTCTATGACTACGGCTGCATGGGCAACATCCTCTCCGGCGTCGAGAACGACTTCCCGGGCATCGACAAGGATTACCTGGTCGAAGCGCTCGTCAACCTGACCTACGACCTGTTCGTCAGCGAAGAGAGCCAGGCCCGTCTGGCCGAGATGGCCAAGGGCGAAGATGAGTCCGGCGAGATCGACCTGGGCGCCTACAACACCATCGAAGACGCCACGCTGTACAACTTCCTCAAGCAGCGCACCATCTACAACAACTCCTCCACCCTGGGCAATGCCGATCTGCTCAACTGCACCTACAACGGTGACGAGAGGATCGAATGGTTCGGCGGCGCCATCCGCTATGCCGTGTATGACAACCTGTCCATGCGCGCCGTACTGGAAGCCGTCGCTCCCCAGATCGAAGCCAACCTCGTTGCCGCCGGCATGAAATAAGCCATGAGTTCGCGTGTCTCCGGGCGCTCTGTGTCCGGAGACATTTTTTTAAGCGGCGCCCGGGAAACGGGCTGCAAACCAATTTCCTGTAAACACACAGAGGTACACACATGAAAAGGCGCGTTTGTTTGGCCGTTATCCTCCTGCTCGCCCTGAGCTTTTTCGCCGGGGCGGACACGGGCCGCATCACCGTACTGGACCCAATCCCCGCAAGGGACGCGTCCGGGGAGATCGTCATTTCTCCGCAGGACTACAGCGCCCTCGAAATGGACGGCGCGTACGTCACCGAAGAGGGCGGCCTGTACACGACCTCGGCCGGCTGGGCGGAGTACGAAATCGACGTGCCCGAAAGGGCGGCTTACGCGGTCAGGATCCGCTACTGCCCCGGAGACAAGGGCACCGGCGCGGACATACAAAGGTCGCTGTACGTAAACGGGTACCTTCAGAAAGCCGAGTTCGGCCAGCTGGTGTTTTCCCGCATGTGGAACAACCGGGACGACAGCTACAAGAGCGTCGAGGGCAACCAGCCCTTCCCGCCGCAGGTGGAAAAACCGGAATGGCGGGAGGTCTATCTTACCGACAGCAGCGGCTACGATCTGGACCCGCTCACGGTCACGCTGAAGAGAGGCAAAAACACGCTGCGCATCCTCTCGCGCAGGGAAGACATGATCATCGGCTCGATCACGCTCTGCCCGCCGCCCGAGATCCCGGATTACGACGAATATATTTCGGAAAAGCTGGACCGGGGCGCAAATTATTACGGCGGCGAAAGCATAAAACTGCAGGCGGAGGACGCGGCGCTCAAGAGCGGCCCGAGCTTTTATCCGCTCAACGACAGAACTTCGCCGCTCACCGAACCCTACCATTACAGCAACATCGTACTGAACATGATCGGCGGCTCCGCCTGGAACGAGACGGGCGAATGGCTCGCCTGGGACGTCGAAGCGCCCGAGGCGGGACTGTACAGAATAGGCTTGAGGTTCAAGCAGAACGAACTCAAGGGCCTCTACGCCACCCGGAAGCTCACCGTAAACGGACAGGTGCCCTTCCGCGAGGCCATGGATCTGAGATTTTACGACAGCAACGACTGGCAGTACGGCGCGCTGGGCGAATACGCCATTGAGGGCAAGCTTGTGCGCGAGTACTGGATCTATTTAAACGCGGGCAAAAACCGCATCGAGCTTGAGGTGTCGCTGGGCGTGATGGGCGACATCATAAAGGATCTGAACGAGCTTACGAAAGATCTCAACGCCCTCTACCGCGAGATCGTGGCCATCACCGGCTCGAGCCCGGACACCTACCGCGACTACAAGCTCTTTACCCGCATCGGCGACCTGCCCGAGCGCCTCGGGGCCTTTAAAAACAGGATCAACGATCTTCTGGAGCGCCTGACCCGCCTCACCGGCTCGAACAGCGAGCGCACGGCGGGCATGACGCGCATGGTCTCCCTGATCGACCGCATGGTCGGCGACGAAAACGAGGTCGTCGAGCAGCTCGGCGCCTTCAAGGAGAGCATCACCTCGATGGGCAAAAGCGTGCTGGACCTCACCGACCAGCCGCTGAAAATCGATTATTTCGTCTTTTACGGCACGAAGGAGCCGGACGTGGACGCGGACGCGAACTTTTTCGGCGGCGCGTGGCACTCCATCAGGGCCTTCGTGGGATCCTTTACCAACGATTACAACGTCAGCGTTTCCGGCACGAACGAGAGCGGAAAGCAGATAGAGGTCTGGCTCTCCACCGGCCGCGACCAGTTCGACGTCATAAGGCGCCTGATCAACGAAAGCTTCGAACCGGAGACCAACATCAAGGTCAACCTCAAGCTCATCAGCGCCGACGTGGTCCTGACCGCGACCGCCACCGGAAACGGCCCCGACGCGACGATACAGATCGCCAATTCCGCGCCGGTCAACTTCGCCTTCCGCGACGCTGCGCTGGACCTTACGCAGTTCGAGGATTACGAGGAAGTGGCCGCCCGCTTCCTGCCCGCCGCCGTACTGTGCGCCGAATACGAGGGCGGCGTGTACGGCCTGCCGGATCAGATGAGCTATCCGGCCATGTTCGTGCGCACCGACATACTGGAGCAGCTTGGGCTGGAAACGCCCGAGACCTGGGACGACCTGATCGCCATGATCCCCGTGCTCAAGAAAAACAACATGGAGATATACCTCGACACGAACCCCGTATCCACGCTGGGCGCGGCGATCTCCATGGGCAACAGCCGGGCGATCAATACGGTGTTTCTGTCGATTTTGTACCAGTCCGGCGGAGAGATCTATACGCCCAGCGGCACGCGCACGCAGCTGGACAGCTCTCAGGCCAACGCCTCCTTTAAGAAGTGGACGCGCTTTTACACGCAGCACAACTTCCTGCAGGACATCGACTTTACGACCCGCTTCCGCATAGGCGAGGTGCCCATCGGCGTCGTGGACCTTAGCTATTACAACACGCTGGCCGTGTCCGCGCCGGAAATCAGGGGCCTTTGGTCCATCGCCCGCGTGCCCGGAACGAGGCAGGAAGACGGGAGCGTGCGCCACGACGCGCCCTGCGTGACCAGCGAGTGCATGATCATCAAAAACATGGCCTTAAAGAACGATACGGTCAGCGAGAGCTGGGAATTCCTCAAATGGTGGACGAGCGACACGACCCAGACCGCCTACGCCAGGGAAATGGAAGCGGTGCTCGGCACGAGCGGAAGGTACCTCGTGGCGAACCTGACCAGTTACCACAGCGCCGTCTGGCCGGACAGCATGACGCCCACCATCGAAAAGGTGCTGGACGATCTGCACGGCATACCGCAGGTGCCCGGCGGCTACATCACGGGCCGCTATATCTACAACGCGTTCATTTCGGTCATAAGCGAATATGAAAACGCGGCGGACACGCTGTTTGAAGCCAATGAGCTCATAAATAAAGAAATCGAAAAGAAGCGCAGGGAGTTCGGCCTGCCCACGGAGTGAGAAAGGAGCATCGCGCATGGCGGAAAAAACAAAGACGATGCCGAACATGAGCAAATGGCAGTACACCAAGTACGAAATCAGGAAAAACAGGCAGCTGTATTATATGATCGCTCCGTTCTTGACTTTCTTTCTTGTGTTCACCATACTGCCGGTGCTCATCGCCATCTACTACAGCCTGATGGAGTACAACGTACTGGAGAGCCCGAAGCTGGTTTGGTTTGAAAACTACAAAACGCTTTTGCTCGACGACTCGATCTTTCTGACGTCGATCAAAAACACGTTCATACTGGCTTTGATCATCGGCCCCTTCGGCTACGTTTTCTCCTTCCTGATGGCGTGGCTGATCAACGAGCTGCCGAGGGTCTTAAGGACGATCCTGACCGTCGTCTTCTACGCACCTTCGATCTCGGGCAACGCCTACGTGGTGTTCACCCAGCTGTTTTCGGGCGATCCCTACGGCTTCGTAAACAGCCACCTGATGAACTGGGGCTTTATCAGCGAGCCGGTCCTGTGGCTGAAAAACGCAGACTACATGATGGCCGTGGTCATACTGGTGTCGCTGTGGATGAGCCTTGGCGTCGGCTTTCTCAGCTTCATCGCCGGCCTTCAGGGCGTGGACAGGGCGCAGTACGAGGCGGGCGAGATCGACGGCATACGCAACCGCTGGCAGGAGCTCTGGTACATCACCCTGCCCAACATGAAGCCGCAATTGATGTTCGGCGCGGTCATGTCGATCACCGGCTCGCTGTCGGTGGCGGACGTGACGGTGGCGCTGTGCGGCTTCCCCTCCACGAACTACGCCGCGCACACGATCATCAACCACTTGAACGACTACGGCATCATACGCCTCGAGATGGGCTACGCCTGCTCGATCGCGGTGCTTTTGTTCTTCCTGATGCTGTGGCTCAACATCGTCATTCAGAAGTGGATCAGAAAGGTGGGTACCTGATATGGCGAGGGTCAAAAAAGAAAGACAGCGCTCGCTCAGATTCGCGCACACCGCCTTCGGCCACTTTTTGGTGGGCAAGCACACCAACAGGTCGCTAAGCGGCAGCATCACCTTGCTCGTCTGCCTTACGGTGTTTGCGCTGATTTCGCTGTTTCCCGTCGTGTTCATGGTGAGCAATTCCCTAAAGCCCATCAACGAACTGTTCATCTATCCGCCGCGCCTGTTCGTCATACAGCCAACGACCACGAACTTTTCGGAGCTGTTCTCGATTTTGGCGGAGTCGCTGGTGCCGTTTTTGAGGTACCTGTTCAACACGCTTTTCATCGTGACGCTGGGCTGCGTCGGGCACATCGTGCTGGCCAGCATGGCGGCGTTCCCGCTTGCCAAGTTCAAATTTCCGGGCAGCGAAACGATCAGCAAGATCATCGTGTACTCCCTTATGTTCACCTCCTCGGTCACGGCGGTGCCCACGTACATGATCATGTCGCGGCTTCACCTGATCGATACCTACTGGGCCGTGATCTTTCCGGCGTTCAGCATGTCGCTGGGCCTGTTCCTGATGAAAAACTTCATGGAGCAGGTGCCCACCGCCCTCATCGACGCCGCCTCCATCGACGGCAGCAGCTACTTCGGCATGCTCTGGAAGATCATCATGCCCGCCGTAAAGCCCGCATGGGTCACGCTGTTCATCGTGTGCTTCCAGGGCCTTTGGGGCAACAGCGCGAGCAGCTACATCTACACCGAGAGCCGAAAGCCGCTGGCGGCGATGCTGGCAAACCTCTCGGGCTCGGGCGTTGCGAGGACCGGCGTCGTGGCGGCAAGTGCGCTGTTCATGTTCGCGGTGCCTCTGATCGCCTTTATCATTTCACAGTCCAACGTCATGGAGACCATGGCGACCTCGGGCATCAAGGAATAGGAGGGAGCGGGCATGAAAAAAATCTGTTGCTTCGCGCTTTTGGCGGCGCTCGTGCTCAGCTTCCTGTCCGGCTGCCTGGCAGAGGGCTCGAGCAATTATATCTACGATTCCAACGGAAAGCAGGTGCCTTCCCCGCCCGCCTACCTGCACGAGCGCACGTACATGGCCAGCGATTTTGCGGGGCAGACCGGCGCGAGCGGCAACGTTCTCAAGGACCTCAAGGCCATGCAGGCCGCGTGCGTAAGGAACGGCAAAATCTACGTCACCTGCACCAACCGCCTCATCATCTTCAGCGACAAATTCGAGCTTCTGGACGTGCTGGACAGCTACATCGGTCTTGACGGCTACAAAGCGAGCTTCGACAGCAACGTGGGCATCTTCGTGACCGATGCCGGCGAATACTACATCTGCGAACCCAACCGCAGCCGCATACTGCATTTCGGCGCGGACAACGCGCTTTTGCGCGTGCTGGACAACCCGAACATCACCGGCGTGGACGCGGGCGTAAAATACCGCCCGACCCAGCTGGTCGTGGACGAGGCGGGGCGCATGTTCGTCGTCGCGAAGGGCATGTACGAGGGCATCGTCGAACTGGACACAGAAGGTCAGTTCGTTGGCTTCTACGGCGTGAACGAGGTCAAGTTCTCCATCGTCGACCTCGTCTGGCGAAAGATCGCGACCAGCAGCCAGCGCTCCAAGCAGTCGCTGTGGCTGCCCACCGACTTTACGAACATCTGCCTGGACCCCGACGGGTTCAAGTTCGCTACGGTGCAGTCCTCCTCCGCGGCGGAGAGCGTCATGCGCTTGAATGCCAAGGGGCAGAACATACTGCGCGTGGACGGCGACGATCCCTATCCCAGCGGCGACCTTTGGATGAACCAGGTGACCACCACCGGCGCGCCCACGGGCGCGAGCGAGTTCATCGCCGTGGACACCAACGATTTCGGTGTGTACATGTGCCTGGACAACACCAGAAACCGCGTCTTCGCCTACAACGAGGACGGAAAGCTGCTGTTCATCTTCGGCGGCAAGGGCAACCGCAAGGGCTACTTCCGCGGCCCCGCCGACGTGGACTTCGTGGGCGAAAACATCATGGTGCTGGATTCCACGGCCGAGACGATCGAGCTGTTTTCGATGACGGACTACGGGCAGGCGCTGATGCGCGCCGTCGAGGCGCAGTACGGCTACGATTACGTGACGGCGGAGCAGTTCTGGCGCGAGGCCCTCAGCTACAACCAGAACCTTTTCCTCGCATACTCGGGCATAGGGCGCGCGCTTCTCAGGCGCGGCGAGCCCGACGAGGCGCTCAAATACTTAAAGCTCGGCGACGACCGCAAGTATTATTCGAAGGCGCTTGAAAAGGTCAGGAACGCCACGCTCAAAAAATACATGATCCCCTGCGTCTTCGGCCTGATCGGCCTCGTACTGCTCAAAAAGCTGGTCAAGCGAGTCCTGAAGCGCAGGAAAGAGGGGAGGAAGACGGCATGAAAAGCATGAAAAGCTTCCTGTCCGCGTTCAAATACGCGTTCCACGTGTTCCCGATGCACATACTGGGGAGGCCCTTCAACGGCTTTGACCGTATGAAGCACGAGAAGCAGGGCTCGATGGCGTTTTGCCTGTTCGTGCTGTTTTTGAGCTGCATACTCAACGTGCTGGAATACGTGTACAACGGCTTTTTGATCAACTACAACGACCTGTACCAGGTCTCGACGCTGTATCTGATGCTGGTCACGGCGTTTCCGGTGTTTTTGTTCGTGACGGGCAACTGGTCGGTCACCACGCTCCTGAACGGGGAAGGCAAGTACCACGAGATCTTTATGGTCACGATGTATGCGCTGTATCCGTTCTGCCTGTGCAGGATCGCGGCGCTCCTGCTGTCCAACGTGCTTTTGCTTGACGAGATGGCGATCGTCTCGGCCATCCGGGGCATCGGCGTCGCGCTGTTCGTGTTTTACCTGTTCGTGGGGCTGGTGGTCATACACAACTACGGCTTCGGGCAGGGCATCGGCATGGTGCTGCTGACGCTGTTTGCGATCATGGTGATCGTGTTCGTGCTCATGCTCGGCTTTTCCCTGGTGGCGGACGTGTTCGACTTTTTGAGGACGGTCCTGCGCGAATTAAGGCTGCGGCTGTGACGGAGGCGGATATGAAAAAACTGATTATCGTTCTGATGGCGCTGACACTGTCGCTGCTTGCCGCCTGCGCCGCCGAAGACACGGAAAACTACACCGTGGCGGCCGACAACGGCATCCTCCGCCTCGAGCTCAACGAGGAAACGATGGAAATGCGCGTTACGGAATTATCGACCGGCAACGTCTACTCCACCAAGGTGATGAACGGCACGAAGGGCAACGGACTTACCAAAAACACCCAGAAGAGCGACTGCCGCGTGACCTACGTCGTCAACGAACATGTCGGCACCGTGAACACGATGGACTCCAACTCCATGGCCATCATGAACGGCAAGTACGAGTACGAATTCATCGAAAACGGCGTGGAGATCCGCTTCAATATCGGCGACACCACGCTGACCAGCGACGATCTGCCCAAGATGGTACCGGTCGAAAAGTACAACGCGATCCTGCTGCCCAACTGGGCCGAGAAGGACGACAAGCTCTTCCGCGAATTCTACCGCGTCTACCGGAACACGATGTGGGTGCGCTACAACGAAGGCGCGATGGGCAAGGTGAAGCTCAGCGCGCTCTACAGCCAGTTCTACGAGCAGACGCCCTACACGCGGGAGGACCTTTTAGAGGACAACGCGGCCTATGGCTACGAGATCACCAAGATCAATCCGTCCATTGGCGTCACCATTCGCTACACGATCGACGGGGGCGATTTTCTGGTCAGCGTGCCCTGCGACAGGATCACCTATACCGACGGAAATCCCGTGACCCGCATAGACCTGTTGCCCTATTTCATGTGCGCGGACACCGGGCAGGAGGGCTACATCTTCGTGCCGGACGGCTGCGGCAGCATCATAAAGCTCAACAACGGAAAGACCACCGCGCTGAGCTACGACGACAAGGTCTACGGCCACGACCGGCTGATGAACATAGAAACCTACGTCGCGCCCTACGAACCGATCCACTTCCCGGTGTACGGCATAAAGGCGGGCGACAGGGCGATGTTCGCGATCATCGAAAACGGCGCGGAGCTCGCGGGCATCTTTGCGGACATCTCCAACCGCTCCGACGAGTTCAACCGCGTCTACTCCTACTTCATCTTAAGAGACATCGAGCAGGTCTCGGTCGTGGGCAACGCCTCGGGCGGTTCGCCCCGCTATCCCACGGACGTGTTTCAGGACGATATCGTCATCCGCTATAAATTCTTGAGCGGCGAAAAAGCCACTTACGTCGGCATGGCGAACGCCTACAGGCAGTATCTTCTGGACAGGGGGATGCTCACGGAAAACGCCGCGCCCGCACAGGCACCCTTCTTTGCCGAGCTCATCGGCGCGGTCAGAAAGACCAAATTCTTCGCGGGCGTTCCCTACGAATCGACCGCCGTCGCGACGACGCTGACGCAGGCCGGGGAGATTTTGGACGCGCTGACGGCGCAGGGCGTAAAACAGCCGGTGCTCCTGCTCAGGGGCTTTTACGAGGGCGGCGTAAAGCACGAATCGCTCGCAGGCCTCAGCCTCGAATCCAGCGCGGGTAAGGCAAAACAGCTGACGGCGCTCGAAAAGAAGGCGCAGCAGGCGGGCGGCGGCGCGTACCTCGTGACCAACGTCGTAAAGGTGTATTCGACGGACAACTTCTCCAAATCCACCCAGGCCTCCCGCCGGCAGGACGACTACATCGCAAACGTCACCATGTACGCGGAGCCCATACTGTCCCGCGAACGCGGCTACACCGACAGCTTCTACGTATCGCCCGCCTACATCGAGGAATACAGCAGAAAGATCGGCAAAAACCTCGCAAAAGCAAAATTCGAGTTCAGCGGCCTTGCGCTGGACGACGTCGGCTGGCTGCTGGTGGGCGACTACCGCAACAAGGCCAACATCAGCCGCGCCCATACGACGCCGCACGTAAAGAATGCGATCGAAACGCTGCATTCGGGCAGCGAGCTCATCATAAAGACGCCCAACGACTACGCGCTCAGATACGCTTCCATGGTCTACGACCTGCCCGCCGGCAACAACGGCCACAAGGTCGAGGACGAATACGTGCCCTTCCTTCAGATGGTGCTGGACGGCTCGTGCGTCTATACCAGCACAGCCTGGAACGAGAGCGCTTACATGGGCATCTGGCGCGAGATGAACTTCGCCGTCGAGAGCAAGAGCTGCCCGCACTTCGTCTTCAGCTACGAGGACGAGGAGATCTTCCTGCACACCGAGGACATCGACTCCGAGGGCTACTTCATGACGCAGTACGGGCAGTGGCTTGAGCTTATCAACACCTCGTACGCGCGCTTTGACGCGTACTGGGGATTGGTCAAGGACGCGCGCATCGTCAGCCACGAAACGCCCGTCTACGGCATAAAGCGCGTGGCGTTCGACAACGGCGTCGTGGCTTACGTGAACTATAATTCGGCAGACGGCACCGTGGACGGCATACGGGTGCCCGCGAGGGACTTTGTGATAGTGGAGGGCGGAAAATGACAAAGGACAGCAAATCGGCTTCTCAGGGTCTGCCCCAAAAGAAGAGAACGCGCAAAAAGGCGCCGTTTAAATGGACGCCGTCGCTCATCGCTGGCTTTTCGCTGATCGCCGCGGCCTGCATGAGCATGGCCGTGTACGTGATCTTAAGATCGAGAGGCAAAAATCCCTTCGGCGACAAGAGCTGGCTTTTCGGCGCTTTGATCGGCGCTGCGCTGATCGTCGGGCTGGTGCTCGCCTTCAGGGAACGCTATGCGCGCATGTCGTTTCTGAAAAAGACCGGCATGTGGGGCGTACTGTTCCTTCTGCCCTGGATATTGGGCTTCGTGCTGTTTTTCATGGTGCCCATGGCGCGCGAATTCCTCTTCAGCTTCGAGACCATCAAGATCCAGCCGGGCGGCGGCCTGACGGAGGACCTTGTCTGGTTTGAAAACTACAACTACCTGTTCTTCGAGGACCCGACCTACATTCGCAGCCTCGTCGAGACGGTGCTCGAGGTACTTTTGTATACGGCGCTCATCATCGTGTTTTCGCTGCTTTGCGCGATACTGCTAAACGGCAAGTTCTTCGGCCGTTCGATCGCCCGCGCGATCTTCTTTATCCCCATCGTCATGGCCACGGGCCTCATGCTCGATCGCGTCTCCAACACCGAGGGCCTTTTGATGGCGCAGTCCCAGGAGGAGCAGGTCTACGGCGCGGCGATCGTCTCGAAGCTCATGTTCTCGCTGGGCGTGGGCAAGGAGGTGGTCGGCTATCTGGCCAACGCCGTAAACGACATCTTCAAGGTGGTGTCATTAAGCGGCATACAGATCCTTATCTTCCTTGCCGCGCTGCAGGGCATTCCTCCGCAGCTGTACGAGGTCGCAAAAATCGAAGGCGCGACCGGCTATCAGACGTTCTGGAAGGTCACGGTCGTCATGGTGTCGCCGATGCTGCTCACGTGTACGCTGTACACGATCAGCGACCTGTTTTTGAGCAGCGACCTTGCGGACACCTTCCAGGACGTGGCGCTTTTGCAGGGCTACGGGCGATCCTCCGCGATGAGCATGCTGTTCCTCGTGGGCGTACTGCTGGTGATAGCGGTGTATATCCTGCCGCTGAGAAAGGCGGTGTTCTACTATGACTAAGATCAAGCTCCCCAAAAAGCTGACGCCGGCAAAGATCCAAAAAAGCGCCAAGGCGTTCATCATGGCGCTGCTCAGGTACACGCTTTTGATCTGCCTGAGCTACCTGATCCTCGCGCCGATCCTGTCCAACATCGTGACGGCCGTGACGCACCCGGCCGACCTGGGCCTGAGCTCCTCGATCTGGGTGCCGATCCGCTTCAGCTCCCAGAACCTCTTTGTGTCCTACACGATCCTGAGCTACGAAAAGACGCTGCCGGCGACGCTTCTGTACACCACGATCGTAATGCTTTTGCAGCTCGTGTGCACGCTGCTTGCGGGCTACTCGTTTGCAAGGCTCAAGTTCCGCGGCCAGAACATACTGTTCGCCTGCGTCATCATCACGATCCTCGTGCCTTCGCAGATCATCATGCTGCCGCAGTACCTGTACTTCAACAACTTTACGCTCTTTGGCATCATTCCGCTGTTCACGCAGGACGGCAAGGGGCTGAACCTGCTCGACCAGCCCTCGGTCGTGTACATATTGAGCGCGCTCGGCATGGGCTTAAAGAGCGGCCTGTACATCTACATCTTCCGGCAGACCTTCCGCGGCCTGCCCCGGGAACTGGAGCAGGCGGCCTACGTCGACGGCGCAGGCTTCGTGCGCACGTTCATGCGCATCGTGCTGCCCTGCGCGGGCCCGGGCCTCATCACGGTGGGCACGCTGTCCTTCGTGTGGAACTGGAACGACATTTCGTTCCTGAGCTGGTTCAACCCGCGCAACGCCACGAACCTCATGTTCATGTACATCAAGCGCACCGCCAACATGAAGCAGGCGCTCGACGGCATCAGCAGCAAGGTGCCGGGCGGCTACACCTTCCTGCCGGACAATCTGCTCTACCAGAACGCCATCAACAAGACCTGCGCGCTGTTCGTGCTGATCCCGCTGATCGTGCTGTACCTGATCATCCAGCGCAAGTTCGTGCAGGGCGTGGAAAGAAGCGGTATCGTCGGCTGAGAAGGTTCGGCCGAAAAAAACGGGAGCCGTTGTTTTTGCAACAGCTCCCGTTTCTGTTCCAAGCTCGCTTTTTATGCCTTTGGTACCGCTACCAGGAAGCACATGTCGTTGAGCTCTTCGCCTTCAAAGAAGTTGTAGAAGGTGAAATTGTACAGGAAGCGCTCCGCGCCGTACACGCCGTAGCCGTCCTGGTTGTGGTCGGTCGTATCGTAGGGATCGGCGACGACGATCACGTCGTCCTGCGTGGTCTCGGTGCCCATCGTGTCGTAGCCGATGATGACCTGCCAGTGTCCGCCCCAGTCGTTCCAGCCGATCATGATGGGGTTGCCCTGTTTGAGGGTCTCCTGAATGTAATCGAAGGTGAAGATGTCGTACACGTTTTCGCCCGCGTCGATGGCGCTGTAGCACTCGAAGCCGCCCACGCCGTCGAAGATGGCCACCATCTCGCTGAGGCTCGTGGCGCCGGGCTTGTCGCCCTGGGGGCGAAGCTGTGCAAGGGTCTGCTCGTTGTAGTCGCCGAGCTTGTCGTACCACGCAAGCACCATCAGGCTGCTGGCCACGCCGCAGCTCCATTCGCTGGTCTGCTGCAGGGTCTTGAAGTGGCTGAGGATCGTCAGCGTGTCGGTGGATTCCATGTTGTAGAAGTCCAGGCGGCTGAAGTAGGGGCTGTCGGGATGGTCGCCTTCGCGCTCGACGCTGTCCGCGCCGTCCTCTTCGCTCAGATCCACGTCGTAGGGGAGCTTCATCTCGTCTGTGTAGTTGCCGTCGGCCAGGGCGCAGCCCAGCAGCATCAGGCTCAGGATCAGTGCAACGATTTTCTTCATGGTTCTGTCCTCCGTAAATTATTCCGGCCGCAGATGCCTTTGGGCAGCAAAAAAGCGATGTGCCTGCGCACATCGCTCTCAACGTCGTTTTCCGGCGCCGGAGATAAGGATAGGTTGTCAGAGTCTATTCAGTAAAAAACTTACTTTTACCACTCTTATTGACCATTTCACACGAATGTGCGCTTTTGCGCGGTGAAACTGAGCTTTTAACTCAATCAATAAAATGCAGCGAAAGCTGCGTGCGGGTTTATACCCCGCATCGGCATCGACCCCGGCTGTCCGTTCGGCCTTGCTTCTCCGTGGGGAGAAGGGGTCTGTCTTTTACCCGGAATGACTCCTCTCATTCCTCATCTGCGACGAAATGCATTATACGGATGCGGGCGTTTGAAGTCAAGTAAATTTTCCTTAAACAAAAAAGCGCCGCGCTAATTCCTGCCCGGCGCCTGAATCATGGCCTCCTCGCTGACAAAGGCGTAGTACTGCGCGCAGCCCGCGCTCATGCACTCGATCGTTTCCTTCGCGCTGGTCTGCATGCGCTCGTAGTCCCGCGTGCTCATGTTTTTGGGCCTTTCGGCGTCCTGCCCGGAGAAGAGCACGCGGTACTCGAACGTGGAGCCGTTCTGGCGCCGCCACACCCAGGTGGTGCGGTAGGTGGGGTTGGTGACGCTGATGACCCCGTTCTCGTCGCGGTTGATCGTGAAATCGAAAATGATGCCGCAGTCGCGGTTCTTTGCGCGCTGATCGGTCAGGAAATTGCCCAGCGAATACAGGCACAGCACCTGCTTTGGCTGTCCGTCCGCGCCTAAAGTGCTCACGTATTCGGCCCTCTGCACCATGTGCGGCCCGCCGCCGATGATCACGTCCACGCCCGCGTCCGCAAGCATCTGCGCGTTGCTGAGCTGGCTTTTGCAGGGCTCGGTGCGGTATTCGATGCCCCAGTGCATGTAGCAAACGATGACCTCCGCGCCCGCGTCCCTGAGCCGCTTTATGTCCGCGGGCACGTTCGCCCGCTCCAGAAAGTCCACGCCGTATTCAAGCGCTTCCTTGTCCAGGGCGCTGCGCTTGTCCATCTGGTTCAAATTGTCTGTGTAATTGAGAAAGCCGACGGAAATGTCGTTGATTTTTATGACGCAGGGCGTCTGCTTTTCGCTGAGCGACCGGTAGCCGCCCACGCTGTACAGGCCCGCTTCCTTTACACTGGTCACGGTTGAGATCAGCCCGTCGTACCAATAATCAATCGCGTGGTTGTTGGCCAGCGTCAGCAGATCCACGCCGATGTCTTTCAGATTGTAAATGAGGCTCTGCGGCGTGCTGAAGGAGGGGTAGCCCGTGTAGCCGTGACGCCTTGCGAACTCCTTCGTGCCCATGACGCCGTCGACGTTGGTGAAGGTGAAATCCGCGTCGCCGAAAAACTCGGCGATCTCGCCGAGCATCGCGCTGAAATCGTGCGTGCCGCCTCCGGCCTTGAGCGCGGAAGCGAGCAGGTTTTCATGGATCACGAAATCGCCCGCGCAGCGGATCAAAGCGCTTCGGGCGGCAGCGGGCGTTTCGCCGAGCACGATCTCGGGGGTCCCCCGATCCGCCTTCGCGCTTCCAAGCAGCGCAAGCAGCGCGCAGAAAAGCGTCAGCAGCCTCTTCATGGCAGCTTATCCAGGTCGTAAGGGGTGTTCTGGTAGACGAGATAGTTCAGCCAGTTCGCCCACAGAAGCGACGCGTGGCCGCGCCAGAGCATCATGGGCTCCTTGGAGGGATCGTCGTCCGGGAAATAATTGCAGGGGAAGCTGTCGAAAATGCCCTTGCCGGTGTCGCGGATGTACTCGCGCTGCAGCGTGTCCCTGTCGTATTCGCAGTGGCCCGTCACGTACACCTGCCGCCCGTCGATGGAGCACATCAGGTACACGCCGGCTTCGTCGCTCTCGGCCAGCACGCGCAGGCCCTTGGCTTTATATACGTCCTCGCGCGAAACGGTGCCGTACCTCGAATGGGGCGCATAGAACAGATCGTCGAAGCAGCGCACGAGGGGATGCCGCCTGTCCAGCACCCTGTGCCTGAATACGCCCACGATCTTTTTGTCCAGTACCTGCTTTTCGATGCCGTAATGCCACTTGAGACCGGCCAGCGCCGCCCAGCAGATGTACATCGTCGAATACACGTTCTTGTCTGCCCAGCTCATCAGGCGCGTGAGCTCGCTCCAGTAATCCACCTGCTCGTACTCGATCTTTTCGACCGGCGCGCCGGTCACGATCATCGCGTCGAAGCGCATGTTGCGGCTGATGACGTCGTCGAACGTCAGATAAAACGTCTCCAGATGGCTTTTGTCGGTGTTCCTGCTCTCGTGGCTGCCCATGCGCAGAAAAAAAACCTCCACCTGCAGAGGCGTGTTGCTCAGCAGCCTCAAAAGCTGCGTCTCCGTGGCCTCCTTCGTGGGCATGAGGTTCAATATGGCGACCTTCAGGGGCCTTATATCCTGCGAGACGGCGCGCTTGTCCGTCATTACAAAAACGTTTTCGAGCTTGAGCGCCGCGACGGCGGGCAGCGTATCGGGAACCTTTACGGGCATGGAACGTCTCCTGAAAAACTATGGTAAAATGCGCCAGGCGCAGATAAAATTGCGGGTGTAATAGCCGGCGCCGGTGGGGCTGATGTAGTTGTAGCGCACCTTGCCCGCGCCGCGCGAGGCCTCGATGAACACGCCGGAGGAATGGTGAACGCTGCCTACGGTGCCCTCGCCCACGTACATGCCCACGTGGGTGCAGTAGCTCACCTCGTCGTTGCACCAGCAGATGACGTCGCCGGGCTTGAGCTGACGTATGTCGGTGATGCGCACGGGCTTGAGCTTCTGGCTGGCAACCAGGCTGCTCGTGCCGAAATTTTCCATCGCGCGCGTCGTGTCCGGAATTTTGATGCCGAGCACGGTCAGGTAGCAGTTGCGAACGAAGAGGATGCAGTCCCAGCGGCCGGAAACGTAGCGGGTGCCGATCTTCGAGTCGGCGTAGCTCAAAAGCTCTTCAATGTCGCTGGAGATGCGCACAAAGGTGTAGCCGTACTCCTTGGCGTATGCTTCGGCGGTGGAGCCCTGAAGGCCCCAGATTTCCTTGGACTCGTTTTTTGTGCCCAGCGCGTTTTGGCCGAAGACCGTGTCGCGCCCCATAATACAGATGCGCTTTATGCTTTCGCAGCCTGCGAACGCGCCGGCTTGTACATAGGTGACGCTGGCGGGCAGCACGATACCCGCCGTGGCCAGCCCTTCAAAGGCGCTTTCCTCGACGGTGGTGATGCCGTTTGGGACCTTGAGCGCAGAGGACGCCCAGTCCGGCAGGTTGCTCGGCGCATCGGCCCGCGCGCTGCCAAGCAGCAGCATGAGCGTCAGCGCGAAAACGATATACTTCTTCATACTGAGCATTATACCATACTTTTCCGGTTTTGTAAAGCCTTGCGGGGCTGCCCGAAATCGGGCAAAATTGCGTCAAATGAGAAAGGTTTGCCTTGGGAAAAAGGCGCCGGCGGCGCAAAAGCGTTATCCTGCCGCAGGGGCGGCGCTCCCCGGACAAAAAGCCGCCCGCGCTGCGCATTCCTTGCGGGAAGTGATCGTTTTTTGGCGGGAACGGCCCGCTTGTTGACAAACGCCCGGCGATATGCTACCATTTGAAAAAAACGGGAGGAACGGGCTTATGAACAACAATTGGCCGCTTGATACGGCAGTTTCCTTCGATCCCTACTTCGGCGAGCCGGACAGGGACGGCGACCAGCGCTATGAAATCCTGGAGGGCGGCAAGGTGTTTCTACGCCTGAAGGCGCCCGGCGCTTCGAGCGTGGAGATCGACCGGTTCGGAAAGCGCTTTCCGCTGCAAAAGGCAGACGGCGACATGTGGGAAGGCGTCGCTTCTCTCGGCTGCGGCTTTCAGTACATATTCCTGAAGGTCGACGATTGCGACGTTTTGAGCCCCTACCTGCCCATCGGCTACGGCTGCTGCAGGCCCATGAATTTTATCGACATCCCCGTGCCCGGCGAGGACTGGGACGCGCTGGAAGGGGTGCCCCACGGCGCGGTGACGCGGCATTACTACGAATCGACGGTCACGGGCAAGCACGAGGTGTGCCTCGTGTACACGCCCGCCGGCTTCCGCGCGGACAAAAAATACCCCGTGCTTTACCTGCAGCACGGCTACGGCGAAAACGAGACGGGCTGGGTGTACCAGGGACACGCGGCGAGGATCGCCGACAGGCTGATCGATGAGGGCCGGGTAAAAGAGATGATCATCGTCATGGGCAACGGCATGGCGGTTAAGAAAGACGGGAATGTGTCACGCCGCGCGTTCAACGTGTTTCCGGAGGTATTGCTAAGCGACCTCATCCCCTTCATCGAATCGCGCTATCCGGTTCTGACCGACAAATGGTCCAGGGCGATGGCGGGCCTCAGCATGGGCTCGTATCAGACCAGCATCGTAACGCTGTCGCATCCGGAGCTGTTCGGCTACGCGGGCGTGTTCAGCGGCTTTTTGCGCGCGCCCTGGGCGGAGGGGAAGGAAGCGCACCTGAACATACTGGACGACAAGGCGAAATTCAACGAAAGTTACCGCGTGTTCTACCGCGCAATGGGCACGGAGGATCAGTTCTTCGACCGTTTCGCGGGCGAAGACGAGCTGCTCAAAGACAAGGGCCTGAACATCACCCGCAACACCTTCCCCGGCGGACACGACTGGGGCGTGTGGCGCAGATGCATCCACGAATTTTTGCCGATGCTGTTTAAGTGAAGAGCCCGGCAAAACCATAAACTGCGGCCGCGGGCGATACGCCCGCGGCCGCAATTGTTGAACTGCCTGTTTCTCTCTGCTGTCAATCGATCTTTGCGTACATCCCCCTGTACTCGGAGGGCGTGCAGGTCTTTTCACTCAGGAAAACGCGGTTGAAGGTCGCTATGCTGCCGAAACCCGCGTTCATCGCGATCTCGCGAATCTGCAGATCCGAATGCACCAGCATGCTCGCGGCGACGCTGACGCGCTTCTGCCGCAGGTATTCCGAAAAGGTCACGCCCGTCTGCTGCTTGAAGATGCGCGAGAAGTAGCACTTGGTAAAGCCCGTGAACTCGCTTACGTCGCTTAAGCTTATGTCGTGCATGTAATTGTTGTCAATGTAGATGCGCGCGCTGTCGATGATCTCCGTGTCGCTGCGGCTGGAGCGCGGGGTCGTCTTGCCCATGAAGCGGGCGATGTTGATCTGCCCCAGGCGCACGTACAGCTGCGCAAGGAGCGAATAGCACATCGTGTTCCACAAAAAGTCGCGCTTTTCGTACACGTTCACGACCTGTGTCAGCAGCGCACGCATAGTGCCCTGAAACTCGCTCTCCCCGCTCAGGTAGATCGGTATTTTGAGGATGCCTTCCACAAGCTTCATGTCCCTTAAGCCGAAGATGGGGTCCGGCTCGAACAGGAACAGGTACCTTGCGCTGTTTTCGCCCATGCGCAGGCTGTGCTCCCAGCCGGGCGGGATGATGAGCAGTTCGTCCGCCTGCACGCGATAGCTGAATTCCGAGACGGTATACTCCACCTCTCCGCGGATGGGCATGATGATTTCCACGGCGGAGTGATAGTGGCTGTCGAACTCCCAGGGCGTGTCGGCGTACCATACGCGCACGGAGGAGTTTTCGATGTAGGTGATGTACTCCTGCTTGCCCTTCAGGATCCGAAAACCGTCCGGAAAGCGTGAGCGCGAATTTGCGCGCAGATTTTCTTCCATAAAAAGCCTCCCGTGCGGCAAATCAGCCCTTTACGCTGCCCAGCGCGATGCCGGTCACGAAGTACCTTTGCAGGAAGGGGTACACGATCAGGATCGGCACGGTGGTAATGACCGTGGTGGCGCAGCGTATGGTCACTGGCGTGGTGCTTACGTCGGCCGCCTGAAGCGCTTCCACCGTGGCCTTGGCCTTGTTGGCCTGCGCCTGCGTGGTTGCCAATTGCATCTTCAGGAAGTACTGCAGTGTGTGCAGGTCGGGCTCGGCGCTGTTGTAGAGGTAGGTGTCGAACCAGCTGTTCCAGCTGCCCACGGCCACGAACAGCGCCACGGTGGCGAGCACCGGCGTGCACAGCGGGAAGATGATCTGCCAGTAGACGCGGAAGTCGCCCGCGCCGTCGATGCGCGCGGATTCGACCAGCGCGTCCGGCAAGCCCATGATGTACGTTCGTATGATGATCATGTTGAAGCAGGAGAACATCGACGGGATGATGTACGCCCAGAACGTGTTGTGGAGCCCCAGGGTCTTCGTGACCAGCAGGTAGTTGGGGATCAGGCCGGCGTTTACGTACATCGTGAGCACCATCACGGTCGTGATGAACTTGCGCAGCACGTATTCGCGGCACGACAGCGTGAAGGACAGCATGCCCGTGATCAGCAGGTTCAGAATCGTGGTCAGGATCGTCTTGAGCACCGTGATCTTGGCCGACTGGTACAACTCGGGCTTGGACAGCAGGTTTTTGTAGCTCACGAGGCTGAATTTGCGCGGCCAGAGGCCTATGTGGCCGCGGAGCGCGTCGGTTCCGTCGTTAAAGGAGTAGGCCACCGTGTTGATGACCGGATAGAGCGTAAGGAACATAAGAAGTACGAGCAGTACCACGTTCACCGTCGGGAACGCCCACTCGCGGTTCAGACGGCTTTTGCGGTGCGTCGTCGCGATCGCTTTGTCAATCATTGCTTCACACCCTCCTTACACAAGCGTGTTTTCGTTGAGCCGTCTGGCTATGAAGTTCGCGGTAAAGAGCAGTATGATCGCCACCACGCTCTTGAACATACCCGCGGCGATGGCCAGACCGTAGTTCTGCTTGGCCGCGCCAACGGAGTAGTTCAACACGTAAATGTCTATCGTGCGCGAATAGTCTCTCACCAGCGGATTGCCCATCAAGTACTGTATATCAAAGCCCGCTTCAAGCAAATGGCCTATATTCATGATCAGAAGAATGACGAAGGTGGATTTTATGCCCGGCAGCGTGACGTGCAGTATGCGGGCGAATCTTCCCGCGCCGTCGATCGAGGCAGCCTCGTACAGGCACGGGTCAATGGAGGTCATTGCGGAAATATAGATGATGGCGCTCCAGCCGACTTCCTTCCATACGTTGATGACGCCGACCAGCCACCAGAAAAGCTTTCCTTCGCCCAGCCAGAACACGGGTTCCTTCACGAGGCCCAGACTCATTATGAAGTCGTTCACCGCGCCTTCGGTGGAGAAGATGTTCTGCGCCATCGAAACGACGATGACCATGCTCAGGAAGTGGGGAAGGTAGGTCACGGTCTGCACCGTGCGCTTGAACCACTTGATGCGCAGTTCGTTGAGCAGTATGGCCAGAAGGATCGATGAAACCGTGCCGAACACGAGGTTTATCAGGCTCATGGCCAGGGTATTTCTGAATACGATCAAAAATTCGTCGGGCGGCAGCTCGCCGAAACCGAACAGGTCAATAAAGTTCTTGAGACCTATGAATTTGCTGCCCGAAAACCCGATCCTCGGATTAAAGTCCTGAAAGGCCGCGATCCAGCCTCTCATGGGGAAATAGTTGAACAGCAGCACGTACAAAAGCACGGGCACGGACATGAGCATGAGCTGCCACTGCCCGGCCAGGGTGCGCAATAACCCCTTTTTGCTGATCGGCATCAATCCCTTATCGGTCTTCTGTGCTGCCGCGTTCATCGCAACTGCTCCTT
The DNA here is from genome assembly GCA_017395065.1 of Clostridia bacterium. Taxonomy (GTDB): domain Bacteria; phylum Bacillota; class Clostridia; order Christensenellales; family Aristaeellaceae; genus RUG14130. The sequence goes on along the minus strand of JAFPWH010000051.1, from coordinate 163,541 downwards.
TCCATAAGGCAATGGGGAGAAATGACGCTTCTCCCCATTGCGCTGACTTACCGTATTATTCGCCCAGAACCTTGGCAGCCTCGGCCAGCACGGCTTCCTGCATGTAGTCGGCGAAGGCGGTGGCGTAGGGGGCGATCTCCTCTACGAACGCATCCCACTTCGCGTCGAACTCTGCGGGATCGCAGGTGATGAGCTCAGGCAGGCGCTGATCCTGGATCTGGAGGAACTTGGTGTGGTCGACGTCCACGGGCGTGTAGTCGATCTGCCAGGCTTCACCGTAGGGAGCCAGTTCGATCGGCGGATTGACGAAGTCGGCAAACTTGCTGTAGCCGTAAGCGCTCAGGAAGGCCTGATCATACTCGTTCATGAGGCCGAGTACGATTTCGGGCTGGTTGCCGGGCTCCCAGGCATTGCCTTCGAATTCGCCGTCCATGATCCAGCCCTGCTTCTTGGGAGAGGACTGGAAGAAGCCTTCGGCCTTGTTGGCCAGCTTCCAGTTGGCGTCGTTGGTGTTGGCGTACTGCTCCGCGGTCATCATGAGACGGCCGTTCTCTACGTAGTAATCTTCGCCCTCGATGCCCCAGTTGAAGATGAGCTGCCACTCGTTGGAGAGCATTTCTTCCCACATGGCAACGATGCGCTCGGCGTACTCGCTCTTTACGGAGATGCCGAAGCCGCGGCGGACGTTGGGCACGGAGCCGTTGAGGTAGTGCTCTTCGATCTCGACGCCGTTTACGTACTCAGGATCGTACACGAGGCCCAGGGCCACGTAGGTGTTCTCATCCATGCCCGCGTCGATCAGCGCGCTGGTGGCGGTGCCGAAGTCCCAGGCCTGGTCGAACATGCCCAGCACGGTGCCGCTGGAGATGGCCGCGATGTACTGGTCGTAGTTCATGACGAAGGTATCCTGGCTGATGAGGCCGTTGTGGAACGCCTCGTTGAGCTTCTCGTAATACGCCTTGGCGTAGGGCTTGTCGATGAAGGTCTCGGTCTTGAAGGGCTCGGAAGGATCGTTGCCGGTCACTTCATAGTTCTGCTCGGTCACGCAGATGTACACCTCGCCGTCGTTGGGGCGGCCCATCAGGTGCTGCACGGGGTTGATCAGGCAGAAGTGGCGCCAGTCTTCGCAAAGGATCGCAAAGCCGGTGTAGGGAGTGCCGTCGGCGTTGGTGGGATTGTCGAGAATGAACTCCTCGAGCAGGTCGAAGTACTCGTTGAGGGTCTTGATCTCGGGATAGTCCGCCCAGGCCAGGACCTGCTTCTGAATGAAGAAGGCGGGGCCGCCTACGCTGTTGGCGATCTGATCGCCGTCGGCCAGGCCGTAGTTGGGGATGATGTAGAGAACGTCGTTGCCGTTGGCGTCCTTCTCGATCAGGCGGGCCTTCTGGGGCTCGATGTGCTCCCACAGGCGCGGCGTGTCGTCGGGATTGATGTAGTCGAGCAGGTTGATCAGCGCGCCGGCGTTGATGATGAGGTCAGCGCTGTTGCCGCCGTCGAACAGATCCGGGTAATCCTCGCCCGCGATCATGAGGCCCAGCTTCTCGTTGAGGTCGCCGGCCAGAAATTCAAATTTGAAAGTCACGCCGAACTTCTCTTCGATGAGCTTGTAGATTTTGTTGTCCTCGGTGGGCTGGTCGCCGGGATCGCCGCGGAACACGGTCAGCGTGATGGGCTCTGCGCCTTCCGCGAAAGCGGGGGCGATGCTGAGTACCATGGCCAGCATGAGCATGAGACAAAGCAGCTTCTTCATTAAGTGGTTCCTCCCTTTTTGATAATGAGCATACGTTGCTCGCTGTTTACCATTAAATCACTTAACGCTGCTCAGATAAAGTATTGATTTATCAATATTTGCTCAAAATATGCTCAATATTTGCCGTTAACTGAACAAAATGCCGCAGCTGAAATCTGCTTATAAGCTGCTAAAAATTTTTGAGTTAAAATTTTGAGCAAAGAATGTGCTCGGAAATTTACAAATAAAAGGCCGCCGGTCATACTGCCCGGGTGCGAAGTGCAAGCGGGAATATGCCGGCGGCCTTGCTTCTACCGCAGCACGGCGAAGACCACGTCGGCGACGTAAAGCGAGATCAGGACCGCGCCTTTGGAGCGGGTGATCTTTTTCGAGGTCAGCGAGAACGCGAAGGCGACAATGCTTATGCCAAGCAGGATCGCAAGATCGATCAGCGAAGCGAGGTTCACGCTCGTTGGGCGGATCAGCGCCGAAACGCCCAGGATCAGCATCATATTGAACAGGTTCGACCCCAGCGCGTTGCCGAGCGCAAGATCGGTCTGCCCCTTTTTGGCCGCGACGATCGACGTCACCAGCTCGGGAAGCGAAGTGCCCACGGCCACGATCGTCAGCCCGATCAGTGTCTCGGTCATGCCCGCCGCCCGCGCGACGGCTTTCGCACCGGCCACCACGGCCTCGCCGCCCGCGATGATCAGCGCAAGCCCGACGAGGAGCAAAAGCGCAAGCTTCTTCGCCGGCGCGACTTCGCTTTCGGCCGCTTCGGGAGTTGGATGCTTTTTCGCCTTGCGCACGAGCACGAAGACGTAGCAGGCAATCCCCGCCAGCAGCGCGGCGCCCACGGGACGGGCGATCTTGCCGACGATGCCCTGCATGCCGGCGTCCTTCAGGCTGCCGCCGGAAAGCGCCGTGACACCTGCGACCAGCAAAACGAACACGGTGACCCCGATCGAGAGCGGAAAGTCCCGCCGGATGACGTCCCTGTCCACGCTTACCGGATGAAGCAGCGCGCATACGCCCAGCACGCAAAGGATATTGAAGATATTCGAGCCCGTCACGTTGCTCAGCGCGATCTCGCTCGACTTCTGCAGCGCGGCAAAGGAGCTCACGGCGAGCTCCGGCATGCTCGTGCCCAGCGCGACGATGGTGAGCCCTATGATGAGCTCCGGGACCTTGAGGCGCTTCGCCATGCCGGCGGCCCCGTCCACGAACCAGTCCGCGCCCTTGACCAGGGCTACAAAGCCCGCGAGCAGCAAAAGAACATTCAATACGACCATACTCTAACCGTCCTTACTTTTTATATTATGCGTTTTCAGGGGGCATGCGTTCGAGAAGCGTCTTAAGGCTTTCGTCCGCGTCCCGAAGGGGCAGGTATTCCAGCCCCACGTATCCCGCGTAGCCCGCCTGCGCGAGGGCCTTAAGTACCGTGGGGCAGTGGACCTCGCTGTTTTCGTAGGGCTCGTGCCTGCCGGGGTTTCCGGCGATGTGCACGTGCGCGACGCTTTGAACGTTTTGCGTCAGGTTCCGGATCAGATTGCCCTCGCTGATCTGCTGGTGATACACGTCGAAGAGCAGCTTCACGTTCGGGCTGCCCGTTTCGCGGACGATGGCGAAGCCTTCGTCCGAACGGGTCAGGTAGTAGCCCTTGTGGTCGATCAGCGCATTGAGCGGCTCCAGAGCCAGCGTTACGCTTTTGTCCTCCAGGATCGGCGCAGATTCACGCAGTCCCTGCACGATCGCGTCGTGCTGCCTTTGGCGTTCGACGCCCGCAAGCTCGCTGCCCGCCTGCGCGATCAGCACGGGGCATTCCAGCTGCTTTGCGACGGCGATGGATTCCTTAAGGCCCTCCAGAAAGGCGCTTCGCCGCGCGGGATCGTTGAGCGGCACGAAGCGCGTGCACATCGCCGTAAGCTTGAGCCCCGTCCGTTTTCGCGCCTCGTCCACCGCGTTTATGTCCTTGTCCCACCAGGACCAGAACTCAAATGCCCCGTAGCCCGCCTTTTTGATGCGGGGCAGCGCAAGCGGCAGGGGAACGCCCGCGTACACGGCGCTTGCGCATACCGAATATTCCATTTATGTTCACCTCTGCTCTCGTTTGAACGGAAAGCCGCCTGCTCAGTACGTTTCGGGGCCTTCCGCGACCCAGTGGTCGTAGAATTCCACGCCGCGCCACACGCGCTTGATCAGCGCGCGGTAGGTGGTCTCGATGTTGACCCACTCGTCCAGACGGCCGAGACCGTACTCCCGCCAGTCGCTGAAGAAGCGGCGTATCTCTTCCATGTCCATTTCGCCCTTGAGCATCGTCTTGTTTTTGAGCCGCACCCAGCGCACGCACAGGCGCGCCCGCTTGACGCGGTAAAGCCGGAGCGCGTCGTCCTTTACCGCTTCCTCGGCTTTGTCCATGATCCCGTCCAGCTTCGACAGCGTTTCTTCGTCGTACAGCGGCGTGTCGGTGGAATCGTTGAAGCCCACGTGGATATTGTCCTTTTCGGCGTGGTCGCACAGCGCGTCGATGTAAGCGCGCACGCAGGGGGCTGCCGCGCCGTAGAAATAGTCGCTGAATTCCTCGATGTGCTTTTTCACGTCGCACCACGGGTCCCACAGCAGCTTGGAGATTACGTAGGCGCGCATTTCGTTGAAGTCCGCGCCGCCCTTGACCGAGCCGTTGGCCTGCTCGAAGACGCCCTTTACATTGTTGTTCACAAAGGACTGCATGTTGGGCTGCAGCGTACGCCAGTTCGGGAAGGGCGCGGCGTAGTTGGCAAAGCAGGTCGTGTAGTCCCAGATGTAGAGCCGGTCGTGGTACGCGCCCCACTGCCTCAAATCGTTCATGAAGGACGACTTCGTGCCGTCCGGCAGCGTTACGCCCCGGTCGTCGTCGCAGGTTTCGAACGGATGGGAAAAGCAGCACTCGATCGAGCACAGGCGCACGCACACGTTGTGCCGGGGCTTCGTGCGGGTGGGCACGGGCCGCGTGTGGTTGTAGGCCAGCGTGTCGAAGATCACGTCGGGGAACTCCGGCTCCAGTTCTTCCGCGATCGCATTTACGAAGCGCAGAAGCGTTCCGGCGGGGCTGCCCTCCTCGCGGTCGGCCTTCAGGCAGTTTTCGCACTGACAGCCGGGGCGCACGTCGTTTTGGGAAATGGAAATGATGCGCGTGCCCGGGTTTTCGCGCAGGGCCTTGCGGGCGCTCTCGGTCGCGATCTTCAGTACCTCGGGGTTGGTCAGGCAAAGCTGCGTGCGGCCGCGGTCGAGGGTCTTGCGCTTGCCGTCGTATATGGCGAAATACTCCGGGTGCTCCTTTGCGTAAACGGTCGTGGGCACCAGCTTTTCAAACGTGTGCACGAACCAGGTGTAGGCGTTGTGCCCGCCCATGCGCTCGGGAATGTTCGCGCTGTTGCCGTTTAAGCGCGCCTTCACCGCAAAGCGCGGGCAGGTCCTGAAATAGTGGTAGTTGTGGTCGCGGTATTCCAGCTTCGGCGCGCACGTGACGTCCATTTCCGGTGCCTGTAAATTATCGTTGTATGGCACCTTTTCGCACTCGGGCGTGAAAAAGCGGCAGCCCAGCCTTTCGAGCAGCTCGTACACGCCGTAGATCACGCCTCTCTTTCCGCCGTCCACGGCGATAAAGTCCTTCGTCACCCTGAGACGGAAGGCGTCCTCGCCGAAGGATATGTCTTTGCCAAGCAGTGCCTTCGCCGCGCGGCCTACGCAGACGCGCTTTTCCGCCGTCTCTTCGCTTTCCACTTCAAACGCGGCCCCGCTGATCAGGCAAAGATAGTCCCTGAGCTCGCCGGCCGCGTACAATTCCTGCTCGCTCGCGCCGGAAGCGACCGTGATCGCCGCAAGCGCTTTGCCGCCCCGTGCAAGTTCAAACGCCATTGAAAACCCTCCTTTTTTGCAGTCGTGCAGATCCGGCTGTGACGATAAATTCGATCGCGTATGATTGTACCACAGATCCCGCCAAAACGCAAATGGGATCGAAGCGGAAATTCCGGTAAGGCTGCCGAAAACAGCGCGATCGCCGCCAATCTCGCCGTCAAAAACGACCTGGAACGCGAAAAACAAAAGCGCGCCGAAGCGGACGGCGCGGCGCAGGAACAATAGCCCCGCTCCGTCTTCAGCGCACGAGATACCTTTCGAGCTCGAGAGAGCGCACGCTTTCTTCGGGCGTCGAATGCGTGTTGTCCAGCAGACGGCCCTTGTTTTCGGGCAGCGCGTCCAGCTTGCGCTTGAGAAACAGCGCGCGCTGCAAAAGCGCCGTGTCTCCTCGCCGGATAATGCGCGCTTCGAGCTCGGAGGGCTCCGCCGTGAGCACGATGTAATACAGCCCGGCACCTTTTGCCTCGGCCAGCGCCTTTACGCGGGGCAGCTCATCCTCGATCACGTAATCGATCACCACGTCCAGTTGCCTCTTAAGCGCCTGCCCGGCGGCAAAGAGGATGCATTCCCAGTTGAAGCGCAGGATCTCCTCCCACGAAGTGCGGTCGTATGCTTCGCCTCGGTTCGAAAAGAACTCCCTTTCCTCCGGGTCGACGAAGCCCGCGTGAAAATCGTCGCCGTGGATCAGATACACGGTTTTTCGGCCTTCTTCGGCCATGCGCCGCGAAAGCAGCCGGGAAAACGTGCTCTTACCCGCGCCGCAGGGGCCGGAAACGCATACGATCTTCGGCAATAAAGTCAATCCTCCTTCGGCATCAGCTCCGGATGGCTCTTCACGAACGCGCCGAATTCGGCAAGGCGCTCGTATTCGAGCTTCGTAAAGTCGCCCTCGCTGTCGGGCCCCATGTTGATCAGAAAGTTTCCGCCGTGCGTGCGGACGCTCGTAAACCACGCCGTGAGCGTTTCGAGGCTTTTGACCGTGTGCTCGTCCCGTCGCGTGTAGCCCCAGCAGCAGTTGAGCTCCCCGCAGAATTCCCACCAGCGGCCCTCGAAGTTTTGTTTGTATTCCTCCTCGGTCGGTATGCGGCACTCGGTGGTGGCGAAATTCGTGTCCTCGCCGCGGCCGATCACGATGTCCGGCTGAAGGGCGCGGATGTCCTCCTCGCTTACGATGTGCTGCCATTTGCCGTCGAACCAGATCAGATCGATCTTTCCGTAGCGCGTGAGCAGCTCGCGCACCTGTCCGCGCACGATCGCGTGCTCGTATTGGGTAAGCTCTTTTGGAATCTCGCTTCGCCTGTCCTCCTGCCAGCCGCCGAAGGGCAGATATTCCCGCTCGGTGTAAAAATCCGGCGGGGAATAGTACAGCCCGACCCTGAGCCCGTACTTCCGGCAGGCCTCCACATAGGGCTTTATCAGGTCGCGCCCGCCCATGTACGTGTTCGTGTTGAAGCTTCCGTAGGCGCTGGGCCACAGGGCAAAGCTGTCGTGATGGCGGCTCGTGAGCACCGCGTAGCGGCAGCCTGCCTCCGACGCGGCTTTGATCCACTTGTCCGCGTCGTAGCGCCGGGGGTCGAACTTTTTGGCCAGCGCGAAATATTCGTCGGGCCTGCAGACCCGCGGCGAATATTTGAAATCCCTGACCATGCCCCAGGACAGGTCCAGATACCCGTCCACCGAGCTGATGCCCCAATGAATGAACAGCCCCAGCCCCGCCCGCGGAAACCACTGCGCCCCGGGCTGCGCGTTCAGACGAAGAGAAGACATGAGGGAACCTCCTTAAGCTTCGATGTGTTCGATAAATGATTCTTTATCCCACGACCTGCTGCGTTTTCTTCAGGAACTTGGCGGGAATCTCGCTGCGCAGCTTCCATACGACGCTCATCGGCCTGCTGCCCGTATGACTGACGTAATCCGCAGCTCCAAGGAAGGTGTAGGGCGCGGCGCCGCAAACATCGCTTTTCGTTTCGCGCACGAACAGCAAAACCGAACTGCCCTGCGCGGCATGATGAATATAACGCTGCCCTGTGGACGAATCTTCGCTCGTGGTCGACTGGCTTTGCCAATGGAACAAAACTGAGTTGATGGAGTAATCGTTATACATGGTCGTGGGCGAATACTCCTTGTCGGACTTGTTGAGGGTGATCAGCAAAACGTCTGTCTGCTTGTCTTTCAGCCACTTCACGCCTTCGCGCAGCGTCTTTGGCTTCATAAAATCCAGCGCCACGAACAGCTGATCGCGGGTATAGGAGCAATGGAGATCGAGCGGGCAGTCGTAGGGCAGGGAAGCGGGCGCGTCGATAAAATCGATGTGATCCAGCTTGTATTTCAAAAGCTCGGTGAGCTCTGCAAGCATCACGGGGCTTTGCGCCAGCTCGGAAAAGCGCTTTTTTACGTCGGCGGCCTCGAAATCTTCTATCACATCCTGCCAGACAGTCACATAAAACATGTTCAGCATGCGCTTTTCGTTCTCGTCAAGCGCTGACAGAGCCAGTTTACCAAGCCTCGGCAGCACGTCGAGCAGGAAGCCTATCCAACGCCTCGAATCGATTGCGCTTAACCTGCCGTACGCCTTGGTCAGTGTTTCTTCGACCGGCTCTGAGAAATCGTCCTTTACGCCCGCCTCGGCGCACAGGCGCGCAAAGCTGAATTTGGAATAAACGGCGCGAACGTCCATGTGGTGATAATCCAGAAAGTTTTCGAGCGTCAGCTTTCGACCGCTGTCCTCTTCGAAAGAAGCGATTCGGCTGATCAGCCCCGCGCGTTGGCCTAAGCTTTGGCGGATGTTGGACAATATGATCTGGGATGCTTTCTTTTCGAGCTGTATGTAGCAGCCTTTGGGTACGGATACGAAGCCGCTTCGCACTTCCTGCTCGACGCTGTGATTCGTATTGTCGAGCAAGGAAGCGAACTTTTCTTCAAAATTGTATTTTCGGTTCGCAGCCCCGATAAAATCCAGAACGGTCAGGCAATCCTTGCCCTCCGAAATCCGAAGGCCGCGCCCAAGCTGCTGCAAAAAGATCGTAAGCGATTCCGTAGGCCGCAAAAACAATACCGTGTTTACTTCTGGGATGTCGACGCCTTCGTTGTAGATGTCGACGACGAACAGAACGCGAAGCGTCCCCTTGACCAGCTCTTTTTGCGCACAGGAGCGCACTTCTTCGCTGCTGTCGCCGGTCAGCGCGAGCGCCGGTACGCCTGAACGGTTGAAAAAATCCGCCATGAAGTGCGCGTGCTCTATCGATACGCAGAAGCCCAGGGCGCGCACGTCGTTCATGTCGGTCACATATTTGGAGAGACAGCGCAATATGTGGGCCGCGCGTTTTTCGGCAGTCAGCCGGTTTACGGTGTAAATATTGCTCAGCTCCGCCTTGTCATAACCGCCCCTGACCCAGCGCAGCGAGTCGAGGTCGACCGTGTCCGAAACGCCGAAATACTGAAACGGGCACAGGAGCTTTCGGTTGATCGCCTCGGGCAGACGGATTTCGGCGGCGACGTGTCTGTCGAAGTATTTATAGATATCCTCTCCGTCCATGCGCTCGGGCGTGGCGGTGAGCCCCAGCAAGACCTTCGGCTTAAAGTGCTTCAGCGCGGCTTCGTACGACTGTGCTGCGGCGTGATGGGATTCGTCGATCACGATATAATCATAGTAATCTGCGGGCAGCTTTGTGTGAAGCGCCTGCGAATGGAGCGTCTGAACGGATATGAAAAGATGATCCAGATTCTGCGGACGATAGCTGCCGACATACAGCTCGCCGAAGTTCACGTCCTTAAGGATTCCCGCAAAGGTGGCCTTGCTCTGCTTGAGTATTTCCTCGCGGTGGGCGATGAACAGCAGGCGGTTGGCGCTGTGCGGGTTTTGCTTGCAGAAGCGGCGATAGTCGAAGGCCGCGATCACGGTCTTTCCCGTGCCAGTGGCGGCGACGATCAGATTGCGCAGGGAATGATGCACTTCCCTTTCCGCAAGTAGCTTGTCCAGTATTTCCTGCTGGTACGGGTAAGGGCGTATATCGAATAAAAACTGTGCCTGTTCGGAATGAACGTGCTCCGCTTTCAGCGCCTCTACGAGGCGAGGACGCTCGTGAGAACCGTACACCGAAAACTCGTCGGAATGCCAGTACGTGTCGAATGTCGCTGTGATCTTGCGCAAGGTGGCGGGCAGGTCCTTCGCCGTGACCTTTACGTTCCATTCCAGGCCGCTGGAGATCGCTGCGTTCGAAAGATTGGAAGACCCCACATAAGCCGTCGTAAAACCTGTTTCCCTGTAGAAGACATAGGTTTTCGCGTGCAGCCGCGTGCGCTTTGTATCGTAGGAGACTCTTATGCTGGTGTTTGGGAGCTTTGCCAGCTCGTCGACGGCCTTTACGTCTGTCGCGCCCATGTAGGACGTGGTTATTACGCGCAGTTCACCGCCGCGCTTCGTAAAGCTCTCCAATTCGTCGATGATCAGTCTGAGGCCGCTCCATTTGATAAAGGAAACCAGCATGTCGATCCTGTCGGCGCTCGCAATCTCTTTTTTGAGCTCGGAAAACATCTGCGGCTCGTGTGCACTGCCCGTAAACAGGCTGCTCTGGGCGATGGACGTTTCAGGGCGCACAAGGTTGCTTGCGCCTTTCCCCAGCGCGAGCAAAGGACTCTTTTCCTCTAAAAGCGCCATCAAAAGCGCGGCGTCTGAATCTACAAAGCCGTCGCTGGATTCAGACAGCAGCGCGAGCAGCCGGTTTACAAGGGAAAGCTGCTGCGCTATGTCCGCGCTGCTTTCAGCCATGTCCGCAAGCGCCTTCTTCGCTGCCTCTGCCACATAGCGCGACAGCACCTGCGCGGACTCGGCCGCGTCAAGCGCCGCGACGTATTTGCGCTCGGCGGGAATAGGCTCCAACTCGCGCTTGAGCGCTTTCGTGATGAGCTGTTCGTAAAGGCCCGGGCGAATCAAAATAAATCACGCTCCATCGGATGAATAGACAAAGCTCAACGTACGTATCCAATTTGCAGACCGAGCTTCAGGTACCAATCTTTGTCGCTTTCAAAAAGCACGCCGCGATCCGCCGTCTTTACATCGGGCGATTCGAATTGTGTATTATTCAGCAGATAGTCCTCGAATTTATATCTGTCAAGCAAACTGAAATGAAGCTCTTCTCCGTTGCCTGTATCGATGACGTATTCGCTTTGCAGCGCGCTGTCTGCGTACCATACCTTCGTAGGGCACATCCCCAAAACGCTGCTGACCAAAAGCTTTTTGAATTTATACTGATAAAACGGCTGCCCGAAAGACAGGGGATACTTCATGGGGTTTGCGTCGGTTATTTCCTTCAAACAGGACGAAATCAGACTCGTTCCGCAAGTAAAGTATCTAAGCAACATCCAGGCACAGATTTCCGGTAAATCACTGTCTATCAGACGAAGATTGTTTTCATAGGTCTGGCTCTGCATGCCACAATATGTTATTTCGCAAGGCATTTTGTTGAGACAGTCGAGCTTTGACGGCAGAGCTTCAGAAGGGTCGACGAAGAGCTTTGCTGTCATCTCATCGACGTTCCCGCTTACTTTATATAGAAAAGCGGTGTCCTTTTCGGCATGAATTACTTTGGGTGTGTCAGTCGAGCCAATCATTTCATTTTGCCCACCTGGTATCTGATTTCGATTGAATGTGACGAAGAACTTTTTTGATTATATAGCAAAACCTCCGTCAAGTCAACCGTCCGCTGGCTTGAGGAAGGGGGCGGAAACTCACCGCCCCTTTCGCAAGAACGTGCCTGCGCGCTTCTCGGTTTGTTCGCCGTTCAGGAGCGCGGGCTCGCCGTTTATCAGCACGTGCCGAACGCCCACACTCGTTTGGACGGGGTTAAGATACGTGGCGCGGGGCGCGACCGTGCTTGGGTCGAAGACCGTGACGTCGGCGATATTACCGATTTTCAGCGTCCCGCGGCCGCTTAAGCCGAAGAGGAAAGCTGGCTTTGCGGTTATGCGCCGTACGGCCTCTTCGAGCGGGCAGATGGCCTCCTCGCGCGCGAGGTGCAGAAACTCGCTGATCGCGCCGAAGGAGCGCGGGTGCGGGCGGCTCGAGAGCTTTGCTGTGTCCGCGGGCAGCGCGTAGCCGTCGGAGCCGATGCCGACGTCGCGCCGGAGGAACCAAAGCATGTCGTCCGGGCTCATCACGAAAAAGATGCAGCGGGCCTGTGCCTTCGTTCTTTCCAGTATCCGGGCGGCGGTTTCGGCGTAATCGTCCGAACGGCAAAGCTCTTCTGCGACGAAGCGCAGCGTCTTTCCGACGATGGCGGGCCAGAAGCCGCCGTCGTCGCAGATGAGGCAGGTCTCGGCGCGCTCGGCGTTAAAGTAATGCCCGCGTATGCCGCCGACGACCTCGCTTCGGCGCGGCCCGGCAAGATGCTTCAGCAGCGCCTCCGCGCCTCCGTCCAGGCTCCATTTCGGGCAGCGGATGGAAAGATCGGTGCAGCTTGCGGTGTAGGGATACATGTCCGCGCTGATCAAAACGCCGCTCTTTTGCGCCTCTTCTATGATCCTCCACACCTCGGGCGCGCGGCCGTGGACGCGGTAGTTGTCAATTTTCAGGTGCGAAACGTTGACCCTGACGCCCGAAAAGCGGCCGACCTCGATCAGCTCTTCGAGTGCCTTTTCGATCTCAAGCCCTTCCGAGCGCATGTGGCAGGTGACGATCCCGCCGGAGCGCTTCACCGTTTCGCCGAGCAGATTCAATTCCCTCTGCCCGGCAAAGCAGCCCGGCGCGTACTCCAGCCCCAGCGAAAGCCCCCACGCGCCGAAGGCGAGCTCCCGCGAAAGCAGGTGGCGCATCTTTTCCGTCTCCGCTTCCGTGGGCGCGCGGCCTTCGTCGCCGATCACGCACCTTCGCAGCGTGCCGTGGCCGACCAAAAGCGCCTGATTGACCGCCATCGAATACCCGCCTTCGCGGAAACGCGCAAGAAAGCGCTCAAAGGAGACGCAGGCGCTTAGGTCCTTTCCGTCCCCGGCGCAGGGAAACGGGCTGTCGCCGCAGTTGCCGGTGATTTCGGTGGTGATGCCCTGATACAGCTTGGACGCGCCGCTCGAATCGGTCAGAAAGCTCGTGTCCGAATGCGAATGCGCGTCGATGAAGCCGGGCGCGACGACGAGCCCGTCCGCGTCGAGCGTGAGAGAGGCCGCCTGCCCCGAAAGGTCGCCGATCGCAGCGATTTTATTGCCGATCACGCCCACGTCGGCGCGAAACAGCGGCGCGCCCGTGCCGTCCACAACCGAGCCGCCGCGAAGAAGAATGTCGTACATATTATCTGTGCTCCGTCTGTCTACTGCTTTACCCACTGCGCCACGAACGCGGCGAACTCGCTCACGGCCTTGCTGTCCATGCTCCTTTCGGGCACGGCCAGGCTGATCGTGCGGCTGGACGGGGGATCGAGCGGCAGCACTTTTACGTTGTCCCCGCGGCCACTGAGCAGCAGCAGGGGCATCAGGCTTATGCCCAATCCGCCCGCGACCATCGCGATGATCGCGTAGTCGTCCGTCGTCGTGAAGCGGATGTTCGGCTGAAAGCCCGCCTTTTCGAAGACGATGCGCGAATCGTCGTCGCTGCTTTCGGGAAGGCAGATGATGTTTTCGCCCCGAAGGTCCGCGGCCTTCACGCTCGAAGCGGACGCGAGGGGGTGATTTGACGGCAGTACCGCCATGATCGGATCCTCGAACAGCCGTATCAGCTTGCAGCCTGCCGCGCGGTCGCGGGTCACGAAGGCCACGTCCAGCCGGTTTTCGCCGAGCATGCGGTCCATGTCGTGATAGTCGCCGCCGAAGAGCTTGAAGTTTGTGCCGGGATGCGCCTTGCGGTAGGCGCAGATGATGCCGGGCAGCCAGTTGACCGAGACGCTCGTGAACGCGCCCACGCGGATCTCGCCGCTGCCCTTGCGCCGTATGTCGTCCGCGTGGGAACGCAGCGTGCGCTCGGCCTCGACCTCCGCCTTCACATAGGGAAGGATCGCGTAGCCCTCCGGCGTCAGCGCCGCGCCCGTGCGCCCGCGGCTGAACAGCGTAAAGCCGAACTCGTCCTCGAGGGATTTTAAAATGTGCGTGATGTTGGACTGCGTGCAGCCCAGCTCCGCGGCCGCCGCCGTCAGCCCGCCTTTTTCGATGATACACAAAAAAGTTTCATATTTTGAATGATTAATTTTCATCACCCTCTTGTATTTCTTCGTTTGTTATAGTATAATACAACCCATAAATTAAATCAAGTCATGTATAGTATTAAATTTTTTAATACGATGCGGCTCGATCGTCCGGAGGGATTTTATGAATAAAACCGAATTGTTTGTGTTCATCGCGTACATGGTGTTCATGCTCGGTATAGGCCTCTATTTCTTTATCAAGCACAAAAGCGGCGGCGAGAAGGACTATTTTCTGGGCGGCCGCAAAATGGGCCCGTGGGTAAGCGCGCTGAGCGCCGGCGCGTCCGACATGAGCGCATGGGTGCTGATGGGCCTGCCCGCCGACATCTATCTTTTCGGCGTCGGCAAGGCGTGGATCGCCATAGGGCTCGCCATCGGCTACGCGCTCAGCTGGATATTCCTGGCCCCGCGCCTTCGGCGCTATTCGATCGCCGCGAAGGACTCCATCACGATCCCCCAGTTTCTGACGAATAGGTTCCTGAGCCCTTCCAGGCTTTTACAGATCATCTGCGCGCTGATCTTCGCCGTGGCTTACACGATCTACGCCGCCTCCTCGTTCAAGGCGTGCGGCACGCTGTTCAACACGGTCATCGGCATCGACGCAAAATTAGCCATGCTGATCGCCGCGGTGATCATCGTGGGCTACACGTTCATGGGCGGCTTCTCCGCCGTCTCGTGGACGGACTTTTTCCAGGGCATGCTGATGCTCGCGGCGCTTCTGGCCGCGCCGATCTTCGCGCTTGGCCTGATCAACAGCGGAAAAGCCGCTGAGGCGGGCGCGCTGCCCAAGGACTACTGGAAGCTGTTCACCAACTGGAAGGACGTGCTCAGCGGCCTGGGCTGGGGCATCGGGTACTTCGGCATGCCGCACATCATCATCCGCTTCATGGCGATCCGGAGCGAAAAGGACGTAAAAAAGAGCCGCGTCATCGGCATCAGCTGGAACTGGCTGATCGTGGCGTTTTCGGTCATCGCGGGCCTTGTCGGCAGAAGGCTGCTGGGCGAGATCGACGACAGCGCGACCGTGTTCATCCAGATGGTAAGAAAGATCTTCCCGGCGCTGATCAGCGGCGTGCTGCTCTCGGCGATCCTGGCCGCGTCCATGTCCACGGCGGACAGCCAGCTGCTGGCTTCCTCCTCGGCGTTCGCCTCGGACGTGTATAAGCCCGTCATCCGCAAGGGCAAGGCCGGCGACCGCGAGATGCTCTGGGCCGGCCGTATCCTCGTTTTCGTCATCGCCGTCATCGCGCTGCTCATCGCCATCGACCCGGACAGCGAGACCATCATGGGCCTCGTGTCCAACGCCTGGGGCGTGTTCGGCGCGGCGTTCTCGCCGGTGATACTGCTTGCCATCTTCTGGCGGCGCTTCAACATCGCGGGCGCAATCGCGGGCATACTGACCGGCGCGGTCACGGACATCCTGTGGCTTGCGTTCCTGGGCGACACGGGGATCTACGAGATCATCCCCGGCGCGATCCTGGGCCTGATCGCCGCGGTCGCCGCGACGCTGCTGACGAAAGCCCCGTCCGGGGACGTGACCGACCTGTTCGACGAAGTGGTCTCGAAGAAGGAAATGTGATTTGACAAGCATGCTTAAGCAGGGGGTGCGCGGGGAAAAAGCCGCGCGCCCCTTTTTTGCGCGCAAAAGAGCCGCCCGGGCGTAAACAAACAAAAAAATAACCTTCGCCCGGTATTGACTTAAAGCAGGCTTGTTTTACGGGCCGGTCACGTGCCTTGCGAACCTGCTTGAGAACATGCAGCAGTCCATGGCGGGCGCCGGGCGCGTGATGGCCATCCTCGACGCGCCGGAGGAAATCAAAGACAAACCCGACACCGTGACGCTCGAAAGCCTTCGAAAGAACATTTCGCCCGTATTGCAGGACACCTTCCTCTTCAACGGCACGATCGCCGAAAACATCGGCTACGCCGTGCCGCAGGCGGACATGGAGGACATCGTCCGCGCGGCCAAAGCCGCGAACATCCACGACGACATCCAAGCCATGCCGGACGGGTACGACACGCAGGTGGGCGAAAGGGGACTGCGCCTGAGCGGCGGCCGGAAGCAGCGCGTCGCAATCGCCCGCGCGATCCTGAGAAAATCGCCGATCATCATCCTGGACGAAGCAACCGCCTCGGTGGACGTGGAAACGGAGCGGCAGATCCAGAAGGCGATCAGCTCCATCGCGGGAAAATGCACCATCGTCGCGATCGCCCACCGCCTGTCCGCCATCCGCGGCGCGGACCGCATCCTCGTCATCGAGGAGGGTCGTGTGACCGAAAGCGGCACACACGCGGAGCTGGTGGCTCTGGGCGGCAGCTACGCCCGCATGAACAGCATACAGACTTCGGAAACGAGCGGCATCGTGTAAAAAGGGCACGTTCCCGCATACCCGGGCAACAATAACTTCATGTTATATTTGTGTGCGCAGGTGTCGGTTTTTGAACGTTTGTGATACAATAGAGCAGGGCTCAGGCAGGCCGGGTTTGCCGAATCCTGCTCTTTATTTGCTTGAAGCGTTCCGTCGGCGCCGTTTATGGGGAGGATGGGCTTATGCGCAAACTGATTTCCGATTTGAAGCCTTTGCTTGCGGATATCTACAGTCCCCGCGAGGAGCACGCCAAGGGCAGGCTGGTCAGCCTGGTCAGCAGCCTGATGACCGCGTTTTACAACGTGTTCATCACCGGCATTTTCTATACGGGCTTTCTGTCGATGTACGGCATATCCATCACGGGCGTGGGCATCGTGTCGTTCATCCCCTACATCGGCGGGTGCTTTGCACTGTTTTCTCCCTTCGTGCTCAGGCGCTTTCAGAAGCGAAAGCGCGTGATGCTCTTAAGCAAGCTTCTGTTCTACGGGCTGTACATCATCGCGACCACGCTGATGCCCCTGTTCGTGCACGACCCGGACAAGCGGCTGATGTGGTTCATTATCATTCTCTTTGCGGCGTATGCCGAATACGCGCTGTTTTCGCCCGGCATCACCGTTTGGTTTTACAATTTCTATCCCAAGGACAACGAGCGCCGCACGAGATACATCTATCTGAACCAGATGTTCTCGTCGATCATGTCGAGCCTTGTGCTGCTGACCAGCGGCCTGATCACCGACGCGGTCTCCGGCTCAAGCCACCAGAACACGATCATACTGGCCCTGAGATACTTCGCGTTCGTGCTGGTTCTGATCGACGTGACGGCCCAGTCCCGCGCGAAGGAATACCCCTATGAAGAGACGCGAAAGCTCCGCATAAGCGACATCTTCACCAAGCCCTTCCGCTGCAAAAAATTCCTGATGTGCATGCTGCTGATGTTCTTTTGGAACTTCATCTGCAACATCAACAACGGCACCTGGAGTTATCACCTTCTGAACCACATGCACTACTCCTACACGCTGATCAACCTGATGTCGGTCATGTACACGGTCATACTGACCCTCACCTCCAAATACTGGCGCAAGGTGCTGAGAAAATACTCCTGGGTCAAGACCTTCGGCCTGTGCAATCTGTTGTTTTTGCCGACCGAATTCGTGTACTTCTTCATGACGAGCAAGACCTCGTTCTTATACGTGCCGGTGAGCCTGTGGCAGAACATAATCAACGTGGGCTTCAACCTGTCCTACGCAAACATACTCTACATGAACCTGCCCAACGAGGACTCCACGGCCTACATATCGTTCTACTCGGTGGGCGCGAACCTCTGCGCGCTGGCCGGTATGGTGCTGGGCACGTGGATCGTCTCGCTGCACGCGGACGTGCCGATGAACGTGCTGGGGCTTCAGATCTACATGGTGCAGTTTACCTGCCTGATCCGGGCGGCGCTGCTGGCCGTCATGGGCGTCATGTGCTATTTCGGCTGGAAATCCTTCACCTCGGACGACGAACTGCGTTCGATCGAAGCCTATAGCGGGCTCGGCACGGATAAGCGTTTCAGAAAGTTTATAAGAAAGCATATAAGAAAGGTGTGACTCGGCAAATGGAAAACAATAAGGAATTGAAATTCATAACCCCGTGCAGGGAGATACGCCTGCCCGTGCTCACGAAGCGCTTCGCGTACGAGGGAGAGGCGGCGAAGGCCTGCCTGCGCGTCACGGGCCTTGGCGTATACAGGGCGTACCTGAACGGTACGCGCGTGGGCGAAGACTACCTGACCCCCGGCTACAACGACTACGACGCCTATGTGCGCTACCAGACCTACGACGTGACGAAGCTGATCAAAGCGGAGAACCTGATCGAGATATACCTCGGCGACGGCTGGTATTCCGGGCGCATCGGCCTCGGCCCGAACAGCATGAAAAAATGGGGCAGCGAGCTGATGGCGGCGGCAAAACTCACGATCGAGGACGCGCAGGGCGCGCTTCGTGAGATCGAAACCGACGAAAGCTGGCAGGCCGAACAGTCTCCCGTCACGTTTACGGACATCTACGACGGCGAAAGCCGCGACGACACGCTGCCGCGCGGGGAGAAGATCCCCTGCCGCGCAGCCGACGCGAAGTGGAACCTCACGGAGCAGTTCTCCCCGCCCGTGCGCATCCGCGCGCGCTTTAATCCGGAGCTCATCGTGTCGCCGAAAAACGAGCGCATCCTCGATTTCAAGCAGAACATGGCGGGCATCGTGCGCTTCGTAAACCGCGCGCCCAGGGGCGCGAAGGTACGCCTGCTCTTTGGCGAAGTGCTGCAAAACGATTGCTTCTACCGCGACAACCTGCGCTCGGCCAAGGCGGAGTACAACTACGTATCGGACGGCGAGATAAGAGAGATCGAGCCCTTCTTCACGTTCTACGGCTTCCGCTACGTAAAGGTCGAGGGGCTTGAAAAGGTCGACCCGAAGGACTTTACGGCCCTTGCCCTGTCCTCCGACCTGAAAGTGACCGTCGAGGCCGAGACCGGCCACGCCGGCATCAACCAGCTTCTGCACAACGCCTTCTGGGGGCAGCAGAGCAATTTCGTGGACGTGCCCACCGACTGTCCGCAGCGCGACGAGCGCCTCGGCTGGACCGCAGACACGCAGGTGTTCGTAAACACCGCCTGCTACAACATGGACTGCAAGGACTTCTACCGCAAGTTCATGAAGGACATGCGATACGACCAGGTCACCTACTGCGGCGGCGACATCCCGCCCTATTCGCCCAGCCTCAAGGGCGCGGGCGTGCACGGCGGCGCGGTGTGGGCGGACGCGGGCACCATCGTGCCCTGGAACGTGTACACGTTCTACGGCGACAGCGAGCTACTGCGCGAAAACTGGCCGATGATCAGGGACTACGTGGAATACCTGATCGCGCTGGACGAAAAAGAGGGCTTTACCCACACGAAATACACCACCTTCACCTTCGGCGACTGGGTCGCGCAGGACGGCCTGACCTCCCAGAGCGTCTTCGGCGGCACGGAGAGCGCGTTCATTCAGGGCGTGTATTATATGAATTCGCTGTCGATCGCATCGAAGGCCGCGAAAATACTTGGCTTTGGCGCCGAGGCCGAAAAGTACGCCTCCCTCGCAAAGGAAGTGAAACAGGCGCTGCTGGACGAATACGTGACGCCCGCCGGCAGGCTCGCCGTGGACACGCAGACGGCCTATGTGCTCGCGCTGAATTTCGGCCTGAGCCGAAACGACGAAAAGCTGCTCGAGGGCTTAAAGCGCCGCTTCAGGCGGGACTTTTACGCCATCAAGTCCGGCTTCACCGGGACGCCGCTGATGCTGCCCGTGCTGTTCGACCGCGGCATGGAGGAGCAGGCCTACCGCATGCTGCTCAGAAAGACCTTCCCCGGCTGGCTGTACTGCATATCTCTGGGCGCGACGACGATCTGGGAGCGCTGGAACAGTTTGAACCCCGACGGAAGCATTTCTGGAACGGGCATGAACAGCTTGAACCACTACGCCTACGGCTCTGTGTGCGAGGCGATCTATTCGCGCATCATCGGCTTGAGAAACGCCGCGCCCGGCTGGAAAAAGGCCGTGCTCGCGCCCCATCCCGACGGGCGGCTCAAACACGCGCGCATCCGATACGCCTCCGCGTCCGGCGACTGGGCTCTCAGCTGGCAGATCGAACAGGACGGCAGCCTGACGGTCAGGGCGCTCGTTCCCGAAGGCTGCACGGCCGACGTCGAACTGCCCTCGAAGGCCGAAAACGCTATTTTCACCGTCGGTGCGGGCGAATACACCTGGCAGTACGTGCCCGAGCGCGACTACCTGCATCCCTACTCGGTGAGCAGCCTGGTCTGCGACCTGCTGGCCGACGAAAACGCCGCAAAGCTCATCGAAAACGAGTTCCCCGCGCTCTATAAGCACATCACGGAGCCCGAGAGCGAAGCGCCCGTCTATCCGCTCGCGGACAGCCTGCACGGAGTAAATGAAAAGGACAGGCAGGCCGTCGACCAAAAACTCAGGGCGATCAGCCTGTAAAGCGCGTAAACAAAGTAAAGCGCCGGTAAGCGACCGGCGCTTTGCGCTGTCTTACGGAATGTTCTCAGCGCATCGTCTTTATGATGTTCTCCGCGTCGGACAGGCGCGTGAACATGTCGCGGAAGATCCGCGTGCGGTCCAGACGCCGCACGACGCGGATGAGGTGGCGGCTGTTGTCGAAGCTGTAGCGGTCGGCCGTCGAAAGCCAGGGCGCGGGCACGAGCTCGGTGGGCGCCCATTCCGGGTGCATGACCCAGGCGACGGCCGAAATATCCCAGATCTCCTTGGCCCAGCCGTAATGATCGCCCGAATAGGCCTTGAACAGCTCGCACAGCGCGTCGCACAGCGCGTTTTTGCCGCCGATGCAGGCGTCCAGCTCGTACACGGTGGACAGCATGTGCGAGGCCACGCCCATGCAGGGCACGAGCACGAGGGGAACGCCGCTGTCGAGAACGACGCGCGAGGCGGCGTTGTCCTGCATCATGTTGAATTCGCGGGTGTCCGGCCAGCTGAATTCGTGCCCCGCCAGCCATACGACCACGATCTTGTTTACCAGTTCCGGCTCCATCAGGAGCGCGGAAGCGACGTCGGTGATGCAGGCGATGGCGGCAACGTACAGCGGCTTATCGTCGGGACGGGCCATCGCGCGGGCGATCAGGTCGCGGGCGGCCTCGCTTTCCACGGGCGTGTTTTCGTCTCGTAGGTAATTGCGCGAGCCCCTGAACACCAGCCCGTCTGCCTTCGCGCCCGCCTTGCCCAGCAGCCGCACGATCTCGTCGTAGCTTTTGAGCATGCCGTCCTCGGGGCTTACCGAGCGATTGTTCAGATACGGGGCCGCGTAGACGGCCCGAAGGTTCACGCGGTCGGGCGACAAAAGGCTGTAGCACAGGGCAAACTGGTCGTCCACCTCGTTGTAGGTGTCCGTATCTAAAACCATGTCGACGGGGAAACGCGCGGGCGGCGCCAGTCTTTCGAGTCTGCGCGCCATGCTGAGAAACGGCCATTTCATGCGCTTTGCATCCTCCTTTATCAAACGCTTACGCCTTTACGGCGCCGGATGTGATGCCCTCGATGTAGAGGCGCGAGCTGAACATGAACATGATCAGCAGCGGCACAGTGGCCATGACGAAGCCGGCGATCATCGCGCCGTAATCCGTCATGCCGGTCGAGGAGGAATAGGTCTGTATCGCCACGGAGATCACCTGGCGCGTGTTGGACTCGATGACCAGCAGGGGCCAGATAAAGTCTCCGTAGAGGCTGATCATGTTCATGACCACGAGGGTCGCGAGGATCGGCTTGGCCAGGGGGATGGCGATGTAGAAGAACGCCTTGAACTCGGTCGCGCCGTCGATCCTCGCCGATTCGAACAGCGAGGCCGGCTGGCCGGAAATAAACGTCCTGCACAGGTACATGCCCATGACCTGCCCGCCCGAGGCCCAGGGCAGCCACAGCGCCCACCAGGTATTTTTGAGGCCGAGGCGCTGGATCAGCTTGAACGAAGGCGTCAGCGTGAGCACGCCCGGCACCATCATCAGCGCAAGCATCAGCATGAACAGGAAGTTTTTCAGCGGGAACTCGAGGCGGGCGAACACGTAGCCGCTCATCGCCGAGAGCGAGACGATCAAAAGCGTGCCCACGCTGACCGTCGCGACGGAGTTGAGCATGTTGCGGATCAGCTGGTTCCAGGCCGCGTCATAGTTTTTCCACTGCGGGGGATTGGGAATCGCCCAGAGGTTCGCGTAGAATTGCGACTGATTCTTTAATGAAAGAAACAGCATCAGAAAAATCGGTATGAACGCCAGCAGCACGAAGATCACGGTGACGAAGGTGATACCGGACTGAAACGAGATCTGGCGCACCTTGCGCCGCGTGTGCATGCGGTCTGCGCGAAGGCTTCTTTCCGTCATTTGTCAGCGCCTCCTTCTCAGTTGAGCTCCTGCGTCTTCATGCGCAGGTTGATGAGCGAGCCGATCAGTATGACCACGAACATGATCAGACCCATCGCGCAGGCGTAGCCGTACAGGCCGAATTTGGTGGCCGCGTAGTACAGTTCGAGGCCGGGCACGTAGGTGGCCGTGCCGGGGCCGCCCTGCGTGAGCAGGTATACGCCGCCGTAATCCTGTACGGAACCGATGAACGTCGTGATGATAAGCATCTTGAGCTGCGGGGAAATGAGGGGCAGATGGATGTGGAAAAAGTTCCATACGGGCGTACTGCCGTCCACCCTGGCCGCCTCGAACAGGTCTGCGGGAATGTTGATAAGGCCGCCGTAATATACGAGGAACGCAAAGCTGTTGACCCAGGGAAAGCCCATGCAGATGATTGCGCCAAGCGCCGTGTCCGGGTTGCCCAGCCACGAGTGCTTCCAGCTGCCAAGCCCCACCGTGTCCAAAAGCGTGTTCAGCGCGCCGATGTTGGGGTCGTAGATGTTTTTCCACATCAGCGTGGATACGACGCCCGGCACCACCATCGGCATGACCAGAAGGAGCCTGAACCAGTAGCGCCGGCGGCTGCTTTCGCCGCTGCCGGTTCGCATCGCGAACACCAGCTCCGCAAGCAGCAGCGGGACCGTCAAAAGCTTGAGGAACGAGGCGGCCATCATGATCAGCAGGTTTTTGACGCCCAGCAGGAAGTAGCCCTCGTTGAAGATCTTGACGAAGTTGTCAAAGCCGATAAAGTTGATCTCGCGCATCGTGCGCGTGGCCTGACTCCAGTCGGTAAAGGCGTAATAGAACGCCTGGAACACGTTGTAATAGTTGAATATCAGAATCAGCGCGATCGAGGGCAAAAGCATGAGGTAGGCCACTCTGTGGTGGTACAGCGCCTCGAAAAAGCGCCTGCCCTTGGCCCTGCTGCGCGGGAATGTCATGATCAGGGAAGAAGCCAGCAGCACGATTAGCCCAAGGGAGGTCCAGAGCGTCACCGTGCTCAGAAGAGACATGGTGTTGATGTTGTCCAGCTTTTTGGTGGAAAACTCGAACAGCTCGGGGGACAGCGTGACGGCGTAGCTCACGTCCTCGCCGAAATAGATCTGCGTCACGTCGTAGCTGTGCCGGTCGGTGAACTGCACTTCTCCCCGTTCGTTCAATATATAGATGTCGCCTTCGCGCGTGCCGACGGCGACCCAGCGCCCGTCGTCCGATACGCCGACGGCCCTGCCCTCGCCCACGAGCTTGAGGGTGTAGAGCTGATTTAAATCCTCGTCGAATCTGAACAGGTTGCCGAGGGTGTCCAGCACCATGACGTCGCCCGTCTTGTGGACTACGGCAACGGCCCTGACCTCGGTCGTCGCCTTGGCGGAAGCGACGGTCTCGCCATTCAGGTCCATCTTTATGACGCGCCCGCGCGCGTCTCCGTAAAAGATGTGGTTGTAGTCCTTGCTGAAACGGGCGTTGCGCGCCACCTGCTTGAGCTTTGCGGTCATGAGGGGCTCGCCCGTCTCGATGTCCAGTATGTACAGCGTGTGGCTGCTGGCGTTCACGTTGGCCGAGACCAGCAGACGCCCGGTCTCCTGATGGTAATCCAGATCGTAGACCTTGCCGTTTACGGGGTAGGTCGCGATGTTTTCGCCGCTTGCGGCGTCGAAGATGTAGACGTTTCGGTTCTGCGAGCCGATGATGAGCCACTGCCTTTGCGGATCGTAGCGCATGGCCTCGATGGCGCCGCCGATGTCGCTCGACCATACCTGCTTTTCGTTTGCGTCGAACGCCAGCACGGTGTTGTGGTACGTGCCCAGAAACACCATGTTCAGGTCGGAAGATACGAGGATGCGGTTGTTTTGCAGGCTCTTGCCGTACTCGACCATGCGGAAGATGTCGGTCTGCCCCCGCGCGTAGATGTTGAGCGCGCAGGACGCGATCAGCAAAAGCGCGAATACGATCGAAAGGTACAGCGCCGCGCGCCTGATTCCGCCGGTGGGCGGGGCAGCCTTGTCCCGTTTGAGTGCCACGGTTCATCAGCTCCTTGTTCCTAAACAAAATGCGCGCTGCAAAACGAAAACGTAAGCTTCCGCGGGCGGCAGCGCAGGGGATCCGTTTGGGAAGGGGGCCGCCACAAAACGCGTGGCTTTGCGACAGCCCCCCTTCGGTCAGTCAGTTATACCGTTGTTTTATCAGTTGCCGGTGGGCTCGTTCTGCGGGTTGTCAAGGTCGTTCATCGAGATCTTGCTGGACGCCATGACGTCGGGCGCATACTTGGTCTGGTTGGCCTGATGGAGCTCGGCCCACTCGTCCACGGTGATCTTGCCGTTGAGCAGATCCATGGAGTAGGTGTACCAGGCGCGCAGGGCCTCCTGGTTGTCGCCGATGCCGCGGGCCAGCGCCTGGCAGAAGCCCTTCTGGCAGTTGCCGATGTAGGTGATGTTGGAGAACATGGTGGCCAGCTCGCCCTCGAGCTCGATGCCCTTGACCAGCGGCAGACCGTCGGGCGTTCCGCCTGCGTCGATCAGCGCGCTGAGGAAGGTGGAGTAGCCTTCGGGAGAGGAGTAGAACATCATGAAGTCGACGACCATGTCATCGTGGTCCGCGTCCTTCTTGATGGCGCTCAGGAAGCCCGTGGCGACCTCGATCGTGCGCGCGGGGGCCTCGATGCCTGCGCCTTCCATGCTGGGCATCGCGAAGGTGCCCAGAGCGAACTTCTTCAGGCCTTCGAGGGATACGGTGGTGCCGTCGGCGTTTTCGAGCTCAACGGCTTCGCCCTTGTCGATGGTGTCCATCGTGTTCAGGTAGTCGCCGAAGAACCAGGAGCCGTCCAGCCAGATGGCGGCCTTGCCCTGATAGAACAGGGTCTTGGCGCCGGTGCCGTCGGTGCCGTAGAAGTTCTCGCCGCCCGCGTACTTCGGGAACATCTTGGCGAAGTTGCTCCATACGGTCTTCATGCCGTCGCTGTCGGCGCGGATGGTGCCGTCCTTGAGGAAGGCCTTCCAGAAGCGCACGCCGTTGTTGTTCACGTTGGCCGCGTCGTCGTTGTGGGGATCGGTGGGATCGTACACGAACTTGCCGTCCACGTCGGGATCGTAGCAGTAGTCGCCTTCATGGGCGCGCACGATCTCGATCTGGCTGCGGGTGGTCTGATCCGCGTAGCACTGGGCGATCCAGCCCATCTGGTTTGCCCAGAAGGAGTTGAAGGTTCCGGGCACCGCCAGCGCCTGATAGCCGGCCGCTTCGATCTTCTCGCAGACGTCGAGGAACTCGTCCCAGGTGGTGGGCGGCTCGACGCCTACCTCGGCGAAGATGTCCGCGTTGTAGAACCAGAGCACCTGAACACCGGTGACGGAAACGCAGTCCCACATGCCGGTGATGACGTCCTTGTTCTGCATGTCGAAGGCGATGGCTTCGTTCCACTCGCCGTCGTAGTAGGGATCATCGTCGTAAGCGTAGTTGAAGTAGTTGATGACCTTGTCGGTGCGGTCGTTGCCGGCCAGGTTTCCGTATACGATGTCCGCCTCAGGCAGCACGTCGTAGTAGCTCTGGAACTGCGCCTTTACCCAATCCGGATAACCGTCCTGGGGCTTGAGGTCGACGACGACCTTCACGCCGGGATGCTTGGCCATGTATGCTGCGCCAACGGCTTCCCAGGCTTCCTGGACGCCCTTTGCCGAATAAAGGCTGATGGTGATGGTGCCCTCGAAATCGTCGCCCTCGGCCAGCACGCTCGCCATGCCGAAAACCATCATCAGAGCAAGTACCAATGCCAGAATACGGGTCTTCATGGATTTATACGCCTCCTTGTTATTGTATCGGTAAATCAATTAACCGACTGCACGTAATATACCATAAAACACTGTGCTTGTCAAGCGTTTCGCCAAATTTGTTAATTGATTATTGTTCACGCTGCGGTAACTTTTGTCCCGGCCGGACGGGGTTTCTTGCCCGTCCGGTCTTTACAAATCCCGCTTTTTCGTGTATCATTATAAATTAAGAAAAGAAATCGGCGGGAGGGATGCGCATGGACAAAAACGCTTCTTTCGGGGCACTGTGGGCTTTGGACGATCTGGGCCGGCTGCTGCCGGGCGAGGATACTGCGGGCGGGTTGAGACCGGACAGGGCGGTCGGCTGCTTTTACTTTCTGACGCACGGCGCTTTCGGCGCGCCGACGCCCGAGCCATGCAACATAAGCGAAGTGATGCGCCTGCACCCCGAGGCGCTCAGGGACATAGACCACCCGGCCTGGGGCAAGGGATCAATGTACTGGGACGAGCCGCTTTTCGGATACTACTTTCAGACGGACAAATGGGTACTGCGAAGGCACGTTAAGCTGCTCACGCACGCGGGCGTGGATTTTCTTATCTTCGATACCACCAACCGCGTGACCTTTTGGCCGCAGGTCAGGGCGCTTTTGGAGGTGCTGGAGGAATACAGGCTCGAAGGCTGGAACGTGCCCCGCGTCGTCTACTATACGAACACCCGCTCCGGCGAGACCGTGGACGAGATCTGGCGCGACCTGTACGGGCCCGGGCTGTTCAGGGAACTGTGGTTTACCTGGGAGGGAAAGCCGCTGATCATCGCAGACCCCGACGAATGCACGCCCGAACAGAGGGAGTTTTTCACCTTCCGCCTTCCGCAGTGGCCCACCGAGGCGAAAAAGCAGGGCGGATTTCCGTGGATCGATTTCGAGCGTCCGCAGCGCGCGTGGAAAAACGCGGCGGGCGAAAACGAGGTCGTGCCCGTCAGCGTCGCGCAGCACCCGAACCTGAGTTTCGGCGACGGGGCGTTCTACGGCGATCCCGTGCCGCGCGGCCGCGCTTTTCACGACGCCCGCAACGACAAGACGCCCGAAGCCCTGCTCTACGGCTACAACGTGGCCGAGCAGTGGGAGAGGGCTATCGAACTGGACCCCAAAATCGTGTTCTTCACCGGTTGGAACGAGTGGACGGTCGGCCGCATAAGGGGCGACGAGCCAAGGCCCGTGCTTTTGATCGACCAGGCGGACAGGGAGTATTCCCGCGACGTCGAACCGATGCGCGGCGGCTTCTTCGACAACTATTATATGCAATTGTGCGATTACATCCGCCGCTACAAGGGCGCCCCCGCGCTGCCCGACAGGCAGGGCAAAAAGAGCATCGACTTGAGCGCGCCTTTCAGCCAGTGGGACGGCGTTCCTTCCTATTGGGCGATGCCCTTCGGCGCGCTTCCCCGCGAGCACGAGGGCCAGGGCGGCGTCGTCTACAAAGACGACACCGGGCGCAACGAATTCGAGTGCCTCAAGGTCTGCCACGACGACGAAAACGTGTATTTCTACGCCCGCACCCGCGAGGACATCGTCTTCAACATGTTCACCAAATGGATGCTTCTGTTCATCGGCGTGGAGGGCCGCCCTTACGCGCCGAACTGGCACGGCTTCCATTATATCGTAAACGACATCGTACTGGACGGCTGCGCGACCTTCGTACAGGAGTGCCTTGGCGGCTGGCGCTTCGGCAAGAACACGCGCATCCGCTACCGCCGCGAGGGAAAGCAGCTCATGATCGCGGTGCCGAGGAAAGTCCTCGGCCTCGACCGGGACGGCTTCACGCTGCGCTTCAAATGGGCGGACCACACCTGTCAGAACGAAACGGTTTCGGACTTCTACGAGCACGGCGACAGCGCGCCCTACGGCCGCTTTGCGTATCTCTACAGGGCACAGTGACAGCATAAGGGAGGAATGAGGAATATGAAGATCACGTCGATCAGCGCTGGCAGGGAGCAGATCGTGCTCCACACCGATTCCGACGGCAGGCTGCTCGTCAGGGAAAGCGTGCCGACGGTGGGCAGCAAGCCCGGACGCACGATACGGACTTTTGAAACGGCGGCCGAGGGCGGCGTCGTCCGCCTGTCCCGCTTCTCATCGGAGCGCGACGGCATCTTTTCGCGCTTTGACGCTTTCGAAGGGAACGCGCCCGCGGAGGGCGTGAAATACGTCACCGATACGGACGCGGACGTGCCCGCGGACGCGAGCGCCTATCCGCAGCCCGAAAAGATCAAAATGCTGGGGCTGCCGGCCGACATGGCCCGCAAATACGGCATAAAGCAGGGGCTCATGAACATCAATCTGCCCGCGCTGATGGCGGTAAGACCCGCCGAAGACGCGATAAGCTATACGTTCAACGGCCGAAGCTTCTATTTTATTAAAAGCGCCGTGGAGGCGATCGACAGACAGATGCAGGCAACGCCCATCACGACGATGATCCTGCTCAATTCCCCGCGCCTGTTCGGTTCGACCGGGGAAAAGGCGCTTTTGGACGCCTGCATCCACCCGAAATACGACCGGAACTGCTCCAACGCCTACATCAGCGCCTTCGACATGGAGACCGAAGAGGGGCAGGAGTACTACGCGGCGTTCGTATCCTTCCTGGTCGAGCGCTACACGCGGCCCGACCGCCGCTACGGCCACGCCGTGGGCGCGATCATATCCAACGAGGTCAACAGCCAGTACATCTGGGGAAACGCGGGCGAAATGCCGGTGGAGGAATACGTGCGTGAGTACGCGAGCGCGCTGAGAATCGCGTGGCTGTGCGGACAGCGCTTCTGCAGGCATTTTCGCGTGTACATCTCGCTGGACCAGTTCTGGTGCGGCACGAATTTCGACCCGTCCCAGACCGAACGCTACTACAGCGGGCGCAAAATGCTGGAGCTTTTGAGCGAGCTGTGCCATAGGGAGGGCGACTTTCCCTGGCACGTGGCCTATCATCCCTACCCTGAAGATCTGCGCTGGCCGGATTTCTGGCACGACCGCGCGCCGGACTTCACGTTCTCAACGCCCAAGATCACCTTCAAAAACATGGAAGTGCTCGAGGCGTTCCTGTCGCAGGAGGCGTTTTTGTACCGGGGAGAGAACCGCCGCATCATCTTCAGCGAGCAGGGCTTCAACTCCCAGAGCGGCCCTATGCAGCACCTCACCGAAAAAATGGCCGCCGCGGCCTACGTGCTGGCCTACATGAAGGCGCGCAACATGAAGACTGTGGACATGTTCACCCACCACGCCACCGTGGACAACCCGCGCGAATTCGGCCTGAACCTCGGCATGTTCCGCTACGATCCGGACAAGCCTCACCATATCGGTGAGCCAAAGCCGATCTTTGCCTCCTTCCTTGCGATGGACGGCGAGGGTGAGGAAGAGGCGATCGCCAAAGCCAGGGAATTCATCGGGCCGGAGCTTTTCGATTTCCTGCTCGACCCGCCCCTGCTGCACGGCGACAGGGACACGAGCCAGGACGACGCCTTCGGCGCGTGACGTGATAGAGATAAGAAAGACAAAACCCGAAAGGAAGTACTCTTATGTTGTTTGAAAAGAACGATACCGTGCTCTTTATCGGCGACTCGATCTCGGACTACGAGCGCGCCCGCCCGGTGGGCGAGGGCCTGTTCAACGCCTGGGGCCGCAGCTACGTGGCCTGCGCAGGCGCGCTGCTTGGCTGCATGTACCCGGAGCTTTCTCTCCGCGTGGTCAACATGGGCATCAGCGGAAACCAGGTGCGCGACCTCAAAAACCGCTGGCAGAGCGACGTGTTCGACCGCAAGCCCGACTGGGTCAGCGTGCTCATCGGCATCAACGACGTCTGGCGCCAGTTCGACTGTCCGCAGATGCCCGAAAGCCACGTTTCGCCCGAGGAATACGAGCAGACCTACGAGGAGCTCATAAAACAAACGCTGCCCCGCGTAAAGGGCATGATCCTGATGACGCCGTACTACATGGAGCCCAATAAGAGCGACCCCATGCGCGCAAGGATGGATCAATACGGCGAAATCGTCAAAAAACTGGCCGCGAAATACGCCCTGACCTGCGTCGACCTGCAGGCGGGCTGGGACGAGCTGTTCAAATACATGCACTCCACGAACATCGCCTGGGACAGGGTGCACCCGAACCAGACCGGCTGCATGTACATCGCAAAGCAGTTCCTGCGCGCCGTCGGCGCGGACAGGTGCTGAAGAAACCAAGACTCTATGGACTAAGCCGGAGCCGCCTGACCGAAAGCGGCTTCGATTCGGAGGCACATCATGACCACGCTTCTCAAAAACGCGAAAATTTACGACGGAACGGGCAAGGAAGCCTACGCAGGCGACGTGCTGATCGCGGACGAACACATTTCCCGCGTGGAAACGTCCATCGACGCGCCGTGCGACGAGACGATCGACCTTGGCGGGAAATCGCTTTCGCCCGGTTTTATCGACGGGCATTCGCACAACGACTGGTTTGCGGTAAAGTCTTCGCCGCTCAGGTATTTCGAGCCCTTCATCCGACAGGGCATCTGCAGCTTCGTGTGCGGCAACTGCGGCGTGTCTGCCGTGGGTTTCGGTGAGGACTGCGCGCACATGGACGTCATCGGCAGCGGCCTGTTCAATTTCAACGACATGACCGGCGTCTACGGCTCCGTGGAGAAATACATGGAAGCCGCGGATGGGCACATGCCCTGCAACCTTGCGCTTCTGATGGGCCACGGCACCGCCCGCGCCGCCGTCTCCGGCAGCGCGAACAGAAAGCTGACGCCCGAAGAGGAAGCGAAGATGCTCTCGATCCTCGAAGATGGATTAAAGCAGGGCGCGGCGGGCATCTCGCTGGGCCTTATGTACAACCCCGGCATGTACGCGGACGTGGAGGAGCTCAAAAAGGTCGCGGCGCTGTGCGTCAAATACGACAAACCACTCACCGTGCACCCGCGCGCAGAGTCGAAGGTCTCGATGGCCTACCCGCAGCTGCTGGGCAGATCGCACCTGCTCAGGGCCTTCGACGAACTGATCGAGATCGCAAAGGGCACGAAGCTCAAACTCCAGTATTCCCACGCGATCTTCGTGGGCCGATCCTCCTTCAAGGACAAGGACGAGCTTTTGAAGCTCATGGAACAGATGCGCTCCGAGGGCGTCGACGTGATGTTCGATATCTACAACGAATGCCTGGGCGTTTCGGTGATCACCGTGATTTTGCCTGCGTGGTATCAGGCCATGCGCCCGGAGGAACGCAAAAAGCCCCTGACCAGACTCAAGCTCTCCGTGCTGGTCAAGGCAAGCAGCCTGCTGCTCGGCTTCGGCTTCAAGGACATCGTCGTCGCCTACCTCGGAAAGGGCTATGAGAAGTACGAGGGCAAGAGCGTGCACGAGATCGCCCAAAGCGAGGGCATGAGCGACCTTGACGCCTACCTCATGCTCTGCGAGGCGAGCGCCTTCAAGGGGCGTGTGAACATGGGACCGTACTCCACGCCGGAGATCATCCACGAATTCGAAAAAAATCCCCTGTGCACGTTCATGACAGACGCGTGGGTCGAGGACGAGGGCGTGCAGAACCCTGCCCTGTACGACTGCTATCCCAAGTTCCTGCGCGACTCCCTGCTGGGCCTCGGCGACAGCATGCCCCGCACCGTGCGCCGCATGACCGGCGCGATCGCCGACCGCTTCGGCCTGCACGGGCGCGGCTACATAAGGCCCGGCTGCTTTGCGGATCTGACCGTGTTCGACGAAGCGGCGCTTAAGGAGGCGCAGCCCGACAGGCAATGCTCCTTCGGCATCGAGCGCGTGTTCATCAACGGCCGGCAGGTGCTTTCGGGCGGCAGGCTCGACGAAACTGCGCTCGAAACCAGCGGCAGGGCCATCAGAATACTGTAATTCCGAACGGAAAGGGTGAAAACGGATGCTGAAAGAAGGCATGAAGGCGCCGGACTTCTCGCTGCCCGATCAGGACGGCAAAACGCGAACGCTGTCCGAGTTCGCGGGCAAAAAGGTGGTGCTCTACTTCTATTCCAAGGACATGACCGCCGGCTGCGCGAAGCAGGCCGCGGGCTTTGCGGCGCTCTGCGAACAGTTTGCCCAAAAGAACGCCGTGGTGATCGGCGTGAGCAAGGATTCCTCCGCCTCCCACAAAAAGTTCGCGGAGAAGTACGCCCTGCCCTTTATACTGCTTTCGGACACCGAAAGACAGGCGATCGAAGCCTACGACGTATGGCAGCAGAAGATGAACTACGGAAAGCCGACCATGGGCGTCGTGCGCACGACCTACGTCATCGACGAAAACGGCGTCATCGTAAAAGCCATGGGCAAGGTCAAAGCGGCGGACAATCCCGCCCAAACGCTCGACCGCCTCTGAGCGCCCATGGGAGGAACGACGCATGAAGCAGCCGAACATCGTCTTTTATTTCTCGGACCAGCAGCGCTGGGACACCATGGGCTGCTACGGCCAGAAGCTGAACGTGACGCCCGTGCTGGACGCGCTTTCGCGCGAGGGCATGCTGTTTGAAAACGCCTTCACCTGCCAGCCGGTCTGCGGCCCGGCGCGCGCCTGCCTGCAGACGGGGCTGTACGCCGCCGAGGCGGGCGCGCACGTCAATCACCGCATACTGCCCGAGGGCGCGGACACGCTGGCGCGCCGCCTGATCGCGGGCGGGTACGAAACCGCCTACGTCGGCAAATGGCATCTGGCCAGCTGCGAGGGCAGCTCTTACCGCACGGTGGCGGTGCCGCCCGAAAGGCGCGGGGGCTACCAGTACTGGATGGCGGCCGACGCGCTGGAGTTTACGAGCCACGGCTACAACGGCTACGTCTTCGACGGCGACATGAAAAGGCACGATTTTGTGGGCCACCGCGTGGACTGCATCAACGCCTTCGCCGTGGACTACATCCACAAATACGCCGAGGGGCCGCGGGACAAGCCGTTTTTCCTCTTCGTGAGCCAGCTCGATCCCCATCACCAGAACGACCGTGACCGCTACGAGGGCCCCGACGGCAGCAAGACGCGCTTTAAGGACTACGAAGTCCCGGGCGACCTTGCGGGCAAAGGCGGCGACTGGCGCGAAAACTATCCCGACTATCTGGGCCAGTGCAATCTGATCGACCGGAACGTGGGCAAGCTCATGGACGCGCTGGAGGCGGCGGGGCTTAAGGAAAACACGGTACTGCTCTACTCCTCCGACCACGGCAGCCATTTCAGGACGCGAAACGCCGAATACAAGCGCAGCTGCGAGGACGGCTGCCTGCACGTGCCCCTGATCGCCTGGGGCGGGCCTTTTGCGGGCGCGGGAAAGTGCGGCGAGCTTGTGAGCCTCATCGACATACCGCCCACGATCCTGGATCTTGCGGGCCTGACGGTGCCGCCGCACTACCGCGGGCACTCGCTTCTGCCCCTCGCGCGCGGCGAAAAGACCGACTGGCCGGACGCGGTCTACGCGCAGATCAGCGAGGCCGAAAACGCGCGCACCGTGCGCACGAAGAAGTGGAAGTACTGCGTCTGCGCGCCCGTGTTCGACAAAGACGAGGTCTACCCGAAGCTATACGTGGAGGAAAAGCTCTACGACCTCGAAAACGATCCCTTTGAAAACAAGAACCTTGTAAACGACCCCGCGACGGAAGAGATTCGCGCATCCCTGCGCGCCCGCCTGATCGGCTTTATGCGCCACGCGCACGAGCCGGAGGCTGAGATCGTTCCGGCAGAGTAAACAAAACCGGCAGCTGAGCGGCACTTAAACGCCGAATCGCTGCCGGTTTTTGTTTTTTGGCTTTCGCGCCTGCGCTGTTACGGCTTTTTTCTCACGGCTTCCTTCATGGGCAGACCGGTGCTGTAGTCCAGCTGGCGGTATTCGCCAGGATCGTTCTCCCTTTGGCGCGTATAGCCGTCCACGGCCCAGGAGGGACGCTTGTCCCCGCGCCAGGGGCGGCACGCCCACTGATAGCCGCGGAAGGGGTCGCGGGTCAGGTTCATCCAGTTCAGAAGCTCGTCGTGCAGTCTGTCCCGGATTTCGGCGGTTTCGGGCGCGTCGATCCGGTTCACCATGTCGTGCGGGTCGCGCCGCGTATCGTAAAACTCGTCCCTGTCCAACAGGTGCAGCGCCAGCTTGTATTCGTCGGTGATGACCGCGCGCATCGGCTGAAAGCCGCCGAAACCGTCGTGGTCAACTTCATAGCGCGCAAATTCCATATGCGCGGGGCGGTTCGTGGGCAGCGCGGAGTCCCTGAGCTGCGCAAGAAGGCTCACGCCCTCGAGCATCGCGGGGCGCGGAAGGCCGAAATAGTCCAGCACCGTCGCGGGCAGGTCGATCTGGGAGACCACGTGCTTGTAGAGCGCGCCCCCGGGGACGCAAGGTCCCTCGAAAATCAGCGGCACCTGCGCGATCTCGTCGTACACCGCCGGTCCCTTGGCGTACAGCCCGTGCAGGTGGCCCGCTTCGCCGTGGTCGGAGGTGTACATGCGAAGCGCCTGCGGCGAAGCGGCGCGCGCCTCGTCCAGTATCCGTCCGATCTCGGAATCGATGTAGGTCTGGCACGCCGCAAACGAGGGCCAAAAGCCGGGCGTGCGCTTTGCGGGATCGAGCCCGCCGGCTTCCGCCGCCCAAAGGCGCTGGCTCAGGGGCTTGTCCCCGAGCGTATCTTTTGCCGCCTCGGCGTCTGCGCAAATCGTCTTTTGATAGAGATTTTCGTATTCTTCGGGCACCAGCGAAGGGCCGTGCGGCTCATCGTAGGAAACCACGAGAAAGTAATCTTCGTCCCGGAAGCGGCGCATGAAATCCAGTGCCTTTTCGGTGACGCGATGCCCGTAGATGAATTCCGGCGCCAGGCCGCGGGCGTGCAGCCCATCCCTCGAAAGCAGCCTTTCCTCGGGCGTCAGCTCGTCCAGATAGCACTTCATGTCGTACCAGTAGTTTTCGTCCCAGCCCTCCGGACAGACGCCGTTGCCGAAATAGTCGCCCCCGTCGAGGTGCCATTTTCCGATATAGCCGCAGTGAAAGCCGGCCTGTGTCAGGCGCTGTCCCAGCGTCTTTACGTCCGCGGACAGCGGCATGCAGTTTGCCCAGCTTCCGTTGGAGTGGGGATACAGGCCCGTAAACAGCGCGCTTCGCGCAGGCCCGCACACCGGCTGGCAGCTGTAGGCGCGCTCGAAGCGCAGCCCCGAGGCAGCCATTTTGTCTATGTTGGGCGTTTGCACGGGCGACGAATAGCAGCCGACCATACCGGCGGCCGTGGAATCGGTCATGATCCAGATAAACTGTCTGCGTTTCATAGCGGCCTCCGAAAAACAAATGCGTTCAAGCGGCGAAAAAATCGCCGTGCTCCCATTATAGCAAATCGTCTGTCGGCCGTCAATGATCTCACTGTGAAAACGGCGCATCCCCGGAGGAATGCGCCGCCCATGCCGTCAGAGCCCGTTGTGCCTTCGGAATGCCGAAGGGCCGCAGGCGTCTATCCCGCGTCGACCTTGTCCGGAAAGACCCGCGCAAGGGTCTCGCAGCTGCCTTTTACGTAGGGCAGGCACAGGCGCGCCGTGCCGTTTGCCGCAAGGACGGTTTCGCAGTTTTTGAGAAGGTATGCGTTGGCCGGCCGGCCGGCGTTGCGCTCCATTTCGTACAGCGGGGTGGGCCAGAGCACGGTGTGCGCCCCGGTCAGGCGGTAGACCTCCTCCGGCGCGCCGTTAAAGCCGTGGTGGGAGACCTGCACGACGTCGCACTTCAGCTTCTCCGGCGCCTCCTAAAGCACTTTGCCGGCGACGGAAGCGGCGTTGCCCGGAAACAGCACGCGCGTTCCTTTGCAGCTCAGCATCAGCACGGCGGAATTGTCGTTGAAGTTCGTGATCTTTTCCTTTGCGTCGGCGTAGGTGTAGAGCACTTCGAAATCCGCTTCGCCGATAACGACGTGCTCCCCGCGCCTGAACGTATGGACGGGGATGCGCTGCTTTCTTTCCGCCGTCGCTGTGTAGAATTCGCGGAAGGTGGCTTCGTCGCTGCTTTTCCGGTCTCCTGTGACGCCCGAAAAATGCTGTTGAAATCGGGCTGTACGGCCGACTGGCTGGCCATGATGGTGAGCGTGATCGGCTCGGTCACGATAGGGAAGCCTTCGCTCGTCACGATGCCGGCGTCGGCCAGGGCGGCGCAGCTGAACGCCATGAGGAGCGCCAGCAGCAAACTGAGATACTTTTTCATGGATACGCCTCCTAATGATTATATTGGCAACGTATACTTTTTGCATACGCTGCATAATGGATTGATTCTATGATAGCGTAAGAACACGCGCTTTATCAAGGAGTTTATATACAATAAAACGGCTGTATTTTGACTTTTTGTGAGCAAAATATACTTTGGCATATGCATTATATATATTGATTTCTTCGCGGAAATGTATTATAATACAGTCAGACGGCGCTTTCGCGCCGGCACACGCAGGAAGGGATGCGCCATGACGCCCAAATACGAAGTGATCCATCAGACGATACTCAGGCAGATCAATTCCGGCGCGCTGCGCGCCGACGAGAAGCTGCCCGGGGAAGACGAGCTCGCGCGCGAATACGGCGTGAGCCTGATCACGGTGCGCCGCGCGATGACGGAGCTGGTCAGCGACGGCGTGATCCGGCGCGTGCGCGGGCAGGGCAGCTACGTAAAGCAAAGACCCGTGCCGAAAAAGCAACCGAGCGAAGAAAAGGTCATCGCGTTTTTATTGAATCACGACAACAACGCCGCCGTTTCCATCACCCGCATCATCACCGGCGTTCAGGACGTTTTGTCGCGCCGGGGCTACCGGCTGCTTGCGGAATGGAACGTCGTCAGCGGCCCCGTCGAAAAAAGCGCCATCGACCGCATGATCGCAAACCGCGTGGACGGCTTCATTATTTATCCCTTCGACCCCGACGCGGACACGGACAATTACGAATACATCGAAAAGCGCGGCCTGCCCTACGTGGTTCTGGACCGCTATCCGCACGGCCGCCCCTGCGCCTACGTGGGCTCGGACAATTTCGCGGGCGGCATGGCGGCGTGCGGGGCGCTTTTGCGCTACGGGCACAAGAACATCGCGATGATCACGAATTTCGGCTTTCTATCCTCCGAGCAGGAGCGGATGGCGGGCTTTCTGCTGGCCGCGCGCGAGGCGGGGCCCGAAGTGCAGGCCGTGGTCATAGACGGCGCAAAGAGGGAAGAACTGCCGTCTTTGATCAGGCGCGGCGGCATAACGGGCCTGTTCTGCGTGAGCGACCGCGTCGCTGCGCGAACGATACAACTGCTCACCGTCAAAGGGCTGCGCGTACCGGAGGACGTCTCCGTGATCGGCTTTGACGACTGCTTTTTCGATTCCTCGGTCAACCTGCAGTTT
This sequence comes from Clostridia bacterium, assembly GCA_017395065.1. Lineage (GTDB taxonomy): Bacteria > Bacillota > Clostridia > Christensenellales > Aristaeellaceae > RUG14130. The sequence goes on along the minus strand of JAFPWH010000051.1, from coordinate 126,327 downwards.
GCAAGCGTAAGGCAGGACTTCCGCTCGATCGGCTGCCTTTCCGCCGAAAAACTGCTCGAACTGATCGACGGCAAAAGCGTATTTCCCGGCACGAAGACGCTCTTGCCGGTGGAGCTCGTCGAGCGCAGGACGAGCCTCGGTGAGCCCGGCCCCAAGCAAAAAAACGAAGTGAACGCTTCGGACGCGATATACGTTTCCAATGAACCGTCATACATCCAAACATAAAAAAGGAGGAATGCGCCCAGAACACGACCGTTTCGCACAACCGAACACAACGCGAAAAAGGAGGCAAACATGAAACGCGCATTATGCATACTGCTGACGCTGCTGCTGCTTTGCGGCACGGTGTCGGTCGCGTCGGCCACGTCGGACTACGACGAACACAAGCATCACTGGGTGAACATGGGCGACGACCGCGACGCCACCTGTACGGAGCCCGGAGAGGCCTACGAGTACTGTGACATCTGCCATGAAACGCGCACGCGCGTCATTCCCCCAAAGGGGCATCACTTCCCGCCCGAGGACTGGGAGGTGACGAAGCAACCCACCTGCACCGAGCCCGGACAGGAAATGAACCACTGCACCCGGGTGAACTACGGGAAGGTCTGCGGCTACGAATGGCGCAGGGAACTGCCCGCGCTTGGGCACGATTGGGGCGAGTGGTACGTGGTCAAGGCGCCCAAGCCCGGCGAAGACGGCATCGAGGAGCGCAAGTGCAAGCGCTGCGGCCTTATCGAACAGCGCCCGCTCACGATGGAGGACGTCGGCGGCCTCGAGGTCTTGCTGAACGTAACCATACTGAACGAGCAGGAAACCTATCAGGCCGGCGAGGAGATCTCCTATGCTTACGCCGTCACGAACTTAAGCAGCGAAAAGCTGTACATCAAGTGGGTGTACTTTACCGACCCGGACGGCTATAACGGCGCGCTGACGAGCTTCCGCTTCGTTCCCGTCGAAGCGGGCGAAACGGTGCATTGCTATGACGACAAATACACCGTGAAGCAAAGCGACATCGAGTACTTCGGACACACGCTGACCCGCCGCTTCAACGTAGACGCCTTCAGGTCGCTCGAAGACGCGCAGCTGGGCGAAAACGAGGTCGAGGACAACGGCTGGGTGTACGTGAGCGCGCACGCCGGCGAAAAGGACTACGAGCTGAGCCTGAGCGCGAAGCTCAAGAACGGGGAGTTTGCCTACTTCCCGGGCGAAGAGGTATACATCGACGTGACCATCACCAACCACTCCAACCGAAAGCTCGGCGTGAACGATACCTGGATCAAGCCGCCCTGCGGAAGCAAGTGGTACTTCGAGGACGTCAAGGGCCTTAATCCCGGTGAGAGCCAGTCCTTCGTCGCGAACTACACGGTTGCGCCGGAGGACGTCGCGCTGAGCCTGTACAGCGTGCGCCTGGAGCTGCAGTGCAATGCCTGGCCGCTGGACGACAACTGGAAAGACATAGGAGAGGATCTGGTTTTCAGCAACGTCGACGTGTGCTACGTGGACCTGAGCTTCGGCGACGAATACGACGAAAGCGACATGGAGCTCGTCGTCGAAAAGAGCATCAAGGGCGTCACGGACGACGAGGCCTGGCCGACCTACACCGACGGGGAGGAAGTCGTCTTTGAGATCGAAGTGCACAATTCTCAGGACTATCCCCTCTACGACGTGGTCATCACCGACGAGGACAGCTCCGGAAACAAACAGGTGCTGGGCACTTTCGATGTGTTCGAAGGCGGGCAGAGCGTGAAATACGAATACTCGCACACGGTCACCGAGAGCGAGTGCTACGACGGCGTGTACGAAAACACCGTCAAAGGCGAGTGGTATTCGAAAGAGGAAGACCGGGGCGGCGATAAGAATCTGATCGACGACACGGTCACCGTGGACGTGTGGCTGGAGATCGGCGACATGGAGCTCTACGTCGAGAAGACCGAGCTGAGCGCGCCCGCAAACGGCATGTACTACGTGGAGGGCGAGAAGATCACCTACCGGCTCGACGCCTGGAACTGCCAGGGCTATCCGCTCTACGACGTAACGATCATCGACAGGGACAGGTACGGCGACGAGACCTCGCCCGAGATGCACTTTGACGAATTCGGGCCGCATCAGTCCGTGCAATTCGAGGTAACCCATACCGTGAAGGCCGAGGACTGCGACCTGGGCTTCTATGAAAACACCTGCGTGGGCCTCTGGCGCAGCCAGGCCACCGACGGCGACGAGCCCAACGAGATCGACGACACGGTCACCGTGAAGACGGGCAACTCCGAAAACGGCGTGACGGTATACAAATCGGTGCTGTACCCGCCGGCAAACGGGATGTACTACGTGGATGGAGAGACGATTTATTACCGGGTCGAAGTGACGAACAACGGAACAGAACCGCTCTGCGACGTGGAGATCTACGACGAGCTGATGGGAACGGTGCACATTCCCGAACCCCTCATGCCCGGCATGACGCTGACGGTGGAATACCAGTACATCGTGACCAAGGCCGACGTGCTCGTGGCTTATGTCATGAACATCGCCCTTGTGACCTGGGCACAGGACGGCACGACGCTCGTCGGCACTGTAAATCCCGGGAAGGCCTGGTCGAACGAGGTCAAAGTGCCCACCGGCGAGGGAACGCCGATCATTGACGGAGGCAGCGTCAATATCGAAAAGAAAGTCGTAAGTACGCCGCTCAACGGCAGCTACTACGTCCTCGGCGAGAACGTGTTCTTCGAGATCGTCGTCATAAACGACACTGACCACGAGCTGCAGGACGTGGAGATCGCAGATCCGCTGCTCGGCCAGAACGAAGACGCCGTGGTGGACAATCTGGCCTCGATCCCTCCGCACACGAGCCTGAGCTACATCATACACTACACGGTCACGCAGGAGGACGTCGAAAAGGGCTTCGTGCTGAACCAGGCGTCCATGGACTATTACGACACCGAGGAAAACGGTTTCTTCTTCATCACGACCAACACCGTGGTCGTCGAAACCGGCTTTAAGCCGGTCCCGGGCGCGCCGCACCTGACGCTCATGAAGGTCGAGGAATCCTTCCCGCCCAACGGGCTTTACTATCAGGAGGGCGAAACGATCACCTACGGGTTCGTGCTCAAAAACGAGTCGAACGTGCCCGTGTACAACGTGGGCATCTACGATCCGCTCCATACCGACGGCGAAAACGTGATCCCCATCCACAAGGTACCCGTCCTCGGGCCTATGGAGAGCGTGTCGTGCTCCTTCACCTACACCGTGACCAAGGACGACGTGGACAAGGGGGACTACATCTTTAACGAAGGCCTTGCGGAGTTCTGGCCCGATCCCGACGGCGAGGACTTCACCGTGTTCTCCAATACGGTCATCGTGCCCGTCGGAAAGCCTGATCCGGTCTACGAATTGCCCTATATCGACATGGAGGTCGTAAAGACCGTACTCAACGCCCCGGCCAACGGCAAGTGGTTCGTCGAGGGAGAGAACGTGCTGTTCTTAATCACCTTCTCGAACACCGGCGACGTGCCGATCTACCTTATAAACTATGAAGACGAGGTGACCAACTCCGACGGCTCGGTCGCCTTTGTCGAAATATTGCACTATCAGAAGGTAGAGCCGCACACGTCTGCGAGCTTCTACTATACGTATACGGTGAGCGAGGTCAGCGCGCTGGACGGCTATTTCTCGAACTATGTGGAATTTTCGGCCTTCATCGACGAAGAGGGCATCGGGCGCAAGGACTTCCATCCCTGTGACAGGGTGGACGTGCGGACCGGCCCGGGCGAGCTCGAGCAGCTGAGAGACCCCGTGGCCTACAAGTACGAAACCAGCATACCCAAGAACGGCTACGCCTACACAAAGGGCGAGAAGGTCGAGTACGACATCGTTTTGTACAACCCCACCGGCCGCGTGTTCACGGACATCGACGGCTACGACATCCTGCTTACGGACGTACCCGGCTACTGGATGAGCAAACATCCGACGCTGGATACGGCGCCGATCGTCGAGCACCTGATCTACGAGGTCGATGAGTTCGACGTGGCGATGGGCGACATTTACAACATCGCCTGGTTCACGATGAAGGACGACCGGGGCAACGTCATCACGGTCTACAGCAACGAGGTCATCGTCGAGACGACCGACAAGGATCCGCCTCCGCCGACCGGCGGCGGAAAGGCCTGCTGCGAATACAGCATCGTATCCGAGGGCGAAGGCGCGGCGACGTACAAGAACGACTACTGCCTCGAGCACGGCAAAGTCGAGGAAGACGTGCATAAGCTCCTGGACGAGGCCTCGGGCAGCGAAGGCGTGCACTGGGCGTGGGGCAAAGCCGCAGACCTCTGGCAGCACTCGCTGGACGCTCTGTACGCGCGGCTGATCGATGAAAGCGAAGGCGAAACGAAGGAAGCGCTCGAAAACGACCGGCTGACCTTTGCCGCCTACACCGAAGCTTACCGTGCGCGCCTTGAAGCCGAGGGCAGGAGCGAAGACGAAATAAATCAGGCGCTCGTAAACCTGCTGCGCGACCGCACGTGCGAGATGTGCTATACCTTCGGACACGCGCCCGACAAGCGGAACGACCTAAGCGGCATGGCTGCGCACGAACAGGCGCGCCGAACGGACAGCGAGTGTTCCGTGGCCTTCGACACGGGCAGCCCCATTCTGTACACCAAGCAGCTCAACGTCTGTGACAGGCATCTGCCCCTCGTCAAGGCCGCCGCGCGCGCGTTTGAAGCCGCAAAGTCGGACGAAACGCTGCTTGCGCCGGCTTACGACCGTACGACAGCCCTTTGGCAGAACGCGCTGGACGGCGCATACCGTACGCTGTCTGCCGCAGCAGACCCGCTTCTTAAGCACCAGCTGCTTAAGGAGCAGGCCGCGCTGATCGCCTCCGTCAGGATGCACGCGCAGCTTTACGTGCTTCTCTACCCGCAGGACGGATTCGTCGCTCCCGAGCTGTACACGCGCATGATCATGGAAGCCGCGATGACGCTTTGCAAATAGCGCGAAAGCCTGAAATCGACGCATAAATCCCTCCGCTCCCCCGAAGGCGCGACTGTGCGCTTTCGGGGGAGCGGAGAAGTTTTGGAATGAATGATGAATGCTGAAGATATGGATAATGAAGAGTGAAGACGGCGGGAACGGGCGCCGTCTATACCTTTTCTATGTCCTTTACTCCGCCCAGAAAGACAGCTTCGCCTGCTTGGCAATGCTGGCGCGCAGGAGCTCTGCGTAGCCTTCGGAGCGTTCAAAGTGTGTGCTGCCTATCTGCCACAGGCTGAAGGCTGCGAAATTGCTCAGGATCGTCCAGGTCACGCCCTCGTCGGCCGCAGGGGAGAAATCGATCCAGACGCTGACGGCGATGATGCTTATGATGACCAGCGCCATCACGCGGATATAGCGCCTTTCCAGATAGCCGTTGACGTGCTGCTCCTCGTCTTCGTAGTACATCTGGAAGACCTCCTGCATCGTCGCGCGCATGGGTTCGGAGACTTCGCTGGGGCAGCGCACGGTGATCGACAGGGGGCGGGCTTCCTTGGCTGTGGACAAAAAGCGGTCGACCACGGAGGAGATCTCCGAGCTAAGCTCCAGCTTCGGCCCGATCTCGATGGGGTTGAACCACTGGCGGACGTCGCTGAGCTTCAGGTCGAGCACGGCGGGTTTTGCGCTGCTGATCCTGCCCCAGTTCCTTTCGCTCCTCTCCAGCTGCAGCGCGGTGTAGACCACCATCGCCGAGACGATCAGTGTCGCGTTGATCAGCCCGTCCACGCGTGTAACGACGCTGCCCTTCATGAAGGACAGGGTCACGATCGGCTCCGCGACGATCAGAAGCGTCAGCAGCCGCGCGATCCAGCGGTAGCTCCGGCTCCGGTAATACAGATAGCAGGCAAGGGAACCGATCGTAAGCCCCAGTGTGTTTTTCAGGCAGATGCCTGCCGGCGACTGGAGCCGTATCGAAAACAGCAGCGAGGACTTGATCAGGTATTTGTAAAAGCTCAGCACCAGCACCGTGTCCGCGATCGATATCAGGATCAGCGCAAGGCCGAGGCGCTTGAGGTTTTTCTGATAAATGCTCATCGTTTTTTCGCTTTCGTCCGCTCTGCACGCCTTGGGCGGGCGCCGGGAATCGCGCATCCTCCGTCGGGACTTGCTAAAGTATACCAACGTTTGCGGGCAAAAACAACCCCGTAACATTTATTTTGCATTGATCGATGAACTCCCGGGCAAATAAACACTGCCACCTGCACATTCGGAGCGTATAAACAGACGTCAAGACCAAAGAAAAGCGGCGAAAAAACAGACGGCCGCGCAAAAGGAGGAAACAACATGATGAAATTGATCAAAAAGCTGTTCGCGAACGGACAGCGCAAAACCACGATGGAAGGCAAGGCCGTAAAGAACGATAAGGCCGCCGGGAAAAGCACGGTTAACAACAGCAAGTGGTACAGCTCGATGATGGACGACCTCTGGAACGATTTGAGCTTCGGCATCGCGCCGTCTTGTACAGGCCGCTGCCCGTTTCCCCTGTACTGAGAAAAACAAACAGACCCGCCGTCTTGCGTGGAAAACAAAATACAAAAGGGAACTGCACCGAAAGGAGCGGTTCCCGTTTTTCAGCGCTCTTGCCGGTTTTACTCGAATTTCATCGAGTAAAGCTTCGCGTCCCGCATGCGAAAGCGCAGCCTTATGGGCCTGCCCGCAAAGTCCGAAAGGCGGACGTCGTCCGCAAAAACGACGCGGCGGTCGATGCTGTCGCCGAAGACTTCCACGCTTTCGCCGTCCGAAAGCTCGTTTCCGCATTCGTCCGTCAGACTGACGTAAAGATAGCCGAAGGCGGAGGTGGAGAAATTCAGATGCAGCGCGCCGCCTTCGAAGAGAAGCGGCTTTGTCGTGAGCACGGCCTCTTCTCCGCCCGCCGCCATGCAGGCAAAGCCGTCCTTGCGTATTTCGTAGCGGCTGAGCGGTTTCGCAGCGCCGAAGGAAAAGTGGCGGTCGATCGTATAGAGATTGTAGTATTCCCTGCCGGAATCCAAAAGCCCGTAAGCCAGATAGCAGTCGCCGTAGATCCAGTTGTGCTCGTTTTCGTAGCCCGGCGTAAGGAACGCTTCGTTGTATCTGTGCCAGTTTTTGCCGTCGCGGGAACACATGAAGATGCAGTCGGTGGACACGCGGCCCGTTCGGGGTTCGACCCGCTCGGTCGCGGCCCTTTTCGTGCGGTAGCTTGCCATCTGCTCCATGTTCGCCGTCCATTCGGGCTTTTCGCAGTAGCGGACCGGAAAACCGACATAGATCGGTGCGCGGGGGTATTTTTCGACGTTGTTGGTGTACAGCGCGTAATCGTATGCGTCGTCGAAGCGGATCATTTCCGGCTTCGTCCAGCTTCGGAAATCGTCCGAATACATCACGCGGACGTCCCGCGTGGCGTGCAGCCAGACCTTGACGTGACTGTAGATCTGCCCAAGATCCAGCACCTCGCCGTTGTCCACACCGGGGATGTTGTGAAAGCTGCGCAGATAACAGACGTAGCGCTTTCCGTCCCAGAAGGCGGTGTTGAGCGAATCGAAGGCGCCGTAGCGCGTCATCGGATGGGACAGCGTGAAATGATAGCCGTCGGGCGAGGTATAGCAGCAAAGGGCGGTCTTTCTTTCCCCGTCCGGGTGCAGCATGAGGGCAGAACCGACCGCCTTGTATTTTTCGCTGGCCGGGCAGCCCGGGTTCGTGTCGTAAAAAACGAAGATGCCGTCCTTGACGCGCTCGATGACGATGTTGTTTTCCTTAATTCCGTGGCCGGGGAAGATGTCGAGCGCCGGCCGGTGCCAGTTCAGGCCGTCCGCGCTTTCCAGCACGCAGACGCAGGGTGTCATGTCCTTGTCGGACCACGGCTGGTAATACATTTTATAGCCGACTGCGTCTTTGACGACGCACGGATAGCTTATGCTGAACGTTTCGTTCGGCTGATCGAAAAGGAAGCAGCATTCCTTCTTGACCGGCGCCGTCAGCCGATGAAACGCGTCCGTGCCTTTCAAATCGACGAGCGCGTCGTCCCAGAACACCTGCCTGTCGCTTCCGACGAAGATCGCATCCATATGCCGGCCTCCTTTGTGCATTATCGCAACTACGATCATTATAACAGACGAAAGGCACTCAATCAATCGTGAAAAACAGGATCGGAGAATCGTTTGACGAAAAAAACGCTGTTATTATGTTAATTTTCCTTTATGCCAAATTTCTTCCCTGCCCATAATTGCATCTTGTCAAAAAGTGTGCTATAATTATTGTGTGTTTTTATGCGCGGGTGCACAAGGCGCCCGAAACACAGACTGGAGGACAAATCATATGCTTACGATCAACAAACAGGGCAATAACGCAGCACTTACCATCGCGCTCGTCGGCAGGCTCGACACGATCACTTCGCCTGATCTCGAAAAGGAGCTTCAGGCTTCCCTCGGCGGCGTGAAGGAGCTCACCTTCGACTTTGAGCAGCTGGAATACATCTCCTCGGCCGGCCTTCGCGTGCTTCTGTCCGCGCAGAAGATCATGAACAAGCAGGGCAGCATGACGATCACGCACGTGAACGAAACGGTAATGGAAATCTTCGAGGTGACCGGTTTTTCCGACATACTCACGATCGAATAGACGCGGAGAAAATAAAGGGTAGGAAGTGAACGCGTATGTCAGAGCGTGAACTGGACATTGAGGCTTTGGTAGAGAACCTGCCCGCGGTACAGGACTTCGTGGAAAAGTGCCTGGAAGAAGCCGAGTGCTCGCCCCGCATATGTATGCAGATAAGCCTTGCCGTGGAAGAGATATTCATGAATATCGCTTCTTATGCCTACGCGCCGGGAAAAGGCCGCGCCGTGGTGCGCGTGGAGGTTGGGGGAGATCCGCTTTCGGCTACCGTCACCTTCATCGACCGCGGCATGCCCTACGATCCCCTGGCCAAGGCTGACCCGGACATCACCCTCTCCGCGCAGGAAAGGCAGATCGGCGGGTTGGGCATATTCATGGTCAAAAAGACCATGGACGATATGACATACGAGTACAAGGACGGACAAAATATACTGAAGCTTAAAAAGAAATTATAAATCGGATATTGAAACAAACAGAAAATTGGTATATAATGTTTAAACCATGTAATGTGGGAAAAGAGGCAATAGCGGATTTCAAAGGGATGATCCGCCATTGCGCTTTTGTGCGTACAGCAGGCCGTACCGCGGGAGATTTGGGGAGGTTGGAAGCAGAAAATGGTTAAGGGTACCACCAAGCTCGATCTGGTCAAGTTAGCGCTTTACATTTTGAAAAGGTGCTGGCTCGTGATCATCTGCGCGGCCATCGGCTTCGGGGTCATGTATCTGCGCACGCGGGATATGCCCGTGAGGTACACGTCGTTTGGAACCATGTACGTCTACAACGTAAACCCGAACTACGTCAACTACGGCGCAGTGAGCTCGTCCGACCTGTATACGGCGGAGAAGCTCGTGAGCACCTACATCGCCCTGATCAGGCGGGACGCGGTCATCGACAAGGTCGCCGAGCGGCTCGTCGAAAAGTACCCGGAAGAGTTTTCGGGCGTCAGCAACGGCTACATAGCGGGGTCGCTGAGCATGTCGGCAGACGAAAACGCTTCCATCATGTATATATATTCCACCACGAGCAACCCGAAGCACTGCCGCATGATCTGTGAGGCCGTGCTGGACGTCGCGCCCAACGCCCTGAACGAAATCGTCGGGGCCGGTTCCACGAAGGCGCTGGACTATCCGACGGGCGACGGCGTTCCCTCACAGGCGAGCGCTCGGCGAAACAGGCTCATGGGCGCGCTGTTCGGCGCGGTGGCGGGCGCTGCGATTCTGGCAGGCATCTTCCTTTTGAACCGCAGGGTCAGCGACACGAAGGATCTGACGGACAACTACACGCCTCCGGTCCTCGCTTCGATCAAGCGCGACAAGCGCGAGAGCGACGATCCCAGTGCGTTCTTGCTCAATTCGAAGAGCAAAATGGAGATCATCGAGAATTACTCCAAGCTCCGAATGAACCTGCTCTATACACTGGTCGACAAGAAAAACCACTGCGTGGTCGTGACCAGCGCCATCTCCGGCGAAGGCAAATCCACGATCACGGCAAACCTCGCCCTTTCCTGCGCGATGAGCGGAAAGAGCGTGCTGCTGATCGACGCCGACATGCGGCGCGCCTGCCAGAGGGACATTTTCCACTATAAGCGCAAGGTGCGCGGCCTGAGCAACGTGCTGATCGGCGAATGCAAGTGGGAGGACGCGGTCATTCGGTCCAAGCAGAACGAAAACCTCGACATACTGCCCGCGGGCATCCTGCCGCCTAACCCCGCGGAGCTGCTCGATTCGAGGGAGATGCACGAGCTGCTCGAACAGCTTGAAAAGAGCTACGACATCGTATTGCTGGACGCGCCGCCCATCAACATCGTGTCCGATCCCCTTGCACTGAGCGATCAGACGGCGGGCAGCCTGTTCGTCGTAAGGCAGAACTTCACCGACCACCGCGAGATCAGAAAGGCGCTGTCCGCCGCGGAGCTTACGGGCATGAAGATGCTGGGCTTCGTGTTCTACGGCGAAAACCTCAACCAGGGCAGCTATTATTACAGAAGGTATTATAAAGGATATTACCATAAATACGAGTACAGACCCCAGGCGGGAGACTCAAAAAACACAGACGACGAGGCGTCAAGGAGGGCAAATTCTAATGAAAACGACAGGTAAGCTCGTTCTCACACTGCTCCTGACCGCACTGATCGCCATGTCCTTCACTGTGACAGCGGAAGCTGACGAAGCGCTTTCGCTGCCCGTGTTTACCCGGACGGAATGCGTCTGGGACGAACACGGCAATCTGATCAGTGAAACGGTCAGCGATCCGGACGGCCGGGCTGCACTCAACGCGAAGGGCTACAGCCGCGCAGCCTACAGCTACGATGAAAGCGGCGTACTCCTGACCGAAGAGTACTTCGGCCTGGACGACGAATACGTAAACGCCGACGGCGGCTACGCCAGAGCCGAATACGTATACGAAAACGGCCATCTGGTCAGCGAGGACCGCTACGCGGCAGACGGCAGTTACGCCGTCATTCCCGGCAGCTACAGCTACCGCAGGGATACCTGGGACGAGGATCAGATAATCTCCAGCGAGTACTTCGACGCCGAAGGAAATCTGACAAGGCCTACCGGCGGCTACGCGCAGATTCTGTACGACATCGAGCACGACGACGAGCTCGTGGTCATCACGAAAAAGTACTTGGGCGCCGAAGGCGATCCCTTAAACGGCCCCGAGGGCGGCAGCATTATCCGAAGCGTATACATCGACGCCGACAAGGCGCCGGAATACAACGGGCTGTTGGAAAACCTGCTGCTGGGCAGAAACCTTTCGGCCGGCAAACGTGTGAGCGAAAACGGAAGCATGCTCGTGCTCCTGAGCACCGAAATCTTAGACGGCGAGGGCAACGCAAAACTGGGCGCCAACCGCTGGCACAAGCAGATCAACAGCTACGACGAGAAACTGAACCTCGTGCGCGTGGATTATCTGAACGCTGAGGGCGAAAGGATCGTCGCTTCCACCGGCTATGCCTCGATCGTGAACACCTATGACGAGCTGAACCGCCTGATCGAAGCCGACTATCTCGGCAAAGACGGCGCGCTCATAAAGATGATCAACGGCTACGCCAAAATCACCTATGAGTATTACGAAGGCACGACCGAATTGCACTTTGAACGCTACTACGGCGCCGACGGCGAGCCCACGATGACGACCGCAGGCTATCATATGATCGAGCACGAGTACGGCACCGAAGAAGACGATTACGACTACCGCGAGACTTTCTACGACATTCTCGAGGAGTACACGATGTATATGGGCGGCTATGCCCGCATCGAGTGGAAATATGCCCGCATCCGTACCGTCGACCTGGATGGCAACGAGCTTTGGGAGATCCATCCCGACCTGGTCGAGCGCGAAAGATACTTCGGCATCGATATGACCCTCATCAAGATCAAAGCCGGTTACGCCGGCCTCATGAACGAGCGCAACGAGCACGGTCAGGTGACCCGCACCACCTATTACGACGAATCCTGGCAGCCCACCCGCAACGACGAGAGGCAGTACGCCTGGATCGAGTTCGAATACGAGGGCACCGACATCGACGAGCCTGCCGTGTACGAACGCTACTTCGACAAAGAGGGCCAGCCCTGCGAAAGCATAACCGGCGCCTACGAAAGAAGCATGGTCTACGGCGGTCCCCACAAAAACCTGCTGCTGAGCGAAGCTTACTTCACCGCAAGCGGCGAAAACGACACCGATGTGACCACCGGCGCGCACAGGGTCGACTACACCTACGATAAAAACCTGCTGCAGACCTCGGTGAGCTATTACGACGCGAGCGGCAACCCCACGATGGCGCGCTACGGCTACGCTTCGCTTCTCAGCGAATACAACAGCATGGGAAGACTTCTGTGGCAGGCCGCGTTCGACGAAGCGGGCGCGCTTACGCCGAACGCCAACAGTTACGCGGTGCAGGTGCACACCTATGACTTTACGGGCCATCTCACCGGCGAGAAGTATTATGCCGCCGACGGGAGCCCGATCACCCAGTCGCAGGGCTACGCCTCCGTCACCTACCTGTACGACCTTGACGGAAACATGACTGAGATCGACTACTTCGACGCCGAAGGCGAGCCCGTGAACGTGAGCGGCAGAGCCCGCGTGGTCAGGGAATACGACGACCGGCACAACATGACCTACGAGGCCATTTTCGACACCGATCTCAATCCCACGCTGAATGGAGAAGGCTACAGCGCAAGAAAACTCGCTTACGACGACAACGGCCTGGTGTCCCGCGTGGACTACCTGGGCACGGACGGCGAAAAAGTACTTCTGTCCATGGGCTACGCCGCCTACGAAATCAAATACGACGAAAACGGCAACCTGACCCTGCGGGCTTATTACGATGAGAAGGGCGAGCCCACAGCGCCGCCCTCGATGGGTTACGCACGCTTTGAAAGGAGCCTTGACAGACAGAGCAACGTTCTCGAAGAAGCGTACTATGCTGCGGACGGAAGCCTTGTGGTCAACAGGGACGGCTACGCCGTGATCACCAACGAATACGACGGAAACGGCAATCTGACCGCCACGAATTACCTGAACGGCGAGCGCGATTACGCGAGCACCGTGATGGGCTATTCCAGGGTCGAGATCACCACCGATTACATGGGCAATACGACGGGACGCGCCTACTTCGGCACGGAGCTTGAGCCTGTCAGCGTTTCCGAGGGCTATCACAAGGCAGCCTACACCTGGGACGCGCAGGGACATCAGCTCTCCGAAGCATACTTTGACGAAAACGGCGACAGCGTCGAATGCCAGAAAGGCTATGCTTCCTTCAAGCGTGAATTCGATTTAAGGGGCAACCTGACTCGCGAGGTCTACTACGGCGCGGACGGCAAGCTTACGAAAATAGGCGCAGGCGCCGCGGAAGTAAAGCGCGAATACGACAGCGCCGACAGGCTGCTGAGCGAAAGGTACTTTGACGAAGCGGGCAACGCGTACATGCTGCTTGGCGATTACGCAGCTGTCGAATACGTTTACGACAGCTTCGGCAACATCTTAAGCGAACTGTACAGCGACGTTAACGGCGAACCCGTGGTCTCCTCCAAGGGCTATGCCCTAAGAGAATGCACTTATGACGCAATGGGCAATCTCCTGAGCGAAGCCTTCAGCGACGGCAAGGGCAAGCTTCTGGTGCAAAGCGCAGGCTACGCAAAGCGCGTGATGGGCCGCAATTCCCAGGGCTATCTTACCAGTGAAGCGTATTTCGGCGAGGACGGCGAATACATGCTGCAAGCGGAGCCCTACAGCTACATAAGCTATCAGAGGGACGAAAGCGGCAACCTCACCGAGCAGGCCTGGTACGTATTCGAGGGCGAGCCTACCCGCCTGCCCGACGGATACAACCGCGTAAAGCATGAATACGACAAGCGCGGCAATCGCGTCAAGAGCGTGTTCTATATGGATACTCAAATCGTCATGATTGAGCCCGGTTACGCGGCGGTCGAATACACCTACGACGCAAGAGACCGCATGACGCAGGAAAGCTACCTGGACACGGGCATGAACCGCGTGCTGGTCAAGAAGGGCTACTCTGCGATCGCTTATCTGTACGATAACGCGGGCAACACGCTCCAGGTGCGCTATCTGGGCACCGACGACAAGCTCATCCGCCTGCCCGAGGGCTTCAGCGTATGGCAGAGGGAATACGACGCGTTCAATCACGTGCTCCTCGAACAGTACCTGGACGAAGAAGAGCGCATCGCCTCCCTTACCGACAGGATCGCCGCTTCGCGCCGCTCCTACGACGCGAGGGGCAATCTGACCCGTGTGGAGTATTTGAACGCGGCGCTGCAGCCCGTTGAGACCGCGGCAGGCTATTCCACAGTGCTCTACGCCTACGACTCGCAGGATCGCAATATCAGCGTGGACTATCTTGGCAAGAACGGGACGGCCACCATGATCTCGGCAGGCTACGCCGGAATACGCTACGAATACGGGCAGCAGGGCAGGGTATGGCGCACCATCTACGTAGACACCTACGGCCAGCCCACACTGTTCAAGGACGGCTACGCGATGAGCGAGTACAGGTACAACGAAAGCCTGTATGTGGACAAAGTAATTTACTACGACGACCACTTTAACCGCACGTATATCTCCGCCGGCTATTCAGCCCTGATCAGGACGCTGGACAAAAACGGCAGTATACTGACCGAAACCTACGTGAACAACGAGGACGCGCCGGTAATCTGCGCCAGCGGCTATGCATCCCTCCGAAACAGCTGGGATGACAGGCAGCGCCTGATCAAGCGCGAATACCTGGACGTGGAAGGCAAGCCCACCACCATTGGAGGCACCTACTGCGCGATCGGCTACACCTACGACAACAATAACAACGTCACCCGCCGCAGCTACTTTGACAAGAACGGCGATCTGACATGGTGCCAGTACGGCTACAGCGAGATCAGCTTCACTTACAATGAGCGCAATCATTGCATAGAAGAGCACCTGTACAACACAAACGGCCGCCCCGCCATCCACACTTCAGAGCGTTATTCTTACCTCGTACGCACGGTGGACGCCGACGGCAAGGTGATGTCGATCAAGTACTATGATATCAACGGCAACGCGGCCATGTACGCTAACAGCTACGCCGAGGTCCGCTACCAGTACGACCTTGCCGGCAGAGAGACGGAGATCAGCTACTACGACCGCACGGGCAAGCTCATGAAGGGCGCGCGCGGCTACGCCAGAAAGACGACCGCATACAATCAGCTGGGCAACGTAACCGAGGAAGCGTTCTACGATACAGACGGGAACCTGACCGACACCACGATGGGCTATGCGCTTGCGACGTACAATTACGACGAGCTCGGCAACATGACCGGCGAAAAGTACTTCGATACCGAATCGATCGGCGTCGTACCCGAGGGCAGCCTTTACGCCTACGCGCTCAAGGAATTCGACGACCAGAGCCGCCTCATCAAAGAAGAATACTTTGACGAGTTCGACCACTATGCGCCCAGCCGCGCCGGCTTCGCCATCCACACGATCAGCTACGCCGAGAGCGGACGCATCAGCCAGGAAAGCTATCTGGACGAGAACCGCGCGCCGATCGCCATAGGCGGTTTCAGTACCCGCGAACTGATGAGCGAAAACGACGAGGATCACAGCTACATCATGAAGGAGACAGACGAAAGCGCCGAAGAAGACGCCTGCGCCGTCGCGCTTCAGACTTACGACAAGTACGACCGCGCCATCCGCAGCGAGTACTTCGATAAAAACGGCAATCCCGCAACAGGAGCGGAGGGCCTCAGCGTCATCGTGCGCGAATACACCAGCCGAGGCTCCGTCTCCATGGAGAAGTACTTCAGCCCCGACGGCCAGCCTACCACCAAGGAGGGCGCCTATGCCGTCAGCAGAGATTACAATTCCTACGGAAACCTGGATCTGGAAAGCTACCTTGACATAAACGGCGATCCGGTCATGATCGATGCGGGCTACGCGGCCACCAAGTTCGACTATGACCTCAGCAATTCGCGTGTACAGAAATACTTCAGGTACTACCTTGATCAGGCGGGCGAGAGCTGCGCGGCTGCAAACGGCGCCTGGGGCATGAGTATACTGTATTACCCTGTGACAAGGGTCTATGAGGTCACGTTCCTCGACCAAAATAACAAGCCCATGACGACAGACGAGGGCTATGCGATCTTAGAGTACGAAGTGGACGAAAACGACCACCGCGTCTGGGAAGCCTATTACGACGATATCCACGCGCCGATCGAATGTGCCGCGGGCTATTCCAGCGTGGAGCGCGGTTTCGACAGTCAGGGCCGCCTGGTATCCGAAAGGTACCTTGACCGCTACAACAAGCTGACCAACAACGCCCAGGGCGTTGCGGGCTGGAACGGCTACTACGACAGTGAGGGCAATCTCGTCATCACCGGCCGGTACGACAAGGACCGCAACAACCTCCCGACGGACAATCAGTAACGGAGGACAGCACGCATGAAAAAGATGAACTCTGTTAAGCGTTTTCTTGTGACGCTTCTTACGCTGTGCCTGGCGCTCGGCATGTTCGCTTCCGAAGCTTTTGCCGAAGAAGCGGACGACGGCTGGGTCAACTTCCTGCTCATCTGCAACGAAGGCATGAACAACTCCCAAGGCAACGCGGGCAATACGCTGATGGTCGTAGCGATGCATCCCGAAACCGGCAAGATTCGCCTGTGCATGTTCACATGGGATACATTTATCGACTACGAGGGCTATGACGTACCCCAAAAGCTGGACATGCCCTACCGCAACAACGGCCCAGAGGAGGCCATGAAGGTCTTTAATGACAACTTCGGCACAAACATCACGCTGTACATGTCTCTGAACTACCTGAACCTTGCCTCCATGATCGACTCCTACGGCGGCGTGGTCGTGGACGTTTCCAGGGCTGAGCGCAACGCGCTCAACGGCATGGTGGGCTCCAAAAAGGAGCAGTTGCAGGCCATGGCGGCCCGCGGCACACTGAGCCAGTCGACGCTGGACCTGCTCGCGGACGAATACTACCTCAACGAATTCGGGCCCGAAACCCATTTGAACGGCCTTCAGGCTGTGGGATTTGGCTGGCTTCAGTACGATTCTGTATACAACTGCTGCCAGCGTGAGATCGAGGTCGTGTCCAACATGTTCCACGCAGTCAGCACCTCTATCGCTTCCACCCTCGTGTTCTACACCGATGAAAGCGGCTATCCCGATCAGGTAGAGGGCAGACGCGCCATCAACCTGGACAGCATGACAGACGAAGACTACATATTCATGCTCCGGCAGATGTCGCCCATTTTCCAAATGTCCTACAACAACCTGAGCGACGACGATATCTACAATATCTCCATGACGCTTGCCAGAGTTGCCTACAACGCGTCAAAGCAGGGAGTCAACATCTTCGATACCGTCAGCTGCAAGGTTCTGCCTTTGGAGGCCACCGATCCCTACGATACCGTCGCGGGCGTACAGGGCCACCTGATCGACAAGGAAGCCAACACCGAGGATATGCTGGATTTCCTCTACGGCGAAGACTAAAAGACGGAGTAAAGTTCGCACTGTCGGTTTGACAGGCGAAAAAAGCACCTGAGCACAGATTTCAGCCGCCCCGCAGCTGTCAAAGGCATGCGGGACGGCGAAGCTATGCCCAAAGAAGTACAAAACAGGTAAGCATGAGCTGACGGGAATTCACTGCGATCAGGCAACTGAGCATCGGTGGTATGCTTACCGTTTTTATAAACAGCGTTCATTTACGAAGCGCAGTACGATCCCGGCTCACACCGGATCAGAATCGCAACCGTTACAAAAAAGGCTTCAAGACCGAATTTGACGGGACCTATATATTATCGCATGTATTTAAAACACGTCAGCTGCGCAAAGGTTTCGCAGCAATGGAGTTCACTGAAAAGCATCATTCCAACTTCAATACCCACTTGACAAGTCTGCGATAGGAAGTACTTGTGTTGCAAAACAATATCAATAAAGACAGAATCAGAAATTTCTTTCAAACAAACAAACCTCCAGTAGAAATAAACAAAACTAAGCACCAGACAGTACTTACAATTTGTATAAACTAAACAAAAATTCTCGCCAGTAACGACTCCAGAGCACTTCAGACAGGTAAAAACAACTACTTTGCCCTCGAACTGAATGTACAACCGGCATGAACACTAAAAGACTGGACGTGAAAACCCACGTACCATCTGTTAGTGCTCTCAATAGTGAAAATACGAAAAGGCACGTCCGGGTTGTTAGTGTGTAAGTGACTATGTAATTGGGTTATAAAAACTGTTTAAAAGGTGCAATAACGAGAAAACAATGGAAAGAGTTAAGCATTTTCTTCGTCATAACGCTTGGGTCGTTGTTTTAGACATCTTGGCTTTTGTGCTCTCATACTTGCTAGCCATATATATTCGTTTCTATTCAAACGGCCAGATTCGTCTTGGACAACAGTATATAGACTATTACTGGACGTTTATACCGTTTTGTGTTCTTGCATCAGTTGTAGTGTTTGCGCTCTGCCGTCTGTACGGTGGTATGTGGCAGTATGCCGGCATGCATGATCTAAACCGAATAATCGGAGCAAACGTTATTACATCAGCATTGCATGTTGGAATATCTATGCTTGTAATCTCTCTAATTCCAACATATAGGGATTATTCTAACCGCATGCCAGTTTCCTATTATGTCTTAGGGGGTATTATCCAGTTTATAATAACTGCTTCTATTCGTTTTATCAATCGCTTTTTCCAAGAAGAGCTTCGTCGTCTTACCCGAAAGAGTGCTGTAAACGTTATGCTTGTTGGTACAGGTGAGACAGCAAGAATCGTAAGAAGGCAAATCGAGGATGATCCGAAAAGTGCGGCGCAAATTGTTTGTATTTTTACATATCATGATTCGGAAATTGGTACACTCATAAACGGGATTCCGGTTCTTGGTAATCTAAAACGGCTCAAAGAACATCTCGAAGCGAATAAGATCCAGCGTGTCATTTTGGCAGATTCAATTATGCCTTTCTCTGTTAGAGAAAGCATTAAAACTACGTGTCAGGAAGCAGGAATAGAGCTTCAAGATTTTTCTGGATACTTACGTTACGACAATAGTGGACTACCGCTTCAAAAGTTTTTAGAATGCGTTACTGGAAGAGTTGCAATTCTGCAAGATGGGCAAGTAATTGAATATGATAATGGCGAACAAGCCCTGATGAGAGCAACTGGAAAGCTAGATATTAAAAGCATAAGCATAAAGGATAACATCTTTTTTATCGAGTTATTCAGTTATAAAGTTAAACCGCTTATTGTTTTTTACATCACAAATAGGCCAGACGTTGCGCTCGTGGCAGAAAAGTACGGCGTAGACAGGATATGGATAGATCTTGAGACGCGGGGGAAAGAAGAACGGCAGCATAATCTGAACACAGTGAAATCTAAACACAGCATATCCGACATTGCACAAATCAAGCCGCTACTGAACAGGGCGAAGTTGATGGTGCGCGTGAATTCTTGGTATGAGGGCTCTCAGGCGGAGATCGACGCCGTGATTGCCGCAGGCGCGGACATCATCATGCTGCCCTACTGGAAGACTGTTGAGGAGGTCAATTCTTTTATCAGTGTGGTACGCAGACGCTGCAAAACGTCGCTCCTGCTGGAGACTAAAGAAGCAGTCGAGTGCATTGACGAAGTGCTTAAGCTGGACGGAATTGACGAAATCCACATTGGACTCAACGACCTGCACCTCTCTTATGGAATGTCCTTTATGTTCATTGTCAACAAAATGGTCTTTGACAAGTTCTACGCTCAAAGCGCCGAAAACGGGAGAAAAATTGTGCAAATAGTGCAAAACACTCCGGTTTTCAACGGCCAAATAGCGGCTTGAGAGATTTCAGACAGACTATTTGCCAGACCTGGGGCTATCGCCCACTTGGGGCGGGTTGTCAATAACAAATGAACGGTGAATAAACTGCCTGGGTCAAGTAGTCAATAACAAACGAACGGCTTAATAATTCTCTGGGTTGAGTAGCAAATAAGAAACGAACAGGAAGCAGACAGATTTGACGTTGTTCTCCGCAGCCGGAGACATTACGACTGCAGAGAACAGCGCCAAGTGGTTGCTGGAGAAAGGAGAGTAAACAAAAAAGCCGCCGTGCGGCGGCTGGAAAGAGCATCAGGCAACATTAGCGGGGACAGCGGTAAAGATGGTCCTCTTGGGACGCTTGTCGCGATAGCTTACGCTCGTGACCACGTACTTGCAATTGCTATCTTCGGGAATCAGCAGGTAACCAACTCTGGGAAGAAACTTGCAGAGGCTGAACCATCTCTTAGTCTGCTCCAGTTCGAAGACGTAATGATCATCGACTGGGTAGTAGACACCTAAGCAGTAACGATCCTTTGCCCAGGTGGCGATGTGCGTAGCACGCAGGATGATTTGCTTCGGCAATTTGCGCTTCAGATCCTCAGCGATCCGAATGTTCTTGAGGTTATCCTCATGAGCCTCAATAGCGGTTTCAATGAGCGGGATCATGGGCTGCGTAGCTTCTGAGTTCTTAGCGGTCTCAAGCATGGAGTGGAGTTCTTCGAGTTTGCGCTGAATGGTTTCGGTTTCCTGACTGGTGTTTTCAGGGCCTGTGGTATGTTCCTCTGTTGTCTGTTCAGCTATGGTGATGGGCTTTACGATGGCGCAGATCATCTGCCTCTTGCAAAACACTGAAGATTGAACCTCGCTGCAAGTGTAATGCTTGTCTTGGTCGATAATGGTTGAGCCAGGGCTGATTTCAAATCCGAGGATATCGAGATCTCTCTTCGTTGGCTCGAAGAGGTAAGCACAATTTGAGTCGGACTCGATCCGGGCAGCGTTGATCGTGCGTGAGGAAGGTTTTCCGTAACTGGTGGTGGTTGCTGAGATGACTGTGACAGGGGTGTAGTTCATGAATGCGTACCTCCTGGATGAGAATTGATTGTTTAGCGGCTTTTGCAGTTGGCCAGCATGGTTATTTTAGTCGTTAAAAGATGAAATGTCAAGTCTTTTAGGATATAAAATAATCGCCGAACAATCAAAAACAAACAAAATAGGAGGAACAAAGATGGCTACATTTTCAGAACGTCTACATGACCTGAGAAAAGAGCGGGGGCTAAATCAGACCGAACTTGCGAATGCCTTGAATGTGACGCTTGGAACGGTTTCGGTATGGGAACGTGGCATACGTAAGCCCGAGGTTGATACTCTGGAGAGGATCAGTGACTACTTCGATGTATCTTTAGGATATTTGTTTGGCAGCACTGATGATCGGCAACCACCCGCCGGTATAGAGGCTGGTGAATGGCTACCGGAAAATGATCAGGATACCATGCTCAGGTATATGATTCTTTTCTCGCGGATGAGCGATGACTCTAAAGAGGTAGTGAAATCAGTAATTCGCGCAATGCATAAGGCTGATCAGGACAGAGGCTTGTTGGTCGAGCCTGATGGTGAACTGGATCAAAAGCTGGAAAACCTGATGACCATGAGATAATGGATGGATGTTAGATTCATGAATCAGACACTATTTGCAAATCGCCTGAGAGCGTTGAGACGCGAGAAGCGCTTATCTATGCAGGCGCTATCCGAAGAAATCGGCGTGGGCAGAGATGCGGTTCAAAAATGGGAAATGGAACAGCGGCTGCCGAAAAGTCCGGAAACATATGATATGTTGGCAAGCTTTTTTGATGTTTCGATTGCGTATCTGCAGGGAGATACTGATGAGAGAGAGTATTATGTTCCCCCAGAAAACATTCGAAAGCAAAAGAAAGGGACGGCAGGGATACTGGCAGAGAGTGATGAGCACGTCCAACATATCATGGATACCTATCGATCTTTGAGCACGGAATCCCGGGAGTTGATCGATGCGCTCATTGAAAAACTTAGCCGCGCAGAAAGTGAGGAAGTGCCAAAAAAGGCAGCAACTCAATAAAATTCTTTTGGCACCGACAGCAAGTTGGTAAAAATCTTTTGGCACTGGCAGCAAGTTGGTAAAATTCTTTTGGCACATTTCTGGCGGAAAAACGGCTAAAACGAGACGGCTGGAAAGCAAACGCTACGAATGATAAGAAATGAACAAGACAAAACGGGTGAAAATATGCCGGAAACAACAAACTTCAACGCTTGGCTGCAACTTTCAACGCAAAACGATACATTGAACGCTACATTAAACGATACATTTATACGATTCATTGTCAACAACAAAACTACTGGCAAAATCGACGAGAAAACAGTGACATATGGCAAGAAAATACGCCATATTAGCCAAATAGAAGAGGCCTGTATGGCGGCCTGATCTTTTCAGACAGACTTTTCTGGGTGGCTCGGATTATCAAGCCCTTGAGGGCTGTAGGGAATAACAAACAGACAGCCTTTTTGCTACGTGGGTAAGGTAGTAAATAAGATGTTCACAGCTTAAAAACTGGCTGGGTCAAGTTGTGAATAAGAACAAAACAAGTAGTTTTATTATTGCCTGTGAAAAAATGACGGTGAAAATAGCCACAGGATAGTCATATGTTTACGAGAACAATAGGTTGCTTGAGCGAGAAACCTTATAAATAATATATCTCGGTTCTACAGCAAATTAGATGGAAGGTTGGTTAGGCATGAAGCTTGAGGAACTAGTTAATCAGCTTAAGGCAACAACTAATCCGTTGTGTCATGAAGCGGCAGACATGCTGGTACAATTGTATGAGAGATATCAGGAATTAGGTCGATCCTATGATGCTATGAGTGCAGACATCGTGAAGCTGTATGAAGCCTATCGAGAAGAAAAACGTTCTAAAGATGGAAAGGATTAAGGATATGACCTTCGAAGAAAGACTAAAACAGACAGATTTGCCAGCAACAGCTAAATTGTTATTGCCAGATATGCTATCAGAAAGAACAAAGAAAGAGCTAATGCTTAGAAACGATATGGAGACGATAATAAGGTCTGCCATAGATAAAATCGAAGCTGGTTCAACGGAACGGCTAGAAGATCTAATCAGTGTGAAACTATCGAATTAATCTCAACCATAATACATTAGTGTGAAGGTGCAGAATGATGGCTAAGCAGAACAACCATGCGTCTTACAAAATTCTCGCCATTAAAGCAATCCATTATGCTTTTTCTATAGGTTCATTCTACCTTTTCTTTCTCATGTTTAGATATGGGAGGCTAACAAACATTGATATCATAGGATTCCGATATAATTACTTTGTTTCGATAGGATATGGTATATTGCTTGCTTTCTTCAATCGTACTTATAATTCTTTTTTATTTGGCTTCTCTCGTATACGTTCACTCGTTTTTTCTCAGGTTCTGTCCCAATTCTTCAGTCTTGGATTAATCTATATTATTGTTTCCATCGGATGGGGACGGTTGGCAGACCTTCGATTGTTAATTACTTTACTACCCATACAGCTTGTATTCGATATCATCTGGTCGTACTTAAGCAACGGCTATTATTACAAAATGTATGGTAAAAGAAAAACTTTGATGATTTATAGAAATGAGCTCGATAAGCGTAGATTTGGTACCATACATGGCAAACCAACTGAGAGAATGTATGAGATATGCAAAGAAATGCAATATAATGGAAGCTTTTCAGATCTTAAAGATAGGTTGAATGGCTATGATGCTATATTCGTATCTGGCGTTAACTCGAGTTGCAGAAATGGAATTCTCAAATACTGCAAAGAAAAAAATATACCTGGCTATTTTCTTCCTCATGTTGGCGATACGATTATGCAAGCAGCAAGGCATGTGAAGGCATTTGACTCACCAGTACTATATGTTAGTCGAAAAGAATTAACTGCTGAATATGCAATAATAAAGAGATTGTTTGACATCATTTCTTCAGGGATAGCTTTAATAGTATTAAGCCCCATTTTCCTTATTACAGCCCTTTCAATAAAGATATTTGATAATGGCCCTGTCTTATATAAACAGACTAGACTGACTAAAAACGGAAAGGAGTTCAAAATCCTTAAATTCAGATCAATGAGAGTAGATGCTGAAAAAGACGGGGTTGCAAGATTGAGCGCAGGGGAGAAAGATGATCGAATTACACCAGTAGGGAAAATCATTCGTAAATTCAGACTCGATGAACTCCCTCAATTATGGAATATTTTCGTTGGTGATATGTCTGTTGTTGGGCCACGCCCCGAAAGACCTGAGATAGCTGAGCAATATTATAATAAAATGCCTGACTTTCGCTTGAGGCTTCAAGTAAAGGCGGGTCTTACAGGTTATGCTCAGGTTTATGGGAAGTATAATACTGCACCTTATGAGAAATTGGAATTTGATCTGCTTTATATTAATAATATGAGTATTTTGACAGATTTGCAGTTATGCTTTGCAACCTTTGCCATTTTATTTGACAAGAACAGCACAGATGGTGTTGATGGTATAACAGCAGATTATGATAGTACTTCGCCAAAGCAGGATGATAATGGCGATGTAAGATCTTTGTAAATTATATCTCCGAGAAACAAGGGTGGAAAAAACACGTGAAGATTCTACTTGTAACTTTTTCTGATAACGCAGATCATCAGGATACTTTATTTGGAATGTATGAGGAATTAAATGCGAAACAAGTGGGTGATGTGTATCTGATGGCGATTAAATCACCTAAGGTTCCGCTAAAAACGTCAGACCATACATGGCTAGTAGATTGTCCTAAGAGACCCGGGATTGAAAAGAAAACTTTTGATCTAATTACCCTGAGTAGAATAATTAGAAGAATTAAAACAGCAAATTTTGACGTGATATATTTTGAATCGCTACATGTCTGGAATGTTGCCATCATGATAGCGCTCGGGAAAAAAACCAAAACCTTCCAGGTTATACATGAGGTGATTCCGCACGATGGCGACCAGCAAGTTAAAGGCGTTGATTTTATGAACAAAGTAGTCTGCAAGATTGCTGGTAAAATCGTTCTTAGAAATAAGAAATATATCGAGGACTTGATCAAGCGCTATCATGTTGAATCTTCGCGTGTAAAATATCTTGAACTCTGGAGAAGATATCCCGGATTCACAAGGCCGGTACATAATGGCCATGTTTTATTTTTTGGTAGAATCAATCCCTATAAAGGAGCCAATAATCTTCTGGAGATTGTTAGACTTTGTCCTGATATTCACTTTGATGTGATTGGGCGAGTCGATAGCCAGATGGAAAACATAGCTCATGAATTGCAACAAGAAAAGAATGTAAAAATGAACAATGCTTATGTATCAGATGATGATATGAAAGAGGCATTTATTGGATGTGACTGGGCAATAGTGCCTTATAATTCGGCATCACAAAGTGGTATTATCATCGATGCGTATAAATTCAGCAGACCGGTAATAGCTTTTGATGTTGGTGCAATCTCAGAGCAGATCGATCCGGATAAGAGCGGTTTTCTTATCACAAGCGGTAACAATAAGAAGTTTGCTGAAGTGCTCCGTATGGCTTGCAAAATGCCTCACGAGCAATATGATGCTATGTGTGCTTATGCATATCAATACGGATGCAAGAAATATGCTTCGAGTGGCGCTGTCAGCAGGTTTATTGAGCTCATTGGAGGATAAACAACAAAATGATCATCACAAAGACTCCTTTTCGCATGTCTTTCTTTGGTGGCGGGACGGATATGGAGAGCTTTTTCCGTGAATACGGGGGGGCTGTCCTGTCCACAACTTTTGATAAGTATGTTTATGTAACAGTACGACACCTCCCTCGCTTTTTTGACTACAGTACAGAAATTTCGTATTCCAGACTTGAGCGGGTTACCAATATTAATGATATCGAACATCCTGCTGTTCGTAACGCCATGAAGATGCTGGATATGCATGAGATCCGGCTTACTTATGAGGCTGATTTGCCTGCGCGGTCAGGGCTTGGTACAAGTTCTTCCTTTGCTGTGGGTATGCTCAATGCTTTCTACTCATTGAAAGGAAAATATGCCAGCAAAAAGCAATTGGCGGATGATGCGATTTATTTGGAGAGAACGTTATGTCAGGAAGCTGGAGGCTGGCAAGATCAGATTGCAGCATCCTTTGGTGGATTCAACAGGATCAATTTCAGCAAAGATGGGACATACGATGTTGTTCCTGTGATTATTCATCCAGATCGTAAAAAGCAACTACAAGACAATCTTATGATGTTTTTTACAGGCTTTACTAGGTTCTCTTCTGATCTTCAAAAAGCCAATGCAGTAGGATATGCGGAAAAAGTTGCTCAGCTAAGAGAAATGCTTTCCCTTGTGGATGATGCAGAAGAAGTTCTTACAAATAAGAGTGGAGACCTGGACGAATTCGGGCAACTCCTCGACCATACATGGAGACTTAAACGACAGACTGGTGGTGCTATCACCACTAATAGCATAGACGCTTTGTATGAGAAAGGCGTTGCTGCTGGAGCTCTTGGTGGCAAATTGCTTGGTGCTGGTGGAGGTGGATTTCTTCTATTCTATGTGCAGCCAGAGAAGAAGGCTGCGGTCAGAGAAGCAATGAAGGATCTGCTATACGTGCCCTTTGCCTTTGAAGATGGCGGTACAAGAGTGATTCATTACACGCCAGAGAACTACACTCCAAAGGAAGAAACAGAAGAATGAAAACGGTAATCATGGCCGGCGGAAAAGGAACGCGGATTAGTTCCTTAGCTTCTGATATCCCTAAGCCAATGATACAAATAGATGGGAAACCTGTGTTGGAGCATGAAATTGAGTGCCTTCGAGCGCAAGGTTTTACAAATCTGATTATCACAGTATCTCATCTTGGACAAGTTATCATGGACTATTTTGGTGATGGCAGTTCATTTGGTACACACATTCAGTATTTTAATGAAGGATCCCCCTTAGGAAATGCTGGAGCACTTTTTCAGCTTAGAGATCAACTGGATGATGATTTCCTCCTGCTTAACGCTGATGTTGTTTTTGATGTGGATTTCAACAGATTTGTGGAATTTCATCGTGCGCACAGCAGTCTTGTGACGCTCTTCACACATCCGAATAGTCATCCGTATGATAGTGGTATACTGATCGCGGACGGAGCTGGCAAGGTTGAACAATGGCTCACTAAGGAAGATACTCGGCCGCAATGGTATCAAAATCGCGTAAATGCAGGTCTACATGTTATCAATCCAGCGGTGTTGGATATGACGGGGATAGATGGCTCCACAATTGGAACCGTAGTCAATGGAAAGATTGTGAAGGTTGATCTAGATCGTCAGGTGCTGAAGCCTCTGTGTGCTACTGGGAAGATGTTTTGCTATGATAGTCCGGAATATGTTAAAGATATGGGTACACCCGAGCGCTACAGGTCTGTATGTAGCGATTTTAATAAGGGCCTTGTATATGCCAAAAATTTGAAGAACAAGCAAAGAGCGATTTTCTTAGATAGAGACGGAACGATTAACAAATATGTAGGCTTCCTTCGGAATATACAGGACTTCGAGCTATTACCAGACGTGCCAGCCGCTATTAGAGCGATTAATGCGTCAGGTTATCTAGCGATTATCATTACGAATCAGCCTGTGATAGCCAGAGGTGAGGTCACGGTCTCTGAACTAAAAGAAATTCACAATAAAATGGAAACATTGCTTGGTGTTGAAGGCGCATACATTGATGCCATCTATTATTGCCCACATCATCCCGACAAAGGGTACGCAGGCGAAATACAGAGTTTGAAGATCGATTGTGACTGCCGCAAACCAAAACCTGGTTTGCTGATCCAGGCATCAAGGGAGTACAATATTGATCTCACGCATTCCTGGATGATTGGAGACAGCAAAAATGATATCCTTGCCGGAAAAGCCGCTGGCTGTAAAACAGTATTGATAGGTCATGATCAATACGGACAGGATAAATCAGCCATTTCTCTTCTGGACGCTATAACTCAGATTCTCTAAACTGAACGATGAAAGGGCATCTTCAAAATGAGTATTCTTGACCCGAAAATCAGAGAGCATCTTGACATGCTTATTAACCGTTATCCTTCTTTGTCAAATGTACAAAATGAAATTATTGCAGCTTATAAACTTATTCAGCAAAGCTATTCAGCGGGGCGTAAACTGTTGCTCTGTGGTAACGGAGGATCCGCTTCTGATAGTGAGCATATCGTTGGCGAACTGATGAAGAGCTTCAAACTGCCAAGAAAGCTCACGGATGATTTCCAGAAAAAATTGATAGAGGCAAATTGCGAACTTGGACCTATTCTCGCAAAGAATCTGCAGGGAGCATTGCCTGCAATTGCACTTGATGGTCATTTTGCGTTGACCACAGCTTATATGAATGATGTTGAGCCCCTCCTGTGCTTCGCTCAGCAGGTTTATGGCTTTGGCGTTGAAGGAGATGTGCTGCTTGGCATTTCCACCAGCGGCAACAGCAAGAATGTCCTATACGCTGCGACGGTGGCAAAGGCAAAGGGAATGAAAGTAATCGGCTTAACTGGGGCAAAAGACAGTAAGTTGTCCGCGATGGCGGATATTTGTGTAAAGGTTCCAAGCGAAGAAACCTATCAGATACAAGAATTGCATCTCCCAGTCTATCATTGTTGGTGCCTGATGCTGGAGGCTGCTTTCTTTGGAAATGTCTAAGAAGCCTTTCAAACAGTATGCTTTATCTGATATGTATGCAAGTAGCTGAGCAAAGAGCCTATAAGACGGAATTCAGTTTAAGAGAGTGTTAATTGAATGAAGATCCTATATATTACAAGCCTGTCCGGTCGCAGAATCAACGGTTTTATGAGATCGGCCATAATTGCAGCGAAGCAGCTCGGATATGAATTCGTCATGGCCTGCAATACGGAAGGCATGGATAAGGACGGATACGTTGCGGACTGTGAGGAATATGGCATAACCGTCAAGCACATTGACTTTCAGCGCAATCCCTTGGATCGAAGAAACTTAGTTGCTTATAAACAACTTAATGCATTGATGTGTGAAGACAACTATGATGTTGTCCATTGCAACACGCCGATTGGCGGGTTGCTAGGCAGGCTAAGCGCAAAAAAAGCCGGAATCAAGAATGTCATTTATCAGGCGCATGGTTTTCATTTTTATCAAGGTGCGCCGATTCCAAACTGGGCTATGTATTATCCCGTTGAAAGGTGGATGGCAAAGTACACCGACACGCTTGTTACTATCACGAAAGAAGATTACGAGCGAGCGCAGAGGTGGAAGACTTGCCATGTGGAATATGTTCATGGTGTGGGGATTAATTTGAATACATTCTCCCAAAGAGAATCGGATGAACGAAACAATACGCTGAGAGAGCAGCTGGGGATTTCGAAGAATGCGTATGTATTGCTGTCGGTAGGTGAATTGAACGAAAACAAGAATCACATGTCTGTGATCAAGGCTGTCGAAGGATTGCCGCTGAATATCGTTTATGTCATATGCGGTGAGGGGGAATTGCGAAATGAGTATGAACAGTTTATTCAGAAAAAATCCCTCACAAATCGCATTATCTTAGCTGGTTTTTGCCAAAACGTGGAAGACTATTATCGCATGGCAGATCTATTCGTTTTCCCTTCACACAGGGAGGGGATTCCAGGGTCAATTATGGAAGCGATGGCGACAGGAGTTCCTGTTGTTGCTTCGAACACCCGTGGCATCAGAGACTTGGTACTAAATGAAGAATACTTATTTGATTCTCATAACTCGGATGCAATTAGAAAACGAATCCTGTGGGCAGAACAACAGGATCATACTTCCGTTGTAGAAAGCTACCGCCAAACGATTATCCCCTATGCATTTGATTCTGTTGTAAAGGAGTTAAAAGCAATTTACGAGCAGTACCTTTTACGCATTCAGAATGGAAAAAGTAAACAGGTAAGAAATAAGTCTTTCAACGGGAGTTCACCGGCTCATGAGTAAATACATAGTTGAAAACAAACAAAGCAGCAGTTTTTTCATGTCGTTTTGCTTTTGCTTAGGTATTATTGCTAAGCAGTTTTATTTGTTACCGAATGGTTCACTCCAAATCGGTGATATATTAATGATGGTTCCTGCAGTATTATTAGTTCTGCAAGGAGTCATCCAAATAGCTCCAATTGACAGAAAAATCGGACTGTTTGTATTACTTGCAGCTGGAGTAAATGTTGCGTATTATTTCTATTATAAGGACGCTGCTTTTCTGAAGTATACAACCTATTTGGTCTTTTCGTTTATTATAATTTGGACATCAAGACAGCTTATGGAGGAAGTTTCTTTTATCAGAATGCTTAGAATCAGCTGCTATTTGGCGGTTCTGGTTCAAGCGGCGATTGCGGTTTTGAATATGGGGCGTTCGCTTTGGGGTTCACGATATATCGGCACCTTCAATGATCCCAATCAGCTAGCGTTCTATGTGTTTTCCGTGTCCATGTGTGGATACGCATGTGGGGTTCTTCTTGGGGAACGGACAAGCGTTTTTCTCCAGATCCCTGCTATTTATCTGATATATAGATCCAGCTCCATGAGCATGACCTTTGGTTTTTTGATCTTCCTTGCCTTTGCTTATCTGCATCCAAGCTGGTCTCAGCTAAAGCATGGCTATTTGTATTTAGTTTTAGTTCTCATTGCAGTAGGGGGATTCTATCTTGCGAGCGAAATAGGATTGTTGGATAACTTGCGGATTCCGTTCCTCTCAGATCTGACTCAATCTGTTCTATGGAAGCGGACAACCGGTAAGATTGAGAGAGCAGATGGAGGCTTTTTTACGGCATTTATCAGAGACCGATCCATGGGCAGAATTCTGGATGAACCAATCTATTTATTATTTGGTGCTGGCGAAGGCCATTGGATACGTTATTCAACTGGGAATGAAATCCATTGTACAATGATAGCGCTCCTATATTATTACGGTGTTATTCCTTATTTGTTTTTCTTGACATGGATTTTCTCAAATTTGAAAGGAATCAAGAAGCAACTAATCCCGGTATATATAGCGATAATTCTTGAGGCGTTCACACTGGTGAATCATCGTCAGCCAACTTTCTGGCTCATGTTCGTGATTGGATCACATGTTCTTGCTAAGGCTCAGGTACCAGATGAAGAGAGCGCAGAAATGGCTGATATTATGAATGATCGAGTCAGCAATATCAAATCAATTGGTAAACAATCCGAGAAACACCATAGAGCCTTGTCAGAACGGATGTGAGATGATGAATACTTTTTTTAGTGTCATTGTGCCAGTATACAATAAATCTTGTTATCTTTCTGCTTGTGTAGATAGTATTCTGAATCAGCCGTATGATTCATTTGAGCTGATTCTAGTAGATGATGGTTCAACTGATGAGTCGCCTGATATGTGTGACCAATATGCGCGGAATGATGAACGAGTAAAAGTCATTCATAAACCTAATGGCGGATTGGTTAGCGCTCGAATTGCGGGCAGCGAGCGTGCTCTAGGAGAGTACATCTGCTGTGTAGATGGCGATGACTGGGTTGATCCGACATACTTTGCTAGGATGAACGCTGTGATTCAAGAATCCCATCCTGATATTCTGTACTTTGGCTACATTACCGTTAATCAGGATGGTCAGACAGTTTTCAAGGAAAAGAAAGCAGAAGGGTACTACTGCAAAGAAGACATCATAAAACAGATCTATCCAGATCTGCTGCAGAACCCCCAGGCAAGGTTTATGAGCCCTTCGCTGTGCAATAAAGCCATTCGGGCAGATATCTACAAGGCGCAGCAACGTAGGATTGACCCACGCACCACCATCGGTGAAGACGCCGCCTGCTCCCTGCCGTGTGTACTTGAGGCATCATCAATCCAAATCATTTATGATAGCTTGTATTACTATCGCCGCAATGACATTTCCATGACAATCAAAAAGCATAGCTATCGATGGGAAAGCCTGGAAGCACTAGCTATGCATTTGCGGAAGGTTTGTGTAGGTCAGTTTGAAGAACTCTCCCAACAGTGCGATCGCTACATCGAGCATGCTTTTTTCAACTTTGCGGTATCTCAGTTTTACAACGGAAAGAGCTATCATCAAAATAGCACAAGTATCCGCGATGAAATGCAAAAACCTATTTATCATGAAGCGATCAGGAGAGCACGATTTCACAACAGGAAGGAATTCGCGCTTATCGATTTCTGCTTGAAGCACAAATTGGTTTTTCCCCTCTGGGTATTCAGCAGGATCAAATGAAGCGGAGCAGGACTGAATGAACAGAAGATATAAGGAATTATTTAAAAATACGGGATTGCTGACAATCAGTAATTTCTCTTCAAAAATCCTGGTGTTTCTGCTTGTACCTATCTACACGAACGTATTAACTCAGGGTGAATATGGCTTTTATGATTTGGTCTACACGAGTATGCAACTCTTGTTTCCACTGTGCACAGCGGGCATATCGGAAGCAGTGATGCGCTATTTGATGGAGGCCTCCAATGACCAGAAAGAGGTCGTCAGTATTGGATATAAATATGTCTTTATCAGTTGCATTGTCGCGGCGGTGATCCTTGCGGTCAATGCAGTTTGTATGATTTCGCTGGAATTGACGCAGTATTCCATTTATATATTGGTGTTCTATATTGTCCATGCTGTGCACGGTCTACAGGGTCCAATACTGAAGGGGTTTAATAAGGTTCACACTATAGCCGTATCTGGGATATTGGGGACAGTCGTTATGATTGTCGCCAATCTGCTATTTCTACTCGTGTTTCATTTTGGTCTGGAAGGATTCTTTCTTGCGAACATTCTCGGAGGACTTGTTCCAACTGTCTACATTTTTTTCACGGACAGGCAATGGCAGTATCTGAAGCAGCCTCATGACAAGGCACTCGAGAGACAGATGCTCGTCTATGCCCTGCCCTTGATTGTCAACACCATAGGATGGTGGGTGAATAATACATCGGACAGATACATTGTGAGTTTTATGTGCGGGGTGGATACAAACGGCCTTTTGTCTGTGGCGTACAAGATTCCAAGCTTCATATCGGTTTTTGGCAGCGTTTTCCTGCAGGCGTGGCAAATATCAGCTATTAAAGTATATCAGGAAGAAAACGAATCACGTATTTATAAAGACCTTTTCTATTATATGAATGGATTGCTGACAGTTGTCTCGTCAATTCTGATTATCATGTCACATATGATAGCAAAGGTGATGTTTGGCAATTTTATCGAAGGATGGATTTTTATCCCGCTTCTCATCATCAGTGCGCTTATGAATCAGGCTTCAGGCTTCGTTGGCCCTATTCTGAACGCTAAAATGAATTCAAAGGCTATGGCGAAATCAGCGATCATTGGCATCGTCTCAAACATTTTCCTGAACATTGGATTAACACTTCTGATGGGGCCTATCGGAGTGACATTCGCAACGGCGATTAGCAGCTTCCTGATTTTTATTTTCCGCGAACATGCAACAGAGGGAGAGATCAGATCTGAACATTATAAATATGTATTGTTCTCTTGGGCTTTGCTCTTCTGTGAAGGTATTGTTATGTCATATCTTGAGAATTACTATATTGCTGCCATTATTCTTGCCCTCATCGTGGTTATCTATGGGAAGCTATTGATACAGGTGACCTCTAAGGCGATGTTAATGATCAAAAGAAAAAAAGTATAAAGGTATATATGTTCAAGTGAGCGGAGGCGATGGGATTGAATATTGTTGATATAAAGAGAAAACTTCGAAAGAACAAGCTGGTCAACAACATTGTGAAACAGTACTACTCGTCAAAGCACAAAAAACAAGTGTTATTGTTACAAAAAAACGGCTATCAGACGAATGAAGAGATTTTTTCCTGCCTAGCTGGAAAGCTGGAGTATATGGCCTGGGCTGGTACTTTGCTCGGTGTTATACGGGAGAATGGATTCATCAAGGGTGATGATGATCTGGATTATTGCGTGAGAGCTGAGACTCAAAGTGACTGGAATTTGCTTTATAAAGTGCTGACTAATCAGGGATATAAGCTGAAACACTATTTCAAATACAATGGAACAATCACTGAAATGGCTTTCATGAAAGATGGACTGAGTGTGGACTTTTTTGGCTTGTTGCCATTTGAGAAAGGCTCGTCAGTGATCATTTTCTACAGGGATCCTTCAGAGAAGTATGGCTCCCACGAAGCCTCCTGCATAAGAATTGTATTCACTCCATATACTTCTTTGTCAGAGCGTAGAATTCACAACTCTACGTTCTATGTTCCTGACAACTACAGTCACCTGCTGGAAGCGAATTATGGACCTGGTTGGACGACACCTCAGACTGTAAGTTATACGCAGGCGTTGGGAAGCAGAAGGTTTATGCCGGATGAACATGGCACTATTGGCTATCGTTGGAATGATTGAAAGGGAACTCTTGCCTTATGAGGACAGTTACTGACCTAAAAGAAATACAAGATTTGGCAGTGGAGATTTTCACTTCATTCAAACAGTGCTGCGAGCATTATGACTTGAAATACTTCCTTGCCTATGGAACACTCATTGGAGCGATCCGCCATCACGGTTTTATTCCTTGGGATGATGACATTGATGTTTGGATGCCAAGAGAGGATTTCGATAAGCTTTGTCAGGTGTTCCCAGAATGGGAAGGGGGAATACGACACTATATCAATTGCGCTGTTCGGACGCCAGGTTACGACAGGATACATGCTCAGATATGCGCAAGCAGGACAAGCTTGAATATGTACGGAAGGAAACCATCATACAAGGAAGGATACTTCATTGACGTGTTTCCCATTGATGGCCTTCCTTCAAATAAAACAGCAAGATCTCTCAGATTGACGCATCTCCAATTACTGAAGAATGTTGGAACCATGTATTCCTACGATTCAAACAGTAAAGGTTTCAAAAATCGTCTTCTGTTTATCGGAAGCCTGGTATTTAAAGGAATTGATATCCAAAAGGTGATGCTTCGTTACGAGAAGATAGCCCGGAAAACCGGAGTAAAGTCTGATGGTTATGTTCAAATCCCATATGTGAATACAGGCGGGCGAAACATGGTTCTGCCAGCTGCTTTTTTTTCAGAAGGAACAACATGTGAGTTTGAGAACATGGAGTGCTCAATTCCGAAACACTTTGACGAGATATTACATGCGATTTATGGGGATTACATGACACTGCCACCTGCTGAGAAACGTGTTCCCCATCATCATTTTGATTTGCTGATTGAGGAGGAAGAATGAAAGCACTGATTTTGAATTCCGGCTTAGGTTCCCGTATGGGTGTCCTTACCAGCGAGCACCCCAAATGCATGACAGAGATTTCTCCAATGCAGACGATCCTCTCCCGCCAACTGAAAATGCTGGCTGAGGCTGGTATAACAGAGGTGGTCATCACTACAGGGTATTTTGACACGGTGCTAGTGCAGTACTGTAATAGTTTGGCTCTGCCTCTACACTTCACTTTCGTTAAAAATCCAATCTACGACCAGACCAACTACATATATTCTATATACTGTGCACGGGAGTATTTGGACGATGATATCCTCTTGATGCATGGTGATCTGGTATTTGAAAATGAGGTGCTGGATCGGGTGCTGGCATCGCCTGTTTCCTGCATGACAGTATCTTCCACTTTACCTCTTCCAGAGAAAGACTTCAAGGCTGTTGTGAAGGATGGCATGGTAATAAAGGTAGGCATTGAGTTTTTCACTGATGCGATGGAAGCTCAGGCACTGTACCATCTGAAACGGAATGACTGGCACAAGTGGTTGGACAAGATCGCAGAGTTCTGCGAGAACGACAACCGCAAGGTCTATGCTGAGAATGCACTGAATGCCCTGGACGGTACCGCAAACATCTACGCGCTGGATGTACAGAATCTGCTCTGCTCGGAGATCGACAACCCGGAAGATCTGGCGGTAGTCTCATCTAAATTGAAAGAAATTGAGTCCCGCACGGTGTACATGTGCTTTGCATCTGACATCATCCACGGAGGACATATAACCATCATTAAAAGGGCTCAGAGGCTGGGACGGCTCATCATCGGCGTGTTATCTGACGGGGCTGTGGCAAGCTACAAGCGCTTTCCTCTAGTGCCTGCTTCTGAGCGAAAGCGCCTGTTTGAGAATGTAGCGGGCGTTTATAAAGTAGTAGATCAAGAAACCCTCAGTTATCGGGAAAATCTGGAACAATACAAGCCGGACATTGTCGTCCACGGGGACGATTGGTGCACAGGCTTCCAGAAGCCCATCCGGGACGAGGTGGTCTCAATCCTGGCATCCTACGGTGGTAAGCTTGTGGAGTACCCCTACAGCAGTGACCCGAAGTATAAGGAAATCGATGCCCGCACACGCGCTGACTTGGCCATGCCGGATATTCGCCGTGGCCGTCTGCGCCGTGTGCTGGAGGCAAAGGGGCTTGTCACTGCCATGGAGGCTCACGACGGTCTGACAGGCCTGATTGTGGAGAACACAGTGGTGCATCAAGATGGCGGCGCACATCAGTTTGACGCCATGTGGGTTTCTTCCCTGTGTGATTCAACTGCAAAGGGCAAGCCGGACATTGAGCTGGTTGACATGACCAGCCGATTCCGTACTATCGAGGATATCACTGAGGTTACTACCAAGCCCATCATATTCGATGGGGATACCGGCGGTAAGACAGAGCATTTTGTTTACACCGTGCGGTCTCTGGAACGCTTGGGCGTTAGTATGGTCATCATCGAAGACAAGACCGGCCTTAAGAAAAACAGCCTCTTTGGTACCGAGGTGCAGCAGACCCAGGACTCCATTGAGAATTTTAGCGAGAAGATCCGCGCAGGCAAGAAGGCACAGCGTACTCGGGAGTTCATGATCTGCGCCCGTATTGAGAGTCTGATCTTAGAGCGGGGCATGGAAGACGCGTTAGAACGTGCTTTTGCTTTCGTAGGAGCGGGGGCTGATGCTATCATGATCCACAGCCGGAAGAAGGATCCCTCCGAGATTCAGGAATTCATTGAAAAGTTCCGCGAGAAGGATCAGATGACGCCCATTGTGCTGGTGCCTACTAGTTTCAACTCTGTTACAGAGGAAGAATGGAAACAGCGTGGCGCGAACATTGTCATCTACGCCAACCAGCTAATGCGTGCAGAGGTACCTGCCATGCAGAAAGCAGCGCAGATGATTCTCGAAAACCATCGTGCTGAAGAGTGCGATGCTATGCTGATGCCATTCAAGGACATCATCCGCTTGATTCCGGAAGAGGTATGACATGCAGAGGATAATCACACCGGAGAATGACTATCGGGCACTAGATGAGTGGATAGGTGAACATAAGCTATTCATCGTCTGCGACTGTTCACTGCAGTTTCTGACAGGCATTCGGGAGCATCTTGACTTGTTGGAGCGGAGAGGCAAAAATATAGTGCGTTTCAGCGACTTCCAGCCTAATCCGCTCTATGAAAATGTGCTGGTAGGTATCAATCTCTTCCGTCAGGAGAAGTGTGATGCCATCATGGCCATTGGCGGAGGGTCTGCCATGGATGTTGCTAAGTGCATCAGGCTTTATTGCCCCATGCCCGGGGATGGCACAGATGGGAGTTTCTTGACAATGGAGCCAGCTCCTGCTGATATTCCTTTTCTGGCTATGCCAACAACTGCGGGTACGGGAAGTGAAGCAACGCGCTATGCAGTTATCTATTACAAAGGCAAGAAACAGAGTATCACTCATAATAGCTTGATCCCGGAAACCGTCTTGATGGATCCTTCCTGTCTGAAGACCTTGCCAATCTACCAAAAGAAAGCTACTATGATGGATGCATTGTGTCACGCCATCGAATCATATTGGTCAGTACACAGTACAGAGGAGAGCCGAGCCTATAGTGATGAGGCCATTCGTCAGGTGATGCGCTATAAGGATGGCTACTTGGCTAATACAGAGGACGGAAACCAAGGTATGCTTAGGGCAGCCAATGTCGCCGGAAAAGCAATAAACATTACCCAAACAACTGCAGGACATGCGATGTGCTATAAAATCACATCCCTGTTCGGTTATGCTCACGGTCATGCTGCTGCGCTATGTGTGCGGAAGTTGTTTCCTTGTATGGTTGCAAATGTTGATCAGTGTATTGACCCTCGCGGTGAGGAATATCTGAAACAGACACTGAACGCCATTGGTTTGGCACTGGGGGGTAAGGACGCGGAGGAAGGCGGACGCATATTCTCGGCACTGTATAATGAATTGGAACTGCCAGTGCCTGAAGCGAGCGAGGAGAAGATTGCTGTTCTTTCCTCCAGTGTCAATCCTGTAAGATTGAAAAATCACCCCATGAAACTGGATGATGTTCCTGCCCTTTACCGTGAAATCCTTGGAGGTAAACATGAAGGTTGAGAAACTTGTCGAAATCATCGGTGCTGAGTTCTATACGGGGGTTCCGGACAGTCAGTTGAAAGCATTATGCAACTATCTGATGCACACTTATGGTATTGATTCGCACCATCACATTATCGCTGCTAATGAAGGCAATTGTACTGCTTTAGCTGCAGGCTACCATCTTGCTACAGGAAAGGTGCCTGTGGTCTACATGCAGAACAGTGGTGAGGGAAATATCATCAATCCAGTGGCCAGCCTCCTGAATGATAAAGTATACGCGATCCCGATGGTTTTTATTGTTGGTTGGAGGGGCGAACCAGGCGTTCATGATGAGCCTCAGCATATTTACCAGGGTGAAGTGACGATCAAATTATTGAATGACATGAACATCGCCTCGTTCATTATTAGCAAAGATACAACGGATGACGAATTAGCTGAAGCTATGATAAGATTTCGCGGATTGCTTTCAGAGGGCATGGATGTGGCTTTTGTCATCCGTAAAGGGGCTTTGACTTATGACGATAAAATTGTTTATCAGAATGACTATACTATGACTCGCGAGGAAATTATTAGGCATATTGTAGCGGTCAGCGGCGAGGATCCCATCGTCAGCACCACCGGGAAAGCCAGCCGTGAACTGTTCGAGATCCGTGAGGCTAACAGACAAGGGCATCAGTATGACTTCCTGACGGTCGGATCTATGGGACACAGTTCATCCATTGCGCTTGGCGTTGCTTTGAATCAGCCGGAAAGAAAAATCTGGTGTATTGACGGGGACGGTGCTGCCCTTATGCATATGGGCGCGTTGCCTGTGATTGGGGCGAACAAGCCCGATAACCTTGTCCACATTGTCATCAATAACGGAGCGCATGAAACGGTGGGCGGTATGCCGACGGTCGCTTCGGATCTAGATATTGTCGGCATTGCAAAGGCGTGCGGCTATCCAGTGGCTGTTTCCGTTGACTCATTTGATAAGCTGGATCAGTGTCTAGCGGAGGCGAAGGTATCTCAACAGCTTTGCATGATTGAGGTCAAAAGCGCGATTGGAGCTAGAGATGACCTTGGAAGGCCGACTAAGACAGCTAAAGAAAATAAAGAAATCTTTATGAATTACCTTCGGAGATAATCCAACATGGTGTTCTGTTTTATGAGGGTGAAATGTGCCCAATGTCTTGACCCAATTTGTGGTCTTGCCCGAGGTGAATTGTTTGTTAACTAGCGCTGAAGAATATGTATTAAAAGTCCTAAGGTCAAGCATTAATGATTCAGACTATGTAGATCCCATCACGGGTTGCGATGATGAAATAATAAGAATCATTATTTTGAATGGTCTTTTATTGACTGTCTTTCATCGCCTCAGTGAGCCTCTACAAGCAAAAATGCGCAATGCTTTCTTGGCTGGGGTGGTTCAATCTGTTCAGCAACAGCATGAAGGCAATAGCATATTATCTCGAGCTGATGAATTGGGGTTAAAGTGCATCGCATTAAAAGGGTGGGAATTACAGAAGCTGTATCCTCACAAGAACATGCGTCAGATGGCAGACATTGATATACTCTTTAAGGATTACAAATATCAAAAGGTAAAACATGCTTTAGAGTCGCTTGGCTATTCAAGTGAACCAGAATCCTCTTGGATGCATGACAACTTTGTAAAGGGAAGAATTACTGTTGAGGCTCATAAACGCCTCACTGATGACAGTGGAGTTATACAGAAATGGGAATCCCAAATGTGGGAGAGAGCTACCTGTGTTCGGAATAATATCTATCAAATGTCATCGGAAGATTATTACATTTTTCACATCATACATCTCTTCAAAGATTTTAAAGGAGGCATGCTAGGGCTTCGAAGAATTATTGACACCTGGCTGTTGATAAATAGAACGAATGTAAATATGTATGCTATAAAAGGAACATTGTCTCAAATGGGTATGCAGGACTTCCATAATAGAATCTTGAAACTATGTAATGAATGCATGAGTGCTGAATCGTTGTCCGAGGATAGTGAAGTCATGATTAAGCATGCATTCAGGTTTGGAATATATGGAACAGATCAGACTTATAAACTGGGGCGGATTGCGTCAATGTCGGGAAAAGGCAATATGTCACTGGGAATGTTTAAATCCGCTCTGTTTGCTGTGCTTCTCCCCTATAGCCGTATGAAGGCACATTTTCCAATTCTTACGAAATATCCGTTCTTATTACCTTTCTGCTGGATCAAGAGAATTATACGCATCATGCATGGTGAAAACAAACATTGGGCGATTTCGAAATTATCTTACGGTAAGATAAAGCAAGAGGATTATGAGGAGATGAAACGCTTTTTTCAGGCTGGTGGATTATGATTTATATAATATTTCATTGCCTATGTGCCTTGTAAGCGTTACGAGAAGGTGAGAGGGGGGTGACGAATTGGATTTGTATATGGGAGTTCGTACAATATTACATTTTATTCCCCAAACCATAATATTTTCCGTTCTTTCAATTATGGCATACATTTTTATACAAGATAATAAGGGAAATATACGAAATAAGCTAAAGCAGTTTTTAAATCAGAGATGGATTGCCTTTCATATTATCTATTGCGCCTTCCTGCTGACGGTAACGCTAATTGGAAGATACAAAGCGAACCCATATACAAACATTATTGGAACATTTTGTGCTTTCAAAAACGGAAGGCTCAATTCCGAAATCGTGGTTAATATTTTGTTGTATATTCCCTATACGTACTCTTTTATTATGGTTTACCATCCGAAAAGTGCTGTATTAAGTTGCCTGTTTTTGTCGTTAATTACTACATGCGGCATTGAAACACTACAATTGCTGTTCTGGCTTGGTCAGTTTTCTCTTGCAGATATAGTGCACAATACGATTGGAGGTATGCTCGGCTACATCCTGTGGTTCATCTTTCACACCGGAGGGGAACGAAACTTGCTGTCTTGTGTAGCCAAGGCCATCCGAAAGATATTGGAACGAGATCGATAACGACGGGGGTGCGTTTAGATTGACAAATGCCCCCATCAAATAGTTGATCAAAAAAATCTCTTTCTAACTGCCACAGCGACTATTTCATCGTATCAAAGAGTGGAAGGACACAGGAACTTCCGAGCAACTGAAGAGGAGGGACTCAGATATGAGGACACGACGTTGTAGAGATCCGAACATCATAAGGCACGGTATGACTGGGCACCCCGTTTATGTAAAATTTCTGAGAAGGTATTGATTTACCAGAGGAACTGTAGTAAAATAGAATTGAATCCATGTATGTGCCTTATCGTGGTTAACAAAACGGATTCTTACAAAGAGTGAAGTCTCAGAAGTTGCAAAAGTCCTGTGATCGCTTGATACAGAGCATCAACGAATGCTCGAAGAACGACAGATTGCCAAGAGCAATAAGAAATGGAGGACAAAAACATGGCACGTGAAATGCTGAACGATGAGACCCTTGAGAATGTTGTTGGTGGTGTGTTCCAGTTTTATAAGGGCGGCACTCGTTGCAAGGTTCAAGGGCAGAAGTTCCAGTGTGACGCCAGTGGTCAGTTTCAGATGATTACACTGATCAATGCTAACCCTGACAAGAACGAAGCAGAGTTGCTACAGCTCGCACTTGCTGCCGGAATTCTTAAGCCGCTCTAATGCAATAATATGAATGGTCTTACCGTGAAAACGGTAAGACTGTTTGTGGTTAAGGAGGTACTAGTTATGAAAAAGACCTATTCTGGGCTTGATGCAGTTTTAATCCCTCTCAACACGAATGGACAGACAATCTTTACGTCGACACAATGTGTACCAGTTTATACTACTCATTTTGATACCAACAATGACTTAATTTGTGACTCACAAGAACAGCTTCCGGGTTCTACGGATGTTTCGACTCAAAGCTGGAATGATTGCGAAGTTGGTGCTGAGGAAGACTGAAGATTATAGCAGAGAACTAGATGGGTAGTTCTCTGCTATTGGTATGTGGAGGTCTTTGCGTGAAAGCTAAAAAGGGATTTGACATTGTAGAAATCGCAGGGGAATATATGGCGGTTCCTGTCGGTGAAACATCTCAAGAATTCAATGGTGTGGTTGCTCTTACTGAGGCGACAGCATTCATACTGAAACATTTGGATGTGCCTAAGGGAAAAGATGAACTAACTCAGTTGTTGTTAGATGAATATGATGCTGATAAGGCAACAATTGAAAGAGATCTTGATATCGTTATACAAAAGATGATCGGTATTGGATTGATTGAGCCGTAGTAAAGGTAATGAGAGATGAAGATCATCAATAAACCGGATAACTTGTTCGAGTTGTATAAGACACTTTGTGAACAACAAATACCGGTAAGTGAATATAAACATTTCATTAATAGCTTCCTTGAACTGAAAGCCCGTGACCGTGCGATACCGTTAACGGGCTCTTTTGAATTAACTCCACTATGCAACCTGGATTGCAAAATGTGTTATGTTCATTTAGATTCAAATCAGTTTGACTATCGTAGGTTGCTATCAACCGAGGTATGGAAATCTATCATAAGAGAAGCTTATGAGTCGGGAATGAGGCGTGCCTCTATTACAGGGGGGGAGTGTCTAACATATCCTGGTTTTGATGAGATATACTTATACTTATATAGTCTTGGTATTGCTCCGGCTGTGTTGACTAATGGTCTTCTTGTTGATGAAAGCAGAATAAACTTTTTCAAGCGTTATCCGCCAAAATCAATACAGATAACACTCTATGGAAGCTCAGATGATGCTTATGAAGTAGTAACAGGACATAGAGCTTTTACCACAGTTTACAAACACATAAAAAGCATAAAAGATGCTGGCATTCCATTGCACTTAACAATTACGCCGAGCTTCTATATGAGAGATGATATTCATCAATTGCTAGAGAAGGCACATTCAACCGGTGTACCCTATTATATAAATTCATGCTTAAAGCCACCTCGGGAGAATACTGGAAGAATTGCAAATGATATCACAACAGATCAGTATATCGAATTATATAGTCACTATAACAAATTGAATAATCGAGCAACCGTCACAGTTGATTTCAAGTCATTACCTGAGCAAAACCGTGTTGGGATACCTAAAACTGGGTTGCGATGTGGAGCTGGAAGTAGTGCTTTTGCTATAATGCATGATGGGAACATGTGCCCATGCTTTTCACTGCGATCAATGATGGCTAAACCAACAGAAATAGGGTTTAAAGCAGCATGGAAGAAAATTAACGCTTTTGCAGTAAACTATCGCACTCCTGAAGAATGCAATGGTTGCATATATTATCATTCATGTCTATCATGTGCAGCGCTTCATGAGAATGCTCCATCTGATGGACACTGTGATCCAAGGATATGTGAACGGACAAAGAAACTTGTAGCCGCAGGTGTTGTTCCATACCCAGAAATCCCGGAGGAATGATATTTCAGTGGCGCAATCTAACTCTATAAGGCAAACACAAGGGGATGCTATGGGAGTACTAGATATTTCAATTGCAGACAAAAAAATACGAATAAATCATCTATATGATGATATCGTAAAGACATGTGAAAAGTATTTGAGTATATTTGCAATTCCAGATATTATACTCTATTCTTCAAATACTGAAATTGATCAGTTTATGAGGAAAAGTACTATTGGACTTCTTCCAAGGAATGAAGATTGTGGTTCTAATGTTGCTATCACGTATGACTATGGGTACTATGAAACGCTTCTTATATGTGAGAAAATTGCCGATTGTTTCATCGAGTATGGGATTTTGATGGTACATGCCGCTGCTATTGAACTAAATGGAAAAGGTTATATGTTTTCAGCGCATAGTGGAATTGGAAAAACAACGCATGTACTAAACTGGCGCAGAATGTATCCAAATACATTAATAATTAATGGTGATAAACCTTTTGTAGACATAATTAACAGGAAAATATACGGATCTCCTTGGTGCGGGAAAGAAAAGTTAGGAGATAATACTTCAGCGAGTCTATCCGGAGTGATTCTTCTAGAACGTGGTTTAACTAATTGTATTAAACCAGTTCTATTTGAAGATACTATGGCGACATTTATTCAACATATATATATCCCACAACAGAATGTGAAGGCAATAAAAGCGTATCGGTATTTCTATGGTTTTAAAGATATCCATTTTTACAAACTTTCTTGTACTATGAATGCACAATCAGCATTAGTGGCATATGAAGGATTAGAAATTGAAAGGAAGGATTAATGCCTATTAAAACTGTTGATTTAGGAATTAAGAGGTATACATTTGAAGATATCCTTTCAGAAAAAGGATACCTTGTATACACAAATGTGGGGATTTCTATGTTGCCTCTTTTACGCCAAAGACGCGATATTATTGAAATACGGCCTCTTCATGGTCGCGCAAAAAAATTCGATGTGGTTCT
The DNA here is from genome assembly GCA_017395065.1 of Clostridia bacterium. Classification (GTDB taxonomy): domain Bacteria; phylum Bacillota; class Clostridia; order Christensenellales; family Aristaeellaceae; genus RUG14130. Next base: position 81,654 of record JAFPWH010000051.1, on the reverse strand, counting down.
TTATAAGGCTGGTAATAAGTATATACTTCACCGTGTCCTTAAAGTCTGCCCAGACGACTATGTCATATGCGGGGACCATAATATTTGGCGCGAGTACGGTATTACTGACGCACAGATTCTCGGCGTCATGACTCGTGTCATTCGCGATGGCAAATCCATTTACCCAACCAACTGGAAGTATAGGTTCTACGTCCACCTCTGGTGCGATTTCTACCATGTGCGTGCTGCGATTCTGTATGCAAAGAAGTGCTTTGGAGCTGTTCGCATCAGACTAAAGCAGTTGATCAAGAATGTATAGTGGAGTATATGATAGACTTGTGTTAACTAACATGTTGCGATTGGAAATCAGAAATGGCACACAGAAAAAACAAAGGAGATCCGGTCTCAGATGCGTTTATAAGGGAAATCTGTTCACTTTATGGTGACCACTATGATGATCGTATGGAAGACAGCAGACCGCCTACAGCGGGGAGTAGGAACGGTCAGACGGACAAGCGGGTTGCCGGGGCAGATTGGCAGCCGGGCATGTCTGCCGGACACAAGAGCCTAAGCGCGTTCCAGAAGGAGCTGTTGGATAAGCATGGAATCCACCTCTCTACCAGCAAAATCCGTAAGATTCTCATCAGCGGAGGATTATGGACGACAGAGCGCAGCAGGGAAATCCAGACGCTGTACACTGAGCTGACACGGCCTCAATCCAGCATCAATCCTGAACAGGCGGTTAGCCTGATCAGCAAAAATCTCGGTGTCAGCAAGCCAACGGTTGTGGTCAATCTCCCTTATGTCAACGGCGTCAACCGCCTTGAACAGAAGAGCAAAAACGCCCGGCGCTGTGCGAAATACCGAAAGAAGTGGCAGGAAAGCAGTGGGGAAGCGGCGAATCAATCAAAGAAAAACAAGCTTTGAACAATCATCCTCACCGAAGTTATTGGGGCATATCGCATGGAAAATCTGAAGAAAGCCAGGAAACTATTTAAGAGTCCGGCCTTGTCTGCCATCCTCACATGGGCGAAGCCAGTGCGCTTGTCCATCGTCGGTGTCAGCGTTATCTCTGTTGTCAGCGCTTTATTGTCTCTGGGGCTGACGCTGGTCACTAAGGGGCTGGTGGACGCGGCGACGGGCGGGAATCTGAATCGACTATGGCAGTTTGGCGCGTTGATGGTTGCTTTATATGCGATTCAGCGAGGGCTGAGCGTATGGATGTCGTATTTGCAGATGCACACGTCCGCCGAACTGCAGCGACATCTGCAGGGTATGGTCACAAAATCCATTCTGGGAAAAGAATATGCAAGCCTGAAACCTTTTCACAGCGGTGAGCTGGTGAACCGGGTGTTTTCCGATGTATCTGTGGTCAAAGGCGGGATGATGAATCTGCTGCCAACACTGCTGACAACAGCAGTCTCCTTCATCGGAGCTGCAGTGATCCTGATCAGCTGGGATTGGCGCTTTGTGCCAGTAATGATCGTAGCGGCGCTGATCGGTTCTGGCGTGATGGTTGGCTTCCGTGAACCGATGAAACGCAGACACAAGCGCATGCAGGCTGCTGAGGATGCGCTGCATGCCAGCACACAGGAAACACTGGAGAATATCCGCCTGGTCAAAGCAAGCGTGAGCGAGGACAGAGCCATCGGGAATATGGACGATGACCGGGAGCATCTGGTATCCGAGCAGGTGCGTAATGGGAAGCTGTCTATTGCGTTCAACAATGGTATGGGAGTCGTGTTTGATGTTTCCCGTCTGATCTGTTATCTCTGGGGTTGTGTGAAAATCTATCAGCACAGCTTTACCTATGGTTCCCTAGCGGCGATGCTATCCTTAGTGGGACGAATCCAGGCTCCGATTGCCAACGGAATGCGGCTGGTAAGCCAGGCTTACGGCGTGGTGGCTTCGGCAGAAAGGCTGCTGGAGGTCATAGGTCTGCCAAACGAGGAACAAGGGGAAAACCTGGCTTCCTTCGATGCGATCGAGATGAAAAACGCTTGCTTCCAGTATGATGACGGTGTGGAGGATGTGCTGTTGGATGTAACAGCCACCATCCATCGTGGAGATTTTGTGGCCATGACGGGTATCTCCGGCGGTGGCAAGACCTCGTTGTTTCAGCTTCTGCTAGGCATTTACCGGCCAACGAGCGGTGAAATTTTGTTTGTCGATGGCGGGAAAGCGATCAATGCCTGCCGAGGGACACGTGGTCTTTTCGCCTACGTGCCGCAGGGAAATACTTTGATGAGCGGCACGCTGCGGGACAATCTGACAATGTTTACAAATGGCACTTCAGAGGAAGCGATTGTCGCTGCCATCCATGCAGCCTGCCTGGACGATGTTGTGGCGGAGGTTGGGCTGGACGCGAAGCTCGGCGAGCGCGGCATAGGCCTGTCTGAAGGCCAGGCTCAGCGCGTAGCCATTGCCAGGGCGCTTCTCTCTAATGCGCCGATCCTTTTGCTCGATGAGGCTACCAGCGCTTTGGACGAGCAGACAGAAGCAAAGCTACTTGAAAACATTAGCGCAATGCGCGATAAGACTGTTATCATCGTGACACACCGTCGCGCAGCTCTGACGATTTGCGATTATACCCTGCATATTGAGCATGGGCGCATGACCCGTATTGAAGGATCCAAAGTATGAGGACGATCATTATAGGCGACATCCACGGATGTGATCAAAAGCTTCATGCTTTGCTTGATAAGGTGCACCCCGGCGCAGAGGATCGGCTGATTCTGTTGGGGGATCTGTTTGACCGTGGCCTCGAATCTTGGGAAGTATATCAGACCGTCATGAAGCTGGAAGAATCCTATGGTGACAGGTTCATTTTGCTTCGTGGAAACCATGAGGACTATCTTCTGATGGAAAACCTGACGTTCTCACAGAGGATGGCATGGAATGGGGTAGGACGCAGAGCGACAGTTAAGAGCTTCAAGCAGCATGGCGCTCAAATCGAGGATGTCCGGCCTTTTCTGAAGAACAAATGCCAGCTTTTCTGGCGTGACGAAAGCATCCAGGCCGTTCACGCCGGAATTAAGGCTGATCCGATTGAATCGAATGACATGTACACCTTGCTCCATGATCACGATATTGTTTTGCAAAACCAATACTGCGGTCCCTTGACTGTTGTGGGCCATATCGCCCTTGACTTCCCGACATGGTTCAAGGGCGACGGAGAAACGAAGGAACTGTTACCTCCTGGAGAATGGCTGGCGCTGCCAAAGCAGGGCGTTATCTGTATCGATACCGGCTGCGGCAGGGGCGGCAGATTGACTGCAATGATTATTGATGGTGATCAATTCAGGATGGAGAGCGTATGAAAGAAAACAGAGTCATAACTGTACAGAGCAGGAAAATGCCGTCAATGGCATAAAAATGATCCAAACTTGTGTTATTTAACATGCTTGTTAATAAATCGCAGAAGGGAAACTGCCTGAAGGCTTGGTTCATACGACTTCAAAGCTGAACTCCGTCACCCTGATCTTATTAGCCTTGCTCATTACCTCAGTCAGCTCATCTTCGCGGACGATACGGCCACAACACTCACCTTTAGAACGACCACTGCATTTCCATACTGGTATCGTTTCTCCGTGCCTGTTCTTCCTGAGGCACCTACGATAAGGCTGTCCACAGGAGGCGCAGACAATCCGATCGAAATAGGGATGATGATCCTTTCTGGGTTTACTGCTGGTTTGTTTCTTTGCTTTTTCCAGCTGCAGCCGCTCCTGCGCCGATTCCCACTGCTGATGCGTGACAATCCCCTCGTGATGATCCCGTACATAATGGCTTTCGCGTTTCACTGAAGGATCAATCTTCTTTGTCAGGTAATTGCGGACAGGAGTTTTTAGAATGTTGCGATCACCGCAGTAAACTTCGTTCTTCAGAATGCTGACAATGTTGCTGCACCTGAAGTCTCCGGCGGACCGTAAGGTTTTTGCGCCTTTTTCCTTGAGCACGTCGAGGATGGCCGGGATGGTAGAGCCTTCCGAATACAACCGGAATATCAGTTCAATGATCCATTTATCCTTGTTGGGGGTCAGTTCGCCGTCGATCTCGTCATAGCCCAGCAGATGATTACTCCCGACATGCCGGATGCCTCGCTCAGCCAGACGCTGATTCGCCCAACGGATGTTTTCAGATATCGATTTGCTTTCCTGCTGGGCGACCACCATTTTCATGCCAAGAACCAGGTCGATCTGTGGATCGGCTGTGGTAAGGCCCTCTTTTTCAAAACGAATTTCCACGTCCAGAGCTTTCAGGTCATGGATGTAACGCTGAGCTTCCTCTACGTTTCGGGCAAAGCGGGAAATTGACTTGCAAAGGATGATATCGATTTTTCTGGCATTGGCATCGCGGATCATCTCCTGGAAACCGGGCCGCTTATCAGCGCTGGTGCCGGTAATCCCCTTGTCGGCATAGATTTTCACAATACTCCAGCCATTGGTATTGTTGATGAGCTCTGAAAAATAGCGAACCTGGGTCTCGTAGCTCTCATCTTGACTCTCTTCCAGAGTGCTGACGCGGGCATATGCCGCGACCCTTTTGGTTGTGTCTTTCTTTGCAATGGTGCGAATGATCATGGGAATCGGACTCCTTTTTTCTTCAGGCTAAGGAAACAATCAATTTCCTTCAGGCTCTATTCTCGGTATGTTGAGCTCATAGTCTTCCGGTGGCCGGATGACCATGTGGTTTACCTGCTGCTGCAGTAACTTTATGAAATTGCGCGTGTAGTTTCCGCATCCGGAGCGGATTTTGTTGCCGTTGATATAGATGATTCTTATGACTTTGATTTCCCCTCTTACATTGCATTCCCTTGCTTTTTCTGTAAAGACTGGATATGGTGTGTATTCCGGATACTCATAGTTTACGGGCAGCAGGAAAGGCCTCTTTTCAGCACCAGAAGGAATGACCTTCAGGTGCGTCCAATCCCAGCGCGGGAATGTCATCGAAACAATGCGTGCTTTTAGGGGAGCGTAGTCTGAAGGATATCCTGCGCTTGCCAATGCCTGGACCAGGGCGTCTTCCCTGACCGCGTAGGGGATGCATTTCGTGCGCTCTTCTCGTATGATTGCGTCTCCCTGCCCGCCGCAGGTCCAATATGCGCTTTTGTTGCGCTTAAAGCGCACCATGTTCATGCCACAGTACGGACATTTCAGCAGTCCGTAAAAGGGGTACTGCTTAACGCCGCGGCTTGGATCGCGCATGGTCAGTATTTCTTGCACGGTATCGAATACTTCGTGACTGACTATGGCTTGATGGTGATCCCGCACATAGTATTGCGGAATGATGGAGCTACGGTTTTTTGCTTCATGACTGGTGAGCGGATTATCGATGAAGGTCTTTTGCATCCTCAGATCGCCTGCATACTTTTCGTTGTGAAGGACGTTGGAAAGAGTTGTTGCGGACCATTGCGCCTTGTTCTGTTTGCTCCAGTCCCGTTTGTTCAACTCTCTGCGAATATCAACCAGGGTGGATCCGTTCAGATACCGATCAAAAATGCACCGGATGACATCGGCTTCGCTCTGCTCGATGACCCAGCCTTTCCGATACCCGTATACGTTGCTCCAGTGTTGTTCGCCTCGAGCATATCGCATGCGGATGCCAACCTTCAGATTGTTGGATAGGGAGATGATTTCTTCTTGGGCGGCCGCGGCGAAAACCGACAGAAGGAATTCTGATGCCAGCTCTCCGGTATCAATCCGCTCCTTTTCAAAAAAGACGCGCACGCCGAGGTCGCTCAATTCCCGGACAAAAGAAAGCAAATCGACCGTGTTGCGTGAGAAACGGGAAATGCTTTTGACCAGGAGGTAATCCAACTTTCCTGCCCTCGCATCCTCCATCATCCGGAGAAATTCTGTTCTGCTTCGGACGCTGGTGCCGCTGATGCCCTGATCGGCATAGATATCTACCAATTCCCATCCGGGGTGGGCCTGAATGATTCGCTCATATGCGGCCATTTGCGTATCCATCGACTTTCTTTGAGTCTCCAAGTTAGTACTCACCCGGCAGTATGCCCCGACCCGAATGATCTTCTTTTCAGGAGCAGAGTTTTCAATCATGACAACTTCGTTTGTAAGGGATGGCATTGCGTGCTTGTTCATGGCGTGTCAACCTCCATCTGTGTTTTACTCGCTCTTTTTCCCTGATTCTACTCGGAGAACATCAGCCTCATATTTTTCTGGTGGCAGAATGGTGAGATTGCGTACATGATTCTGGATGCCGCAAATGCGCTCCAGCATGCGCGGCGCAACGCTGGGGTTGACTGGCTTGCCGTTGATGAAGGTGGTCAGAACTGTTCTGGTTTCCTTCGTCAAATGCCATTCATGCGGTGCCTCGGTAATGATCGGCAGCGGGCTGTTGCTGGGCAGATCATAGGTGATGGGGATTCTGTATGGCGCGCCGGTTTCTGCAGGATGGATGATCAGGTGATCCCAGTCGTATTTTGGAAACGTGATGCTTTCAACCTGCTGTCTGAGCGGCCAGTATTCAAGAGGAAGACCAGCATCCTTCAGGCTGCCCAGGAGATCCGATTCATGAATGGCGTACAGCGGGCACTTGCTCCGTTCCTGGCGCGTGTCGCCGCTATTCTGGCCGCTGCAAGTCCAGAAATACTCACCCTTGCAATAATGGAATCGGACCATATTTGCTCCGCAGACGGGACAGCGCAGAATGCCATACAGTGGATATTGCGTCGATCCTCTTTTTCTGTCCTTCATGGTTAAAACCAGATTAGCAGCATCCCACTCTTCTTTCGGGATGATAGGGGTATGATGATCCTGTTTGAAATACTGCGGGACCAGGGCATTACGGTTGGAAACCTTTTCATGCCGGATTGGATCCTTGATGTAGGATTTTTGCATGAGGCAGGCGCCTTTGTATTTCTCGTTTTTAATGATCTCTGATAGGGTGTGGGCTGCCCACTTGCCTTTGCCTGTTGGTACGGCTATGCCAGCCTCGGTGAGTGATTTGCAGATGAAGGGAAGGCTGCATCCGGAAAGGTACATATCATAGATTTTCCTGATCACTTCCGCTTCGGCCGGTACGATCTCCCATCCGCGCCTGTATCCGTAGATGTGCGTCCACTGTTGTTTGCCCTGGGCAAATCTCATGCGCCGCCCGACCTTCATGTTGTTGGAAAGTGAAATGATTTCTTCCTGGGCAGCAGCGCCGAAAATAGAAACCATGAACTCTGAATCCGTTTTGCCGGTATCAATCCGCTCTTTTTCAAAGTACACGTAGACGCCGATCTTTTTGAGGTCCCGGACATATTGAAGAAGATCAACGGTGTTACGGGAAAAGCGGCTGATGCTCTTTACCAGAATGTAGTTGAGCTTTCCTTCCTTCGCATCCGCAATCATCCGCTGAAATTCCGTCCGCCGATTGACACTGGTGCCGCTCAGGCCTTTGTCCGCATAGATGCCTGCAAGCACCCAGCCGGGATGATCGTTGATGATCTTTTCATATGCGATCATTTGGGTTTCGAGCGAGGCCTTTTGAACGTCAAGGTTGGTGCTGACGCGGCAGTAAGCGCCGACCAGAACGGTTTTATCTGATGTTCCAGTGTTCTCAATCACATGCACGCCGGATGATACCGGCGACAAAGCATGGTTTAGCATTATGTTCCTCCAATCCGCCCCGGAGTGGCCTGACAACCATTCCGGGGCTTTTCTTTTACCCTTTTTTCTTCCCTCCGACGCTCAGCGTGCCCGCCGCGGCGGCCCGGCGGCGCTCTTCCAGTTCCGGATGGCCGGCCATCCAATTCCGCCGAATGACGTATGACCGTGCATCCAGCATACCGCTTTTGTGGTAGTGGAGTACCTCGTCGAAAATTGCCGGATCCACGATGGGTTCATGGTGCTCCTCGATGTAAATTTGATCACGCTGTCCAGTATTCATGATCACCTTTTTTGAGGCGTAATCCAGGCGGAGCGTCTTATTGGTCAGCAGATCTCCTTTGTAGGCTTCGTTGTGCAGAATGGAGGCGACCTGAGCGTTTCGCATTTTCATCCTGGCGCAGATTTCGCCCATGCTGTAGCCCTGCCAGGCAAGGCTGAAAACCTGGCGGACAATCTTGGCTTCTTCCTCATAAATGACCCAATACCGGAAGGGATCGCCTTCCTTTTTCATGATTCTGTAGCCAAAACAGGCGTTGCGGATCGGGTTGCCCATCTGCGCGTTGTGGGTGTGCGCCCAGCGGATGTTTTCGCTTTGTGAGCAGGACTCATTCTGCGCCATGGTGGCGTAAATGTTCAGAATCATCTCGGTGGCCGGATTGGAGCTGTCCAGACCCTCCTTTTCAAAAAGGACCTGGATGCCGAGAACATTCAGCCGCTTCAGTACTGCCAGGCCGTCGGCGGCGTTACGGGAAAACCGGCTGACGGATTTGACAAAGATCACATCTATGAGTCCGGCTTCACAGTCGGCCAGCATCCGCTGAAATTCCTTCCTTCGGGACATGTTCAGGCCGGAGAAGCCCTGGTCGGCGTAGATGCCAACAAGAATAAGGGAAGGATCCCGGCTGATCATCTCCGAGTAATAGCTGACCTGGGCATCGAAGGAAAGCTCTTGCTCTTCCGTGAGCGTGCTGACCCTGCAGTAGGCGGCAGCGCGTCTTTTACCTTCGGTACTGTCGGGAGCAGTTTCAGGCGTGTAATGAAAGGACTCTTCTATAGCGAACATCGCATCGTTGTATTTCATATGGCGGTCTCCTTGCTTTTTGCTTTGCGTTTGCTCATGGCTTTGTAACGTTGTTCCTCTGTGAAAAAGGCCACATCTCCTTGGAGGGCTTCGGTGAGGGTGCGGCGGGGGCGTTCAAAAGCTTCGCCGATGAACCCCAGCCGCAGAAGCCAGGAGCGCATCTGAAACCGGGGATTGCTCATATCGCAGGGCTTCATCCGCGCTTTTCCTGTGGTCTCCGCCATCCGGCAGGCCTGCGCCATCAGGTATGCCGGTGCTTCAATCAAAGGGTATGAAAAAGCACTCAGCGAGATGCTGAGTGCCAGTCCATCACTTATAAAGGGGATGATCGGTTCTGAGACCCCCAGGGCTTTCTCAACCAGTTCCCTTCGGGACTCAATGATCGTGATCAGATTGAAAACAGTGTCGGGCTGGTTTTTCCGGGGGAAGAAGGTGAATACGGTTTCATCTTCAGGAGACCAGCCCTTCTCAGCCAGTGCGGTGATGATCGGTTCGAACCGGCCAAGATCACGAATTTCCACCGGGCCGATGGCCAGCATTGTCTGGTGGAGTGTGATGTTGTCCCAGGTGAAATACCCATAGTCATCGGGATTGTTGTAGCTGCGGTGGTAATGGCCCCGGTCATGAAGAACGGAAGCCACTACTTCCCGGATGATCGCCTGCTTTTTTGTGCTCAGCCAGCCGCCGATGCCGCCCACTCTGAAACAGACTGCAATCTTATCATCCAGAATAGGCTCTTCCGGCGGGGCCGGAGGATTCATTGCCAGTTCCCTGTAGTAGGAGGGCCTTGGCGTTACCCGAATGCATCCCATGTCATCGACCTCCTCGTCTTTGGTGGTGACATTAATCACTCACCTCGGCAAGAAAGTCAACGCCCTGTGAAGAAATTGATTCCGACGTTTCTGTTACGTTTGCTGTGAGAAGATGTATCGGAGAGCTTACTGGGCGAGCCTTAGAGCGGGGACGCTTGCTACCGTAGGGGGTGCGATATGGGTCGTGCGGCAAATCCCCGCGTTGTACTTGATGCCCTGCGGCGTTTCAATGCGGTCCAGCTGATAGGCTTCCACCACTTTTTCGTTGGTGACATCCACCACATCGATGCAGTAATGGTACGCCAGGGAAGCCAGCACTTTCATGACCTGGGGCCACTCTTCGTCCTTAATGGTGGACAGGGCGGAATCATTTTTCTTTTCCGCGCCGCGCTGGCCGACGCTGATCCCGGTCTGGTACATCAGTTCCCGGTACAGCTCGTTCCATGCCAGGGAAAATTTGCCATTGTAGATGGCTTTGCCGATCTTCCGCACGATGGCGTTGGTCACCCGGCGCGGCTCCCAGGTCACGGCGCTCTCAGCCAGCATCTGGTTGCTCATGGACAGAGAACTGTTCTGGTCGGCCAGATCGTGATTCCTGTTTTCCAGATCGGCCTTTTCGTCCGAAAGCTGCCGGATGGATGCAGCCTGCGCGGCGATTGTGTGGTCCTTGAGAGCGATCATCTCATGGACGGACTGCGCGATGGCGTCAGGATCGCCGTTCATCATCGCCCGGGCGAAGCCCAGCATGGCGTCTTCCTGCGCCTGTACATTGGCCACCTTCAGCTCTGCTGGTGTGGCTTCCACCAGGTTCAAAAGCTGCGTGCGGATTTCCTCTGCCACCTTGGAATCGCGGAGCAGCATGGCCATGCAGAGGATGGCACGGGGAGGATAAAACCGGGAGCCTTTGTAGTTGACAGAGAAGACGGCGTCCCCGATGCTGTAGAGCATACACCCACGGGATCCGATTGAGGATTCATTTTGAATCTTCATTCCGCTGATCTCAGCGGGGGTCATGATGATCGCGCCGTTTGAAATCAGCTCATCCCGGTTCCGCTGAAACACGGTTGTGATCGTCTTCACCGGAACATCGAAATAGTTGGCCACCTGCTCCGTCGTTGCCATACACAGCTGGGGCACCATCAGGAGGGATTTGACTTTCTCCAGCACCTCCACACGGTTTGCGAACTGCTCCCGCTGTTCTTTGGTCATCACTTCATCAATGTGTCTCATGCGATTGCCCTCCTCATGCTTTGATCGTTGCTACTGGTATTCGTTTTTTCCTCGCATACGCGATGGTGTTCTGTGTGCCGCTTTTGCGTCCGTTGCTCACGGCGATGACCTTGGCGCTGTGATCAACCATCCATTCGTTTCTTATCTGAAACACCTGATCCTCATACTCTGGTGAGATAATCCTGACCGCGTCTGCGTTCTTCAGGAGACGGTCATATTTGTTTTTCCATTCCGGCGGCCAACGGTCCGGGAACCCCGGGTAGGGTACGGCGGCAATCAAACGGATGCCTGGATACTGACTCTTTAGCCGCTGCACGATTTCCCCGGCCCATATATCCACACCAATGCACATGCCGGTGACGAATGTGGTATAGCCTTCCTGAATAGCCATCATAATCATATTTTCCAGATCTACCTTTACATCATCCAGCGGGCGAGTGATGCCCTGCGGACGATGTCCTGTGAAGCAGCAGCGGTGTCTGCGCTTTTCCTCCTCGGAGAGCGCGGCCCGCTGTTTTTTTTCGGCCTTTTTGGCCAGCGCGCCGGGCCCGAGAATGTCCTGCGGATTCTGAATCACAACGTTTCATCCTCCCAATTGGGATCTTCCGCCCAAAGCTCAGGGAGCATTTTCCCCTTGATCGCCGCGATGTCCCGAAATTGGATGCCTCGATTTTCAAGGTACAGTGTGTGCATCCCGACTCTGACGCAGGTCCCGGTCAGCGTGAGGTACTGCCCGCGGCTGCCGTATGCGGTGTTGTCAGGATCGTCACAGGGTACAAAGAATGTGACGGTGATGACTGGCCTGTTTTCCCGGGCAGCTCTGCCGTTGATGGTCAGCCTGTGCAGGATGCCGAGCTTGCGGTCGATATCTTCCTTTGTGTCGTCGTCTAATTCTTTTCGGTTCTCATACAGCGTTTCCTTGGCAGCCACCGCGTCGCTGAAGCCTTTCAGGGCGTCGAAAGGAGCGAAGATCTTTGCGCGCTTTCCGGGATCCATCGCCGGATGCTTCAAACGGAAAGCGTCGAACGCTCTGTGCTGCGGTTGTCCCTTGGCATAAACGCCTGCGTATCGGAAATCCGCGGGCATTGTCATATATCCGACCATCCTAAACCCCTTTCCCGGCGAAGCAGGCTATGCCCGGTGGCCGCCGATCTGCTGATTCCGCTCCAGTGATGTCGCGCCATTTTGCAGGTTCTTCCCCGTAAATATGGCGTTTGCGCCATATCGGGCCCGCACAGTCAGCATGGCGCCCTGGATTCGCTTTTCCCGTTCCAGCGCCGCGTAATCTGTAAAGAAGTCGATCTGCACCATTCCGCTGTCCGGAATGACGTTGCAGGCACAGACACCCAGCCGCCGGTATAACAGCCGGTGATCCGTTTTTTCATCGAACTGCATGGCCAGCGCTGCGCTGATGGCGGAGGGGCTGCCGGTGGGAACGACCAGGTTCGCGGTACCGCCACTGTGCGCCGGATGCAGCCGCCCGTAAAAATCGACAGAGACAGGACCTTCATAGCCGGGAACCTTTTCCAGACTCTTGTAATCATAGCTTACCCACCAGGTGAACACCGGCGCAAGTAAGCGCTTCTGATACATATCGGCGCAGAGGACGTCGATCATTTCCAGAAATACATTCCGCGCCTCGCCATACACATAGGGTCTGGGCAGCACCTGCCCATTGGACAGGCTGTGGCTGTCCGTGTGGTAGCCCTTGATATCCCGCATGGTCACCGGCTCGACACCCCAGGCGTGGTCGATCAGGATCTCGCCATCGATCCCGAAAGTCTTGTAGAACCACTCCTCGTCGTACTGCGACCGGGCTGCCACATCGCCCATGGTGAACATGCATCCTTTCATCAGTCGGCGGGCTTTGCCCGGACCAATCTGCCAGAAATCGGTCAGAGGCTGGTGATCCCAAAGCAGGAATTTGTAGCTGTCCTCGTTCAGCTCCGCGATGCGGACGCCGTCCTTGTCTGGCTGCGCCTTTTTTGCGACGATGTCCATGGCCACCTTGGCCAGGTAGAGATTGGTACCGATGCCAACGGTGGCAGTGATGCCGGTTTCCTTCAGCACAGCCCGGATCATGGTGATGGCCATGAGGCGCGCCGGTTCGATCCCCTGCCGTATGGCGGCCTTCCGATATAAATGAAGGTAGGGGGTGCAGTCGATAAAGCTCTCGTCGATGGAGTACACGTGAATGTCCTCCGGCGCGGCATAGCGGAGAAAGATGGAGTAAATCTGGGCCGATACCCGTTCGTACTCCGCCATGCGCGGCACCGCGATAAGATAAGAAAGCTTTTCGTGATGCTGCAGCTCCCAATCCCGGATGGCCTGCTTGGCCTCGAACAGCCTGGGTCTGCCCGGCACACCCTTGGCTTTCAGCGCGGGGGAGACTGCCAGGCAGATCGTCTGATCGGATCTGGACGGGTCGGCCACCAGAAGGTGCGCCTTCAGCGGATCCAGCTCCCGGTACACACACTCGACAGAGGCGTAGAAGCTCTTCATATCGATCGCGATGTAGACATGGTCTTCCGGCATGTGCTCACCTCCCGATGCCTGGTCGCCTGTAAAAGGGTGCACGAAATACGCCTGTTGAAATATCGTTTTTCAACGGGATTCTGGTCGCATGTTATGAAGGGAATGATCAGAGGGACTTATCCATATAGTTCTTGGTAGCGTAAATCGGACTGCTCAAGAGGAAACCGCGCGCCTTCATGCTGCGGAATTTGAAGTCGAGGAGCTCAGGTGCGACGCGAAGCTGCCTCGCGGCCTCAAAGAAGCCGTACTCACCCTTCAGCACGTCCATTACATCGTCGTCACTCAGTTGATACTCAGCGCTCCAGATATTGGCGTTCAGCTCGTCACGGTCGTTTTCGTAGTTGCCGTATACATCAAAATCGTGGTATTTACGAAGCCCCTTCACTTCGGAAGGAACCATAACGTGGCCCACTTCGTGTGACTTTACCAGCCGCTGCACCCGGCGGGGGAAATCATTATTGATGCCGATCACGGGTATTCTGCTCGTGATGACGCAAAAGCCCTTGCAGGATTTGGGGTGCCTTCCCATATGGGCATAGTACAGCTCGATTTCCCGATAGCGAATCAGGCGGTCAATGTCTTCTTCCTCTTTCCGTGCTTCCTCCGCGATCTTGTGAATCATTTCATAATCAATCCGCATTGTCGTACCTCCGATGAATGAGAAGGTTTACTTGTCTTCCCATTGATCCTGGATCGACTTGGGCGTGAACTTTTTACGAGCCCTTTCCTTACCCAGCGCAATGGCATTCATGAACGCTTCCATAAAAAGGTCCATGTCCTCGGCGGGGACGTCGCCGCCCGCGAAGCTTGCGACGGAATCGTCAAGCATCTTATTGAGCTGACCGGCGTACCGCGATCCGAACTTGCTCCGGGCGTTTTCGATGATGTCTTCCCGGTTTGCGCCTTCATGCGGATCTTCGCACTGATCATCCGTCAGGTAGGTGTAGGTCACGTTCAGAGCGGCGGCAAGCTTGCGGATCGTACTGCTCCTGGGGATCGCAGCGCCGCGCTCGTAATCGGTGATAGAACGCTGGGTGACGCCCACCTTGTCGGCCAATTGCGTCTGGTTCATCTGCAGCGCCAATCGCGCCTGCTTCATTTTCTCAGGAAGCTTTTCCATCTTGACTTCCGTTTCCTTGATTGCCTTGCCTGCCATATTGCTGCCTCCTCCTGCTCTGACATTTATTTTTCGGCAACTTCCTAACTTCCTTGTGCTGCCCCCCTGCTGTGGTGTACAATTGCTCTCGTAGGAAGTGACTACATTATAACTTCCTAAATCGGTATTGTCAATGGGTTTTGGAAGAATTTTTTTGAAACTTCCTAAAGATTGATGGAAAGGAGGTGACCGTGTGAATGCCGGAGATCCAGTTTGATATGAAGAAGCTCGGCCTGCAGATTTCTATCCTGCGAAATGTAAGGCATATGTCGCAGGAAGAACTGGCTGAGAAGTGTGACGTATCACGAAACACGGTCGCCTCCTGGGAGAGCGGACAGAAGGAGCTAAAGCTGTTCTCGTTCCTAAAGCTGGCGCTGGCGCTGGACTGCCCTGTTCAGGAACTCCTGAAAGGAATGCTTCCTGAAGAAACTGTGGCAGATCAGGACGAGGGCGTCGAACTCTGCAATGAGGCGCGAAGCAGGCTGAGCCACAAGGATTATCACGCCTTCATCAAGCAGATGAAGGCGACCCTGGACTTCATTTCAGAGATCAAGGCGTCATAGCTCCGTCCGGGACGAATCCCCGTAGATATACACGGGATGCGTATCGCGCGCCTATAAGTTATTGTATTCCTGCATTTTCGCAAATCTACCAACTGGAGTTGTCAAAACCAGAGCGGCTTGCCAACTTCAGTTGATTTTTTTCTGCCTTGACGGCGGTTATCATATACACGTGCTCAGGAGCACAGCCCACCGCCGCCCAGCCAGGGTCGCGGACAGCTGAGCCCCTGGGCACATGGACACCTCCAAAGTCGGCTCGCGAGCGGCAGCGGATGTCCTGCGAAACCAGAACCACTCTTTTCCCATGGGAGAAGTCTGCCTATCGGGCGGCGGAGGATGGTTTCGCGGCTGACATACCTCTGTTCCAGTGCGCCATCACGGACCGGAGCGTATGACAGCGCGCCGGTTCTTTTCTTTCCCCGACCGACGGAGCGAAGGCTCCAGACAATGGAGGTTCAGCATGTTCAGCAGCAAGTACGACACCAGCGCGATGCGCATTCATATGGAATTCACCCGCAAGGCCGCAAAGCGGCTGGGCCGCGTCAACCAGCGGAAGGGCGAAAAGCTCCTGCCGGATCATATCATTCGGGAGATGGCGGAGTACATCGAACACCGCATGGAGGATGGCGATCCCATGATCGATGAGTTTACCGTGCGTTTCGATGGCGACGTCTTCCTGACGGTCCGCCTGAGCCAGGGCTGCTACTACATTCTGGATGTGGACGCGGTGAACGGCTTTGCCGCCGTCTATCCGGTGTACGTGTGGGAGCGGGTGAAGGTGGGCTTCCGCAGTCTGCTGGCCAGGGTCCTTGTTGGCTGGTCCAACGTGTATGATCCCAAGCCGCTGGTGTGTGTGAAGTGCTACTGAGCGTAAGCTGAACCTTCGTGATCAGAACAACGAGAACATGAACAAAACGAACACAGGAGGAAGCCAGAATGGCAAGAATGAGTGAGCTGGACGCCGCCCTGAAGGCTCTCATGGAGCAGAGCCGCGGCATTCAGGAATCGGTACGGTGCATCCGCGAGCTGATGTCCGCTGACGCATCGCCGGAGCCGGGCGAAGAGCAGCAGCCCGAACAGGCAGCGGAACCCGTAAAGGCCTACACCCTTCAGGAGGTGCGCGCCATGCTGCGCGAGAAGACCAGCCGGGGCTACAAGGACGAGGTCAAGGCCCTGCTGAAGGCGCATGGCGCGGAACGCCTGCCGGATATCGATCCGAAGGAATACCCGGCCATGATGCAGGAAGCGGAGGAAATCGGCGCATGAGCAGACAGCACGCATTGCTCTCCGCCTCCAGCGCCTATCGGTGGATCAACTGTCCGCCCTCAGCGAAGCTGCAGGAGCAGTATGAGGACAAAGGCTCCGCCTATGCTGAGCAGGGCACGGACGCCCATACGCTGGCAGAGTGGAAACTGCGGAAGGCCCTGGGTATGGATGTGGAGCCTGATCCCCGTGATACCCTTCCGTACTATGATGAGGAGATGGAGGAACACACCGATGACTACGCCGCCTATATTCTGGAGCTGCTGGCGGAGGCACGGAAAACCTGCGACGATCCCCTGGTCATGGTGGAACAGCGGGTGGACTACTCCCGCTGGGTGGACGGCGGCTTCGGCACGGCGGATGCGATCCTTATCTCGGATGGCTGTATGACGATCATCGATCTGAAGTACGGCAGCGGGGTGGAGGTCAGCGCAGAGCACAACCCGCAGACCTGCTGTTACGCCCTGGGCGCGCTGGATCTGCTGGATGATCTGTACGCGATCGATACCATCACGATGATCATCTTCCAGCCCCGGCGGGAAAACATCTCCGAATGGACGATTACCCGGAATGAATTGCTGGCCTGGGCGGAGGAAACTCTGCGTCCCGCTGCGGAACTGGCCGCCGAAGGTAAGGGTGAATATCACAGCGGCGACCACTGTCGTTTCTGTAAGGCGCGACACGAGTGCCGGACCAGGGCGGAGGAGCAGATCAGCCTGATGCGCTACGATTGTGATCTGCCGCCGACCCTGACGGACGCGGAAGTGGAGGACATCCTCGGCAAAGCAGATCAGCTGATCAACTGGGCAGAGGACATCAAGGAATACGCCCTGCAGGCGGCCATCGGCGGAAAGCACTGGAACGGCTTCAAGCTGGTGGAAGGCCGGAGCAACCGCCGCTTCACCGACGAGAAGGCTGTGGCCAAAGCGGTAACGGAAGCAGGCAAAGACCCCTATGAGAAGAAGCTGCTGGGCATCACGGCGATGACGACCCTGCTGGGCAGGAAGCGTTTCAACGAGCTGCTGGGCGAGTATGTGGAAAAGCCCCGCGGCAAGGCTACCCTGGTGCCGGAGAGTGACAAGCGTCCGGCTTTGGCCTTTGCTGATTTTACCGTAGAAGAAGACAACAACGACGAAAACGAAAAAGGAGAATAAGACTATGGCAAACACCAATGTGAAGAACAATGATTCCGCTACGATCGTTACCGGCCGCCGCACACGCCTCAGCTATGCTAACCTTTTCGAGCCTCGTGGGTTTGATGGTAAGGATCCCCAGTACTCTGTCAGCCTCATTATTTCCAAGGATGACAAGTACACTTTGAATCTGATCCGGAACGCTATCAAGGTGGCTTATGACAATGGCGCTCATACGTTGCGTGGAAATGGACGCGTCACGCCGTCGATGAATGAGATTAATCTCCCCCTCAATGATGGGGATAAGAAGCGCCCCAATGATCCGGCGTATGCCAATGCCTACTACATCAACGCCAAGAACAAGCAGAAGCCCAAGCTGTACGACGTGGATGACACGGAATGCCTGGATCGCTCTGTGATTTATTCTGGCTGCTATGCGAAGTGCAAGGTTAGCTTTTATACCTATAATCAGAAAGGAAATAAGGGAATTGCCTGCTCGCTGCATGGCGTCCAGAAGGTTGCGGACGGGGAGCCTCTTGGCGGCAACGTGACCACGGTGGACGATTTCAAGACCGATGAGGACTATGAGGACGACGCGGACTTCCTCAATTGATGAATCAACAAGGGCGGCGGGGCAACCTGCCGCCCTTTTCCGAAGGGAGGCGTAATTGTGAAAACGCTGTCCATTGATATCGAAACCTATTCCTCTGCTGACCTGAACCGTACGGGTGTGTACCGCTACGCCGAGGATCCGGATTTTGACATCCTGCTCTTCGGTTATGCAGTGGACGATGGGCCGGTGCGCGTGATTGATATGATCAACGGAGAAAAGATCCCGGAGGAGATCATCTCGGCGCTGACGGACGAAAACGTCATCAAGTACGCTTTCAACGCATCCTTTGAGCGCATCTGTCTGTCCCACTGGCTGGCGTTAAACGGCTACGATCTGTGCAACAGCATGTACTCTATTCCCGGAGATAGCGTCAGGAATTATCTCGACCCTGCCTCCTGGCGCTGCACGATGATCTGGTCGGCCTACCTGGGGCTTCCCCTATCCCTTGCCGGTGTCGGCGCTGTGCTGGGGCTGGAAAAGCAGAAACTGGATACGGGCCGGGATCTGATCCGCTATTTCTGCCGCCCCTGCGCGCCGACACAGTCCAATGGGGAGCGAACGCGGAACCTTCCTGAGCATGCCCCGGACCGGTGGCGGGAATTCATCACCTATAACAAACGCGATGTGGAAACAGAGATGGAGATTCAGCGCCGGCTGGCCAACTATCCCGTACCAGAGGAGGTCTGGGATCAGTATCACCTGGATCAGGAGATCAATGACCGGGGGATCCTGGTGGATCGGCGGCTGGTGGAAAACGCGATCCGAATGGACGCCCAGTCCCATGAGGAGCTGACCAGCCTGATGAAGCAGCTGACACAGCTGGACAATCCCGGCAGCGTACAGCAGATGAAGCGCTGGCTGGCAGAGAACGGTTTAGAGGTGGAATCTCTGGGGAAGAAGCAGGTGGCCGCTTTGCTGAAGGATGCACCGAAGCCGCTGGGGGATGTGCTTGCTCTTCGACAGCAGCTGGCGAAATCCTCCGTGAAAAAATATCAGGCCATGCAGGCCGCAATGTGCGCCGACGGCAGGACGCGGGGCTGCTTTCAGTTTTACGGAGCCAACCGTACCGGCCGCTTTTCCGGGAGGCTGATTCAATTGCAGAACCTGCCACAGAACCATCTCCCTGACCTGGACGCCGCCCGTGAACTGGTGCGCGCCGGGGGCTACGACGTCATCGAAATGCTGTACGGGTCCGTGCCGGAGGTGCTGTCGGAGCTGATCCGCACCGCCTTCATCGCGCCGGAGGGGAAGCTGTTCTACGTGGCCGACTTTTCCGCCATCGAAGCCCGCGTTATCGCCTGGCTTGCCCATGAGGACTGGCGGGCGGAGGTATTCAAAAACGGCGGCGACATTTACTGCGCTTCGGCCTCAGCCATGTTTCACGTGCCGGTGGAAAAGCACGGCATCAACGGCCATCTGCGGCAGAAGGGAAAGATCGCTGAGCTGGCCCTGGGCTACGGCGGCTCCGTCGGCGCGCTGAAGGCCATGGGCGCATTGGAAATGGGGCTTCAGGAAGACGAACTTCTCCCCTTGGTGCAGGCTTGGCGGGAATCCAATCCCAACATTGTGAAGCTGTGGTGGGACGTGGACGCCGCGGCCATGGCTGCCGTCACCGAGAAGGGCGAAACGGAAACACACGGCATCCGCTTCCAGTACCGCAGCGGCATGCTGTTTGTGACGCTGCCCTCCGGCAGAAACCTGGCCTATGTGAAACCGGCCATCGGAGAGAACCAGTTCGGCAGCCCGGCGCT
The DNA here is from genome assembly GCA_017395065.1 of Clostridia bacterium. GTDB lineage: Bacteria > Bacillota > Clostridia > Christensenellales > Aristaeellaceae > RUG14130. The sequence continues at coordinate 61,925 of JAFPWH010000051.1, read as the reverse complement.
GACCTATCTGGGTGTCGGCAGTACAAAGAAGTGGGAACGGATCGAAACCTACGGCCCTAAGCTCTGCGAGAACATCGTTCAGGCAATATCCCGGGACATCCTCTGCTATGCCATGAATACGCTGCGGCACTGTTTTATCGTGGCGCATGTACATGATGAGATCATCATCGAGGCCGATCCCCGGATGTCGCTGCAGGTGTTGTGCGAGCAGATGGCCAGGACTCCGCCCTGGGCGAAGGGCTTGCTTCTCCGGTCGGACGGCTTTGTCACCCCGTTCTATAAGAAAGACTGACAGAAATGAACAGAAAGCGAGGCTATCATGATGAACAACGCGCAGCTTAATCAGAAGGATCTGGTCTATATCTGCTCCCCCTACGCGGGGGACGTTCAGGAAAACCTGCACCGGGCGAGAATGTACAGCCGCTTCGCTGCTTTCCACAACGCGATTCCCGTAACGCCCCATCTGCTGTACCCGCAGTTTCTGCAAGATGCGGATTCCGCTGAGCGTCAGATCGGCATCGAGTGTGGCATGACACTGCTCTCACTGTGTGACGAGCTCTGGGTATTCGGCGACCGTATCAGCAAGGGCATGGCGGCGGAGATCGAGTACGCGAAAAGCGCCTATATCCCGATCCGGTACTTTGCCTTGGTTCCCAGGGAGGTGAAAGCGGAATGACAGAAAACAGCCCGATCCTGGGCTTTACGATTTACCAGGCCACCTGCATGGGCAGGGCATCCAACTGCGAATACCCGCATGAGATTAAGGTGACGGACGCGGAATCGCTGAAGCTGTCTGCCCGGCGGGATTATGTGTGCGCCCGGTATCAGAACAGCTACCGCTCGGTGACCAATTTCATGGAGGCGGACTGTGTGGGCATGGACGTGGATAACGATCACTCCGACAGCCCGGAGGACTGGATCCACCCGGAGGATATACGAAAGGTATTCCCGGACGTGACCCTGGGCGTCCACTACAGCCGTCACCATATGAAGCCCAAGAAGAACCGCACGGCGAGACCCCGGTATCATGTGTTTCTGGCCTGCAAGCGCACGGAAAGCGCGGAGGAATACAAACAGCTGAAGGAACGGCTGCAGAGGGTGTTTCCCTATTTTGATACCAACGCCCAGGACGCCGCCCGGTTTTTCTTTGGTACGCGGGACGGCGCATGTGATTTCTTTCCCGGCACGATCACCGTCAATGAATGCCTGGAAATGTATTACCCCGAGGATGGCGATACGGATGACCCGCTGGAGCTGCTGGATCCGGCCAACCCGCTGGACAGCACGATTCAGGAGGGGCACCGCAACGCGACGCTTTCACACTTCGCAGGGCGTGTGCTGAAGCGGCTGGGGCCGACGGATGAGGCGCATGATCTTTTCCAGCGTCGGGCGGCGGCGTGCGAACCGCCCCTGGAGGAGGAAGAGCTGGAGCATATCTGGCGCAGCGCCCTTGGTTTTTATAACCGGATCAGCCAGCAGGCGGGATACCTCTCCCCGGAGGAATACGGGAAAAACAGTCAGCGGCACTATGATCCGGACGACCGCACCGATGTGGGGCAGGCGGAGCTTTTGCGGGATCTGTCCGGCGAACGGCTGCGGTATTCGGACAATATCGGATACCTGACTTATGACGGCGTATGCTGGAAGGAATCTGAACAGATGGCCCAGGGCGAGGCACAGGCGCTGACCCGGCTGCAGTTGGAGGAGTCCCGGGCGGAAATGGAATCCACGTGGGAGCGCTGCAAGGAATACGGCATCGATGAGCTGCTGGAACAGATGCCGAAGCGGAAGGCGAAGGAGTGCATGAACCGGGATCAGCTGGTTGTGTACGAACGGTATGAATCCGCCGCGAAGTATTACGAATGGGCGGAGAACCGGCGATCCTCCAAGTATATCCGCGCCACCATGCAGCAGGTGACCTCCATGGTCATGATCCGACCGGATGAGCTGGATGCGGATCATTTGCTGCTGAACTGCCCGGAGCATTCGTACGACCTTCGGCACGGTGCCCGCGAAGGCCGCGAACACCGGCCCGGCGACTACTGTACTAAGGTAACCTCGGTAGAACCATCGGATGAAGGCACGGAACTGTGGCAGGACTGCCTCAGAAAAATCTTCTGCGGGGATGATGCCCTGATTGATTATGTCCAGCAGATCTGCGGCCTGGCCTGCGTGGGAAAGGTATTCTATGAAGCCATGATCATTGCCTATGGCGATGGCCGCAACGGCAAATCCACTTTCTGGAACACGATTTTCCGGGTCATGGGCAGCTATGCCAAGACGATCTCGGCGGAGACGCTGACGACATCCTGCAAGCGGAATACCCTGCCGGAGATGGCGGAACTGAAGGGCTGCCGCCTGGTGCTGGCGTCTGAGTTGAAAGAGGGCCTGAGCATGAACACCTCGGTGGTCAAGCAGCTCACATCTACAGATCCTATCCATGCTGAAAAGAAGTACTTCGCTCCCTTCGATTTCCAGCCGACGCATACCCTGGTGCTGTATACCAATCACCTGCCCAAGGTGCGAGCACTGGACGCCGGTATCTGGCGCAGGCTGATTGTCGTTCCTTTCAATGCCCGGATTGAAGGCAAAGGGGACATCAAGAATTACAGCGATTATCTGGTGGAGCACGCCGGAGGCGCTGTGATGAAGTGGATTCTGGAAGGCGCGCAGAAGGTGATCGCGATGGACTACCGCGTCCAGGAACCGGAGATCGTGCAGACGGCCATCGCGGAATATCGCGAAAATAACGACTGGCTGCGGCCTTTCCTGGAAGAAAAGTGCGACGTGGGGAAACAGTACAGAGAGGCCTCCGGACAGTTCTATATTGCCTACCGCGCATACTGCGAATCCACCGGCGAGTTCATCCGAAGTACCACGGATTTCTACGGCGCGCTGGCCACCTACGGCTTTGAGCGGCAGAAGACGAAGACCGGCAATTTCGTGGTCGGAGTTCGCCTGAAGGCCGATTCTGACGACGACAGCGATTTCCTGAAATAAGATGAAAAGCGTTGCTGCTCCTGCGTTTTCAGCCAAAAGGTGGAGGTCGATGGAGGTCTCTCCATGACTTCTCCAATAGGAAAATTCAAAACTGTCACCAAAAAAGAAAAGTAGTGACAGAAATGAAAATTATATATAGGGACTTTGTCAGGAGACCTCCACCGACCTCCACCCATAAGGCGAAAATCCAGGCGCGGAGCGCATTCAAGGACGAAAAACAGCGCGATGCGAAGGAGAATGAACATGACTTTTTACAGCTGGATCACCAGGAACTATAAGACTCAGGAAGGCGCGAAGGGGGAACTGGCCCGCTTCCTGAAGGGGAACGGACTGCGCACAAATTCCCGGGCATACGAACGGAACAAGGCCGCGCTTTTATGTGGACATCCCAGCGAAAAGCTGATCCGCATTTATGACGCGGCCTGGCACGAATACGCTGTGCTGAAAAGCTGCGGGAAAGTGTGACTCCATGCGGGAAAAACAAATCGAAGCAAAACTGGTCAGCGCCGTCGAGCAGCGCGGCGGCCTGTGTCCCAAGTGGGTGAGTCCCGGTCTGGACGGCGTTCCGGACCGGGTCATTCTTTTTCCGGCCGGTCACATGGCCTTCGCGGAAACGAAAGCGCCTGGCAGACACCTGCGGCCGCTGCAGGCAGTCCGAAAAACACAGCTGGAGAGGCTGGGGTACCGGGTGTACGTGATCGACTCCCCGGATCAGATAGAAGGTGCGCTGAATGCAGTACAGACCTCATGATTATCAGGCCTACGCCACCAACTTTATTCTGGAGCATCCGGTAGCGGCGGTCTTCCTGCAGATGGGCCTGGGCAAAAGCGTCATCACCCTGACGGCGCTGCATGAGCTGATTCTGAACCGCTTTGAGGTGCGAAGGGCGCTGGTGATCGCGCCGCTGCGTGTGGCGCGGGACACATGGCCTGATGAGATCGGCAAGTGGGATCATTTGCAGGGGCTGACCTACAGTGTCGCCGTGGGCAGCGAACGGGAGCGTCGGGCGGCGCTCATGCAGGACACGCACATCCACATCATCAACCGGGAAAATGTGAAATGGCTCGTGGAGAAGAGCCGCGTCCCGCTGGATTATGACATGATCGTCATCGATGAGCTCTCCAGCTTCAAAAGCCACACGTCACAGCGCTTCAAAAGCATGCTGCAGCTGCGGACTTCGGTGCGGAGGATCGTGGGTTTGACCGGCACGCCCTCTTCCAATGGCCTGATGGACCTGTTTGCAGAATTCCGCGTGCTGGATATGGGCAAGCGCCTGGGCCGGTACATCACCCGGTACCGGGAGGAGTTTTTCCGGCCGGATAAGATGAACGGCATGCAGGTGTTCACGTGGAAGCCGCTGCCAGGCGCGGAGGATGAAATCTATCGGCGGATCGGGGATATCACCATCAGCATGAAGAGCGTGGATTTCCTGAAGATGCCGGAATGCCTGTCCAACCGTGTCACGGTGAGCATGGATGATGTGGAGTGCGCCGTGTACGACCAGATGCGAAAGCAGCTGGTGATCGACCTGAGGGGCAGGGAGATTGACGCAAAGAACGCCGCGGCCTTGTCCAACAAGCTCAGTCAGATGGCCAACGGCGCAGTGTACACCGGAGATCGGGAGATGATCCGTTTCCATGACCGGAAGCTGGATGCCCTGGAGGATCTGATGGAAGCGGCTAACGGACAGCCCACCCTGATCGCTTACTGGTTTAAACACGACCTGACGCGCATTCAGGAGCGGTTCCCGGAAGCCAGGGAACTGAAAACATCTCAGGATATACACGACTGGAACGCCGGGAAGATCCCCGTCGCGCTGATCCACCCCATGTCCGCCGGACATGGTCTCAACCTGCAGGCGGGCGGCAGCAGCCTGATATGGTTTGGCCTGACATGGTCGCTGGAGCTGTATCAGCAGACCAACGCCCGTTTGTGGCGGCAGGGGCAGCGGGCTGATACCGTCGTGATCACCCACATTATTACCCAGGGCACGATTGATGAACAGATCATGAATGCCCTGGAGCACAAAGACAAAACACAGGCCGCCCTGATGGAGGCCGTCCGGGCGCAGCTGATGAAACCGGTCGTGCGAGGAAAGCGAGGGGGAAGCGCATGAGAAAGCAGATACGGAGTCTCCGCGTTGATCCTGAATTGCGGAGCCTGAGTCCGCCGATGGCTCCGGATGAATATCAGCGGATGGAAGACAGCCTCCGCCTGAGAGGCTGCGTGGAGCCGCTGACAATCTGGAATAAAACCATTGTGGACGGACATAAGCGCTATGCCATCTGCCAGCGGTACGGCATCCCGTTTGCGGTACAGAATAGGGAGTTCGCGGATAAAGCAGACGCCGCCCGGTGGCTGTTGGAACAGCGGCTGTCCTGCGCTGTGAGCAATTTTGAGCGCGCCGAGTCCGCCCTTCGATACGCGCCCTATCTGCATAAAGCAGAGAAACAGGAGAAAGGCCACTGCATAAGGACGCGCGACCGCCTGGCCGGGATGGCTGGCGTTTCCCACGGCACGCTGGACAAGGTGAAATACATCTGCATCTACGGCGACGAAGCGATTCAGGCCAGGGCGAGGCGCGGGGAACTGTCCATCCACCGCGCCTATCGCATCGTTTGGAATCGGAAAAACGCCTGGCGGTTGGGAGGATGACCGCGATGAGCAACACAGACATGACCATGTCCACGGAAAAGGAAATCATCCGGGACATGTACCGTTACCTGCGGGATCACAATGATCCGCCTGCCATTGGAACAGACGCCTGCACAGAGTTCTGGACGCAGGCTGCCAGGGATATCGGTCATCTGGTCAGTGAACAATGGGGCAACCATCCGCTGGCTATCGGGATGGGCTGGGCGATTTACGAATATCTCGAGAAAAAGTGCAAAGCCAAAACCTGTTGAAGAAAGCGAGGAAAGCACGATGGAAAAGAAAGTATACGATCTGCGGATCGATCCGGATCTGCGTGACCTGATCCCGCCCCTCAGTGAAGAGGAACACAGGATGCTGGAAGACAGCATTGTCCGCAACGGCTGCGACACGCCCCTGACCGTGTGGAACGGCACGATCGTGGATGGGCATAACCGCTATGAGATCTGCCGAAGGCACGATATCCCGTTCGGGATCGAGGAGAAGGACTTCGATGATAAGGACGCCGCCATGTTCTGGATGTTGGAGCATCAACTGGCACGGCGGAACCTGAACAGCTATCAGCGGAGCCTGATCGGGCTGAAGTATGAGTCCTTTTACCGGGACCAGGCCAGGAAACGTCTGGCTACATCCACGGGCGGTAAGGAAGCCCGGCCTCTGCAGAATTCTGCAGAGGCGGAGAAAGGAAATGCCATGGACAAGCTGGGTAAGATGGTTGGCGTTTCCCGCGACACCCTGGCGAAGGTGAAAGAGCTGGATGCAAATGCGGATCAGGGAACAAAAGAACAGCTCCGCAAGGGCGAGATTTCGATTCACAAAGCATATACCGAGCTTAAAAACAAAGAACATGAAGGGGAAACCCGCATTTGTGAGCGATGCGGCGAAGAAAAGCCTTTCTCTGAATTCAGCATTGTTTCCAAGGGCACCAGCTATAGCCCGATCTGTAAGGAATGCGAGGCGAAGGCGAAGCAGGCAGCGAGGGACGCAGAGACTGCCGCTTCCATGCCGCCTGCGGAAGTGACCGGCATGACTGTCCTGGAGGGGAAGCTGGCGCATGTGCCGACACAGCTGCGGGATGATCCCGCGCTGTTCGATCATGTGCTTTCCCTGCTGGAGAGCGCGACCAACGCCTATATCGCTACCTGCGAAACGGCGATTTCCAAGCTTCAGCCCAGCATGATGACAGAAGAAAATATCGATATCATCCGCCAGATGATCGATGACGCCGCCGACGCGGTGGACGAAATGCTTATACAGACGATTGCCAAAAAGAATGTGGAGGTACAGTGAAATGAGCCGTAAGAATCGCAACGCCCGTCATCAGAGCGCACGCCCCCTGAATATTCGCGGCATCCAGATGAGCATGCCGGGAACCAATCCGGAGCCCCAGAAGAAACTGCACATGGTGGATGAAAAGTGCGGATACGAATTCACCCGACTGAGCAGCATCGCACTGGAAAGCGACGTGTCCTATCAGCGGCCCATAGACGCAAAACGGGTCGCCCGCATTGTAGAGAATTTTGACGCCCGGCTGGTCAATCCCCTGAAGGTCAGCAACCGGGACGGACACTTCTATGTGTTCGACGGGGCGCACACCCTGGCCGCGCTGAAGGAAGTCAGCAAATTTGAAAACTTCATGGTGCCCTGCATGGTCTTCCATGGCCTGACCTACGAGGATGAGGCGTACCTATTCGCCCTCCAGCGCGGGGAATCCAAGGAGGTGGCTACGGCCATGCGTATCCGCGCCCTGATCCTCTCCGGCGATCCGAAGGCCGAAGATTTCCGATGGCGCACGGAGGATGCCGGTTTTAAGCTGTCCGCTTCGCATTCCGCCGCTGCCTCTACCTTTGCCTGTATCGAAAAGCTATGGCGCATCTATGAGATTGATCCTGAGCTATATTCCGACGCTCTCACTCTGTTGATGGCCTGCTGGCACGGCGAAAAGTGGAGCCTGGCAGCCAATATCATCGGCGGGGTGTCCGTGTTCCTGCGGGCATACGGGAAGGAATATAATCTGAACCGCTTCCTGAAAAAGGTTGGCGCGGCGGACCAGGCCGCCCTGAACAAAAACAAAGCGGATGATCCCCGGAAAGATTACTGCTACGCCTACGCCATGTACAAGCTGTATAACAAAGGCGGCGGGAAGGGCTCGCTGGAGCCGTATGCCCTGTACGAGTACAAGGGGTGAACGGCATGATTTGGAAAAACAGCTCCGGCTATCCGGATCCCACGGCGGGGGAAGCCCTGAGTCGGATCATCCGGGAAGAAAAAATCCGGCAGCGCAGACGGAAGAGAGACGGGAGGGATTCACATCGAAGCCTATCAGGAACTGGCCAACGCCATCGTGGCGCAAGCGGCCAAGGATTATCTGTACATCCTCCGTCTGCTGAAATATCACCCGGAGGACAGCGCGGCAAAACGGAAAGCCCGGGAGTATGAGGAATTCTTCTATTCCGACTGGTACAGCACGTTGACGGATGTGGATCCCAAGTATCTGATCCGCAGGCTGATAAAATCAGTGGGAATGACAGCAAAACGAGGAGGCACGGATGACAGCGAAGGAATATCTGAATCAGGCGTACTGGCTGAACCGGCGGATTGACAGCAAGCTGGAGCAGCAGTCGGCGCTGCGGGATTTGGCAACGAAAACGACAGCCGTTATGGATAGCGAGGTGGTCAGCCACACCAGGAATGTGCATAGCCAGCAGGATATACTGGCCAAAATCATGGACATGGAGGATGAGATCAACAACGATATCGATGCCCTGGTGGATTTGAAAAGGGAAATCAAGCGGACGATCGAGAGGGTAGAGAACCCTGAATACCTGATACTGCTGGAGCTGCGCTACCTGTGCTTCAAGCGCTGGGAGGAGATCGCCGTCATGATGAACTATAATATCCGTCATATTTACCGGCTGCATGACGAAGCGCTGGAAAAACTCAAAGTCCCTGATACACAGCAGTAAATGTCACTATTTGTCACGTCCGTTCTTATGATATGCTACACTCGACAAAAAAGAATCGCGGGAGTCCCCGGGCGCGTCCTGGGGGCTCCTTCGCGTCTTCATGGGTGTTGATGAGGAGGACGGCATGGCTTGTTTCATTGACTTCCTGATCGAAGTGGCTGTGCTCGCCGGACTATGGATTGTCATATCTATTATTATCATTATCGCGATCAGCTGGACACACAAATGGTAACGAGGAGATTTGAAACCGATGATTGAAAAGGTCAATCCGGCTCATCCGGATAAATTAGCGGACCGCATTGCCGGAGCTCTGGTGGATTACGCCTATTCCAAAGAGCCGAATCCCCGCATTGCGGTGGAGGTTTTGCTGGGGCATCATCTCTGTCACATCATAGCGGAAACCTCGGTGCACATTCCGGTTGGCATTGTGCAGGAAACGGTTCATTGCATTGCCGGAGATGGTGTTGCCGTGGATTACTGCGAGGTGGATCAGGATTCTCATCTGGCTGTCAATCAGGCGGATGGGCTGCGCTGCGGCGACAACGGCATTTTCAAGGGCATGCCTCTGACGGATGAACAGCGGAAGCTGTCCGCCATTGCCCGTGATATTTATGCCAGATATCCCTGCGACGGGAAGTACATTCTGGATGGGGACCGCCTGATCATCTGTCAGAGCAATGCGGCCGCAGCGGATTTGGCTGCGCTATATCCAGGCGCGGAGATCAATCCCCTGGGTGACTGGACAGGCGGTCCGAATGTGGACACCGGCGCGACCAACCGAAAGCTGGGCAGCGACATGGCTGACAGCGTGACGGGCGGCGGTCTTCATGGAAAAGATTTATCCAAGGCGGATGTGTCCGTTAATATCCACGCCTTTCTGAAGGCTCAGGCCACCGGGAAGCCCGTCTGCCTCTGCTGCGCTATCGGGGACGACACCGTTGACGGCCTGCCTTACGGCGCAATTGTGGAGGAAGCCCATGAATTCATACATTCCCTCGGCGGATTTGAAAGGTTCGCGGAATGGGGATTGTTCTAAAAAAATAAACATGTCGAAATAACGCATACCCGCTTGACTTTCATCGCGTTCAGAGCGTATATGTCACTACCATTTCGGAAGGAGGTCCATTCCCATGGAAAAGGCCATGCTTCATTCCCTGGACAGGGACGGTACGCATCGGGCGCCGCTGCAGGATGTGGAGATTCTGGAGAAGGTTGGGAACAACGATTACATCGTGCTGACCCAAGCCGGCGTGAAATGCCACGCCCTTTTTAATCCCTTCACCTGTTACTTCTTCGCCGACGATGTGTACCGGGTAGTGACGGACGAGAAAGGAGAGCAGGATTCATGAACATACAAACGAACACACAGAACCGAAAGGTTCTGGCGAAGGAGCTTTCCCGGCTGATTGGTGAACCGTATCGGTACATGGGCGTACCCAGCTGCGCATATCAGGTGGGGTCGTACACCATCAACCGGGACGGAAGCATCAGCGGAGACGATTTCGAAGCGATCCACAGCTTCCTGGTGGAGAACGATTACATTCACGAGACCATCGGCATGGTGCCGGAAACGGAAGAAAACAGCGTCACCGAGGCTGATTCCGAAGCGGATGTGATCACCGCTATTGCGGACGCGCTGGATCAGGTGCCGTCCGTCGACAGCGTCACACAGATTACCGGAATTACCGAAACGCACGTCAGCATTCCGATTCAGGAGTTCAGCCCATTGGCGCTTACCTGCCTTCTGAAGATGCTGTACTCCCGGCAGAAGCTGATCGCCGCGATGACGAAAAGCGATCTGATTCATATCGATGAAGAGCTGATTGACAGGCTGAAGGATGAAAACCCGGAAACCGTCGAAAAGATTCAGAAGATTCTTCAAAATGAGATCGCTGCCAATATGGTGACGGGCGTCTGCATCGAAGACGGAAAGCTGGAGCTGACCTTTCCCTTCGATGAAAGCAAGCCCACCGAATGGCAGGCCTACGCAAACGTTCTGTTGGCGATCGCCAAGCGGGCGAAAACCGCGCACCACGTCAGCGCTGCACTGCTGGATCCGGGGCTGGACGAGATGAAATACTTCTGCCGAAACTGGCTGATTCAGCTGGGGATGGGCGGCCCGGAACACAAGGAAACTCGGCGCGCGCTTCTGGGCCACCTGACGGGCTTTGCTGCCTTCCGCACAGCGAATAAGATGCAGGAGCACCGGGATAAGTATGCAGCCAAACGCCGGGAAAAGCGCGAGGCCCGGCAGATGCAGGAGCAGGGGGTGAACAGCGATGACTGAGCGAATGAAAAAGGCGCTTCTCGATTTGAAAGAGAAACAGGAAAAGGGTCTGTACACCCTCTGCCCAAGGTGCGGACGGGATACCATGAAGCCTGATTTGTACACCAATGCCTTATCACGACAGGCGGATCTCATGTGCTGTGATTCCTGCGGATCCGAGGAAGCGATCCTTGCATTCATGAACAAGCCCTACAGTCTGTACCAGTGGGCGGCCTTTCAGCCGAAGAAGCCCGCGTCGGATTTCAGAGACCGACCAGGCAAAGAGGTCTGGGCGATCATCTGTGACAGACAGGCCATTACGATTTCCAACCTGTACCGACGCTTCCGCCGGGGAGAGGACCCCGAGGAGATTCGGTTCCTTGCACACGAGCAGTGCCCCGGCCTGATCGATTTGTGGACAGAGCCCTATCACATGAAATATGAATGCAGCGACGGTCCGCTGACCATTACCTTTTCCCTGGACGCCGACGACACCCTGAGCATGGAGGCCAGTCTGCCGTGAGCGCAAAACGATTTGTGAGCAGTCCGAAATGGGCTGCTTTTCTTTTGCCTGTTTCGGGCCACGTTGCCCCACGTGCGGCCTTCGCCCCGGAGGTGGGATCATTCCCCAAGGAAAGGAAAAGCCCGAAACAGGGGCAAACGTGGGGCGATTCCAAAACCGCCCACAACGAGAAAAACCGCCTCCATTCAGGAAGCGGCGGAGGGGTTCCCGGCGATGCTTACCAGCGGCGGCCGCGGGCAAAGGCCCTGAGCATGGCCGGCTCCAGCACCGTTCGGATTTTGGAGCTGAGGCCCAGCTTCCGGTATGCGCTGCAGATACCCTGGTAGTACTCCTGGTAGGGTGGTGCCTGCCGGATCATCTTCATGATGTAGATCATGCCCTCTATTTGAGAGCCGTCGTTCATGACGACCGGCCAGGTCTCCTTGATGTAGTAGCCGCCAGCGACACCCTCGTAGCGGTCGAGGTTGATTTCATCCTGCTGGCTGATCTCCCACACAGCGACGGGCACTCGATTTCGTTTCTTCCCGGTGCGCTCCACGGTGGCGTGGAGGTAAAACTCCAGCTGTGCCCCTTCGATGTATCCCATCCCGATGAGCTTTGCGTCTGGGCAGCGGAATGCCATCTGTTCCTGCACCATGTTCGATCCGTAAGCGATGTATTTCATTCCGCGTCCTCCTCCTCGATTTCGATTTCTGCGATGGGGAACACATCCCAGTTTCGATTGTCGCCCAGCAGATTCAAAAGCTCCTGCTGTTTTTCTTCGGTGAGGTCGTTCCAGTAGATTTCGATGGTCATGTTCATTCTCCTTCCTTGCTTACGCGTTTTCTTTTTCGTACCAGGCGGAAAGCTCCGGCCTGGCCTGAGCGGTCAGGGCGCCGATTCGGTTCCGCATGGTGGTGACGCTGTTCAGCCTGCAGGCCAGCAGCCAGGTCTCGTCTGCGTCAAACTTCTGCCGGAGCAGGCGGACGAGCATTTCGAAGCGCCCGTCCTCATGCACGCAGGTGCTGACGATCAGCGGGGAATCCAATCCGACGCATCCGATTTCAAAGCGGATGTCGTCCCCGCGGTTCCAGGTCCGGTCGATGTGCGCCCGGAAGCCGATCTCGGCCTCCACGATGTCCCGCATCTGTTTCACCAGCCTGCGGTTGGCTGCGTTGTTGCGAATGATCATGTGCTTGCCTCCTCGATTTGAATCCTGCCCGGCTTCCCGCCCGGCGCGGTGACATTCATCACTCGCCTCGGGCGAAAAGTCAAGCGATATGTGTGGAATGGGGAAACTTTATTTCAGAGCTGAGTTCGGAGGTGGAGGATGATGTTACTGACTTCCCTGGGTGTGAGCCCGATGATGTCCAGGTCGTTCCTTCCGTTGATGGTGGCCATCAGGATTTCCAGCATCTCTATTTTGAAGCTGGCCGCGTGGTTGTCGGGGTCCTCCTTCCGGAAGGCCTGCCAGTCCCGCCAGAGGTCGGGCAGGGTGTACACCTGCCCGTCGTTCCCGTCGATGAATCTCATGCCTGCGCCTCCCTGATTTCAAAACGTGTGGTTCCGCGGGTCCAGGGATTCTTCCGGTCCTCCATTTCGAAGCGCCTCTTCATGGCTTCCGCGTCCTCGCGGGTTTTCGTGCCGCCCACCAGACAGCCGTGGTTGTTGTAGATGTGGTAGCGGACGCCGATGCGCTTGCCGTAGGCAATGGCCTGGTCTCTGTTCATCATGATGTGTTTCCTTTCCGGCCTGTGGCCTGTCAGATTCAGGAGCTTGGGCTGCTCCTCAGAAGGTCCGTGTGTTTCCGGGCCCTCTGAGGAACCGCCGGAGCGGTTTCCTGTGCGCCTCACTTGTCGGTGCGGAAGGCGCGGCCCTTTGCCTTGATCTCGTAGTGTGTTTTCCCTTCGTAGGTCACCTTCCGTACCTGTTCGATGTCCTCCAGCCTGCAGGTCTTCATGCGGGGCTGCTTGCGCACCCAGCGGAGGGCCGCCGATTTGCAAGCCTCGGGAAGGTCGGTGTAGGTCATGCGGTCGTTCCGATCGTGGTTGCGGTAGCGCTCCAGCTGTTTCTGGTGTGCCGCCCGGCCCTCCTCAAGGCTGACGTACCAGTCGCTGTTCCGGCGGCTTCCCAGCCAGGCCCACTCGATTTGGAAGAGGGGCTCGAGGCGGTTGTTCCAGACCGTGCCGTCCCAGGTGTTTCCCACCCATGTGTCTTTGCCGGCCCTGCCGACCGTGAGGCGGATGATGTCGCCCCAGTAGCCGCCCTCCTCGCGGTCCCAGTGTGTGTCGCGCTCCAGGAGGACCCGGCGGATTTCGGAGCCGTTGGTGAAGTCGATGTGTGCAATCTCGCCCTGCGAGCCGTTCATGGTGTCGGGGAAAATGGTCCAGCCCTGATTCAGGAGCTCGGTGACCTTCTGGGTGTAGAGGTTGCGGATGTCTTGCTTTTTCATGCTGTGTTCCTTTCCGGCCCCTTTCCGGAGCCTGTCCGATTTGAAAGAGTGTGCGGCTTCCCGCGACGGGCTGTGCCCGTTTCGGCCGGTTGCCATCCGGCCATCGTCAGGCGGGGTGTGGCAGGGGAGGCCTCTCGATTCAGGAGGCCTGCCGCCATGCGCTGTTGCCGGGGAGGTTCTTGGTCAGGTGGTGGCGGGCTGTTTCAAATTCGTCTCCGATGAAGCCCAGCTGGAGAAGCCAGCAGCGGAAGGTGTATTTCGGGTTGTCTGTGGTCGGGCGGGTCGGGCTGGCGGCCTTGGCGGTCAGGGCCTTGTGGCTGATGGCCAGGCAAAGCTGGATGTAGCTCTTGACCTCGCCCGCGTGGAGCGTGCTGTTGAAAGCCCGGAACTCGATGGTCCCCTTCTGCCACACCGCGTGGAGGTTGAGCAGGCGGTAGCGGCTCTGGTCGTAGTGCTGGTGTGCGTGCCATTCCCAGCTGCGGTCGTTGTACCAAAGCCTCGCGAAGGCTTCCATGGTCTGGGGCTTCTGCCGGTTCAGGCGGGCCAGGAAATCCTGGTCGACCGGCTTGCACCATTGCATTCTGCGCTCGGGGTCGATGGCCAGGCTCTGTGTCAGGAGGTCCTCCTTCGCGTTGACGATGTTGACCAGGTTTCGGAGCGTCTTCGGGGTGTGGCTGCCAAGCCCGATGTGGACGTGGATTCCGCAGTGGGCTGGGTCGGCTTTCGCGCCGGCCTTCCGGAGCGCTCGGACCAGTTCCTGGACCGTTTCGATGTCCTCCCATTTGCAGATGGGGCTGACCACCTCGGTCTTTTCGTCGTCGGGGCCAGGGATGCTGGAGTCGCGCATCACCTTCCACACCCGCCCGTCGGGCATGCGGATGGTCTGTGTGTGGTAGCAGCTGTGGTCGGGCTGGCTGGGCGTCGTGCCGAAGTGCGCGGCGATGACCGCGGCTGCCTTCGTGCGGAGGATGCCGTTCATCTCCAGCTCAATACCGAAGGTCTGGTTCTTCATGGGGCTTCTCCTTTCGGGGAAGGGCTTCCGTTTGGCCTCCCTTGGGGCCTTGCCCTTCGCGGTGACACATTCATCACTCTTTTCGGCCCGAAAGTCCAGATAACAAACGGCGAACAAAAGGCGACGAAACGGCGACAAACAGGACACACTTTCGTCGCCTTTGGCCGTTTTTGCGGTTTCTTCCAATGCATGCGCAAAAACGCGCCTGCCTGCGCGCCCGTGCGTACGCGTACGTGCGCGTGAAGAGCCTGCAAACCCGTCACGCCCCGAGACAATATCGCCCGGAAAACGGCTTTTTTCGCCTGGCAGACCCGGCTTTCTGGGGCTTTTTGCCCCGGTACGCCGCCCCACAGCCGCCCTTTTTGCCCCGGTGGCCGCCTTTTCCGCGAAAAAATCGCCCGGAAAACCCCGCCCCGGTGTGCTTTTTGCCCCGGTCAGCCCGGCTTTTCCCCCGATCTGCGCCCGGTCGCCCCGGCACAACGCCCCGGATCGCGCCCCGGTGTGCGGTTTTTCGCCCGGTGGATCGGCTTTTTGCCCCGGCAACGCCCCGCTCCGCCCGATCTTTTCCCCGGCAACGCCGCACACCGCCCGGCTTTTCGCCCCGGTGACCCCGGCTTTTCCCGCCCCGGCACACCCGCCCGGCTTCCGCGCCCCGGCCACCCCGGCCTTCGCCCCGCCCCGACACAGACTCCGCCGCTTCGCCGTGGTGAAGGGCTGTGTGACCCCCAGGGGGCCTCGGATCCCTGGCCTCGCCGGCTGGAGACCGCCGCCCAGGTTCGCGTGAAATTTCGCGAAATTGGGGCCCCGGGGGTCTGAGGTCCCCTGAACGCAAAAATACCGCCCCGAAGGGCGGCGAGGAGGTAACCATGAATACCGAAATGACCATTAAAAAGCTGCCTGTTTCCATGCTGAAACCGGCGAAATACAACCCGAGAAAAGACCTGAAACCGGGCGATCCTGCCTATGAAAAAATCAAGCGCAGCCTGCATGATTTCGGGTATGTTGACCCGGTTATCTGGAACGAGGTGACCGGGAATATCGTCGGCGGGCATCAGCGCTTCAAGGTGCTGACCGCCGAGGGCGCGACGGAAATCGACTGCGTGGTCGTGCACATTGAGGACCCGCAGGATGAAAAGGCGCTCAATATCGCGCTGAATAAAGCCGTGGGCGAATGGGAGCCGAAGGCGCTGGCCGACCTGCTCTCCGACCTGCAGCTGTCCGGGTACGACGTTGGCGCGACCGGCTTTGACGCGGCTGAGATCGACGACCTGTTCAGTAAGGTCCATGACAAGGACGTCAAGGATGACGATACGGATCTGGATGCGGAAACCATCGCGCCGTTCGTGAAGACCGGCGACCTGTGGACGCTGGGCAGGCATAAGATGCTCTGCGGGGACGCGACGAAGCCGGAAGACCTGGATGCGCTCATGGGGGACCTGAAAGCAAATCTCATCGTGACCGACCCGCCTTACAATGTCGCCTATGAGTCCGCCGATGGAAAGTCAATCCAGAATGACAGCATGGCGGACGAGCAGTTTTACTCGTTCCTGCTGGCTGCTTTCCAGAACTGGACGGCGCATCTGGCAGAAGGGGCTTCTGCCTACATCTTCCATGCTGACACCGAAGGCCTAAACTTCCGGCGCGCCTTCAAGGAGGCCGGTTTTCATATCAGCGGTGTGTGTATTTGGGTGAAGAACAGCCTGGTGCTGGGCCGTTCTCCGTACCAGTGGCAGCACGAGCCGGTTCTGTTCGGCTGGCTGCCCAACGGCAAGCATAAATGGTTCGCTGACCGGAAGCAAACGACTGTGTGGAACTACGATAAGCCCAAGCACAGCAAAGAGCATCCGACGATGAAGCCGATCCCGCTGCTGGCTTATCCGATTAAAAACAGCTCCGCGCCGAATGCGGTGGTGCTGGACACCTTCGGCGGTTCCGGCAGTACTCTCATTGCCTGCGAGGAAACGGACCGCATCTGCAGGACGATGGAATTGGATGAGCGTTATGCATCTGTCATTGTGCAGAGGTACATCGATCTGGTAGGAAGCGGCGCGGATGTGTCTGTTATACGGGATGGGGAAACTCTGACCTACGATGAAGTCATAAAAAAAGAGCATCCGGATGTGTGAATCCGGACACTCTGAATGGGTGATTAGGCTCGTACTGCTTCGCCCTGACTGAGACGGTAGACACAGTATTGATTCATGCTGACGCCTTCGCGTTTAGCCTGGAGGGCAAGACTGCGATGCAGTGATTTGGGAAGCCTGAGTTTGAACTGGCCAGAATATGCGTCAAGTGAATCGGGCTCTGGAATATCGATGTTTTCCTCCATAGCTGCGAGAAGCCATTCCTGCTTAGCATCCTCTGCGTTCTTTATCGCTTCTTCAGAGGTTTCACCGCTGGACAGGCATCCGGGAAGATCAGGAAAGGAAACAACATAGCCGCCTTCATCCGGGTCAGGGATCAACTCCATGCGATAAGGCAGACGCATGTATTCGTCAATCTTTTTCATCATTCAGCACCTCGCTTTCAACTACTTCTTTGACCTTTTCCACATAGGTCTTTTTTATCGGCTCGTCTTTCGGAATCGTAATCGGCATACATCCCGGCTTACGGAAGGTATAATGGCTGCTTCCACTGCGTGGCTGTTTGGCAGTATAACCATATGCTTCGAGAACGCGCCGGAGTTCATCAAATCGAAGATCCTTATTTAAGGTGAGGATTTTCGATAACAGTTTATCCCAAGATGACAAGCTTTATCACCTCCGACATCATTATAACATGGTGTCACCGGTGGTGTCAAGTTAAATGAGGTGATTACCATCGCCATTCGAGGCAGAAAACCGAAACCGACTGCGATGAAGCAGCTGGAGGGAAATCCGGGCAAGCGTCCGCTCAACGAGCGTGAACCGACGCCGCCCAAGGGAACTATCCGTTGTCCCAACTGGCTGGAAGCGGAAGCAAAAAAGGAATGGAAGCGCCTGGCGCCTTCCCTGGAAGCCATGGGCGTGCTGACGACGGCGGATATTACGGCCTTTGCCGGATACTGCCAGGCCTACGCCAGATGGAAGGAAGCCGAGGAGTTTATCTCCCAGCACGGCTCCATATTCCAGACGCCCAGCGGATATGTGCAGCAGGTGCCGCAGGTGTCCATCGCTCAGCAGAATCTGAAAATCATGCAGTCCTTCTGCTCCGAGTTCGGACTGACCCCCGCGACGCGATCCCGGATCATCGCGGGCGGAAACGATGGAGAATCGGATGACCCCATGGAGGCCGTCCTGAAAGGCGAGTGGTGACGCAGTGTTCGATGAACGAAAAGCGCAGCGCGTCATCCGCTTTATTGAGGCCCTGAAGCATACAAAGGGCGAATTCCACGGAAAGCCCTTCACGCTGCTGCCCTGGCAGAAGAAAGTGATCTCCGACGTGTTCGGCACCATGCGGGATGATTACCCCGATCAGCGTCAGTACAACACAGCCTACATCGAAATACCCAAGAAAAACGGCAAGAGCGAGCTGGGCGCGGCCATCGCGCTGAACATGCTCTGCAACGACGATGAATGGAAGGCGGAGGTCTATTCCTGCGCCTCGGACCGCCAGCAGGCGGCCATCGTGTTTGATGTGGCTGTGGACATGGTGAAGCAGTCTCCGGCGCTGAGCAAGCGGGTGAAGATCGTGCCCTCCGTAAAGCGGATGGTATACCAGCCCACGGGCAGTATCTACCAGGTGCTGTCCAGCGAGGTCGCGACCAAGCACGGCCTGAATGTATCAGCCTGCATTTTCGACGAGCTACATACGCAGCCGACCCGCGCGCTGTACGACGTCATGACCCAGGGCTCCGGCGACGCCCGGAAACAGCCGCTGTGGTTTTTCCTGACGACTGCAGGCACTGACCGCAACAGCATCTGCTGGGAAGTACACCAGAAGGCGCTGGACATTCTGGAAGGCAGGAAAGCGGATCCCCGGTTTTACCCTGTGCTGTTTGGCCTTCCGGATGACGCGGACTGGCAGAGCGAGGAGAACTGGTACAAAGCCAATCCCAGCCTGGACCAGACGATCTCCATAGAGAAGGTTCGAGATGCCTATCACAAGGCGCTGGAAACCCCGGCAGATGAGAACATGTTCCGTCAGCTGCGCCTGAACCAATGGGTGAAACAGTCCATTCGCTGGATGCCGATGGAGAAATGGGATGAATGCGGGGGGAGCATCGACCTGTCCGCACTAGACGGCCAGGCCTGCTATGCGGGACTGGATCTTTCCTCCACGAGCGACCTGACCTGCCTTGTGCTGGTCTTTCCGCCCGCGGAACCGGACGGCGTGTACACCGTGTTGCCATTCTTCTGGCTGCCGGAGGAAACACTGCCGCTTCGTGTGCGCCGGGATCATGTGATGTACGATGTATGGAACCGGCAGGGGTTCATCCAGACCACCGAGGGCAATGTGGTGCATTACGGGCACATCGAAAAGTTCATCTGTTCCCTGGGGGAACGGTACAACATCCGCGAAATCGCCTATGACCGCTGGAACGCCACCATGATGGTACAGACCCTCCAGGACGACGGCTTTACCATGGTGCCCTTCGGCCAGGGCTTTAAGGATATGTCCCCGCCGACGAAGGAACTGATGCGCATCGTGCTGGAGCACAAGCTGAATCACGGCGGGCATCCAATCCTCCGCTGGAATATGGACAATGCCTATGTGCGGACGGATCCTGCGGGGAATATCAAGCTGGACAAAGAGAAATCCACCGAAAAAGTGGACGGCGCGGTTGCGCTGGTGATGGCGGTTGATCGAGCAATGAAGAATATGAACGGCGGCAGCGTGTACGATTACCGCGATATGCTGACGCTGGACTGGTGAGGTAAGAATAATGCCGAGAACTCCTCCAAGACCATGCCGTTATCCCGGTTGTCCGGGCTTTTGCCTGCCGGGGCAGGTCTTCTGCAAAGAACACATCATGTGGAGCACAGACCGCGTGCGCGGCGGCGCGGACGCCAGAGGATACAACGCCAGATGGCGGAGAGCGCGGATTGCCTTCCTGCAGAAGCATCCGCTGTGCGCTGAATGCCAGCGGGAAGGCAAGCTGACCCCGGCGACGGTGGTGGATCATATCATCCCACACCGGGGCGATCAGCGGCTGTTCTGGGATAAAACAAACTGGCAGCCCCTTTGCAAGGACTGCCATGATAAGAAGACCGGGAGCGGACAATAGTGATACTTGGATTCAGGCGCGCACTGCCGCCAGTTTCTCATCAACGGCTTCCGCAATGAATGCGTTTAAGGTTTGGTCATGGGCAAGCGCATAGATGGCTGCGCGGCGGTGTCGGTCAGAGCCGATCCGGACATTGAAGCTTCCCTTGTAGGCGACTTCAGGCTCGGTTCCTTCCTCAGCGCATGCCGCAAGGTAGTCATCGACTGCGCCGTGGAAATCCTCAACAAGTTCAGATACTGTCGTTCCTTCATAGGAAATGAGAGAACGGATGCCTTGCACTTTTCCGAAGAGAACATTGTCAGTCTCGGAGAACTCAACGCTGCCGACATAACCTTTATATTCCATCGTGTTATTCATCAAATCAGTCCCTCCTGTTCCAATTGCTCAATCAGCTGCTTTACCTGATACTCAAGGAGTTCCTTTCTTGGATGCGGCTTATGCAGCAAAATCTTGGTCGAATGCTCATCGCTTGTAAACATGACCCTGGATCCGCTGGTGCGGCCTTTGTTGCTTCTTCTGTAAGTAAAGTAGCCCAGCAGCGCTTCAGCGTCATCGAAGGTAAAGGTCTTAGGGTTCGACTTCAGCTTCAAAATGAGTTTTTCCTTCTGCCCCAATGCGCGACACCTCCCAACGACATCATTTTAGCACACCTCGAATGAAATTGCAACTAAAATTAGTTGCCATCCGATATTTAACAAGGGAGTTTCTTTAAATGACAATTCCTCCAACGACAACTTATATACTACGGTTCATTCATCGAAAAGACGATCAGCCAGATTCCCATGAACATGCCTCGTATGAGGACGCGCGGTATCATATGAACCTGTTTGATGAAAACGACGCGGAGCTCTATGACCGCATAGAGCTGTACCGGCGGGACTATGCGGGGCATACCGATACCCTGCTTGAAACAAGACATTTTTCTGTACGGAGGCCACTATGAGAAATCCCTTCACGATCTTTTTCCGCTCTCGCGACAAGCCCAAAGATGCGGTCTCCGCCGCGCCGACCTTCTACTTCGGCACCAGCGCGTCCGGCAAATCAGTCAATCCCCGGAACGCGGTGCAGGTGTCCACTGTTTATGCCTGTGTCCGCGTCATCGCGGAGACGATTGCCTCCCTGCCGTTGGGCGTGTATGAGGAGGAGGCTGGCGGGAGCAGGAAGGCCACGGAGCATCAGCTGTACCGGCTGCTGCATGACGAGCCGAATCCTGAGATGACGTCCTTTGTCATGCGGGAGACCATGCTCACGCACCTCCTCCTGTGGGGGAACAGCTACAGTCAGATCATCCGTTCCGGCAGGAACAAGATCATCGCGCTGTATCCGCTGCTCCCGGACCGCATGGAGGTGGACCGGGACAGCAAGGGCAAGCTGACCTACACCTACACCACGGCGGAAGGCCAGCAGGTGAAGCTGGATCCCATGGATGTGCTGCACATCCCCGGCCTGGGCTTTGACGGCATCATGGGATACAGCCCCATCGCGCTGGAGAAAAACGCCATCGGCCTGGGAATCGCCGCAGAGGAATACGGCAGTCGGTTTTTCCAGAACGGCGCGCGCCCCAGCGGCGTGCTGACACATCCGAACACGGTGAAAGATCCCAAGCGCCTGCGGGAAAACTGGAACGCGGCTTACGGCGGCAGTTCCAACGGAAGCAAGGTCGCCATCCTGGAAGAGTCTATGACCTTCACGCCCATCAGCCTGCCGAACAACGAGGCGCAGTTCCTGGAGACGCGAAAATTTCAGGTGGAGGAGATCTGCCGGATTTTCCGTGTGCCGCCGCACCTGGTCGGGAACCTGGACAGGGCTACTTTCTCGAATATTGAAAACCAATCGATCGACTTTGCGGTGCACACCATCCGTCCCTGGCTGGTGAGAATTGAACAGGCCATGAACCGGGCTCTTTTCGCAGAAAACGAGAAGGGCCATTTTTATGTCCAGTTCAATATCGACGGCCTGATGCGTGGCGACTATAAGAGCCGCATGGAAGGCTACGCCATCGGTCGACAGAATGGCTGGCTGAATGCCAACGATATCCGCGCCCTGGAAAACATGAACCCCATACCGGAGGAGGAGGGAGGAAACACCTTCCTCGTGAACGGGAACATGGTCCCAATTGGCCTTGCAGGCATTAACCTGGCCGTGGCCGCTGCCGTGGCAGCCAGCGAAGCGGAGCAGGAACAGCAGGCTGAACAGGATACCGGTCAGGAAAACAGCCAGGAAAACAAAGAAGACACTGAAAAGGAGCCGCCGAAGAAATCACCACAGCGGCGGAAACGGAAAAAGGAGGAACAGCCGGATGAACAGCAAGCTGACACTGGGCAGTCTGTTTGACGGGATCGGCGGCTTCATGCTGGCCGCCCGAAAGGCAGGAATCCAGCCGGTATGGTCTTCCGAAATAGAGCCGTTCCCCATTCGGGTGACAGAAAAACGTTTTCCTGACGTGATTCAGCTGGGGGATGTGCATACGATTCACGGCGGTGAAATCCCGTCTGTGGACATTATCACTTTCGGAAGCCCCTGCCAAAACCTGTCGGTGGCTGGCAAGCGCGCCGGCCTGGACGGCCAACAGTCCTCCCTGTTTTTCGAGGCTGTCCGTATCATTACAGAAATGAGGAATTCAACGAATGGTCAATATCCTCGGTGGGCGGTGTGGGAAAACGTGCCCGGCGCACTGTCCTCGAACGACGGGCGCGACTTCCAGACGGTCCTCCGCTGCCTCTGCCAGATCAAAGACGGAGCGGCAGATGTTCCTCTGCCTGAGGGAGGGAAATGGCTACACGCCGGAGAGATTGTGGGCGACGGTTATTCTGTCGCCTGGCGCATTCTCGACGCCTCGAAGGGCTGGGGAGTCGCACAGAGACGGAAACGTATATTTGCTGTCCTCGATCTTGGAGGCGCAGGTGCCGGACCGGTACTCTTTGAGTCCGAAGGCCTGTCAGGGTTTGCTCCTTCGGGCGGAGAAGCGGGGGAAGGCGGTGCCGCCGGCGCTGAAGGCCGCGCTGGAGCGGCAGGCTTCTGCACTGAGCACAGCGCCAACAGCCGGAGCATAGGCTATGGCGAGGAGGAATCCCCGACCCTGAGAGCCGGGGTCGTGCCGGGTGTGGCGATAGAGTACAATCCATCGGACGCCAGGATCAAGATCAAGGAAGACGGCATCTGCCAGACGCTCTGCGCCAGGGCCGGCACGGGCGGGAATAACGTCCCCCTGGTCGGTTCCCCTGTCGTATACGGCATCTGCTCAGACCAGTCCCACGCCATGCTGTCGGATAACCCGCACAGCGGCATCTATGAGGCCGAGACCAGCCGGACGCTGGACTGCAATGGCGGTTCACCCATATGCGCCCAGGGTGGCATGGCTGTGGTAGAGCCCCGGACGGTGGCGATGAATGTGGGCTTTTTCAACGCCGGAGAGGAATTATCCCCGCCCATCCTGGCAAGAGACTATAAGGATCCTCCAGTAGTGCACACCGAAACGGAATACCTGGTGCGCCGGCTTACCCCGCTGGAGTGCTGCAGACTGCAGGGGTATCCGGACGACTGGTGCGCAGACCTCGGTGATGAAAATCCGTCAGAGGAAGAAATCGACCGCTGGGAGCGGATCTTCGCCGCATGGGACCCCATCCAGGGGAAACGAAAGACCAAAACGAGGAACCAGATTATTAAATGGCTGCGCCATCCGAACACGGACGCGGCGGAATACAAGGCATATGGCAACAGCGTGGCTGTGCCGTGTGTCTTTTTTGTTCTCGCCGGAATCGTATGGGTAGCCGGAAAGGAGAGCAAAAGTGAAGCGCTTCTGGAATTGGACAAAGAATGAGGACACCGGCCAGCGGGAACTGTGGCTGGAGGGCGTCATCGCCGAGGAAAGCTGGTGGGGCGATGAGGTCACCCCGGCGATCTTCAAGGAGGAGCTGCACGCTGGCGGTGGGCCGATCTTGCTGCATATCTCCTCGCCGGGTGGCGACTGCATTGCAGCCAGCCAGATCTACACCATGCTCATGGATTACCCCCATGACGTGATCGTGCAGATCGACGGGGTTGCTGCCAGCGCCGCGTCGGTGATCGCCATGGCGGGCACGACCGTGCGCATGAGTCCGACGGCCCTGATGATGCTGCATAATCCGTGGACGACGGCTATGGGCGACGCGGGGGAAATGCAAAAGGCTATTGATCTGCTGGAGGAAGTCAAGGAAAGCATCATCAACGCCTACCAGATCAAGAGCGGGCTGAGCCGGGCGAAGATCTCCCACATCATGGACGCTGAAACCTGGCTCAATGCCCACAAGGCGAAGGAGCTGGGCTTCTGCGATGAAGTGCTGTATGAGGATGAGGACGCTGCGGAACAGGCAGGCGGCAAACCCGACTTCATCTTCTCTGCGAAAACCGCTGCCCTGACCCTGATGAACAAGGTACTGGGCAGCATCCCGAAGCCTCCGGCGGAACCTGAGCATCCGCCTGATCCGACACCAACACCGGAACCTGCACCGGCCCCGAATGTACAGCCTTCCAATGGCCGGATGGCAGAACCGGAGAAACCAAATGAACCTATTACCCCTGTCCCTGACAATCGTGTGAGAGCGGCAGACCTTGAGAAAAGGCTGTCGCTTTTAAAGTGATTCCTAACGACCAATAAAAATGGAGGAAAACATCATGAATCAGATTCTTGCCCTGCGCGAAAAGCGCGCCAAGCTTTGGAACGACACAAAGGCCTTCCTGGACAGCCATCGCGGTGAAGATGGCATGGTATCCGCTGAGGACAATGCGACCTATGAGAAGATGGAAGCGGACGTGGTCGCCCTCGGCAAGGAGATCGAGCGCCTGGAGCGCCAGAAGGCCATTGACCGCGAGCTGGATCAGCCCACCGCTTCCATGCTGGTCAGCAAGCCCACGTCTCCCAAGGTGGACCGGAAGGAAGGCCGTGCCTCGGACGAGTATAAGAAGGCCTTCTGGAATCAGATGCGGGGCCGCGTGTCTCCTGAAGTGTACAACGCCCTGCAGGTGGGTGAGCTGTCCGAGGGCGGCTATACCGTTCCGGATGAGTTCGACCGTCAGTTGATCGACGGTCTGCAGGATGAAAACATCATGCGTGGCCTGGTGCACATCATCCGCACGGGCTCTGGCGAGCACAAGATCCCCATCGTGGCCTCCCACGGCACCGGCTCCTGGGTGGAGGAAGAGCAGCAGATCCCCGAGAGCGACGACGCGTTCAGCCAGGTGACCCTGACGGCGCATAAGTTCGCCACCATGATCCGCATCAGCCGTGAGCTGCTGAATGACTCTGCCTTCGATCTGGCCGCCTATATCGCCCATGAGTTCGTGCGCCGTGCCGGCGCTGCCGAGGAACAGGCCATGCTGACGGGCGACGGCAGCCATAAGCCCATCGGCCTGCTGCACGATACCTTGGGCGCTCAGGTGGGTGTCACCACGGCCAGTTCCACCGCGATCACTGCGGATGAGCTGATCGACATGCAGCATTCCCTCAAGTCCGGCTACCGCCGGAAGGCCTGCTGGATCATGAACGACGCCACCATCTCCGCGATCCGCAAGCTCAAGGATGGCAATTCCCAGTACATCTGGCAGCCCGGCATCAAGGAAGGCGCGCCGGACATGCTCTTCAACCAGAAGGTACTCATGTCCAACTACATGCCCTTGATCGGTACCGGCAACAAGGTCATCCTGTACGGCGATTACAGCTATTACTGGCTGGCGGAGCGCGAGGGCAGGACGCTGGAGCGTCTGAACGAGCTGTACGCTGTCACGGATCAGGTGGGCTTCAAGATGACGGAGCGCCTGGATGGCCGCCTCATCCTGCCCGAAGCTGTGAAGTGCCTGAAGATGAAGTGATCCTATGGGGCTGGCTGAGCAATCGGTCAGCCCCTGACCTTTTGGAGGTATATGCCTATGAGCAATATGGCGAGAAACTATCACGCCCACGGCGGCGCGGAATGGGTGGTGGGCGGCAAGCTCACCTTCCTGCCCGGTGCGACGGTGGAGGGAGCCGAGGGCCTTTTCGATGTTCCCTCCGGCGCAGGGGCTGTACAGCTCCCCTATCTGGAGGACAGCAAAGCCACCAGCGCCGCGTCTCTGCGTGAGGACTACAACAAACTGCTGGCAGCGCTGCGCACGGCTGGCCTGATGGCTGCCGCTCCTACTGCCGAAACCGAAGCAGATCAGTCTTCTGAAAATAAATCCGGTGATGCCGAATGATCCTGGAAGTGGATGAAGTCAAAACCCACCTGCGCATCGAGGACGATGAGGAAGACGATTATATCGAGACCCTGATCAAGCAGGCGCAGGCCGCGGCGGAGGACTTTTGCCGGGTATCCTTTGAGGACGATACCGCGCCGGAGCCTGTTCGCCTGGCGGTGATGCTCATGGTGTCCCACTACTACGAGAACCGGGATAATCCGGATCGCGCGGTCTACGGCACCATGCGCATCGCCTTTGAAAATCTGCTGTATCCCTATCGCGATCCCGACAAGATGTTTTGACGCCGGAGGTGAGGCTGCTTGCGTGGTTATAAGAACTTTGATGGCACGCCGCACCCAGGCGACCTGAAGCATCGGGTGGAGATCGGATATACCGTGAACACAGCAAACGAGAACGGCTATCCGGAGGAGAAGGACGTCGTTGTCTGTACGGTATGGGCCTCAGCTACTGACGCCGGAAACCAGCACTATCGCAGCGCGGATGTCATGAACACTGAAGCTGTGGTGAACTTCACTATCCGATATCGCAGTGACGTCAAACCTGGCATGTGGGTACGCTTCCGGGGCGAGAAATGGTTCATTTCTACCCTGGGCGAGTACTCCTTTCAGCGGACCTACCTCGGCCTCAAGGCTTCCATGCAGAAAGGAATCAGCGGATGAAACAGGTACAGGACGCGCTTGCGGGTATTGGCATTCCAGTCTATGCGGGCGTGTGGCGCTCGGCATCCAAAGACCAGAACGCGCCGCTTCAGTACTGCGTTTATTCCACGACCACTGTGGAGGCCGAGCACGAGGACGACCATCCTTCCCGGTACCGCACTTATGTGTATCTGAACCTCTGGTCGGATGTGGATCCCACGGAAATGCGATACCGCATCCGGGAAGCGATGTACGCTGCAGGCTTTGGCATGGTGGAGGAATCGGACAAAGGATACAATCAGCCCGCGTATGACACCGCCACCCGTCAGTACACCGTGCAGTGGACATGGCTGCTGGCTGAGCCGGTATAGGGGGTGGCCTGAATGCCCATCGATACCAAGGGCTTTGACGATCTCATCGGAGATATCAATAAGATGGCGGACAGACTGAACACAGCCGACGAAGGCGCGCCTGCGGCCAGGAGAATTCTGAAAGCTGCGGCGGTGCCCGTCGAAGACCAGATGAAGGCCAACGCCAGCAAGGATCCGAAGATCATCTCCAACAAACTGCACGGAGCCATTTCTACGGGCAACGTGAAAAAACACAAACGAACAGGGCTGCACATCACCATTGGGGTTCACCGGAAGGACTGGGACGACGAGGAATACTATCCCGCCTACGTGGAGTACGGCCACGGCGGTCCTGGCCCCGCTCCGGCGCACCCCTATGTGCGTCCCGCCTTTGATACCCGTCAGGATGAAGCCTTCGGCATTATCCGGGACGGGCTTTTAAATGAACTGAAATCCAAATAACAGGAGGTAAACCATTATGGCTAACACACCCGCGGCTTCTCCCACGGTTTCCTCGACCATCGGCCTGAAAAATGTGGTGATTGCGCCGCTGACGGTCGATACGGAAACTGAACACACCTATGGCGATCTGCAGCTGGTGGCTGGCGCAATCGAGGCCAGCGTCACGCCGGACAATGCGGATCCCGATATCCTTTATGCGGATGACATCGAGTTCGATACCCTGTATGCCGATCCGCAGGTGAGCTTCAAGCTGAAGATGGCGGACATTCCGCTGACCATCCAGGAGATGCTCTTTGCCAATGTGATCGATGACAACGGTGTGCTGATCCGCGCAGCTCAGGATAAGCCGCCCTATTTCGCTGTCGGCTTCAAGAGCGAAAAGAGCAACGGCAAGTACCGTTATGTCTGGCTGTACAAGGTCCGCGCCAAGCCCCTGACCGAGAACTTCGCCACCAAGGAAGGCAACACCATCAACCGGCAGACCCCCGAAGTCGAGTTCACCGCCATCAAGCGCACCCACGACGGGCGCTATCAGGCAGTAGCGGATGAGGGCGAAGGCGGCTTTACTGCGGAAAAGGCAGCGTCTTTCCTGACTGCTGTCTATGAGCCGGTGATCACCACCGCGCCGTAAGGAGGTGACGGGGGATGTCGCTGGAAGCCCTGAAGCGAAACGGGCATAACCTGGAACTGGGTGCATTCGATCGGGCCGGTGAGTACGGCATCCCCGTCCTCCAGCCGGTGCAATTGGATCAGCGTCTTGAATGGGTGCGGTTCAACCACGCGCTGCGCGAGACCCACCGTGACCGGTACGGCGTCCAGTTCTTTATCGACGATTACCTTTTCCAGAGGGCATGGCACGACCCACCGCGCTATGCCCTTTTTCTTCGCCAGTTTCCGGCCGTCATGACGCCGGACTTTTCCATGTTTGTGGACTATCCGAAAGCGGTCCAGATCTACAACCACTGGCGAAAGCACCAGCTTGGCGCGTACTGGCAGAGAGTGGGAATGACCGTGGTGCCGACCATCGGTTGGATTGATCAGGATAGTTATTCCTGGTGCTTTGACGGGGAGCCGGAGGGCAGCACCGTTGCGGTATCCTCCGTCGGCACCCAAAAGAATCCGGAAGCCCGGAAGCTGTTTCTGGCAGGCTATAACGAAATGATGATCCGGCTGCAGCCGACGAAGATCATCTTTTTCGGAGATGTGCCGGATGAATGCCAGGGGGACATCGAGCAGCATGATGCCTACTACCACACCTTCACCAAGGGGCTGTCCTTTGCTGACAAAGCGAGGTGACGGCTATGGGCACCAGAGGCTCATCGTCCCACGGCGGACGCGGAGGAGGCGGGCCACCCTTTGCTCGGGTTGGCCGGGATCAGCTGGCCCCGTGGCGGGATAACGCGACGGCCTTCCAGCAGATCCTTAGGGATACCGGCTACACGCCGGAGCAGGCGCGGATCGCCCAGGAAGCGCAGATCCGGTTTTATGGTGACGACTACGACACCTTCACCTCCGGTGACCTGCCGCATGAGACGGAAATTATCTCGGAGGCGCTGATGCGGATGCCGTATTACAATGCTGGCACCATTTATCGTGGTATCTCAATGCCCTCCGCCGACGCGCAGCGGATCTTCCTGGATCAGTGGAAGCCCGGCACCGTACAGATGTTTACGGATAAGGCTGGGAAGGGCACGGGCATTGTGCAGTCTTTTTCCAGTAAAGAATCTGTCGCTAACAGCTTCGGCAACTGGGACTGGACGTCCCGCGGGGATACGTCCATCAAGTTCATTTTGGACGACAATAAGACGGCTCCCGGTGTGCAGCACATATCGAAGTTCGGCGCACGGGAAGCGGAGGTACTGTCGCCATCGTACCATCAGTTCTATGTGGACAAGGTGGTACAGATGCCGGATTCCCGGTATGGCGGGCAGCGTTATGAGATTCACCTGAAAGACAGAGGAAGGAAAAAGAAATGAGCGATTTGATGACAAAGGCCAGGGAGTGCGAAATCTTCCTGAGCCTGCGACTGCCGGAAACAGGAAAGCATCCTGGACTGGACAACGACGACCGTTTCCGCGCCTGGCGAAAGGCTGCGTATGAGGATCCCGATTTCCTGTACGACGGCGATTATATTGCCTGCTATGAGGAATGCAGAGATAAGGATGCAAGCGAACTGAGCAATGACCAGGTGCGCGGCTGCATCACCTTTCTGCTCCGGCAGATGCGGAACCAGTACGCACCTTATCCCTGTCTGGTGAACGGTGAGCTGTATCGGCTGCTGCTCCGGTGGATTGAACTGAACGAGAAGGAGGACGCTGAATGATTACCTGCACGCTGGGTGAAAAGAAATACTCTGTGGACTTTATCTCGGGCCGTGCGCTCCGGGAAATGGAGCCTGCCGCCAAGATGTACAGCCGCGTAGTGGCCATCGCCAATGCCGCCGCCAAGGGCGAGATTCTCCCTGACGCGGAGCAGCTGACGATCCCGGAAGCGCTGGATGAGATGATCCGCTGGTTCTGCATCCTGTTCAACAATCAGTTCACGCCCGATGATGTGCTGGATGGCTATCCTGTGGATCGTCTGATGCACGATATCGCCCTGGCGCTGATGGCGGTGCAGACGCAGACCACGGAGATCCTGGATGAGTTCCCTACGAAGGCAGCGGAGGAGAAGACACCGACAGTGGAGCCGGTGAAGCCCATGGCGGAATCCTGACGCTGCCGGAATTCATTTATTCCACATACAACAATCTGCTGGAAGGCGGGTGGCGGATGCGAGAGATTGACGATATGGATTTGCTCGGCTTTCTCCGTATCCGCGCCTGGAACGCGAAGAATAAGCAGGAAAAGCAAAAGCCCCGGCGCGCCACGATTGATACCGTGTGGCCGGGACTGAAGCCTTAAGCGTGATCTCTATTTACTGATCAGATCGCCGGGCTCACGCCAGTTTTCAATTGTCAGACCATCAATGTCGATGAAGTCCTTTGTGTTGTCTGTTACGAGTACGTAGCCATTTGAACGAGCTTGCGCCGCGATCATCTTGTCACGATCCTGATTTTGTTTGTCCTTATGCTTCTGCTTCAAGTCTGCAAGGATGGAACCGTAGTGGACGGCGGCGTGACGGTCAAAATCGAGGATCATGATTCCGGCAAGAATTCGATTGACAGCCATTCTGCTCTGCTCCGGAAACTTGCTGTTGTGAATGCCAAATTCCAGTTCTGCATAGGTAACAACAGAGATGCAGACATCGTTTCCCAGATGAGAAGCGACTCTGGCCGCGCAAACGCTGTCAGGATGCCGCATGCAAAAGATCAGGATATTCGTATCCAGCATGTACATATCAGAGACTGATCCTTTCATTTTCAGCTTCATCGGGTTTGCCGTCACTCAGAAAATCGTCGGGTAGCATAGCGATCCCGCTGAAAAAGGCTTTCTGCAAGGATGCCTTTGGAGTGATGACCAGAGAATCTCCAACCTGATTAATCACCAGGTCAGTATCTTCAAGGCGATAGTCTTTGGGTATACGAATTGCCTGACTTCTGCCGGACATGAATGGCCTTGTGGTATGCATCGCACGCTCAGTCATGGCTGTGGCCTCCTTTCCTTTTCTCAGCCTAATAATATACCATGATATATTACAAGTCAAGTAAAACTTTGTTAAGCCGCGGGAGGTGAACACCATGGCTGAATCCCTGCGCGACCTGGTTGTGTCGCTGTCGCTGAATACAGATAATTTTACCCGGAACATCAAGTCCGTCAACAAGCAGATCCAGGAAGCGGAGTCCTACTTCAAACTGGCTTCAGCCGGGGTGAAGGGCTTTGACACCTCCGCCGCTGGCTTGTCCGCAAAGCTGGAAATGCTGGAGCGGAAGCTGTCCCTGCAGAAGGACGCAGTCGGCCAGTATGAAAAGGCGCTGAAGGCGGCCTCCGACAAGCTGACCGAATGCTATACCCGGCAGCAGGATTACAGCAACCGGCTGGCAGAAGCCAAACAGAAGCAGGCGGATATGGCCGTCGCTGTGCAGGGTGCGACGGCCAAGTATGAAGAACTGCGGGATACCCTCGGCGAATCCGACTCTGCCACCATCGCTGCCAAGGCCAATATGGAAGCCGCAAAGGAAGAATACAAAGCGGCGACGGACGAGGTCACAAAGCTCTCCGGCCAGCAGGATGCCCTGAAGCGCAGCACCCAGAACGCTGCGGACGCTGTCTCCACAGCCCAGACACAGCTGAATAAAGCCAACGCCGCAGTGCGGGAGACGGAAGCAGCGATCCGGGAAACCAATGCCCAGCTGCGTACCGCTCAGTCCGTATGGACGGCTGCAGGCAAGGCCATGACGGACTTCGGTGAGCGCTGTGAGAAGATCGGGAAATCCGCTGAAAAGGCCGGTAGGACGCTGTCGAGGACAGTAACCACACCCATTGTCGGTCTGGCCAGCACGGCAGTAAAGGCCAGCTTGGACTTTGAATCCTCCTTCGCGCTGGTGCGGAAAACAGTCAACGGAACCGAATCCGACTTTGATACCCTGGCTGCCGCGTCCAAGCGCATGTCCACGGAGATAGCCACTTCTACGGATGAGATCAATGCGGTTATGGCGACCGGCGGTCAGCTGGGTATCGCAACGGAGCACATCGAGGAATTCGCCCGGGTCATGATCGACCTGAGCAACGCTTCTACGGACCTGGACGCGGATACCGCCGCGACGCAGCTGGCAAAGTTCGCCAATATCATGGGTACCAGCCAGAGTCAGTTTTCCAATATCGGCTCTACCATCGCCATGCTGGGAAATAACTTTGCTACGACGGAAGCGCCCATCGCGGAAATGGCGATGCGCATCGCGGGCGCTGGCAAACAGGTCGGTCTGACCGAGGCGCAGGTATTGGGTCTGGCCACGGCTCTGTCCTCCGTCGGTATTCAGGCGCAGGCAGGCGGCTCTTCCATCTCCAAGGCTCTGATCCAGATGGAGGTGGCAGCCACCACCGGCGGCGATGCCCTGACGGACTTCGCCAGAGTGACCGGCATGTCGGAGAAGGAATTCGTCGCTGCCTGGAAGAGTGATCCCATCATGGTGTTCCAGCGATTCATCGAGAGCCTGGCCAAGATGAGCGATGAGGGCATCAGCGCCGTCGCTACTCTGGATGAGATCGGCATCAGCGAGATCCGTCTGCGCGATACCATGCTCCGCGCCGTGAACGCGACGGAGCTGTTTGCGAATGCGCAGGACATGGCCGCTTCTGCCTGGCAGGAGAATACCGCACTGGCGGATAAGGCCAATGTGCGCTACAGCACGACGGCAAGCAAAATCACGAATCTGAAGAACAAGGCGGTGCTCTTCGCCCAGACGCTGGGCAATGACCTCAGGCCCATGCTGGACAAGCTGATCGCCGGTGTGAGCGGGTTTATCGATAAGCTGAACAGTATGGATTCCGCCCAGCGACAGCAGATCATCCGTATCGCGGCGATCGCGGCGGCCATCGGTCCCCTTCTGCTGACTTTCGGCAAGGTGACCAAGGGCATCGGCGCGATCTCCAAAGGCATCGGCACGTTTGCCACCGCCGTCGGCAAGGCCGGGGGAGGTTTCTCCGGTTTTCTTTCTGTTTTGGGGAAATCTCCCGCCGTATGGGCTGCCGTCGCGGTGGCTGTGATCGCAGGAACGGTCGCTCTCTACGACTACGTCAGCGGAGCGAAAGCTGCGAGGGAAGCGCTGAAGGGCATGGAAGAGACGGCGAAAAGCTGGAAGGAAACTGCCGCCGAAACCTTCTATGGAAGCAGCAAGGGCCTTTCGTTCTTCGGTATGAGCGCCGAGGACTTCGCAAAATCCGGTAAGCAGGATATCCAGTCCGCCCAGGAATGGCTGTCCGGCATGACAGGGGTATGGTCCGACGGCAAGAAGGAAACCAATGAGATCGTCAAGCAGTGGACGGATTCCTGGAAAAGCCTGACGGCTTCGACCCGAGAAGGGCTGGAGGGGTTGAAAGCCACTGCGGATAAGAACGGCTACACCGGCCTTTCCCAGCAGATGGCAGGAGACCTGAAGCTGCTGGACAGCATGGACAAGGAAATCGCGTCCCTGCTGAAGAAACGTCAGAATCGGCAGTTGACCGATAAGGATAAAATCCGCCTCCAGGAGCTCATCGACACCCGGAACGCCATCGTGGTAAAGTACCATCTCGTACCGGAAGACAGCGAGGTGGATGGGTTTGATACCCTCCGCCGGAAGCTGGAAGCTGAGGTCGCCCGGGCGGAAGC
Source organism: Clostridia bacterium (assembly GCA_017395065.1). Taxonomy (GTDB): domain Bacteria; phylum Bacillota; class Clostridia; order Christensenellales; family Aristaeellaceae; genus RUG14130. The sequence continues at coordinate 27,956 of JAFPWH010000051.1, read as the reverse complement.
CAGAGGGCAGGAAGTGCCCACATCCGTCTACGAGAATGCGGTGGTAGGCGCTGCGGAGGGAATGGCCGCTGTCAACAAACAGCTGGATGAACAGTATGATCAGGAGTACGCTATTATTCAGCTGATCGAGAGCGAAGCAGAAAGGCAGCAGGCCTTGGCGGACCTGAACAGCCGGTATAACGCAAACCGAAAAGCCGCCGCTCTGGAATATGCCGCGCTTATGAAGGATGTCGTAACTCCTGTATGGGAGTCGGATGACATCCAGGGCGCGAAAACACAGGTTGGAGAGCTGATGCAGCTGCTCCGGCAGTACAGCGCCGCGTCCACTGACGCGGAGAAAAAGGAATTCCTGCCGAAGCTGAATCAGCTGACGTCCAGCATGGATGAAGGCGCGCTGACAGAATACATCGCGCTGCTGACCCAGATCCAGTCCCTCATGGACAGCGGCATGAGCGAAGCGGAAGTCCAGGCCATGTTCCCGGATATCGACTTCTCCGCCGCGCTGGAACAGCTGGCGGCCATCCAGACTTATCTCAACAATAATAAATGGGATCCCAACCTGGAAAGCCTGAACACCATGTTTGGGGATGCAGTCGGCGAGGAAGTCCTGAAGATCGCCACCGATCTGGATATGACCGGGGCCATGGCCCGCTGGGAAGAGTGGGCGACCAATCCCGGCGCGATCACCACAGACGCGATCATCCAGGGATATACCGAAGCAGAGAACGCGACCAAGCAGCAGCCGATCGTGGAAGCCTTTGTCAGCAAGTACACCGAGGTGGCCGAAGGCGCGAGTACGGCCTCCCTGACGCCGACTGGTCTGCTGGCCTATGTGAGCACTTACGCCGAGGCGACCACCGGCGCGGATGTTTCCTCGCTGAACCCGACCAACATCACGGCAATGGTCGCCGCCTACAAGGAACTGGCGGAGGGCACGGATGTTTCCCTGCTTAAGCCCAGTGATATTACGGCTTATGTCATGCAGTACCTCGAAAAGACGGGCGTGGATACATCCAAGCTGACCCCTGCGGCGGTGACTGCCTTTGTCATGGCGTATGAGGAGATCAACGGCGGGGCTTCCACAGCCGCGCTGACGCCCTCGGATGTCGTGGGCATGGTCGTGAAATACGCGCAGGCGGAGAAGGTGGACATCACCGCCCTGAAGCCGGATCAGATCGAAGGCATTGTCTCCTCCTTCGCGGAGGCGACAGGCTGTGACAAATCCGCGCTGCTTCAGGAGTTCACCGCCTACATCACGGAGTACAAAGAAGCGGAGGGCGTCAAGCGCCCAACGCTGAACGTGACCGTCGGACTGGCTGGATATGACCTGTTGGCATACCGCCGCTGGCTGAGCAAAAACAAGGTGGAAGTCGAAGGCATTGTCCGGCTGAGCGAAGTCTACGAGGACCCTTCCAATGTGCTGGGCGAATCCGGGGTCAAGTACTGGAAGGACGGGGAAGAAATCCCCGTTACTGCCATTACCCAGGATATGCTGAAGCCGGAGGATGTGGCCATCCTGGATAAGGACGGCACAATGCATATTCTCCTGACCACGGAGATTACCGGCGCGCCGGAAGCCATCGCGGAAATGCGGGAGCAGGTGGCGGAAGTGGATCAGCTGGGTGTGACTGCCCTGGGCAGGGCGGCGGGAATAATCCCTACCACACTCATGGGGTTCATTGACGCTGCGGAGAAAAGAATCGACAAGTTCAAAAATCCTGGTTTCTTTGATTTTGCCTGGCTGACCAGCGATGCCAGCCGCCTGAAGATTCTCGGCGAATCGATGATCTCTGACTTCAGCCCGGAAAAGGTAGCCGAATTGTCGACTTATGTGGCCGAGGTTGTCTCCGCCATCCAGCAGGGACAGGCGGTCAGTCAGGAGGACATCGACAACGTTAATAAGATCCTGCAGTTTATCAAGGATCTGGATTCGGTGGGCGTCGGGCAGAACGTGACCGAGGGCATCGCCGAGGGCATGACCGCCGCTGGATGGGATACCAGCGCTGAAACGCTGGCGACCAATCTGGAGACCGCGATTAACAGCGCGCTGGTCATCAACAGCCCGTCCGAAAGGATGAAGCCCGCCGGTGAATATGTGGCTGCTGGTATAGGCGAGGGTATGACCGGGTATGACTTTTCTACTGCGGGCGCATCCCTCGCCGCGGCCATAGAGCAGGCGGTATCCGGTTCCCTGACAGCAGAATCTTTGGCACCCTACGGGGTGACCGTTGCGTCCGGTGTGGCCGCTGCCATGTCCGGGTACGATATGACTCCTGCCGGGACGGGTATTGCGGCCAAAGTAAGAAGCGCTGTATCCGCTGCCCTGACGGGAACGACACTGCGCTCGATTGGTGTGAACGCTATGAACGGTTTGGCTGCCGGTATTCGCAGCGGCCAGAATTCTGTTGTTGCTGCTATGCGGAACGCTGCCAAAAGCGCTGTCAGCGCAGCGAAGAGCGCCCTCAAAATCAGCTCGCCTTCCCGTGTTTTCCGGGATGAGGTGGGCGAGATGACGATGAAGGGCTTCGGCGAAGGCGTGACCCGGGAGGCGCAGAAGCAGGCCAGGACGATCTCCAACGCCGCGCGGTTCCTGACGGATGCCGCCAAAGACAGCTCTATCGGGTATACGCAGACGGACAACAGCCGCACCTACAACAGCAATTCGTCCATCAGCTTTTCCGGCAGCAATTTCTATGTGCGGGATGAGCAGGATATCCGCTCCTTGGCAATTGAGATTGCCAGCCTGACACGCAGGCAGCAGCGAGGACGAGGCCTGCGCATGGCATGATTTTACTTGACTTTATGCGGAAGAAGAGGATATATGTCACTACCCCAAATCAAAGGAGGTTGTGGATATGGGATTCATGATGCAGATCAGGCCAGAAGTGTTGAAAAAGCTCCGGGAGGATTATCCGCCCGGAACGAAGGTGGAGCTGATTGAAATGATCGGCGAACCGCGAAAGGATATGGTTCCAGGACTGCGCGGAGAGGTGCTTTTTGTGGATGATGCCGGTCAGACGCATATTCACTGGCAGAACAATTCGACTCTGGCATGCATCCATGGGATTGATCGTTTTCGCAAGATAGAAGGCTGAGTACAGCGCTCCCGAAGGGCCGTCCGCAGCAGGGCGGTCCTTTGAAGTATTGGAGGATCTATGCAGGACTTTTTTATCTGGAACGGTGTGGACTGCCGTCAGTATGGTATCCATGTTTCCGAGCAGCCGCCGATTACCATTCCGGCAGAACGCAGTACGCAGACCAATGTGCCGGGCAGGCCTGGCAGCCTGACACAGCTGGAGGGGGACGATGTATATGACGATCTGATTCTGACGGCGACATGCTTTATCTCGGATCCGGCGCAGATTTCTGCCATAGCCGCCTGGTTGAAGGGCGGCGGGACGGTGACCTTCGCCAATCGAACCGGCGGATACTACAAGGCACGAATCGTCAACCAGATCCCCTTTGAAAAGGTACTGCGGGGGAATCCGCACTGCAGCTTCGTTGTGAACTTCCGCTGCTTTCCGTTCTGGTATCAGCAGAATGTAGCTGATATCACAGTAACAACATCCGGAACACTCATCACGAATCCCGGCAGCGCGTACGCTGAGCCGATTATCACGGTGTATGGCTCGGGGGATATCACGCTCATGGTAGGGACAACGATCGTGGAATTGGAGAACATCTCGGGGAGTATCGTGGTGGACTGCGATTTGAAGGAAGCCTATCAGGGGAACACGCTTATGAACGATCACATGACGGGCGATTTCCCTGTGCTGAAGCCCGGCGCAAACGGCGTGTCGTGGACGGGAAACGTGACGAGGGTGGTCATCAAACCGAATTGGAGACAGCTATGATAAAGACCCCGCACTTCATAAGAGCGGAGCCTTTCGTTCAAAGATTGTTCCTGATTCTGCGAGCCTGTGCGATTTCGTACACTTCCTCATCCTCGCGGACGCCAACGACGACAACAAGCATACTCGTTTCCGTCCGGATCAGCTTGTAGACAATGCGGATGCCTTCGCCGCGAAGTTTGATTTTCAGAAAGTTGGTCAGGTTCGTGCCGTGCTTGTTTCCAAGCGGTTTGCCGTATCCGCCTTCGGCTTGCGGAAGAGGATTCTCCTTGACTTTGTTGATCGCTTTTCTAACGGTAATGACTTGATTATGCGCCAGAGCTTTCAGGTCTTTTTCGACTTCTGGCAGATAGATGACTTTCCAACTCATTCAAAGTCCACCTCAGCCGAATCGTTCAATTCCTGCTCTGTGATATGCAGCCTGCGATCCATCTCTTCTTCGGAGATAAGATGCTCGGGATCAAAGGATTCCATCCGGACCGATGCGATGGCGAGAAGACGGGCGTCATTGATTTCGTCTACCATTGCGGCGTATTCCTCCGGGGAGATCAGCACGCATTCGGGCATATTGTTTTTAATGACAACTTTCGGCCCAGTGCGCTTGACCTCGTCAAAGACCTTGCCTGCCAGGCCGCGATTAAACTGACCAATCGGGACAGTGTCACGGATAGCGCTGATGACATTAGACATAAGGCGTCGCTCCTTTCTGCCTTTATCATACCATAGAGCAGTTGATAAGTCAATTAAAACAGCAGTAAATTTACTGATTGAGATTGGAGGTGAGAGCCATGATCTGTGTTTATCCAGCCGACTGTACGGATTTTTCCACCAACGGCAATGGGGTTCTCGCTCCGCTGACTGCCATCGTGACCGAGACACTGAACGGTGAATACGAGCTGGAACTGTCTCATCCCATAGACGAAGACGGAAAGTGGCGTCGGCTGGTGGAGGGGTGCATCCTCCGCGCGCCGGTGCCTGCGGCCATGACGCCGAGGGTAAATTTTTCCGCCCCAGGAGACGACAGCGGTACGGAGATCTATAAGATTACTACCAGAAGCGGTACCCTGAGGCTCCGTTCCGGCCCCGGTACGAAATACAAAATCCTTGCTTCCTACAAAAAAGGCTCTTTCGTACAGCTGATTGCAAAAACGAACAGCAGTTGGTATGAGGTGACTGCGCCGGACGGCAAGCACGGCTACATGAGCACAGATTACCTCACCTTCGATCACCGGGAAGGCTCTGCCTCGCAGGCGGTTTCTTCCACAGTGGAGGAGCGCCAGCTCCGGGATCAGCCTTTTCGCATTTACCGGGTGGTGCCTGAGCTGGATAAGATCACCGTGTATGCCCGGCATATCTTCTACGATCTCCTCGACAATATGATCCAGTCCTACAAGCCCTCATCCTCAGCGGTGGGGGCTTCTGTTGTGCGTACACTGTCTTCCTCCTGCCTGTCGGAGCACGATTTCACCTTCTATTCCGATCTGGACGGGACGGCGGAGGAAGTGGAATTCGTCAACGTCAATCCCGTGGACGCTCTGCTGGGCGAGGGCGGCGTCATTGAGAAGTACGCCGGGGAGCTGACGCGGGACTGGTGGGATGTGTTCGTCGTTAAGCGTGTCGGTCAGGACAGCAACGTACAGATCCGGCAGGCAAAGAACCTGCTGGGCATTTCCTATGATGTGGACCTGACGGACGTCGTCACCCGGATCATGCCTACCGGCGAGGACGCGGATGGCAACATACTCTACCTGCCGGAACTGTATATCGATAGTCCGCTGATTGGAAACTACACCCATCCCAAATGGATCCACCTGGCGGTATCGGATGCCAAAGAGAAAACGGATGGGGACGATAAGAAAACCAGGGAACAGTGCTTTGCCGATATGCGGAAGGCCGCTCAGGCAGAGTTCGAGGCTGGCTGCGATGTCCCGACAGTTACCCTGAATGTGGATTTCATCAACTGCGCGGAGACGGAAGAGTACCGGGAATACGGCTTTCTGCAGAATATCTATCTGGGGGATGCCGTACAGGTAATCGCACCCCGGATCGGGGTATGGGTGTCCATGCGGATGACGCAGTACACCTACGATTGCCTGACGAAGAAATACACCAGCATGACGCTGGGCACCGTGGCCGACACGGTGGAGGGGAACACGATCTCCGCCCGGCAGCTTCCCGGCGGGATCATAACTGGCAGCAAGCTGGCGATCAATTCCGTCGGCAGCGGCGCGCTGCAGAGTGGGTCTGTCGGCGCGGTGCAGATCCAAATGGCGGCAATCGACACAGCCCACATCCGGGACGCGGCCATCAGCCAGGCGAAGATCGGCGAAGCGGCCATCGGCACCGCGCAGATACAGGACGCCGCTGTGATTCGGGCAAAGATCGCAGAGGGTGCGATCGGGATTGCCCAGATCGAAGACGCCTCCATTACCCGGGCAAAGATCAGTGACGCTGCGATTGGCGCTGCTCAGATCGAGGACGGCGTGATCACATCCGCCCACATCGGCGCGGGCGAGATCCAGGAAGCCAATATCCACGACGGCGCGATTACCCATGCCAAAATCGTGGAAGGCGCAATCCATCGTGCGCATATCGAAGATGGTGCCATTGATACCGCCAAGATCGCGGACGCAGCGATCACGAATGCGAAGATCGGCGGAGCGGCCATCGGCACAGCCAACATTCAGGATGGTGCGATTGTCACGGCACATATCCTGGACGGTCAGATCGTGACGGCCAAAATCGCTGACCTCGCGGTGACGTCCGGAAAGATTGCCGACCTGGCAGTGACCACAGCGAAGATTGCGGAAGCGGCGATCACGAATGCGCAGATCGCAAATGCCGCTGTGGATACGGCACAAATCGCGCTGGGTGCGATCACGGCCGCCCTGATTGCCCAGGGAGCGGTGGGTACGGCGCAGATTGCGGACGCCAGCATCACAGACGCAAAGGTTGTCTCCCTGAACGCCGATGTGATCACCTCCGGTACTCTGGCTACAGAGCGCCTGATTATCCGGGGCGACGACGGCCTGATCTATGAGATCAACGCCCAGGCGTCCGGGCTGTCCATGCAGGAGCTCCAAGATGAAAAATACCGGGAGCAGCTGAGCGGTACGGTGCTGGTAGCCCGGTCGGTTACGGCGGAGCAGATCGCCGCCGCCACGATCACGGCGAATGAGATTCTTTCTGGCACGATCACGGGCGAAAAGATCGCTGCCCGGACGATCGAGGGCAGCAATATCAAGGCGGGCGTGATCACCACACAGCACCTGGCCGCTGACGTGGGGAAGTCCCTGGACCTGTCCAGCAACGTGAGCATCAACCAGCAGGTGGAGAAGGTTTACTCCGATATGGATCAGCTGATCGGGTATCGGCTGGAGATCGTCTCTACATCCGACCTGCTGTCTGAGGATATCAAAAGTACCGCGCTGACTGTGCGTGTTTGGCATGGCAGCGAAAACGTGACCGACACACTGGATGCTTCCTTTTTCCGATGGAAACGGGTTTCCTCCGACAGCACCGCCGATGCCCTGTGGGATGCCGCTCACGTTGGCATGAAGGGCATTGTGCTGTCGGTTCAGGATATTCTCTACAGCGCGACCTATACCTGCGAACTGAGCGACGACGCTTTTGCGACCGATTATGAGGAGGGTGACGATATGACCGCCACACAGAATCTTTCCATGGTCAGGGGCGACACCCTGTCCTTCGATGTTCGCCTGTCCGATCTGGACGGCGCGACGATCAGCAGCCTGTACTTCACCGTGAAGAAAAAGGCATCCGACGAGGTGTTCATCTTCCAGAAGTCCATGGCCGATGGCATCACAAAGGTCGATGATACAACTTATCGTGTACGGGTGGCTCCGGAGGATACCAGCGGTGTGACCGCTGGGAAGTACGCCTATGATCTGCAAATCGGGGTCGGTACCGATATCTACACCCTGCTCATGGGCAGCCTGACCATCGTGCAGGATGTCACGGCGGAGGGATAAGCGATGAAGGCAGAAATCATCCTGACTGATAATATCATCAATATCGATCTGAACGAGCCGATCATCGACGTTTCTACAGAAGACGGTTTTACTGTTACGATCATCGGTGGCGTGGGACCGCAGGGGAACCGGGGCCCGAAAGGCGAAAAGGGCGATGACTATGTCTTGACCGAAGAGGATAAGGACGACATCGCTGGGCTGGCAGCTGAGAAGGTTGATCTGGCAGACTATGTCAAGAATACAGATTATCCCCAAATCAACAGGATGGTGCCCGGTGTGGTAAAAGTTGATACAGCTGGCGGTCTATATGTCGATGCTGGAGGATTATTGAGCACCTATCCAGCCACCGGCTCTGAGATTAAGGAAGGGACTCACAATTCTCGACCAATCATGCCGAAACGACAGCACATATCCGTGTTTTATGGACTGGCGAAAGCAGCGGGAGCGGATGAAAAAGACTCAGAAGCTACATTTGGAGTCTATACCGAGGCGGCAAAAATGGCAATTCGCGCAATGATCGGAGCAGTTTCATCGGAGGATATTCCGGATGCTCCAGTACAGGATGTCCAGATCGATGGGGCATCGATCCTGCAGGAAGGTGTAGCTATAGTGCCGATTGCTAATGACTCACGGCCGGGTGTGGTCAAGGTACCAGTAGATCGAGGCTTGGCCATGACAACTGCAGGTAATATCTCATTGGTTCCTGCACCATCGAGTCTGATAAAGGCCGGAGAGCAGAATTATTATCCTATTGTCCCCAAGAAGCAACACGAAGCCGTTTTTTATGGCTTAGCCAAAGCTGCCGGGGTTGATGAGAAGGGTAGTACCTTGCCTGGTGGTCAGTATACTGCAGAAGCTCAAACAGCTATTAAAGCAATGCTCGGCATAGAAGAAGGCTTGAGGGTGGTGAGACTGATATGATATATCTCGGAGACAAGGCAATCGGGGTATCACATCGCGCCTTTTTGAACTGGGACAAAGTTGCGCAAGGAACGGAAGACCTGTCCATGTTCAACAATATATGTTTATCTGATGAGGTAACCACCATAGCGGATAATGCTTTTTCTTGCTTTCCTATCATAAACATAACTGGTCACGGCGTTACGAGAGTAAGCTACAGGGGCTTTTACAATTGCCGGAATCTGTCAAGTATCAACTTTGAAAATGTTGAAACAGTGGAGTCAGAAGCCTTTCGATATTGTTCCCATAAAATTGCGGCGCGCCCGTTTCCCAAGCTAAAAACGATCGGAAACAATGCTTTCAGGGATTGCAGTATCGACTATGTCATTGCCCCTGAGGTCACCCAGATTGGGAGCGATGCTTTTTATTCAAACCAGAACCTTAAATGCACTGATTTGGGGAACAGGAGCATCGTAAGCGGTTTTACGGGCACTTCATATTGCTTTGAACAGAATGCGGATTGCATCGTGATTCTGCGATATGGATATGTTTTACCGGCTGTTGCGCTCTGGTTCTATAGTAACTGCTGGCTTAAGCATCCGACAAAGCCCGGAACGCTGTATGTATGGCAAGATTTGATCGACGGTTATCAAAACCATGCTGTATGGGGACCGCTCCTTGCTGCAAACGGCAATCAAATCTTACCGATCGAGGGCAGCGTTTATGAAACAGAATATGGTGATGGGACGCCAATAACGTAAGGAGTGACACCGATGTCGGAGTATTCAAAAAGCATCGTATATCTTTCCCAATCTCAATATACCGAACTCGTAGCAAATGGGGCGATTACTGTTGACGGTGTCACTGTTGAGTATGACAAGAACAATATCTATGTTACCCCACAGGCCGATCCGGTACTGGATGTGAAAGTGAACGGACAGAGCGTTGTGGCAAATGGATCCGCAAATATCCCTGTGGGATCCGGCACGTTGGGCGTCGTGAAAATCGGAGCAGGCGCATATGGCATTGCCATTACAAGTGATGGAACCCTGAAAACAATTATGCCGACAAGCGCAGATATAAAAAAGGGTGCGCGTGCTTGTCAGGTGCTTGTTCCACAAAACCAGCACGAAGCAGTTTTTTATGGACTTGCTAAGGCCGCTGGCCATGATGAAGCCAATAGCACAGAAAAACTTGGAACATACTCCACGGAGGCTAAAGCGGCTATTCAGTCTATGCTTGGTGTTCCGACTATGTCCGAAATTATCTCCGCTGTTCATGATTCCTATCCCGCTGCAGAGGGGGTGAGCTTCTGATGAGTGAAACGAATGATCAGTATATTATTCAAAAAGAAACGCTGACCGGTATCGCTGATGCGGTACGGGAAATGCGGCTGAATGACAACCTTCTGCTGCCAGAGAATATGCCGGATGAGATCAGGGCAATCAGGACGGGGTTAGACCAAAGCATCGATACCGTCATTCGGGAGGATGATCCTGAATGGACGCGGCCTGATGGGTGGCCTGATCTTGACAGCATCGAAATACCGGATAGCTTTGACGGGGTATATCTAACCTATGATCTCAGCAAGACGAGAGGTTATGGTTGGATAGGGCTGTATGTGCAACTGGCCTTATCGGCTGAAAGCTATATGGTAGAACGGGGCCACTTGGAGAATGGCTTTTTTATTTCTGACTATTCCGCAGAGATGAACCGGGGTGAATATTTCCGCGAGTCCCTTGATGAAGCGAACGGAATGGTGCAATTGTGGCGGGTGTCTTCTTCCGGCCATATCACACGATGTTCATTGGCTTGTAATGATAACAACACTAACAACTGCATGCAGAACAACATGCAGCCGATGGTGGAACGCAGGGGCGTTTTGCCGTATGTGACCGACTTGTCTTCCAGCATCAGTACAAACCAATCCTACACCAGTATGGGAACCATATGGCTTGAGAGGGATAATCTACTGCCCGGTTCAGGCAAAGTGACCAGCCTGAGCAGCATGTATCAGGATTGCTATCGTCTGGAAAAGGCTTCCCTGGCTTGGGATACGACAGAGTGGGTTGTGCGAACCATGCCCAATATGTTCCTAAACTGCTATCGCCTGAAGGCGGTTGACTTCGGCACATGGGACACTTCTGGCTGGGCTGTCACTGCAATGCAATCCCTGTTCAAATGGTGTATGAGCCTGAAACATATTGATTTAAGCAGTTTCCGCACATCTTCCTGGGCAGTAACTAATTTCAGTGACATGTTCAACTCATGCCTGTCCGTGGAAGAAATCAATCTGACTGGATGGGACACGTCCGGGTGGAGACCGACTTCTTTCAATACGATGTTTGCATATTGCCGTAATCTGCGCTGTATTGTAGGGATCGATGCGCTTGATACTTCCAACTGGGCAATTGGTACGCTATCAAATATGTTCGTAGGAGCCTATTCGCTTGAACGACTGGATCTATCCCAGTGGGACACAACAAACTGGGCCGTAACGAATATGGGTAACACTTTCCAGAATTGTGTCAGGCTGAAAGAATTGAATCTGTCCACATGGAACACGAAGAACTGGGCTGTTACGTCCCTGGTCAGTACCTTCAATGCTTGCAATAGTTTGCAGAGCCTGGATCTGAGCCATTGGGACACATCCAACTGGCGGGTGACCTCAATGGAAAACTGCTGGGTTAATTGCTGGAATCTGAAAGAACTTCATATTCCATTTAACACCTCGAATTGGCCCCTCACCGCGTCAGGATTCCGGTACACGTTCCAGAATATGTATTCTATAAAACGGCTTGACCTGACCGCCTGGGATACAACAAATTGGACGATAGCGGATACTCGGTCGACCTTCAGCTCAGACCGATCTCTGGAGGAGATTATCGGTATTGATCAGTGGAATACATCGAATTGGAGGGTCACTTATATCAATGCCTTCTTCTATCAATGTTATTCGCTGAAGAATGTGGATTTGTCAGGCTGGGATACGAGCAAGTGGGAAGTAGTGAATTGCGAGTCTATGCTCTTAGGGTGCCAAAAAATCGAAAATGCAGCTGGAATCGGCCAATGGGATGTGTCCAATTGGGCTGTTACGACGATTGGCAGCATGATATCCGGACCATACAGTATGAGACGCCTGGACCTGTCGCAATGGAATGCGAGTCACTTCCAACTGGGTGGTATCTATAACCTGCTGGCGGAATGCTTCAATATGGAAGAGCTTATATTTCCTGATAGTCTGGACCTGTCAAATGTAACGAACGTCAACTATACCACTCCTGCCTCCGGATATACGGTGAAGGAGTGCAATTTCTATCGTCTGAAGAACGGGAACCTGAACATCAACTATTGGTACAGCCTGAGCAGGGAAAGCCTGCTTTCACTCTTTGATAAGCTGCAGGAAACCACAACGACACGAACAGTGAATGTGGGGAAGATCAACCGGCTTAAGCTGACGCCGGAAGAAATCGCCATAGCTACACAGAAAGGATGGACTGTTGCAGGATGACACAGAAAACAATTGAAATCAAAGTGCTCACCGCGTCAGACGGCATGGTGCTGACGAATGGAGAGACCTATTCCACTCAGGTTTATCTGGGGATTCACGACAGCCCTGATAACTGGCATGAAATCCCGGAAGCCGATATCCCGACCGCAAATGACGAGGAGGTGTCCTGATGGCTATCATCGCAACGGGCTCCAAAACAATCATCGACCTCTCGGACGGCAAAAGCCTTTCCTGTTATCTTGGAGCTAATCAACCCCGGACGCAGATCCATGATGTGAACAATAGCGCGTACAACCCTGACTGGACTACCACGGCGGGAAAGCTGGTCATTACCCCGGTGGTGTACGCCAATCAGACGGCGATCGCGCTGAACAATACCGCCCTGACGATCACTTATAAAAGGAAAGAAGGCTCCGGCTCCGAAGCTGCGCTGGCAGCGGGGGAAACCGTCAGCGGCAACACCCTGACGGTCAATCAGAACAAGCTCGCCTCCATCGCCAGCGGCCTTTTGACGTATATTGCCTATGTGGCTTACGCGGATCCGGATACCGGCCTGACGATCAACGCGACGGCGGACATTAGCTTTGCCCTGATCAGTACTGGCGAAAATGCCAAGAGTGCCTGGATCAGCGGCGAGCAGGTGTTCAAATATAACACCGCCGGAACAGCCTCCCCGGCGCAGATCACGCTGACGGCCAACCTGCAGAACGTGACCATGGGCAAGTGGCAGTACAAGAACAGCTCCGGCGCATGGACGGACTATCCGACCACCAGCGATAACGCGTCTATCACCGGCACCACTCTGATCGTGAAGCCGACGCATGCCATCTGGGTGGGTGAATCCGCGACGATCCGGATCACTACATCGGACACCGCTATTGGCGACACGACCTCCATTTATAAGGTCACGGACGGCACCGCGGGTGGGGCGGGCAAGGACGCCTCGACGGTTTTCCTGACGAACGAGAACATCACGTTCGCGGCGAACAAGGATGGCAAAGTGGCCGCGACCACCAAGACCTGCAAAGTGGTGGCCTATACGGGCACTACGAAGGTCACGCCGACAGTTGGCACACCGACCGGGATGCCTACCGGCATGAGCGTGACCGCAGGAAGCGCATCCAGCAATGAGATTCCTCTGACGATCACCATTACGGCCAACGCTACCCTGGGCGGGTCAGGCCAGCAAAACGGCGTCGTGTCCATTCCCGTTACTTCGCCTATCAGCACCACCCTGCAGATTCAGTGGAGCAAGGTGAATACCGGGGCCACCGGCGCGGCTGGCCAGAACGCGGTTGTGTTCACTGTGTATGCGCCGAACGGCACGACTTTCGTCAATCAGAATGGAACCCTGCCACTGAATGTACAGGCGTATGACGGCAGCACTGCTATCAGCTCCGGGGCGACATACCAGTGGGCGAAGTATGCATCGGGTACGTGGACCAATATCTCCGGCGCGACGGCGGCGACCTATACGGTCAGCGGATCAGATGTGGTTAGCACCGGCACCTTCCGCTGCACGATGACCTATAACTCCAAAACCTACAGCGACGTCATTACGCTGGTGGATAAGACCGACAACTACCAGGCGGACATCGACTCCACCGCCGGGGATGTGTTCAAAAACACCGTTGGCCAGACCTGCCTGATCTGCCGCCTCTGGCAGAACGGCAGGGAGGTCGATCCGCTTAAATCGACGACCTACTCGACGACCGCGCCTTCGTCTCCTGCTACGGGGGCTTTCTATTATCAGATCCAGTCCTCCGGCGCAACCACAAAGCTCATGCGCTACTCCGGATCAGCCTGGGCGGATGTCACCAGCAACGCCACCTACAAGCATGAAAAGAACTATACCTGGTACCGCCGGGATAAGGATGGGAATCCGCTGGACGGCGGAGAAGCTTTCGCGACGGGCAAAGTCATCTATGTGGACGGGGACGATGTGGATACCAAAACGGTGTTTGTCTGCGAGGTGGAGTGAGCCATGATTGCGCAGGCGCAGTTTACGATCGCCGATCTTTCGGACGCCGCGGCGGAGGTCATCGTCGGGACGCAGACCGCAGCGACGGCGGCGTGGAAGGGCGTGGCTTCCTTCTCCGAGCTGAAGGATAAGCAGCAGATTCTGTACTGGCTCCCCGTTGCCAGCGCGGCCAGCGCCACCCTTAACCTGACCTTGGCCGATGGTACAACCACCGGTGCGAAAAACGTGTACATTGGCGGCACAACCCGGTGCGGAACGCATGTGGCGGCGGGCAATCTGGTCACGATGGTATACCGGGAAAACGTCACCATCGGCAGCAGCACCTATACTGGCTGGTGGATTAGCCGATCCCAGGATACGACCACGAACACATATGATCGGGTTCAGTACAAAGCATCTGTAACTGCCATCGGGGCTATCGCGGCGGGCAGGATCGGCGTCTTCAACAGCGCAGGGAAGCTGATCCTGCTGTCCACGACTGCTTTTGATGTGACCAGGCCGATCCTGTATGTGGGCACCGCCTACACAGCCAGCGCACTGACACAGACGAACAATTATATCTGTTATGGCGCAGCTTTCTCGTTGGCGAATACTGTATCAGGTTTTTCCGGCACGGCAGGCAGTCCCGTCTATATCAAAGGCATGCTGAACGGGAAGATGTTCACCCCGGCGGCCGGTGTGCTGACCACAAAGATCCCTACGACGGATGACGGCTACACCTATATCCTTCTCGGCCTCATGAGCACGACCGTCAATGCGGTCCTCGCGCCGGAGCATCCGATGTACCGCTATTACAAGGGCGCGTTCAAAACGGTCACGGAGATCAGCTATGAAGCGTATGTGACAGCCGAAGGCGCACAGGAAGCGATTGACAATCTGGAGCTGGGCGGCCGAAATTATGCGCTGGACTCCAGATCGGAGCAGACAGGAACTGCAGACATCATTGCCCGGTATGCGTTATCCGAGCCGATGGTGGAGGGTGAAGAATATACTGTTTCGCTTTCCATTTCCTCAGATGATCTTTCGCGGATCACGGTCAGGACGTCAAACGGGAATCATACGCTGGCTACGATTCCGCTGGACGACGTGGCGAGGCAAACAGTAACAGTTACCTTCGTGGCATCATATGCTTCTGGCGCAGGCCCGGATGACGCCCCAGACAATGCGGACATCCTGATCTATCGGGATCCGACAGGGGATACGAGCCCGGGCACTACTACGGTCTACTGGCTTAAGCTGGAGAAGGGTAACCGGGCGACGGATTATTCCGCTGCGCCGGAGGACGCTGAGGAATCGCTGGAAACAAAACTGGCGGCAGTCCGGGCGCAGATCAGCAACGAAGGCGACAGCATCCGCTCCGAGGTGCAGGCGACCTATGCCCTGGCCAGCGATATGAACCAGGTGACCGAACGGGTATCAACCCTATCAGAACAGTCAGAGAGCAATTACACCTGGGCGGTGACCCGGATCAATCAGCTGCAGCAGGATCTGACCAACGCTCATGAGGCGACGGAGGACGAGCTGGCCATTTTCCGCACCTATATGTCCTTTGGCGAGGACGGTCTTTCCATCGGCAAAACGGGGAACCCCTTCACCTTCCGGGTGGTCAATGACCGCCTGGCTTTTTATATGAACGATACCGAGGTGGCCTACCTCAGCAACAACAAATTGTACGTGACGCAGGCTGAGATTCTGACAAAACTGATCATCGGCAAGTTTGCCTTTGAACCCCAGAGCAATGGGAATCTCTCCCTGATCTATAACGGCTGACGCCGGGGAAGGAGAAGATATGGCGACAACCGTAGCATACGCAGCATCCATGTGTACCAGAAAAACGGGATCGAGCTCGAACGCGAAGAACGGCTACGCTTCTCAGGAGTTCTACGATTCCAGCTACAACTACGTGGGCATCATCTGCTTTTCCGGCATGAACCTGAGCGGAAAGGTGATCACCGGGATCTGGCTGACGGTGGAGGCCTCCAAATCGGGATACGGCGCGGGCAGCACAAAGACCGTATATCTGCGAAAAGCTACGTATCAGAACAGCATCGTTTCGGGCGTGACCGGATTTGGCTATGTGGGGGATGCGCTGGGAACGTTTGACGGGTCGTTCTACGGAAACACGACCTCGTACCAGATGACAGGCACCCTTTTCAACAACATGGCTGCTTACATCAGCCAGGGGAATAATACCTTCACGATCTATAACCCGTACCCCAGCGCTTCCGGGCAGGGGTATTCCTATAACTATCTGCAGCTGTCAGCCGTTACGATTACGATCACGTATGAGGAAGCGGTATCCTCGCCGACGGTTTCGTCGGCAGTGGTGAACATGGGCAGCGCGGTGACGATCTACACCAACCGCGTCAGCACCAGCACGACGCACACTCTGCTGTACTCCTTCGGGAGTAGCAGCGGGACAATCGCTACGAACGTTGGCGCATCGGTATCATGGACGCCGCCTTTGACGCTGGCCAGCCAGATCCCCAATGCGACCAGTGGCATCTGCACCATTACCTGCCAGAGCTACAACGGCGGTGTGCTGACAGGATCACGGACTTGCACAGTGACACTGAATGTGCCCGCATCAGTCGTACCGAGTATTTCCTCGGTGACGGTGACTGACACGAACAGCACGGTCAATGAGAAGATCGGCTCCTTCGTGAAGCTGCTCAGCACGATGTCGGTGTCCATCACCGCAGCTGGCGCATATGGGAGCATGATATCTTCTTACCGTACCTCGCTGGATGGCGTCAATTATACCGCAGCATCGTTCACTGCGACAAAGAAGCTGTCTGCCGCTGGGGATATGACGATGACCGTCGTGGTGACCGACAGCCGGGGCAGAACCGCGACGCATAGCAGCACCTTTTATGTGTTGGATTATGCCTACCCCTCCATCCGTCAGTTCAAGGCGGAGCGCTGTAATAGCGACGGTTCCGCTGCCCAGGTGGACGGTACCAAAGTCCGGTATTCTTTCCAGGGCGGCGTCACAGCTCTGAGCAATAAGAACGCGCTTTCCTGCGTGGTCTACTGCAAACTGACATCCGCGACGGCCTGGTCGGTCGCGGAAACGATGGATATCACCTCCTACAGCCTGAGCGCTACGGATAAGCTATTAGCCCAGACCTACGACGCTCTGTCCAGCTTCGACCTGAAGGTCCGTCTGTCCGACTATTTCTATTATGTCGAGCAGGCGGTCAGCATCGGCACCAAGGGCGTGATCATGGACATCCTGGCAGACGGCACAGGCATTGCCTTCGGAAAAGTGGCGGAGGAATCGGGGCACGTGGAATTTGGATGGCCGTTGGCGCTGTCCACTCCGTTGGCCATTACCGAGGGAGGCACCGGAGCGACAACTGCCGCCGCCGCGCTGGCTGCACTGGGCGCTGTGAAAAAGAGCGGCGATACCATGACCGGAAATCTCACGATCCAGTCGTATCTTTATCCTTCCGTGTATCTGAAGCCCACCTATAACGATACGGCCAACCGCACGGTCTTCGAGGGCAGCTATCTTGGAGCATCCTCATTCGCCGCGTGGGAGGACGCAGCAGGGAACAACCGCCGCATGCTGGAGGTACGCACCAAAACCTATGAAAACAGCCTGGATAATGCGGTGATGCTACGTGTGGCGGACAACGGGACGTGGGGGAATTATCGGATGTTCCATGCGGGCATGCCGACGCCTGTCCCCATCGCCAACGGCGGCACCGGGGCAGCGAATGCGGCCACAGCCCGGTCAAACATCGGTGCGAACAACGCCAGTAATTTGAACGCAGGGACGGTGGCCATGGCACGCCTACCGTTCAAGGTCGCCTATGGTTCTGGCAGCGTTTCCGGAAACAGCGCTCTGACAATCAACTACGCTTCGGCGGGATTCACTTCGGTGCCCTGCGTCATCGTGACTTATTCCACCACTGGCAGCAACTGGTCTGGTGATAACGGCGCGCTGAAGGTTCATAGTAAAACAACGACCGGAGCGACGATTATCGTGGGCGGCAGTTTCAATACAGCGAGGAACGTGGACTGGGTCGCGATCGGCCAATAGAGGGAGGTAAAAAAGTGAACAGAACCAGGGACGCGCCGCCTGCGGGCGGTTTTCTTTTGCCCGTTTTTGGATCAAATAGCATCTCTGCAGGAAGAACCCAATTTCTGCATTATTGCAGGGAGAATGATCTCTCTGCATTGTTACATCATTCCTGCATGATTGCAGGCTAAACGACCAACTATAGGAGGACATCATCATGAAGGATTTTTCCATTGAACTGATCTGGGCCAAAATCCAGATCGCTGTGACGGCGCTGGGCGGATGGCTCGGCTACTTCCTGGGCGGCCTGGATGGGCTGCTGATTGCGCTGATTGTGTTTGCTGCCCTGGACTACCTGACCGGCGTGATGTGCGCCATCGCCGACAAGACCCTGTCTTCGGCTGTGGGCTTCAAGGGCGTGGCGCGCAAGGTACTGATCTTTGCGCTGGTGGGTGTGGGGCACATCCTGGACACCCACGTGGTGGGCACCGGCTCCGCGCTCAGGACGGCGATCATCTGCTTCTACCTGTCGAACGAAGGCGTTTCCCTCCTGGAGAATGCCTCCCACCTGGGGCTGCCTGTGCCTGAGAAGCTGAAGGACGTGCTGGAACAGCTCCACGGCAGGGCTGAGAAGGAAGAAACCAAGGAAACCAATACGACCGACCAGGGCGACGGCGAATAACCGCCGCCCCATTTTATTTCATGGGGGATTTTACGATGGCAGAGAGAATCAATACTCCGTTCACCAATGAGCATTTCGCCGACTGGTGCCTGAAAATGGCGGAGGCAAAATCGCCCTATTGGTACGGAACCTGTGTATACAAGGCCACGAACAGCGTGCTCTCCAGCAAAACCAACCAGTATCCCAGCCACTACGGCTCCAGCCGCACCTCACGCTACAAGCAGGACATCGCCAACAAGCAGGTCGTGGCAGACTGCATCGGCGGTTGCAAAGGATACGCCTGGTCCAATGGCGGACAGGGTGTGCTGGAGGCCATCGGCACGGACAAGACCTTCACCCGCAAATACGGCTCCAACGGCTGCCCGGACAAGAGCGCCAGCGGGATGTTCTCCTATGCCAAGAGCAAGGGCATGGACTGGGGCAGCATCGACACCCTGCCGGAGATTCCGGGTCTGGCGCTGTTCAAGGAAGGTCATGCCGGGTACTACGTGGGCAACGGCTATGCCGTGGAATGGAAGGGCTTCAATTACGGCTGCGTGAAGACCGCCGTGAAGGGCCGCGGCTGGCTGAACTGGTACAAGCTGCCGTTCATCGATTACGGCGATGCGGATACCGGCACTCATGCTCCCGATGTTGTAGAGAACATCACCCTGGGCTGCCGTCTGCTGAAAAACGGCAGCACCGGCACGGATGTGAAGGCTCTGCAGGAACTGCTGAACCAGGTCGGCGCGTCCCTGACGGCTGACGGGATCTTTGGCAGCAAGACCGAGGCGGCGGTGAAGGCCTTCCAGAAGAAAGCGGGCATCAAGCAGGACGGCAAGTACGGCGACCAAAGCCATGCCGCCCTGATGGCGGCCATCGCGGAAAAGGATGCGCCGCTGCAGACCGATCCGGCTCCCGCTGATCCTGTGCGGGGTGAGCCCACCAGCGACGATAAGAAGGTGGTTATCACCTGTGATAACGGCACGGTGAACATTCGCGTCGGTAATGATACGAAGTACGCCCGGATCACTGCTGCCGAGGACGGTACAGTTCTACCCTATGTGGCGACTGCCGAAAATGGCTGGCACGCCGTGACCGTAGGCGACAGGGTAGGCTGGGTGTCCGGAAAGTACAGCAAAGTCGAATAAAGGTATTCAGTTGTCAAGGTGCATGAGAACCACGAGTCTATTATCTCATGCGGCTTCTGATCTGTCGACGTCCAGTTGGACGCAATCGTCAAATTTATTTTGCCCGGCGGCATTGCTTCCCCTGAGTGGGGAGCAGTGCCGCCGGGCATTTTTTGCGTTTTGGAAGGTGGACAAGTGGACAGGTGGACAGCATTTTCGGGGACCGCGTATACCACAGACAGCCCCCCATGATGCAGGATGCATGGGGAACCGCTGTGGCTTACGCGGGCAGTATCGTTGTTATGTTGGGTCCGTCAGTGTCTGTCAGACACCGTGTTCGCTGAGGATTGCTTTCAGCGCCTTCGCTGCTTTGGTGATGATCTTCTCCTCTTGTGTGGTGCAATCCAGAAGAATGTAGCGCAAATCGGAATCATCTATTTTGTCGGTGGAATTCAAGCTATCTGCGAGTAGTTCAGCAATTGGAACGTTGAGGATGTTGGAAACGTTAACCAACATTTCAAGGCTGATACCACGATCACCGTTCTCCAGATAGGCAATCTGAATTCTGCTTATGCCTAGCATTTCTGCCAGCTTTTCCTGTGTCAAGTTTTTTTCAGTACGAGCATGCTTTATTCGCAAGCCGATGCTCGCAAAATCGAGTGCCATTCATAACCTTCCTTTCTGAGGCCCACGTAAAGCATACGTATATTGCCGTCACTCTGGAGAATAATCAACTCAATTTTCTGATACAAATCTCTTACAAATCCGGGTCTAAGATGGCAGCGTTGTGCGCTCCTACTATTGGACAGTCTTACCCCCAAAATGTATACTGCCAGTTTACATTTTGGATTTTGTGCATACTGCCAGTTTACAGACGATTGCAGTCATAGCGCCTATAATAATCATGACCACACCGTAGGCCTTATTTGCCTATCAGAAAGGGGGAAGAGCACATGCCTGAAACATCCAGTCTGCTTTCGCTCTACAGCGACGTACAGACCAAAACAGTCAGCTGGCTCTGGTTCCCCTATATTGCCTATGGAAAACTTACCGTTCTGCAGGGAGATCCCGGCGACGGGAAATCCTCCATGATGCTCCATCTCATCGCGGAAATATCCCGCGGCGGGGCGTTGCCTGACGGCACTGCTCTCGGTCGGCCCCAGCGTGTGATCTACCAGTGCTCTGAAGACGGCGTAGGTGATACGATAAAGCCCCGATTGGTGAAGATGGGCGCGAACTGCAAAAACGTCGCCTACATCAACGAAGAGGTCAACGGCGGGCTGACGCTGGATGACGAGCGCATCCGGGACGCAATCCTTGCCTTCGAGCCGCGACTGCTGGTAATAGACCCTGTGCAGGCTTATATTTCGAATGACTCTGACCTGCAGATTGCGGGCCGGGCAAGGAAACTTATGCGCAGGCTCGGCATGTGGGCAGAGGCATATGACTGCGCTATCGTTCTGATCGGACATATGAATAAACGTGAAAGCGCTAAGGGGCTCTATCGCGGCCTGGGCAGTATCGATATCGTCGCTGCTGCCCGGAGCGTCCTGCAGGTGGAACGGGATCCGCTGGATCCGGATATCCGGACGGTGATGCAAATAAAGAATAGCCTGGAAGCGCCGGGCGCGGACATCCGCTTTGAGATCCGGCCTGTTACCGGATTCCAGTGGCTCGGATGCAGAACACGCGCTGAACTCATATCCGCTGACGCGGGTGAAGGTTCGGGCGCAACTGCAGGAGGGTTCGAGACCAAACAGGAAGAAGCCGCGCATATCATGGCTAATATTCTGCGGGAACGGGATGTTCCGGCCACAGAAATATTCAGCCTCATGGCCGAGTATGAAATTGCTGAAAGAACAGTCCGTGTGGTGAAAAAACGGCTGGGAATTCAGACATATCGCAAAGACCAACAATGGTACTGGAGCCTGAAGAAACCGGGCGAGGTGACCGGCAATGCACCGTGACAGCATGAAAGTGACATCCATGCGGGCAGTAGTGTACTGCCTCTTTGGCGTTTTGGACAACAATCAGGCCACCTCCTGTAGGTTCATAGCAATAAAACCGGCAATGGCCCGACCAACGTGGAAAGGAGAAGATCCCTGTGACCGAAAACGAAAAGCAGGCTGACAATCTAACCAGGCGACAAAAGATAGCGGAACGTTACAAAGGGGTCGATCCTTCCGTACTGGAGGTCATCCCGGCGGAGATGGATGAATCTATCAACATTGCCGAGCAGAAGCTGAAGGTGGCGGCTTATGTCCGCGTCTCCACGGAGAACGACGAACAGAAATCGTCCTTTGAGCTGCAGTCGAACGATTTCACCAACCGCATCAACGCCAATCCCAACTGGGAGTTTGCCGGGATCTACGCAGACGAAGGTATATCCGGCACGGAGCTGTCGCATCGTACCGGTATGCTGCAGATGATCGAGGACTGCAAGGCCGGGAAGATCAATCTGATCCTGGCCAAGTCCATCGCCCGTTTCGCCAGAAACGTGGTGGACTGCCTGTCGATCATCGAGGAACTGCGGAACCTGAATCCGCCTGTGGGTGTGTACTTTGACGAGAGCAATCTGTACACCCTGGATACCACCGGCGCGCTGGTGCTGACGATCCTGGCCACCGTGGCGGAGGAGGAATCCCGGTCCAAATCGTTCATCATGAACTGGTCGGTGGAAAAACGCTTCAGCAGCGGCATCTTCCTCCTGCCGGAGCCCATCGGCTTTGACAAGGACGAGGACGGCAATCTGGTGATCAACCCGGACGAGGCCGAGACCGTGAAGGTCATGTACAACCTCTACGTCAACGGCTGGAAGATCCAGGAGATCGCGGACCTGCTGACCGAATATGAACGGCCAACGAAAAAAGGCAATACGGAGTGGGGCTATCACTCTATCCTTAACGTCCTGGGCAACGAACGGAACTGCGGGGATGTCCTGGCCCGAAAGACCTTCACGCCGAACTTCAAGGATCATAAGTCCAAAAAGAACGTCAACCAACGGAATAAGTACCGACAGCGTGATCACCATGAGGGCATCGTGGATCGAGACGTATTCGAGGCGGCGCAGCTGCGAAGGCAGATGCTGTCAGGAATCCGGGGAAGCAATAGAGCCATCCCTGTCCTCAGCGTCGTGGACGACGGTGCCCTGAAGGGCTTTGTTCCGCTGCATAAGGATTGGACCGGCTTTACCGGGGACAGCATATTGGATGCCGCTCAGAGTGTCCTGAAGATACCGGCCGGGAAGACGAAAGAGGACTATACCGTCCATCCCCTGGGCAAACAGCTGAACATGGACGGCTTCAGGGAGGTCAGCGGCCTCAGTTACCATCACAGGGATAAGCCCTATCTGCGCATTAAAGGCGGGAAGATGCGGTTCAGCATGTACTGTCTGCAAAAATTCCAGGACGTAGAATACGTGGAGCTTTTGCTGAACCCGGTGGAAAAATGCATCGCGATCCGTCCGACAGACAAGCAGAACCCAAACGCCATTCACTGGGGAAAAGTGAAAAATGATCGGTGGGCCGTGCTGCCTGTGAGCTGCACAGGCCTATTGCAGGTGCTGGGCGACATCATGGACTGGGACGATCCGGATGCTCTCAGTTTTGTCGGCGAAATCGTGGAGGAGCAGAAGCTTTTGCTGTTCGGTCTGGAGAACAGCGCTATTACGTGCGCCGTCGTACCAGACAGACCTGAAGAAGCCGAAAAAGACAATTCTGACAATGCTGAAAACACGCCCCAGAAGGTTGTTCTGTATTCCCATGAGACCGGGGCGACGCTCGACATCCCGATTACCACCATGGCGGAGGTTTCTCTGCTGGAGCGGAAGCATTATGCCGGGGACTGGGACGTGCTCCGTCCGGCCACAAAGCTGGAGGAGAAGGAACCCCTCACACAGGACAGGCTGGCTGAGCTGATGAGCGAGGCCGAGGAAATCATAGAAAGGTGGGCCAAGAACCATGATGAACAGTGAGACCATGATCATGAGCGCAGCAGGAGCCGGGGAGATCACCGTGCAGCAGACAGTCCCGGAAGCCCCGCATAAGCCTGAAGAAAAGGCCACTGTGGAGCATCTGGAACGGTATCCGGATGTCCAGAGGGAGCTGACGCAGGCTCAGTTGGATGCGCGTGAAGCGCGTCGCCTCGAGCTGGAAAGAGGCTTCAAGTATGAGGACTATAAGGTCGCCCGGAAGGAAATGCATTCTACCCACA
Source organism: Clostridia bacterium (assembly GCA_017395065.1). Classification (GTDB taxonomy): domain Bacteria; phylum Bacillota; class Clostridia; order Christensenellales; family Aristaeellaceae; genus RUG14130. The sequence goes on along the minus strand of JAFPWH010000051.1, from coordinate 3,691 downwards.
GGGATCCGTCTGTCCTGATCCGGGGGAACAGCGTCACCTTCAACCAGGCGGTCATCGACAGCTTTGAGGATGTTTCGTACATCAACGTTTACTTCAGCGAGTCCCAGGGGAAAATGGCCATCAAGCCCGTGTCGCGGAATACCCCGCATGCCATGCACTGGTGCTCCGACGGCAAGGATAAGCGGAAGCCCCGGCGGGTGGTCTGCCCTGAGATGACCAAATGGTTCTTTGATACCATGGGCTGGAACGACAAAACCCGCTATAGGGTGCTGGGGTATCTGATCGAAGTCGACGGGGAACAGGTCTACGTTTTTGATTTCCATTATCCCCGGATGTTCGATGAGCGCCGGAAGGATGACGAGGGGAATACTATGCCCGTGGATCGCAAGGGCCGCTATTCTGATGAAGCCCGTCGTTCTATGGCCATGCCAGTGGATGAGTTCAAGCGTTCCATCGCCGTGGAAGAGACGAACGGCCTCGTAAACGCCGCCATGCTGATCGGTGAGGACAAGCTGAGCGGACAGACCGAGGAGACCGCACAGGAGGCCACAGAAGCCGCCACAGTGCCCCAGAACGCCGAGACTGCTACTCCTACCGCGCCCAAGGCTGAAGAAGCCCAGGAAGCCCCTGTGGCGGCCAACACGGGCGTCCGTGAAGGCTACGGCAGCGAGGAAGGCTCCAGACCCGGTATGGTGGCTGCTCCCGCGTCCGGCAGCGCCTACATGCTGTGAGGAAACAGCGGACAGCGCAGGCTGACGTGATTCGCAGCGCACGGCTCCGGAAGGGCTATTCGCAACAGCAAGCCGCAGAGAAAGCCGGTATCTCCCTGAGGATATACCAGAGGCTGGAGAGCGGCGAGAGGGAGATCCGAAACGCCGCCATGAGGACGGGGATAGGCCTGTGTGCAGCGCTGGATCTGGACCCCGTAGAGCTGACCCTCACCGTAGATCGGCAGGCTGAATCTTGAAAAGAGTATAACCGGCAGCAAATAGAGTGAGGCTCTGAATACAGGGTCTGTTTGCTATACCCGGAGCGAACAGCACAACGTCGGTCATCCGGCGGGGCTGCGCCAGGAGGTTCGTTGGACAGGGTCCAGCGGGCTATTTTTTTATACTCAAAAACAGCCTCGTGACCATCGGTCGCGGGCGGCAGCAAGTTGGTAAAATTCTTTTGGCACCGGCAGCAAGTCAGTAATTTTCTTTTGGCACATGGCAGCAAGTTGATAAAATTCTTTTGGCACATTTTGCGGCAGCAAGTTGGTAAAACGTGATTCATTGTCAACAAAATGAGGATGCTCTTTCACTGGACTACAACCCGTATACAGTCTTATATCTGTTTCGCCCTTTTCCACCCAGCGTCTTTCTGCAGTTTATTGAACGTCTGGAGAAGTCGTTGACTCATCCGATCAGGATGATTTATATGTCAGATCAAGAGAGTGGTCATTTTCTTCAGCGCAGGGAAGGGTGGACACTACTCCATCGAGAGAAGATCTTCAAACTTAAAGGTCTGCAGGTGGCGTCATCGCCGCAGGGGTGTTCGGTATGGGAGTTTACTTCCCTGTGAAGTTTTGCCCAAGACCATGAAATTGCCAGAAATTCCCATTTAAGAAATTTTTCGCTCCTACTGCCACGCTTCTTTTTTGTTCGTATAAAATAATGGAAGGACACAAGAGCTTCCAAGCAACCGATGAGGAGGTGCTCAGATTGAAAATACAGAGGTGCAGGGACCCCAGCACGAAGGATGCAGTTGCATGGTTAATCGCTTACGTAAATTTTCTGGAAGGGTATTGATTTTCCAGGAAGAGTATAGTAAAATCATACTGTATCCTTGTGCGATTTGTGGGCTATGGATACACCACATGAGGACTATCTTCTGATGGAAAATCTAACGTTCTCACAGCGGATGGCATGGAATGGCGTAGGACGCAAAGCGACAGTCAAGAGTTTCAAGCAGCATAGCGCTGAGATGGAGGATGCCAGGCCTTTGCTGAAGAACAAATGCCAGCTTTTCTGGCGTGATGAACATTTCCAGGTTGTTCACGCCGGGATAAAGGCCGATCCGATCGAGACGAATGACACGTATACTCTGATCCATGATCACGATATTGTTTTGCAAAACCAATACAGCGGTCCCTTGACTGTTGTGGGCCATATCGCCCTTGACTTCCCGACATGGTTCAAGGGCGACGGAGAAACAACAGAATTGCTTCCACCTGGAGAATGGCTGACGCTGCCAAAGCAGGGCGTTATCTGCATTGATACCGGCTGTGGTAAGGGCGGCAGATTGACGGCAATGGTGATTGAAGATGACCAGTTTCGGCTGGAAAGTGTATGATAGGCTTTGGCAGGTGGTACCGGCAGTCCAGCGCTAAGAGTATGACTTTTTTGTATATGGCTTGTGTTATTTAACATGATTGCAAAAAACCCCCGTCAGGCAAAATGCCCAACGGGGGATGAAAAAAAAGACCCTTTACAGGGGATCCAGGCTAAACTCAGTCACCTTTACCTTTTCTGCTTTTTCGAGTACAGGCGCGACTTCGGATTCTGAAACGACCCGAGCCCAACATTTCCCTTTGAAGCGGTTGATGCACTTCCACATCGGCACATTTTCACCGGTTGTTCTAAGCCGGTAAAATGTGCGCCGATAGGGCTGTCCGCAGATTCCACAGACGATTCGGTTGAAATAAGGATGGCTGTCGATGCGGCGGGTTGACCAGCCGGTTTTGTGTTTTTCCTCCCATTGTAGCCGTTCCTGCACCTTATCCCACAGCTCCCTGGAAATAATCGGCGTATGGTGATCAAGGATGTAATGGGATTCCCGTTTGACGGTGGGATCGACTTTCTTGGTCAGGTAATTCTTGGAGGGCGTCTTCCACATGTTTCGATCCCCGGCATAGACCTCATTTTTCAGGATGGATCTGACATGGTAGTGGGAGAAATCCTTGTGCTTCCGGAGCGTTTTTGCTCCTTTTTCTCTCAGCTCCATCAGAATCTGGCTGACGTCTTTTCCCTCCGCATAACGCTGATAGATCAGCTCGATGATCCACCTATCCTTGTTGGGGGTCATCTCGCCGTCGATTTCGTCATAACCCAGCAAGTGATTGTTACCTACATGGCGGATGCCCTGATCCCCCAAGCGCTTATACGCCCAACGGATATTCTCGGAGATGGACTTGCTGTCCTGCTGCGCGACGGCCATCAGCGCGCCGATCATCATATCTGTCTGCGGATCGAAGGTAGAAAGACCTTCTTTTTCAAACTGCACCTCGACGCCGAGACTCTTCAGCAGGTGCATGTATTTCTGCGCTTCCTCGTAATTACGGGAGAATCGGGAAACCGACTTGCAGAGAATGAGATCGATTCTCCCAGCCTCTGCGTCCCGGATGGGTGATTAGGCTCGTACCGCTTCGCCCTGGCTGAGACGGTAGACACAGTATTGATTCATACTGACGCCTTCGCGTTTAGCCTGGAGGGCAAGACTGCGATGCAGCGATTTGGGAAGCCTGAGTTTGAACTGACCTGAGTATGCGTCAAGTGAATCAGGCTCTGGAATATCGATGCCTTCTTCCATAGCTGCGAGAAGCCATTCCTGCTTAGCATCCTCTGCGTTCTTTATCGCTTCTTCAGAGGTTTCACCGCTGGACAGGCATCCGGGAAGATCAGGAAAGGAAACAACATAGCCGCCTTCATCC
>JAFPWH010000050.1 GCA_017395065.1 Clostridia bacterium | reverse complement strand
GCGCTGCTTTCTGCGTTTACGAAATGACGAGGGCGGCAGATTGCCCCCGCTACAGTGGTACAACATTGGTTATACTCCGTAGCGGCGGCGTCTACGCCGCCATAGGCGATGCATAAAGCAGTGTAATTCCGCAAGGAACGCGCGATCCGGCTCTCCGTAGCGGCGGCAATCTGCCGCCACAGGGCATCGCGTATACGAACCGGGGAAGCGTAAAGCGCAGTTTTCTGCGTACACGCATCGCCCATGGCGGCCTTGAAGGCCGCCGCTACGGTGTAAGCGTAAGGTTGGTGCCGTAATACGCCGCTTTCTTCGCTTACGAAATGACGATGGCGGCGTCTGCGCTGCCATAGGCGCCCCAAAAGACGCCTTCCCACCCTCGACCCCCACCAAAAACCATGAAAAACACACCATTCACGCCATCCTTCCTCCCGCCTGAGGAAGTTCGCGCCGAATACCTGAACCTGCTCAAAACCTGGCTGGACGCGCTTTTGAGCTATGCCGTGCGGGACGAAAAGCATCCCGCGCTGGACGGGGCGATCCTTTGCCCCGCCTGTTCTGTCGTGCACGGAAGATGCGGCGACGCGGTGTATCCGCTGCTGTGCCTTGCGCGCCGGACAGGGGATACGCGCTACCTCGACGCCGCGAAAAAGCTGTTCAGGTGGTCCCAAAACCTGCTCTGCGACGACGGGAGCATCTACAACGATTCGCAGAGCACCTGGAACGGCGTCACGGTGTTTTCGGCGCTGAGCCTGGTCAAGGCGCTCAAATACCATTCTTCGCTGCTCGACCCCAAAGAGAAGGCCGCGTGGGAAGCGCGGCTGCTTCTTCACGCAAACTGGCTCAAGACCGGCATCACCGTGCACAAAAAGTCGAACGTCAACTACGTCGCCGCAAACGCCGCGGCCATGGCGCTGTGCGGCGAATACTTTTCGGACGGGGAAATGCTGTCGCTGTCGAAGGAGCTGCTTCACTTCGCCCTCGAACACGTAAGCCCAAACGATCTGATCTTCGGCGAGGGCTCGCTGCTCAAAAGCGCGACGGCCGGGGGGCAGTGCGCCGTGGACATGGGCTACAACGTCGAGGAAACGCTGCCCTCGCTCTGGGACTGCGCGGTTTCGATGAAGGACGAAGGCGCCCTCTCGCGCGTACGGGCGCTTGCGCGGGCGCATCTTTGCTTCATGCTGCCCGACGGCGCGTGGGACAACAGCTTCGGCACCCGCAATTTCAAATGGACCTACTGGGGCAGCCGCACCTCGGACGGCTGTCAGGCGCTTTTGAACGCGCTGGGCAAAACGGAGGGCGTGTTTGCCGAGGCCGCGTACAGGAATCTGCTTTTGCTGAAAAAATGCACGTCCGGCCTTCTTTACGGCGGACCCGACTATCGCGTTCACGGCGAGGAGGCCTGCGTGCATCACGCGTTCTGCCACGCAAAAGCGCTTGCGCAGGCGCTGGACGAGGGCGTAAACGGCTTTGAAAGGCAGCCCCTGCCTTCGGATGCGCCGTATTCCTGCATATCCTACCCGGAGATCGGCACGGCGCGCTTTGCCCGCGGGCCCTGGCGCATGACGTTTTGTGCGGGCGACTTCGAATACATGAAGGGCGGGCACGCCTCGGGCGGCGCGCTGACGCTGCTTTGGCATAAGATTGCCGGGCCCGTCTGCGCCGTCGCCTGCACGGACTATTCATTGAAAGAGGCCCACAACCAGCAGCTGACCCGCAAAAAGCGCCTCGAGGGTTCGCTCTGCCCGCGGATCGAACTGAGTGCCGACGGGACGCTGTATTCCCAGGCCTACGATTTTGGGGCGGATATGGAGATAAGTGAAGAAGGCGAAACGGCCGAAGCGACCGTACGGGGAAGGCTGTGCGACATTTCGCACGCGCCCATGAGCGAAAACGTTTCCTTTCTGATTCAGTACGCTCTGACGCCGCGGGGGCTTTCGATCCGCGGCCGCCTCGGCCGGCCCGCGCCCGGCGCGCGTTTTGTTCTGCCCGTGCTCTGCCCGAACGCGCAGGAGCCGAAGGCGGAAAAGGACAGGATCACCCTGCGCGATAAAATAAGCGTGTGCGCAAAAGACGCCGCCTTCACGCGCCCTGTCTTTTGCCTCGCGCCGGGTTTCGAGGCCGCGGAAATATCGGTGCCGCTTACGGGCGGCGAAGAATTCGAAGTGTATATCGGCGCGGTGTGACGCCGCCGAAAGGAGAACGCGCATGAGCATGAACACCCCGGGCAGCGCAAATACGCCCGCACCCAAAAAGAAAAACAAGGGCTGCCTGCCCATCATACTGATCTTTCTGGCCTTCGTCGTCGCGGGCATCATCGGTTCGCAGAAGATGAACAAGGACGACAACGGCTCTTCTGCGGCCTCGCCCACGGTGACGTTCAGAAACTACGTCACGGCCACCCGCTCGCCCGCGGCGCAGAGCACGAAGCTTACGAGCTATCCCGCTTCGCCGACCGCGTCGGTCTGGAACAGCTACGACAGCAGCCTGCACTATTTCTACGCGCAGCTGGACTATAAGGAAAAGAGCGCGTTTTCCTGCCGCTACGACGCCATCGCGCTGGGCCGGGGCAATCAGTGGGACATCTCCGGCTTTAATCTCAGCAGCCGGCAGCTCGAAAGGGTGAAGCTTGCGATCGAATGGGACTGTCCGGAACTGATGAACGCAAGCTTTTATACGCGCCTGTTCAATTTTTACAATTCTGCGGACGTGAACGGCCGCTACACTTATTTCGAGAACTACGCTTCCGAGATGCGCTCGATGCTCTCCCGCGCCGATTCCGCGCTCAATTCGATACGCTACCGCAGCGAATGGGGCTATTCGGACTACGAAAAGCTGCTGGCCTACGACCGCTACGTCGTCAAAAACTGCTATTACCTTTTGGACAACGACGGGCCGGAGGGCACGCTGCACCTGGACGGCGACTACCGCGCGCCGTATTCCGCGCTGGTGAACGGCTACGCCGTGTGCGAGGGCTATGCGCGCAGCACCTGCTACGCGATGCGCCGTTTCGGCATTCCCTGCATCTATGTGCACGGTCCGACCGGCAGCGGACACCACGCCTGGAACATGGTCAAAACGGACGGGCAGTGGTATCAGTACGACGCGACCTGGAACGACAGCAACGACGACGGGCGCTACATAGACTATCTGCCCTACTTCAACATCACCGACGATCGCATGTACCGCTCCCGCAGCCTGGACGGCGAATACGCGGCGTACGGCTTCAGCATGCCGCGCTGCACCTCGACGAGCGCGAACTACTACTATAAAAACGGGCAGTACGTGGGCAGCAACTGGGCAAGCGTCGTGCCGGGGCTGATCAGGAGCGCTTACAACAGAGGCCAAAGGTATCTGGGCGTCATGATGGCTAACCAGAGCAGCTTCGACGCGATGCTGTATTCGCTCAAAAACGATTCGAAGCTCTACGTTCAGGACGTGAAGTACAGCTACGTCGCCAACGAAAAGGCGCTGTTTTTCTACCTGATTTTTAGGTGAAGGGAGACGCGGTTTTATGAGAAGAACGCGGGTTTTGCTGTGCCTTGTGCTGCTGTTTGCGGTTTTCTGCGCGGGCGCGCTTTCCGAGATCAGCTACACCGACGCAAAGCAGATCATTTTCCTGCACAACCAGTACAAGAACTACCGTCCGACCGGGGGACCCCGGGACGGCGCGGGCGGCTGGTACGACGCGCGCTCCTTTCAGATCCAGAACGGCAAGTACTGGCGCTGGTGGGGCGACGTGTTCGGCGTGGACTGTCTGGAGCAGGGCGGCTGCCACGCGTTCGCCTTCAGCCACGCGGTGCAGTGGTGCCTTAGGCAAAACCTGGGCGACGAGGTGCTCCACGCGCTGATCGACGCGTGCGAGAATCCCTCGGATTACTGCATGTACCATTCCTATCCCAAGTGCAAAGACAGCGCCTATCCGCACGAAAACTCCACCGAAGCCTACGCGGCGCTGTGCCGCGACGCCTACGGGCTGTGCACGGAAAAGGAAAACGTCCCGGACAGGACGAAGGAAGCGTGGACGGCCTTCTTCGGCGAAGGCAAAGCCGCCGTGCTGCTCGTGGACGGGCACTACGTTACGGCGGTAGGCTTCCTGGAATACGAGGGCAAGACCTACGTGCAGATACTGGATTCCGCGCCCAACGCCGGCGTCAGCAGAAGCTGGGGCACCGCCTACATGGCCTACAAAAACGAGAAGATCTACAAAATCGGAACCCCCGCCTTCACGATGGGCCCGTTCCAGTACTGGACGGAGATGGAGGATTTTCTGAAGGGCTATATCGCGGTGGATTTAGCGGTGTGGAAGGAAGAATAAGGGAAACCGACAGAAAATGCGGCCGTCAGGGCCGCTTTTTGCTGCGTATACGAAGAATATTTGTGTTGATGCGACGGCACCGCGCTTCATCCGCAGCGGCGGCCTTCAAGGCCGCCATGAACAATGCGTATACGCGGGAATTATGTTTCGAGGCAACAGCACCGCACGTCATCGTAGCGGCGGCAATCTGCCGCCAAAAGCCTTCCCCTTTGGGGAAGGTGTCGCCGTCAGGCGACGGATGAGGTTAAAGCGGGAATAGCGGGTTGATCTGTAATTGTGCAAGAAAAACGACCTCATCCGTCACGGCTGCGCCGTGCCACCTTCCCCAAAGGGGAAGGCTTTTCACTGTCGCGGCGGCCTTCAGGGCCGCCGTCGTCTTAGGCGGATTTCGCCGCCTTTATACCTCCCCCGTCAGCCCTGCGACGTTCTCGGCGCGGTAGCTCAGGAGGGTTTTCAGTTTTTCTTTTTCCGGCAGGGTCGAGCACAGGGCGGGGAGGCGGCCTTCGATCGATACGTTTTTGGCCGCGGCGGGGATCAGCGCGGTCTGGAACGGGCTCAGGGTCGCTTCGCCGCCGTCCCAGGTTATGCGGCACTCGGCCAGCGGGGTCACGAAGGCCATGGTCTTGAAGTCGAGGGGCATTTTGCCGGCGACGTTCAGGCGCATGAGCTCAAAGTTGTCGTCGCAGATGTAGTAGGTTATGCTGCCGCCGCTGACCAGCGCGGTCGCGCCGGGGACCTTGTCGAGTTTGAGGGAAGCGCGGGTCACGTCCAGCGCCTTTTGCGTGTGGAGCTCACGGGGCTTTCCGTCCTTGCCCACGCGGCCCCAGTCCCAGAAGCGGTAGGTCGCGTCGGAGGATTGCTGGATCTCGTAGACCATCACGCCGCCGCCCAGCGCGTGCACGCAGCCGTGGGGGATGTAGTACACCTCGCCCGGGCGGGGATGAACGAAGCGCAGGCAGCTTTCGATGTCGCCGCTTTGCACGATGTCATTCAGCGGCCTGTCGCTTTCCTTTATGCCGTAGGCGATGCGGCTGCCCTCCTCGGCGGACAGGACGACCCAGGCCTCGGTCTTGCCGTACTTGCCGTCGTGCTCGAGGGCGTATTCGTCGCCCGGATGCACCTGCACGCTCAGCGTGTCCCTTGCGTCCAGGAGCTTGAGCAGCAGCGGGAAGGGCTTTTTGCCGCAGCCGGTGATCGCCTCGTAATCGTCCTCAAGGGCCTGGGCGAGCGTCTTGCCCGCGTAGGCGCCGTTTGTGATCACGCTCTCAAGGCCGCTCAATGCGCTGACCTCCAGGCTTTCGCCCACGCGGTCCTCGGGCGCGTCCTTCCCGAACAGCAGGCGCAGATTGTCGCCGCCCCAGGGGGTCATTTCTCCAAAGCGATAGCAGGGTTTCATCACGAATACATCCATGGCCGTACCTCCGTTATCCATGCTCAAGCGCGCGGGCGCTTTATTTTCGCATACAGTATAGCACAGGGCGGGGAAAAAAGCTACTGTTCTTCACGATTTACGCGAAAAATCGATCTGCCGGCGGCAGGTTGACCTTGCCGACCGTGCCGTTTCATGGTATAATGCAAACGGCATTTTACGATATATTGGCGGTGCAGCTATGAACGACGTACAGCAGCGCGCGGCGGCGAAACACTTTGCGGCGTATTGGAAAGGCAAGGGCTATGAAAAGGGCGAAAGTCAAAAGTTCTGGCTTTCGCTGCTGACGGACGTTTTCGGCGTCGAACACGCGGCCGAATACATCACGTTCGAAGATCAGGTGCACCTCGACCATACGAGCTTTATCGACGGTCATATTCCCGAAACGCATGTGTTGATCGAGCAAAAGGGCCTGGGCAAGGACCTGAAGAAGCCGATCAGGCAATCGGACGGCACGCTGCTCAAACCCATCGAGCAGGCGAAGCGTTACGCGAACGAGCTGCCCTATTCGCAGCGCCCCCGCTGGATCGTCGTTTGCAATTTCGAATGCTTCCACGTCTACGACATGGAGCACCCGCAGAGCGACCCGACGGAAATACTGCTTGCCGATTTGCCGACGCAGTATTACCTGCTGGAATTTCTTGTGCGCAAGCAGGATCTGACGCTGCAAAAGGAAATGGAGATTTCCATACAGGCGGGCGAGCTCGTGGGCAAGCTGTACGACGCATTCCTGAAGGAATACATCGACCCCACGGACGAGCACAGCCTGAAAAGCCTGAACGCGCTGTGCGTGCGCCTCGTGTTTTGCCTTTACGCGGAAGACGCCGGAATATTCGGCAAGCGCCTTATGTTCCACGACTATTTGCAGCAAAGCGGCGCAAACAAGGCAAGGCAGGCCTTGATCGATTTGTTCCGTGTACTGGACACGCCCGTTGAAAAGCGTGACCGCTATATGGACGACGAGCTTGCCGCCTTCCCCTACGTAAACGGCGGGCTGTTCAGCGACGAAAACATAGAGATACCGCGCCTGAATGATACCATCCTCGACCTGTTACTGAACAAGGCCAGCGCGGCGTTCGACTGGAGCGATATCAGCCCGACCATCTTCGGCGCAGTCTTTGAAAGCACGCTGAACCCCGAAACCCGGCGCAGCGGCGGGATGCACTATACCAGCATCGAAAACATTCATAAAGTGATCGACCCGCTGTTCCTTGACGGCCTGAAAGCGGAACTGGAGGAAATCAAGGCGATACAGGTACAGCGCGCGCAGGAGCAGCGCCTGAAGGCGTTTCAGGAAAAGCTTGCGTCCCTCACGTTTTTGGAAATCCCCACTACGTCTTTGATACGGATTCAGGCAGCATAATTAAAAGGTGCATCGAAGGCTCGTTTTTGAGGCTCGGAGGGCTCGAAACGAGCCTTCCGTAAAATCGGAATTCATGGAGGTGATATGCAATGACAATCTACGATATCTCGCAGGAGGTTTTCAGCTGTCGGGTATTCCCTGGTGACCCAGCGCCGGAAAGAAGGGTGCTTTCTTCAATGGAAAAAGGCGATCTGTACAATCTGACAGCTTTCAATATGTGTGCGCACAACGGTACTCACGTGGATGCGCCATTTCATTTTATCAAAGGTGGAAAAACTATTGATGCCGTAGGTCTTGAAGCCTTTGTTGGGCCGGCTTCTGTTACGGAGCATCACGGGATTGTCTCCGGCCATGACGCAATGGAGATATATGAAAAATCGAGAGATCGTGACCCGGAAGCTGCAAAACGACTTCTGATCAAGGGAGACGCTGTGGTTTCTTCGGAAGCAGCAAAGGTCTTTGCTTCCAAAGGAATCCTACTGTTAGGAAATGAATCGCAGACTGTCGGCCCGGAAGATGCGCCGATGGAAGTACATTTGATCTTGCTGGGTGCTGGCATTGTATTGCTTGAAGGCATTCGATTGGCAGCGGTTAAGGAAGGCAGATATTTTTTAAGCGCAGCGCCGTTGAATCTATCCGGGGCGGATGGCTCTCCGTGCAGAGCTTTTTTGATCGCTGACGATAGATAAATTTCAGTCTGTTGGCCGATTGTAAAATCGGGATTTGCGAGGAGGATAAACAATCATGACAAAGAAAGAAATCACTGCGCTGCGCCGCCCATTCATCAAGGAATTATTCCGCAGCAACCAGCTTAATCTTGCCATGACCATAATCGCCGCCCTGTTAAGCGCTGCGG
>JAFPWH010000049.1 GCA_017395065.1 Clostridia bacterium | reverse complement strand
TACAGGCGGGAAATTAAGTATTACGGCACCAGACACGCGTTTACACCGTAGCGGCGGCCTCAAGGCCGCCATATTCATTGCGTATACGAAGGAAGTTTGTTTGAAGAAGCAGCATCGCGGGTCTTTGTAGCGGCGGCAATCTGCCGCCATGGGCGCGACGTAAACGCAGGGAAATCGCATTTTATGATGTGACGCTTCGTATGCGCGATGCCGATGGCGGCGTGGACGCCGCCGCTACGGAGAATACCGATGCTGTACTGTTGTTTCGGGGTCGGTGCGTATACGCCTCGCTCTGTGGCGGCAGGTTGCCGCCGCTACGGAGAATACCGATGCTGTACGGCTGATGTGGGGTCGGTGCGTATACGCAACGCCTGTGGCGGCAGGTTGCCGCCGCTACGAAGAAATACCTATGCTGCACCACCGTAGCGGCGGCCTTCAAGGCCGCCATTTTGTTGCGTATACGGAGAAATACCTGTGCTGTACTGCTGTACCTCCGTACCCCCTCTCATCTCAATACAAAATATGCGAGCTCTTTCCCAGGTTGTACCTGCGCTGGTCGTAGCTGGAATTCGTAAGGCCCAGATAGTAGGCGTCCAGTTCGCTGAAGGCCTCGCCGATGTCGGCGGGGGTGTAGTAGTCGATGTAGTACATGATGTCCTTGGAGCGCACGTTCTTTAAGTGATCCACGTAGGCCTGGGAGATCCTGTCCGAGGACTGGTACAGGTCCGGCGCGCCGAAGCAGTGCATCATCTCGTGCGCGAGGCTCCCCGCGCTGATGGTCAGGTCGCCTTCCTCGTCCACGATCCAGCAGATCTCCATCGCGTAGCTGCCCTTGGCGTTGGGATCGAAGTCCCAGCTCCAGGCGTAGTTGCCCCTTATGTTCATGGTCTTTGTGGAATTGTAGTAGGCCATGAAGATCACGTTGTCCGCGCCGTAATAGCTCTTGATGTAGGGCAGGTTGATCCTGTCCGTGATGAAATCGCGAAGGTCCCCGTAGGTGTAGGATTGGTCGCAGATGTAGCGGTCCGAGTCGTACACGTAGTAGAGGTAGGGCTGGTTGTACCAGTCCCAGATGATGTTCGGGTAGGCGCGGTAGCGGTTGGCCTGCCGGGTCAGCCATTCCGAGGCGGTCTTGAGCCGCCAGTAAATGTTGGCATAGGAGGAAAGGTCCGCCTGATCGCTAAAATCCCAGGAGCAGTACGGGTCGTTTACGAAGATCGCCACCAGCACCGTGGTGCCGCCGATATAGTCGCAGGAGCCGCGGGGGCTGACGAAGGGATTGTCGTAAGCGTAGGCAGGACAGACGAGGCCGATCAAAAGCGCGGCCGAAAGAAAAAACACAGCAAATCGTTTCATGGCAAACCTCCGGCAGAGCAATATTCCGAAAAATGCTCCGCTGAGAGTATTCTATGCGCCGGAAGGGAAAAAGTCAAGGGGGATGGAGAAAGCAGGCGGGCGGGGCGGAGACAAGGCAGGGCGTAAGTCCGTAGCGGCGGCAATCTGCCGCCATGGGGAGAGGCGTAAACGCAGAATGCGGCGCATAAAAGCAACGAAGATGTGTATACGCCGTAGCGGCGGCGTCCACGCCGTCCTATTTGTTGCGTATACGAAGGAAGCCCGTTTTGAGGCAACAACATCCTCGTAGCGGCGGCAATCTGCCGCCATGGGGAGAGGCGGAAAGGCGGGAAATCGCGTATTATGGCAACGAAGATGCGTATACGCCGTAGCGGCGGCCTCAAGGCCGCCATATTTGTTGCGTATACGAAGGAAGTTTGTTTGGAGTGGCAGCATCGCGGGTTTTCGTAGCGGCGGCAATCTGCCGCCATGGGGAGAGGCGTAAACGCGGAAAACGGCGCATAAAAGCAGCGAAGATGCGTATACGCCGTAGCGGCGGCGTCCACGCCGCCATATTTGTTGCGTATACGGCAGCATCGCGGGTTTCCGTAGCGGCGGCAATCTGCCGCCATGGGGAGAGGCGGACAGGCAGGGAAATTGCGTTTTACGGCGTGCTGTTTCGTATACGCAATGCCGATGGCGGCGTAGACGCCGCCGCTACGGAGAATACCGATGCTGTACTGCTGTGCCGTGGTCGGTGCGTATATGTGATGCCTGTGGCGGCAGGTTGCCGCCGCTACGGAGAATACCGATGCTGTACTATTGTTCCGGGGTCGGTGCGTATACGCGATGCCCTGTGGCGGCAGGTTGCCGCCGCTGCCGTCTTTCCTTTTATTTCCCCATCCGGCACAGCAGGTCCATCGCGTGCTTCGAGAGGCGCATGAACTCTGCGATCAGCTCCTCCGGGAAGCGGCCGTAGCCGGCTTCGAAGGCGAGGGAGGCGTCGTAGCCCGTTTCCTTCAGCGCGGGGATCAGCGTTTCCCAGTCGAGGTTGCCGTAAAACGGCATTAAATGCAGGTCCTTCATGTAGTAGTTGTCGTGCACGTGGGTCGCGCGGATGCGCTTGCCCATTCGGCGGATCATTTCGGGCTGCGTTTCGCCGAACTGCAGATGCCCGTGGCCGAAATCCCAGCAGCAGCCGACGCGGCTGTCGTTGAACAGGCCGATCGCGGCCTCGAGCTCGTTTATCTCCCCGCACAGGTGCGACCTTTCGAGCGGCCCCACGCGGTGGTGATCCTCGAAGGTGTTTTCAAGCAGCGCGCCCACGCCCAGATCGAGCGTCTTTTCGATTGCGGGCGACAGCACCTCGAAGGCGGTTTTCAGGCCCTTTTCGGCGTCGAAGCACTCGCCGGGCAGCGGGTGGTATTCGTCGAAGTGGAACACGAGGTACTTTGCGCCAAGGATCTTCGCGCCCAGGGCGGCGTTTTGCAGCTTTTCGCAAAACACCTCCAGCGGCTCCTTTTTGTAGAAATTGTAGGGCGCGTGGCTGTGGGCGATCTCTACGCCGTATTTCGCGGCGGCTTCGGCGGCGGCGTGCGCCTCTTTTTCCCATTCCGCGTCCCAGAAATCCGGCGAATAGTCGATCGTTCCGAACCCGGCCTCGGCGCACAGGCGCACGCATTCGTCGGGGCTCCTCTTTCCGCCCCCGCGCCTCATCCTTAAAAACGAAGCGAAGAACGAAGGTACCATGGTCTCATCCTCCTTTTCAGGCTTGCTCTCAGGCATATTATACGCGCAGTTTTCGGCGCTTTCAAGGCTTTTTTTCGGCGGATTTCCCCGCGCGATATTGCTTGGACGGGCTTTCTGTGGTATTATGAAGGCGGAAAACGGGCGCAATCATCTGCGGGGGCACGTAAAATGAAAAAGCGGAACGTTTCTCTCTCGATCAAGCTGGACATACTCCTTGCGGCGATCGTGCTGATCACGTCGATGGTGCTGGTCAACATCGGCTACCATAGCTATTCGGAGACGCTCTACGCGCAGCTGAACGAAAAGCTCGCCCGCTTCGAGCAAAACGTCGAAAAGGACGCGTTCATGGTGCAAAAATACGGCTCCGTCGCCTACAAGGCCGCGCAGCTGGACGGTTTCGACGAGGTGCGCAGGCAGGCCGACGAACTGAACGACCCGGCGCCTTTGACCGACTGGATGAAGCAGCAGCTCTTCGGCTACACCACCGGCGAACACCTGACCCGCGCGCAGTTCGACGCAAGGCACCGGGAGCTCATGCAGCAGGCGGCCTGGGAGGGCGTCAGCGAAGAGGACGCGGAGGACTGGATCCTGCAGCGCGATCCCCTGCTGTACGACTTTGCGGACGTCGGCAACGCCGTGAACCTTCTGAGCTATTACATGCAGATCGACGCGGATTCCGCCGCCATCTCCCACGTGCGCGTCTACGCCGAGGACGAAAAGGGATATCTGCAGCTTACGGATTCGGCGGCGTCGTCCCTGCGCAGCGAGAGCGCGGACTATATGTTCTACGGGCGCCGCCCGAAGGAAGTCAGGGCGATAAGCACGTTCGCCGCGCAGAAAAAGCGTTTGTCCTTCCGAACGGAGGAGGGCGACTCGGAGGAGCTGACGCAGGTCGTCCCGCTGGACATCGGCGGCATACGGTACTGGGTCGTCTATTCCTGCGACACGGCGCCGGTGCGCGCGGGGCAAAGCGACTATCTGGTAAGGAGCCTCGTGCTGGTGCTGATCATGGTCGTCATCGCCATCGCCGCGGGGCTGATCGTGCTAAGGCGCATGGTCAACAAGCCGCTTAAGAGCCTTACGCGCGCCACGACGCGCTTCGGCGCCGGCGAAAACGGCTATTCGAAGGCGGACGTCATCGATCTGGACATCCGCAGCAAAAACGAGATCGGCGATCTGTACCGCGAGATCCGCGCAATGCAGACGCGCATCGTGGACAACACCGAGAACCTGACCCGCATGACCGCCGAAAAGGAGCGCATCGGCACCGAGCTCGGCCTCGCCAGGCGCATCCAGGCGGACATGCTGCCCAACGACTTCCCCGCCTATCCGGACAGGACGGAGTTTCGCGTCTTCGCGTCCATGACCCCCGCCAGGGAGGTCGGCGGCGACTTTTACGACTTTTTCCTGATCGACGAGGATCACCTGGCGCTGGTGATCGCGGACGTAAGCGGCAAGGGCGTGCCGGGCGCGCTGTTCATGATGGCGAGCAAGCTGCTGATCCAGAACATCGCGATGAGCGGCCTGTCTCCCGCCGAAATCCTGGAGACCGCCAACCGCCGCATCCGCACGAACAACAAGGAGGACATGTTCGTCACGGTGTGGCTGGGCATACTGGAAATATCCACCGGAAGGATGACCTGCGCAAACGCCGGCCACGAGTACCCCGCGCTCAAAACCCCGGACGGAAACTTCGAGCTGTACAAGGACAAGCACGGCTTCGTGCTGGGCGGCATGGACGGCATGAAATACCGAAACTACGAGCTGACCTTCGCCTCCGGCCAAAAGCTGTTCGTCTACACCGACGGCGCGACCGAGGCGACCGACGCAGCCGGAAATCTCTTCGGTACCGAACGTCTTATAGACGCGCTGAACAAAGCCAAAGACCTGCCACCCGAAGAAATCCTCCCCGCCGTCCGAAAGGAGATCGACGATTTCGTAGGCGAAGAAGAACAGTTCGACGACCTGACGATGCTGTGTCTGGAGTACAGGGGGAAGTAGGAAAGAAGGTTTGGCGGCAGGCTGCTGACGGGGGCGAGGTGGACAGGAAACATCGCATTAAAGCAGCAACGACGCGATTACGCCGTAGCGGCGGCAACCTGCCGCCACAGGGCGAAGCGGATAGGCAGGAAACATCGCATTAAAGCACCAACGACGCGCTTACGCCGTAGCGGCGGCAATCTGCCGCCACAGTGCGAAGCGGATAGGTAGGAAACATCGCATTAAAGCACCAACGACGCGCTTACGCCGTAGCGGCGGCAATCTGCCGCCACAGTGCGAAGCGGAAAGGCAGGAAACGGCGCATTAAAGCACCAACGATGCGATTACGCCGTAGCGGCGGCAACCTGCCGCCATGGGC
>JAFPWH010000048.1 GCA_017395065.1 Clostridia bacterium | reverse complement strand
TCTGGCTCATCGATTCCAGATACTGGCTCGTGATCTCGCTGATGAAGATGTCCTTTATGTCGATCTTCGCCGCGTGCACGAGGTCCAGCAGCAATTCGAGCGGGCCGGTGTACTGATACTTTTTTAAGTCTACGACGATGGACATCAGAGCGCACCCATTACGCTGCCTATCAGCTTTGTTATTTCAACAGCACCACTCATTACGCCGTTGCGAATCCAGGAAAGCGCTATGCTGATAATATCCCACTCCGGTTTAATGTTGCCGATCATAATCAACGCGAGGAATGCCATGCTGCAAATCTGCGTCGTGCGCCTCTGTGCAAACAAATCTTGCTTCAGGAACAGGTCGTTTATCACATGATAGCCGTCAAAGGGCGGTATTGGGATAAGGTTGAATACGGCCAAAGACAGATTGATCAGCATACAGGAGGCAATGACCCTGAAAAGAATTGCAAGGACCCTGCCGAACAGACCGGTATAGATGTCCGGAAGCAGTGTATAAAAGTAATCGAATACCGACTCGAGGTCGTAAAAATATGCGTTATCCGTTTCCAACGCGATCAGCTTGCTTTCTTCATACCCGTGTATGCTCGACAGCGGATAATACGACCACTCTGTTCCCTCGTACGGCATGGCCAATTCTTTACTGCCGTCGCTGTTTCGCAGTATAAACGGCCCTTCGATCGGTTCGTCGCTTTCCAGAAACAGTACACCCTTGTACTGTGCATTCTCTCTTATCCAGTGGAAATCAGCCTCATATTCCGGCAAGCGTGCTGTTCCCGCACTGAAGATGAGCGACAGCACGAGCAGGCATAACAGAAACAGGCAAAGATTGGCCGTTATGCCCGCCAAGGCTACCTTGAGATCGTCCCTGCGGTAATGCTTGAACAAAAGCGGATTGACCGGTACGGGCTTTGCCCAGCCCACACCCACAAAGAACATGCACAAAAAACCGATCGGATCAAAGTGCTTAATGGGATTGAGCGTAATCCTTCCCGCATACCTTGCCGTGGGATCGCCGCACTTTTCCGCGACCCAGCCGTGCGCGGACTCGTGAATGCTTATGGCTAAGCATATTCCCGGAAGGGCGATGAACAATCCTATGAGAAAATCCATCGGGTTTTGCAGTATACTGCCTATGTTGAAGATCATTTTTTTCTCTCCCAAACAGGAATTTTCTTTCCCGCGTCGAATTCTCTTTGCGAGGTGAGGCGCTTGAACGTTTACGATTTCGACAATACCATACTGCGCGGCGATTCCACCGCCCTGTTTTATCTGTACTGCCTGCGCAGGACGCCCAAAATGCTTTTGAGGCTCCCGGGGCTCGTCTTCGGCGCGCTGTTCGTTCTGAAAAAGGACAAGCAGCGCTTCAAGCAGAATATGTTCGCCTTCCTTGCGGACCTGAAAGATCCCGAAAAAGCGGTCGATGCGTTCTGGGATAAGAACATTCGACGCGTCAAGCGCTTTTACCTGCAAACGAAGCGCGAAGATGATGTTATAATTTCGGCCTCGCCCGCGTTTCTGGTCGCACCCGCGATGAAGCGCCTCGGGGTCTCAAACGTGCTGGCCTCGCCCGTGGACGTCTATACCGGCCTGTATTCCGGAAAGAACTGCCACGGCGAGGAGAAGGTCAGGCGCTTTTACAAAGCCTTCCCCGGAGGCCGTATCGACGCCTTTTATTCGGATTCCCATTCCGACGATCCCCTCGCCCGCATAGCCGAAAGGGCGTACCTCGTCAAGGGGGAGAAGCTCGCGGATTGGGGAGAGGGCCGGTAGCGGCGCAGACGCGGACGATTCGGAGGCATGACCGTCGTTTACGCTGTAGCGGCGGCCTTCAAGGCCGCCATAGGCGAAGCGGGTACGCGGGGCGACCGCGCTTTACGGTGTGCCGGTGCGTATATTCGATGCCCTTGGCGGCGTAGACGCCGCCGCTACGGAGATATAAGCAGCGCCCTGTCTTTCTTGCGGCCGCCCTTCTTCGCCTGTTTCCCTCACGTCTCCTGCCCGGCGAACTGCGTCATGTAGAGCTTGTGGTACCTTCCCTGCTTTTTCAAAAGCTCCTCGTGGCTGCCGCTTTCGACGATGGCGCCCTGATCCATTACGATGATCTCGTCGGCGTCCTGGATCGTGCTTAAGCGGTGGGCGATGATGAGGCTGGTCCTTTGCTTCATCAGCTCGGCCATCGCGTCCTGTATGTCCATCTCGGTGCGGGTATCGACCGAGGACGTGGCTTCGTCGAGGATCAGTATGCTCGGGTGCGAAAGGAACGCCCGGCAGATCGTCATCAGCTGTCTTTGCCCCTGGCTCAGGTTCGCGCCGGAGGATTCGAGGCAGGTGTCGTAGCCGTCCTGCAGATTTGCGATCATGTCGTCGCAGCGGCTGAGGGCCGCGGCCTTTTGCATTTCTTTTTCGTCTATGTCCCGCGAGGCGTAGCAAAGGTTATTGCGCACGGTGTCCGAAAAGAGTACCGTGTCCTGCAGGACGATGCCGATCTCGTTTCTCAGTTCGTCGGTGCTGATGTCGTAGATGCTCTTTCCGTCGAGCAGGATCTCACCCGAATCGATCGGGTAAAAGCGCATCAGCAGGTTTATGATCGTCGTCTTTCCGCTGCCGGTGGAGCCCACCAGCGCGATCTTTTTGCCCGAGGAGATTTTAAGGGAGAAGTTTTTGATCACCTGCCGGCCGGGCACGTAGGAAAAGTTCACGTTTTTGAACTCGATCGTTCCATGCAGGGGTCTTGGCGCTTTTCCGCCGCTCTTGTCCTCTTCCTTTTCGTCCAGTATTTCGAAGATGCGCTCGCCGCCGGCGATGGCGGTCTGGATCTGGCCGTAGAGCTGCGCGATCTCGTTGATCGGGCGGGAGAACTGCTTTGCGTAGATGATGAACGCGCTGATCACGCCGACGGAGATGTCGCCAGAGAGCGCAAAGCGCGCCCCGAACACCGCCACGACCACGAAGGAGATGTTGCTCAGCATGTTCATGACCGGCCCCATGCTGCCGCCGATGATCTCGGCGATGATGCCGGTTTTGGTAAGCTCGTCCGCCGTCTTCGAAAAGCCCTCGACTTCGGCCTTCTGGCGGTTGTAGGCGGTCACGGTGCGCGCGTTGGTCACCGTCTCCTCGACGGTGCCGTTGAGCTTGCCCAGAAGCTTCTGGCGCTTTACGAAATACTTGCGCATGTATTTGGTGATGAGCGCGGTGAACAGTATCGTCAAAAGCACCGTCGAGCAGCTAAGCAGCGTAAGCAGCGGACTGTAGCTCAGCATCATCGCGATCGTTCCAAGCAGCGTGAGCACGCCCGAAAACAGGCTGCTAAGCGACGAGGAGACGATCATCGAGATGTTTTCCGCGTCGTTTGTCATGCGGCTCATGATGTCGCCGTGGGAGTGGCTGTCGATGTAGGAGATCGGCAGGTTCACGATCTTTTTGAACAGATCGCCCCGCAGGCGCTTTACCACCCGCTGGCTGAGCCGCGCGCTTATATACCCCTGCGACAGCGTGACCGCGCCGTAGACGAGATAGAACGCGAGCATCATTACCAGCACCGGTACGAGCTTTCCCAGCGTGGGATCGTTTATGCGGTTGATCGCTTCGGCCTGAAAGCGCGGCGCCATCACGCCCGCCGCGACGCCCACGACGACCGCGGCGCACAGGAACAGCACGTACCTGATCTCGCGGCGCAGATAGCCCGTCAGGCGCCTTAACGTCTTTTTGCTGTCCTTGGCCTTCTGTACGGGCATGCCCATGCGGGCCATCGGCCCCCTGCGGCCGAGGGACGGCGGGGCGGAGGGCGAAGTGTATCTTCCCTGACTCATGCGCGCCTGCCTCCCTTCCTGAGCTGCGAATCGTAGATCTCGCGGTAGACGGGGCAGGAGGCCATCAGCTCCCCGTGGCTGCCGAGGCCGACGATCCGGCCCCTGTCCAGCACGGCGATGCGGTCGGCGCGCATGACGGTCGCGATCCGCTGGGCGATGATGATGCGGGTAAGGTGCCCGTAATTCGCGTCCAGCGCCTTGAACAGCCTGTCCTCGGTGCCAAGATCCAGCGCGCTCGTGGAATCGTCGAGGATCAGTATCTCCGCGTCCCTGAGCAGTGCGCGTGAAATCGCCACGCGCTGCTTCTGGCCGCCGCTTAAGCTCATGCCGGCCTCGGCCACGGGCGTGTCGTAGCCGTTTTGCTGAAGCCTTATGAATTCGTCGGCCTGCGCGCAAGAAGCGGCTTTTTGGATCTCGTCGTCGCCCGCGCCTGGCTTTCCGATCAGTATGTTCTGTTTGATCGTGCCGGAGAACAGCTCGCTCTTTTGCAGCACGAAGGCGATGCGGCTTCGCAGGTCGTCGAGCTTATAGCGCTTCACGTCCTCGCCGTCGACCAGCACGCTCCCCTCCGGCGCGTCGTAAAAGCGGGGGATCAGCGAGACCAGCGTGCTCTTTCCGCTGCCGGTCGCGCCGATGACCGCGAGCGTCTGCCCGGCCTCGACGCGTAGGTTTATGTGCTTCAGCACCTCGTGGTGATGGCCGGGGTAGGTGAAGCTTACGTTTCTTAACTCTATGCTGCCGCCCTTCAGGGGCACGTCTTCCCTGTCGCCGTCGCGTATGACGGGCCGGGAGGAGAGCACCTCCTTCAGGCGCTTGGCGGAGGCGATGCCGCGCGTGATCGTCTGAAAGATCATGGCGAGCATCATCATGCCGTTGAGGATCTGGCTCAAATACGTGATCGCGGCCATCAATTGGCCGATGTCCATGCCGCGCGCCCTGACCTGCTGACCGCCGATGTAGATGACGGCGACGGTCGCGACGTTCAGAACGATGTTCATGATCGGGCGCATCCAGCTGAGCAGTATCAGCACCCGGAACTGCGTGTCCACCAGGTCGCTGTTGGCCTTTTGGAATTTCTCGGTCTCGCTTTTTTCCTGAACGAACGCCTTTACCACGCGCTCGCCCGCCACGTTCTCGCCGATGACGGAATTGACCCTGTCCAGCCGCCTTTGCAAAAGCGTGAACAGCGGCCCGCTCTTCCACACGACGAAGGCGATCTCGAGCAGTATGATCGGCAGCGTGAACATAAGCACCTTCGTGAAGGCCACGTTCAGCGTGATCAGAAACGTGCTGCCCGCGATAAAGAACATCATGCAGCGCACCGCGCCGCGGATGAGCTGCGAAAGCATGTTCTGCACCTGCGTGACGTCCGAGGTGGTGCGGGTGATCAGGCTTCCGGTCGTAAAATCGTCGGTCTGCTCGAAGGAAAAGTTCATGATGCGCTCGAAGCACGCCTTTCGCAGGTCGTTGCCGAAGTGCTGGGCGCAGATGTTGACGAACACGCCCGAGAGAATGCCGCAGCAGCCGCCGAGCATCACGACGAGGATCATTTTAAGCCCCACGCGCCACACCAGCGCCTCGTCCGGCACGGGCGCGAGGATGCCCTCGTCCACGATCCTCGCCATCATGCGGGGCTGGATCAGATCGATCAGCACCTCGCCCACCATGAACATAGAGCCGATCAGCCCGATCCACCAGTATTTTTTCAGAAACTTAAGCAAAACGTTTGCCTGCCTTTTATGAATTTATCCGACTTGTTTTTCGTATTCTTCCCTGAGCATTCCGTAGAGCACGACGTCCGTGAGGCCCTCGGCCGTGCGCATGTGCCTGCGCAGGACGCCCTCCCGCGTAAAGCCCGCGCTTTCGAACAGCTTAAGCGCCTTCGCGTTTACGCTTAAGCACCTTGCGCAGAGCTTCTGATACCCGCACTCGCAAAAGCCGAAGCGCAGAAGCAGCTCAAGCGCCCTTTTTCCTATGCCCTTTCCGCGCGCCTCCGGCGTGAGCACGAGGGTGATCTCGGCAGTCTTTGCCCTTTCGTCCGGCAAAATCAGTCCCGCCTGCCCGAAGTATTCGGTCTTTTCCCCGTTCACGATCGCAAACGACCGGCCGGTCAGTTCGCCCTCGTACTGCATGCGCAGCTCCTCCCGGACGTCCTCGAGCCTTCGCGGCTTAAGAAAGCCGTAGCCCAGGTACTTGGTCGTCTCCGGGTCGTTCATCCATTTTGCGACGTTCTCCGCGTCGGAGGGAACGGCGGGCCTTAAGCAGATCTCCGGAAAAGCTTCGGTAAGAGACATCCTTTACACGATCAGCGCGCCGTACTTTTTCGCGGCCTCGGGGCAGCCCCTGACCGCCATGCGGCCGGGATAGACCCTGAGGAGAGAAAGCGCCTTTTCCCCGTCGTCGGCGCTGAGCAATACGGGCAGCTTGGTGTTGGCCGAAAGCTCCAGAAGCATTTCGGGCGTGAATTCGCCGCCGTCGATCTCTATGATGGTGCTGTCCTCGTCCACGTCGTAGACGTCCTCGGGGTCAGACAGCTTTTCGGGCGTCTTAAGCGCCTCGTCCGCCTCGAAGCATTCCCGCGCGGAGCTAAGGTATTCCTTATGGTCGGATTCGTCTGCGGGCAGGCTTGTCAGCAGCGCTTTCAGGCGCGCGATGTGTTCGGGCGTCGTGCCGCAGCAGCCGCCGATCACCGAGGCGCCGGCCTCCACGATCTTTTTCATGCCCTCTTCCATCTGTTCGGGCGTGAAGGGATAGCTCACGCTGCCGTCCGGGCCCGTGACGGGCAGGCCGGCGTTGGGCTGCACGGCTATGGGCAGCGCGGTGACCTGCCGCATGAGCTTTAAGCTTCCGACGAGCTGCTCAGGCCCCATCGAGCAGTTGAGCCCCAGCGCGGTCGCGCCCGCGGCTTTAAGGCTCACGGCGAACGCCTTCACCGAAGCGCCGGTCAGCAGGCGGCTTCTTTCGTTCACGGTGCAGCTCGCCGCGACCTCGAGCCCGGCGTCCCTCGCCGCGAGGTAGGCCGCGCGGCACTCCGCCAGGTCCGTATGCGTCTCTAAAAAAGCGAAGTCCGCGCCCGCTTCTTTTGCCGCCTTCGCCTGTTCGAAAAACCAGCCGTATACGTCGTCAAACGTGTATGCACCCACCGGCAGCATGAATTCGCCCGTCGGCCCCATGTCGCAGGCGACGAGCGCCCTGCCGCAGGAAACTTCCTTTGCCAGCGTCACCGCCGCGCGCGTGAAGGCGGGCCCTTTGCCGGAATGCCCCTTGTGGCGAAGGACCGGCTCTGTCGAACCGAAGCAGTCGGCGATCAGTATGTCCGCGCCGGCGTCCAGATAGGCTTTATGGATGCTTTTGATGACCTCCGGCTTCGTAACCGAAAGCTCGTCCGGGCAGGGCGTGCCGTGGCCCATGGAGCTTAAAAGCGCCCCCATCGAGCCGTCGCTGAGCAGCATGCGCTGTTTGAGTATTTCGCTTAATTTCATACTGTTTCCTTTCAATGGTTTCACGCGAAAAAACGTATTTCCAAAATCGCCAAAGCAGCCCGGACCGCGTGCGCGGCACGGGCGCAGGCTGCAAAGTGCCGTCAACCGAGCTTTACGGCCGTCCCGTAGGCAAGGATTTCGGCCGCGCCCTGCGTGATGGCGCTGGTCGCGTACCTTACGCCCAGGATCGCGTCGGCCCCCAGCTTTTCGGCCTGGGCGATCATGCGCGACACCGCCTGGGCGCGCGCGTCGTCCAGCATTTCGGTGTAGCCCTTCATTTCGCCGCCGACGATGCCGCGCAAGCCCGCCATCAGGTCCTTTCCGATGTGCTTGGACTGCACGGTGCTGCCCTGCACGAGGCCCAGCAGCTGCACGTTTTTGCCGGGTACGGTTTCGACTGTATACAGTAACATGGTTTTATCTCCTTTTACGGAATTTGATCAAGTGAATTTTCCACGGTTTCTATCGCTTTTTCGAGCGCGCGGGCCATGGTCTCGACGTCCATGCCGAACGCGCCCGGGTGGTTTGAAAGCTGCTCGTTGCAGTACGGAAGGTGGATAAAGCCCGCCGGCACGCCCGTGCCCCTGAGCGCCCAAAGCACCGAGTACAGCACGTCGTTGCACACGTAGGTGCCCGCGCTCTCGGACAAATAGGCTTTAAAGCCCGCCTTAACGAGCGCCGAAACGATCTTTTCCGCGCCGAAATCGGTTTCAAGCCTGTCCGGGCCGTCCGGCGCGATCTTTTCGTTCCGGCAAAGCCTGCCCGCGCTGTCCGGCGAAGCGGAATTTCTCAGGTTCACGGCGTACTTTTCCGGGGTCACGCCTGTCCTTCCGCCCGCCTGCCCCACGCAGATGACCGCGCGGGGTTTTAAGCTTTCGATCGCATTCAGCGCGATCTTCGCCGCGTTTTCGTACTCCACGGGCAGGTACAGCTTATGCGCTTCGGCGCGCACGCGCTTTACCGCCTCCTGCGCGGGGTTTAAGCTTTCGCCGCCGAAGGGCACAAAGGCCGTCAGAAGCAGTTTACTCTTCAAGCTCCTCGTCTCCGTCGTCCTCTTCGCCGTCCATGTCCATCGGCGCGCTCATCTGCCCGCTGGTGAAGGCCTCGCGGATCTGCCGGTCGATGGCGTCGTACACGTCGGGATTGTCCTTCAGGTACTGCACGGTGTTTTCGCGGCCCTGGCCGATGCGGTTGCCCTCGTAGGAATACCACGAGCCGCTCTTTTTGATGAGGTCGCGCTCCACCGCCAGCTCCAGAAGGCTCGCCGCCTTGCTGATGCCCTCGCCGTAGATCATGTCCACGGTGCAGGTCCTGAAGGGCGGGGCGACCTTGTTTTTGACGATCTTGATCTTTGTGCGGTTGCCGATGATGTTTCCGCCGTCCTTAATGGGCTCGCTCTTTCGGATGTCCATGCGCACGGAGGCGTAGAATTTGAGCGCCTTGCCGCCGGTGGTGACCTCGGGATTGCCGTACATCACGCCGACCTTTTCGCGCAATTGGTTTATGAAGATGGCAAGCGCGTTGCTCTTTGAGATCACGCCCGCAAGCTTTCTTAATGCCTGGCTCATAAGGCGCGCCTGCAGGCCCACGTGGCTGTCGCCCATGTCGCCCTCGATCTCCTGGCGGGGGACCAGCGCGGCCACGGAGTCGATGACCACGACGTCAATCGCGCCGCTTCTTACCAGCGCCTCGCAGATGTCCAGCGCCTGCTCGCCGTTGTCCGGCTGGGAGACGTACAATTCGTCGATGTCTACGCCCAGCGCCTTGGCGTAGACGGGATCGAGCGCGTGCTCCGCGTCGATGAACGCCGCCGTGCCGCCGGCCTTTTGCGCCTCGGCCACCACCTGCAGCGCCACCGTGGTTTTACCGGAAGATTCGGGGCCGTAGATTTCGACGATGCGTCCGCGCGGAAGCCCGCCCACGCCCAGCGCCATGTCGATGGGCAGGGAGCCGGTGGAAATGACCTCCACGTTCGCGCGCGTGCTGTCGCCCAGCTTCATGACCGAGCCCTTGCCGAAATCCTTTTCTATTTTGGAAAGCACGCTGCTCAGCGCCGCCTTTTTGTCGTCGCCCAGCGTCTGCTTTACCGAGTTTTTGTCACTCGCTTTCGCCATAAACCTATACCCCCACTATTATATTCAACGCTCCAATTATAATCCAAAACGCCCCTGTTCGTCAATGCGTAAGGGAAAATATTGTTGGTAAAGCAGGCAAAGCCGTTCGAAGATCGAATAAACAGGCATACCCGTATCCGCCGCGCCCATGGCGGCCCTGAAGGCCGCCGCTGAAGTGGTATCGCATTGTTATACCTCCGTAGCGGCGGCAATCTGCCGCCATAAACATTGCGTATACGAAACAGCGCACCGTAAAGCGCAATTTCCCCGCGTATCCGCCGCGCCCATGGCGGCAGATTGCCGCCGCTACGAACATACGCGATATTTGCACATGACCCCGCATGACGCACGTATACGCTTCGCCCCATGGCGGCCTTGAAGGCCGCCGCTGCAGTGAAACGCTATGTGTTTCCTCAAAACGAACTTTATGCGTATCCGCCTCGCCCATGGCGGCAGATTGCCGCCGCTACGAAAATACGCGATATTTGCACACGACCCCGCATGACGCACGTATACGCTTCGCCCCATGGCGGCCTTGAAGGCCGCCGCTGCAGTGGTATCGATCGTTATACCTCCGTAGCGGCGGCGTCCACGCCGCCATAATGCCGGCTTCAAAACCACTTCAACGCTACTTCAAAATCACTTCAACGCTACTTCAACGCCGCTTCAAAATCGCTTCAACGCGATTTCGTCACCAAAAAAAGCAGCCGTCCGACCTTATACGGTCTTTCGGCTGCTTGCGTCTTTGAAATCCCGGCGTCTATTCCGCGGTGATCTCGGTGAACAGGCTCCATTCGCTCCAGACGCCGTCTGTGCGCACGCTGAAGGAATAGGCGTAGACCGCGCCGGCGCTCAGGCTTCTCTGGTAATCCGTCGTGTCGCCGTCGCTTACGTCGAAGGCGGAGTAATTGAGGTTGTTCGTGTTGTCGATGGGATAGTAGCGCACGACTGCCTTGTCCGCGCCGGCTGTGGCGACCGTGAAGGTGAAGCGGCTGCCCGCGGCGACGGTGGTCTCCGCCGGCGGCGTCACTTCGGGGGCGGCCGGGCGCTCACCGTCCGTGACGGTCAGGAGCACCGTCGTGTACTCGCTGCCGCTCTGGCCATTGCTCGCGTAAGCCCTTACGCGCAGCTGCCCGACGGGCCAGGTGCCGTAGCCGTAGAACGTCACCGTGCCGCCTTCGGCCTTATTGATGTTCTGATAAGTGAGCTGATTCCCGCTCGCGTCGTAGAGATAGACGTAATAATACGTCGCTCCTTCCACGCCGGACACGGTAACGGTGATGTCCTGCCGGCGGTCGACGGTCTCGTTATCCACGGTGACGGACGGGGCCTCAGGCGCGGGCGGCAAGACGACCGTGACCGTGACGGGCGCGCTCCACGCCGTCCAGCGCCCGTCGATCTTCGCGCAGAAGCGGTAAGCGTACTCCCCTTCGCTGTAGGAATAGGTCTTCCATTTCGTGCTGTCGCTGAAGACGTTGATCGAGCCGATGCCGTAATCCGTCTGGCTGTACACGAGCCTTTCCGCGCCCGTCGTATCGACAGTGAAGGTATAGTACTCGTTTGGCGCGACGCTCGTCTTATCGACGCTCACCTGCGGCGCGGCAGCTTTTTCGCCCGCGATCACGAAGGTGGCCTCCGCCATGCTTTGGGCGTAACCGTCGGCGTACGCCACGACGACGTACCGGTAGGTGCCGGGGTCGATGTAGCCGTAAAGGGTCGTGGCAGCGGGCGCAGAGAGATTAGTGTTCCAGCGGAAATCATTCTCTCCCTTATAGACGTGCCAGTCATAGTACGCGGCGTTCTGCACCGCGTCGAAGCTGAGCGTTATGTCTGTGCCCGCCTCGTAGCTTTCCTCCGCGTGCAGCACCGCCTGATCCAGCGGCGGAAGACCCGCGATCGTGTAGGACAGCCTCGTCCAATCCGTCCAGCGGCCGTTGCGCTTGACCGTGACGGAGAGGTTGAAGGTGTAGCCTTCGTAGTAACTGTCTATACTGCGCTGCCACACGGTCTGTTCGCCTGTCGTTTCAATGGTGTACGTATTTCTTCCGGAGGTTGAATTATTTCTGGTATAGTTTACTTCCAACCGCACGAGCTCAGCGTCCTCGGTGTCGATAGTGAAGTTTACCGTGTCCTTGATCCGCAGAGGATCCTTGTCCGGCACGACGCCCGGCCCTTCCTCGCGGCTGCCGCTCACGCCGAACAACTGAGAGGCGGTGCCCGTTTTATAATCGGCGGCCTGCGCCTGTACGTATACTGTGTAGTACATGCCCGGCTTGAAGAGGTAACCGGGAGCGGTCAGCGTTTCGCCGGGCAGAGTTGCCGACGCGTCCCACTCGTAATATCTGGAATCACTGTCGCTTCGAATATACGCATAGTACGTCTCCGCGTTCTCCACCGCCCCGAAGCTGAAGGCAAAATCTTCACCCGCCGTCAACTGCTCGTTTGCAGTGACTGCAGGAGCGTCCAATTGCGGCCTGACCTTTAGTGTGATCTGTATCGTCCGCCATGCGGTCCATCGTCCGTTTTCAAAGGCAGCAAACTTAAACTCACTGTTCTCGATGATGCCAAAAGACAATTTGGTGATTGTGCCTTGCGGACTTAAAGTTTCCCAAGGGTAACCTGCATCAATTTCGTTAAAATGATACCGGAGTAAGTCCGCATTTGCGCTGTTGATGGTAAAGGTTATGGTATCGTTCTCGAACACCTCGTCCTTATCCACCGTCACCTGCGGCGCGGCGGGCTTTTCTCCGCTGACAATGAACGTAGTTTCGGCGGAGCTGTCGGCGTAGTCGTTTGATCTGGCTGTCACTTTGAACCTGTAAGACCCGGGCTCAAGCTCATAGCCGTAAACGACGATCGGAGAGTTGGGTGAAGCGTCAATGTTGTTATAATATCCCACTACCTTGCCGTCGCTTGTATACAGAGAATACCAATACCGTTCCGCATTCTCCACCGCGTCGAAGCGCAGAAGTACGTTCTCGCCCGCCTCATAGCTGCCGTTCACGTGCAGCACCGCCTGATCCAGCGGCGGAAGGCCCTGTATGGTATATTTCAACTTCGTCATTTCCGTCCAGCAGCCGTCGCGCTTGACCGTGACGGAGAGGTAGAAGGTCCCTCCTTCAAAGTCTCTGTCTATGCTGTGCTGCCACACGGTCTGTTCGCCTGTCGCTTCGAGAACGTATCTGTCGCCCCAGTCATATGGCCCATTATTTATGTACTCATAGGATATGTACACAAGCTCAACATTTTCGGTATCGACGGCAAAATTCACTTTTTCACCGGCCCGCA
The DNA here is from genome assembly GCA_017395065.1 of Clostridia bacterium. GTDB lineage: Bacteria > Bacillota > Clostridia > Christensenellales > Aristaeellaceae > RUG14130. Next base: position 3,600 of record JAFPWH010000048.1, on the reverse strand, counting down.
GGACGTCCCTGTCCGGCGTGACGGCAGGCGCGTCATCCTTTTGCCCTTCTATTTTGAAAGTGACTTCCGCGTAGCTGCTGCCGTAAACATCGGACCGCGCGGTCACCCTGAACCTGTAAGAGCCGGGTTCCAGTTCATAGCCGTTCAGAACGACCTGACGCGAATCCGGATAAACGCTTTCTGACGTGCCGAAAGCGGACAGCCAGCAATCGTACCCATTGGCGTTTTCCACTTCGTCGAAGCTTATTACGACGTCTTCTCCGGCCTGATACGTGCTGTTTGCATGGATCACGGGCTTTTCCAGCGGCGGAATGCCCTGTACGGTATAGGACAGCTTTTTCGTTTCCGACCAGCAGCCCTCCTTCCTTACGGAGAACCAATATGTGACTGTATAACCTTCGAGATATTCATTCGAAATTTGGGTCGACCAGGTCACAGCGTCGCCGCTTGCGTTGAGCACAGTCGTATCGGATGAACCCTCATACAGATTATTGCAGCTCGATATGGCGACCTTATCCGCACCCGCGGTGTCTATGGTGAACGTGACGGTTTCTTTGACGTGCAGTTCCTCACGGTCGGCCGTCACCGCGGGAGCAGGGGGCTGTTCTCCCGTTACGGTAAAGGCGCGACCAATGTTACAGTCACCAAAATCCGTGTTTAAATACAAATACAAAGAAAAGCTGTAATTGCCTGCCGACAAAAAGCGGCCCGGGATGGTGATCTCTGTATCCGGCCACAGATCGGAAACATGTTCGATCTGTAACCGTTCGCCGTCCTCTTTATATATACTGAAATCAGACGAGTAAATCTCCACCCCCTCCGGCAAAGAATAACTGAAGGTGAAATCCTTGCCCGCTTCGATGGTCTCGGGGATGTGGATAAAGTCAGATATCGAAGTGACGGTAATCACTTTGTCCTCCGTCCATTCGCTCCAGAAGCCATCCCGCTTGACCGCAAAGCGGAGCGTGACCGTTCCGCCGTTTTGCATTCCGTAGAAAATATCCAGCCAATAACTATCGCCGGGAGAATAGTGCTGCGTATAAGGAGTGATCTGCGTATTATCGCCTTCGTTCAAATGCGTATAGTTATAGACCGCATATTCAACATCGGACCCAAAGGGACTTTGACGCTTTTGATCCATTACATATTCGAAATACGTCATCCTCTCCGGCACCGAGACCTCCGGCGCGGGGGCTTTGGTCCCCGTCACGAGGATCGTTTTCGTGACGGGCTGCAGTGCCTGATACTGCGCGGTCACCGTGTAGACGATGAGCCGGTAGGTGCCGGGCTCGAGCTCGTAGCCGTACCAGGTCCTGGTGCCGTCGCGCTTTGCGCCGCCGTTATAATCGTAGATCGACCATATTTTACGGTCGCCCGTGTCTTCGTTGATCAGGTAGACGCTGTGGCTCACCGCGTCCTCCGCGCCGAACACGCTGACCTTGAGGTCCGCGCCGGCGGGCAGGGTCGCCGGGGCGACGACCTTCGTGGGCGTGCCCGCTTCGCCGCCCTGCACCTCGATGTAGCCCTTGCCGACCGCCCAGACGTAGGCGTAGCTGTCTTCCTGCGCGGTGACCGTGAAGTTTTCACAGCCCGAGAACGCGTCGTCCGCGATGTACGTGAGCGACGGCGGCAGGTAGATGCTCGTTAGCGAGCTGTTTGCAAAGGCCTTGTCGCCTATGGTCAGCACATTTTCGGGCAGCGTCACGGCGCCAAGCGACGTGTCGCCCATGAACGCGCGCGCGCCTATGTGTTTAAGGCTAGGCGGCAGTTTGAGCGTGTCCGCGTGCGCAGATATGCACAGGGCTGCAATCAGCAGGATCATGAGGATGAGCGGCAGCAGGTATCTCTTCTTCATCGGAAAGCCTCCAAATCTGATATTTCGGAATGCGCGGATGCGCCTGATCGGATCAATGCGCGAAAAGCCCTGACACAGCAGGTTCTTTTCGAATGACTATAACATAAAAAACGCGATTTGTCACGCGACAATTTGTCGCATTCGTGTCGCATCGACTCTACTTTTGAAAAAACGGCACAAAAAACGGCACAGCGGCGAAAATTCTGCACAAAATCCATTGCAGTCGCGCTTTTGCGATTTTCCCGTTGACAGCGCGCGAAGAAGCGTTGTATACTGTCGTCGGATTCTTTTCATAAGAGGAAGCTTCATGGAAAAAAACACGGTGATCCGCGCCGAATACATGGCGCAACTGAAAGACGCGCCCGAGGTAAGCGGCGCGCGCTTTGCGGCCGCGAGGGAGAACGCCCTTAAGCTGATCCGCGATGGCAGGCTCATGACCGCCGCGCTGTACATTTACGGCCGGCAGCTGTTTTTGTACGCGGAGTCCCTCGGCGAGACCGTCGGCGCGGAGGAGATCTGCGCGCCGATGAGCGGGAGCCTCAGCCCCTTCCCGCAGGGCGACGGGAGCGTCGAGTGGGCGCCGATGGTGCCGGTGTTCTGGCACTGCGAGCCTGAGAGCGCCGCGCAGTGGCGGCTCGGCCGGCCGCGGGAAAGGCGGCGCGGGCGCATCGCGCTGCTGAAACCCGAAAAGCTGACCGAGTATGTGTACCACCACTTCGCCCTGACCAGAGAGGGCGTTTTTAAGGGCGACAAGTACATGTTCATCTCGCTCTACGGCAACCTGCTCTTCAGCTACTTCGAGGAGCCGCGCTCGAGCGAAAGCACGCTGGGGATCGATAAAGAAAGCCGCGCCATCGTTGAATGGACGGCCACCGACCCGGACAGCCACTTCATCCATCTGCCCGGCAGCAACGGCCAGAACTTTTTGCTTCTGCCCGCCGTGTTCGACGTCGGCGAAAGCGACGCGAATTGAGTTTTCAGGAGGTTTTACGATGCAGACGATCTATCTCGCGGGCGGCTGTTTTTGGGGCGCCCAGAAGTTTTTCGACCAGTTTGAGGGCGTGACGGCCACCTGCGTCGGCTACGCCAACGGCCCGACCGATCAGACGACCTACAAGGACGTGTGCGCAGACAGCGGCCACGCCGAGACCGTGCGCGTGGAATTTGACGAAAGCGTGCTTCCGCTTTCCAGGCTGCTGGAATACTACTTCATGGTCATAGACCCCGTTTCGGTCAACAGACAGGGGCACGACGAGGGCATACAGTACCGCACCGGCATCTACTATACCGACGACGGACTGCTCCCCGCGATCGAAAAGGCCTTCGCCGCCGAGCAGGCGAAATACGCGCAGAAGCTCGCCGTGGAAGTCAAAAGGCTCGAAAACTTCTGCCCCGCCGAGGAATACCACCAAAAATACCTGGACAAGAACCCGACGGGCTACTGCCACGTGCCGAAGGAATTGCTGAGGCTGAAGGGAAAGTAAGCAGAAAACCGCATTTCGGGGCAGCGTCATGCGCCGTCCCTGTAGCGGCGGCAATCTGCCGCCACAAGCATTGCGTATAAGCAGAAACCCGCATTCCGTGGCGCAGGGCTGCGGCTTGACGCCGGGGGTTTATCGTATACGCTGCGCTCTGTGGCGGCAGATTGCCGCCGCTACTGACACTGCGCAGGGCTGTGGCTTGACGCCGGGGTTCAATCGTATACGCTGCGCTCTGTGGCGGCAGATTGCCGCCGCTACTGACAC
>JAFPWH010000047.1 GCA_017395065.1 Clostridia bacterium | reverse complement strand
TTCTTGCGTTCTGTTCTCTGTATCGTTTTCAAGGTCCGATGCTCGCCGGGGCTAACCGCCTCAATTGGTGAGCTTGTCTATAATATCACCCCATATACGTTTTGTCAAGAGGGAATTTTGTAATTTACGAAGTGTTTACAAATAGTCTTTTCAGGGCCCCGGGATTCGTCGATTTGTTTCTTACAAATGAAAGCGCGGGCAGTCAGGGCTGCTCGCGCGTGGGGCCGTCGTCGAAGCGCAGGTCCTCGGGAAGCACGATGCCGTCGTCCGCGGGCGGCTTTTGGGGATTCAGTATGCCGTCCAGCAAAGACAGGACTTTGTCGCGCCCCTGATGGGTTTGCGCGGAGTAGGTTATGATCTGCCAGGGCTGCACGATCAGCTTTCGGCAGATCACGGGGATGTTTTTGGACTGCTGTGCCTTGCTCAGCTTGTCCGCCTTGGTGGCGACGACCGAAAAATCGGCGCCGATGGCGCGCAGGTAAGCGGCCATTTGCGCGTCTTCCTCGCTGGGCTCGTGGCGAAGATCGACCAGAAGCAACACGTGCCTTAAGAATTCGGAGTTTTCGAGGTAGCCCTCGATCATGCCCTTCCAGCGCCTGCGCTCGTCTCCCCCGGTCTTGGCGAAGCCGTAGCCCGGCAAATCGACCAGAAAAAACTGCTCGTTGATGGCGTAGAGGTTGATCAGCCGCGTCTTGCCGGGTTCGGAAGACGTGCGCGCCAGGCGCGAATTGTTGCACAGGCTGTTGATCAGCGAGGATTTGCCCACGTTGGAGCGCCCGGCCATGGCGATCTCGGGTCTGCCCCGCCCGGGGAAGCGTTTGAGCTCGGCAAGTGAGGTGACGAAGGCCGCTTTCGTGACGCGCATCTTAAGCCCGCTTTCCGCACAGGACGTATTTGAGCGCGTCTGTCGCGGCGGCGATGGGCACCACGTTGAGCTTGCTCATCACGTCCTTTGGCATTTCTTCGAGGTCTTTTATGTTGTCCTTGGGCAAAAGCACGTTGTTGATGCCAAGGCGGTAGGCCGCGAGCAGCTTTTCCTTGACGCCGCCTATGGGCAGCGCCTTGCCGCGCAGGGATATTTCGCCCGTCATCGCCACGTCCTGCCTGGCCTTGAGCCCGGTGAGAGCCGAATAGATCGCGCAGGCGATGGCGATGCCCGCAGAAGGCCCGTCCTTGGGCGTCGCGCCCTCCGGCACGTGTACGTGGATGTCGTGGGTCTTGCGGAATTCCTCGGTAATGCCCTCCTGCTCCATGTGGCCGCGTACGAAGGACAGCGCGATCTGCGCGGATTCCTTCATGACGTTGCCCAGCGACCCGGTGAGCTCGAGCTTTCCGCTGCCGGGCATGACGCTGACCTCTATGGGCATGACCACGCCGCCCACGCTCGTCCACGCCAGGCCGTTGACCGCGCCGACCTCGGGCTGTTTTCCGGTTTCGGGCTTAAGATATTTGGGCGCGCCCAGATATTTTTCGATGAGCTCCGGCGTGAGACGCAAGGGTTTATCGTCGGCATCCGGATTCTCCAGCTTTTCGACGGTGATTTTGCGGATCAGGCGTCCCAGCGTTCTCTCAAGCGAGCGGACGCCGGCCTCGGAGGTGTATTCCTCGATCGTTTTGAGGAGCGCCGCGTCCGATATTTTGAGGTGCTTTGCGTCCATGCCGTTTTCGGAGAGCTGCTTTTTCCAAAGATGGCGCTTGGCGATCTGCAATTTTTCCTCGACGGTGTAGCTGGGCACCTGGATGACCTCCATGCGGTCCAACAGCGGTTTGGGGATGCCGTCCATCGTGTTGGCGGTCGTGATGAACAGAACCTTGCTGAGATCGAAGGGTGCTTCAAGGTAGTGGTCGCGGAAGCGCGAATTCTGTTCTGGATCGAGGATCTCGAGCATGGCCGCGGCGGGGTCTCCCCTGTGGTCGGCGCCCATTTTGTCAATCTCGTCGAACAGGAATACCGGATTCATGCTGCCCACCTGCTTGATGGCGGAAATCACCCTGCCCGGCATGGCCGCGACGTAGGTGCGCCTGTGACCGCGAAGCTCGGCTTCGTCGCGCACGCCGCCCAGAGAGACCTGGCAGAATTTGCGGCCGAGGCAGCGGGCAATCGAACGGGCGATGCTGGTCTTGCCCACGCCCGGCGCGCCGACCAGGCACAGGATGGGGCTTTTGATGTCCTGCTTGACTTCACGGACCGCAAGGAACTCCAATATGCGCTTTTTGACCTCTTCGAGACCGTAATGGTCCTCGTCGAGGATCTTGCGCGCCTTGGCGACGCTGAGCGAATCCTTCGTGTACTTGCCCCAGGGCAGCTCGAGCATGTATTCGATGTAGTTTTCCATCACGGCCGCCTCCGGCGACTGGAAGGGGGCGCGCTTCAGGCGCTTCAACTCTTTTTGGGTGCGCTCCTTGGCTTCCTCGTCCATGGGCGTGTTTTCGAGCTTTTTCTCGTAGTCGCCCACTTCGTCGTCGTCACCCAGTTCCTCGTCGATCAGCCTTTGCTGCTCGCGCAGGAAATACTCGCGGTTGTTGCGCTCGAGCCGCTTGGAGACCTCTTTCTGGATCTCCTGCACGGTAGCGACGTTGCGCGTTTCGTTTTCGATATAGGTGTAGATCATCATCGCCCGCTGGCCGTGGTCCAGGCAATTGAGCACGCTTTGCTTTTTGACGTAGGAATTGATCACGGCCGAGGCGAACCTGTCCGCAAAGGCGCCGGGCTCCTGCTGCGCCAAAAGCTGCTGGCGTGTTTCACCGCCGGCCTCGCCCTTTGCGTCGAGGAAAGCGTCGTAGGCCTTTTTGCACATGTTCAGCAGGACCTGGCCTTGCTGCGAATCGTCGTCTGTTTCTTTTATGCGCTCCACGCCGCCCACGAGCACGTGGTCGAGGTCGTAGAGCTTTTTCAGTTTCGCGCGGCAGACGGGGTTTGCCAGCACGCGAAGCGTACCGTCCGGAACGGGCATGACCTGCTTAATCTCGCACACGCAGCCGATGTCGTACAATTCCGCCTTTTCGGGCGCGTCGACGTCCGGGTCCTTCTGACAGACCGCAAAAAACGGCGCTTCGGCGTTCATCGCGTGTTCCAGTGCGACGACGGATTTTTCCCTGCCCACGTCGAAGTACTGTGCAATGCCCGGGAACAAAACCTCGCCCCGGAGCGCGATGACGCCCATGTCCTCTGTTTTCCGCTTAGCCAATTGAATATATCCTCCGAAGAAATTGTCTATACATTATATACGCTTCATATTAAGAATCAAGCATGCAGGGCAGCCGTCAGCCTTCCTGCTGTTTTCTCGAAGCCTGCCGGTACTGAAGCGGCGTGACGCCCGCGTACTGCTTGAAGCGCCTCGTAAAGCTGGACGCGTCGGCGTAGCCCGCTCTCAGGCACACGTCGGAGACGTTGAGCTCGGTCTGCCTGAGCAGCTTCTTGGCCTCCTCCATCCTGAGCATGGTCAGGTAGTCCATCGGGGTCATGCCCATTTTGGTTTTGAATTCGCTGCTGAGCCTTACGGGCGTGATGCCGGCGAGCTCCGCAGCCTGCGTAAGCGTGAACTCGCTGTCGGTGTAGTTCACGGTCATTATGCGCATGACGCGCCTAATCAGGGGCAGCTCGTCCTCCGGCTCGCGGGAAGAGATGATGCTTTCGCAGACTTGCCTTAACACCTGCTCGAGCTCCTCTATGCTCCGGCAGCCGGACAGGGAGAACAGGTCGTAAACGTCGGCGTTCGTGTACTGCTGCGCCTGCGCCTCGCTCATGATTGCGCTGATGACGTCGTTGTACACCTGACGGAAGCTGAACAGGTTCATGTTTTCGTGGGTCAGCGTGTTCCTGAGCTTTTCGAGGCTCTTGTCCACGAGGGCCATATCGCCCTCGGTGAGCGCGTTTTTGATCTCCTTTGCGAGGTCGTCCGGCACTGCTTCGGTGCTGCCCGCGGCGAAGGGGATCTGCGAAAAGCTGAGCAGGCGGTTTTCGCCCATGAAGAAGCGGCTTTCGTAGGCGCTCGTCGCCTCGAGGTAGGCGTTTGAAAGCTCCTTCAGGTCGCCGTGCACGGCGCTCATCGCGACCGAAAGCCCCAGCGCCTGCGTGAGCCTTTCCTTCGTGAGCAGGTCTGCGTAGTCAGAAATCAGTTTGTCCTCGTCGGCAAACACGATCAGCATGATCTGGTTGTTTTCGACAAGGTCGGTCCCCACGCATTCCACCTGTTCGGGCGCCAGCGCGATCAGGCTGTCAAGGAACACGTCCTGCCGCGTGTCGCGGGGCGCGCCGGTCAAAAGCACGGCGAAGCGGCCTTTGGCGATGTCGAGGCCGAGCTCTTTGGCGGCGCTTGCCGCGTCCTCGCGGCTGTCGAAGGCGCCGATCACGAGATTCCGGGCGAACATGTGCTTTCGGGCCGAGAGCGAGCCGGAGAGGATCTCCCGGTTCCTGCCCTCGAGCTCTCTGATGCCGCTGACGATCCTGCTTATGTCGTCGGAATACTTGTTGTCTCCGGTGCCGAAGTGGCGGCCCATTTCCAGTATGGGCGCAAGGTTTTTGCGGCTTATATAGACCATGAACAGCGTGGTCGGCAGCGCAAGGGCGAGCAGCACCGCCATGAAGCCCAGCCAGACGCCGGCGGCCTTCTGGCGTATGCCGGTAAGGGGCTGAACGGACACATAGACCACGGCGTCGCTTTCGCCGGGCACGGCGATAAAGAGGTAGTTCACGCCCTGCAGGTTTTTGACCTCACTCACGGCCCCGAGCACGGAAGAGCCCGCTTCGAGCACCTTGTTTTCGCTGACGGAGAAGGGCTCGTGCCGCGCGGTGATCGCGGAGTTGAAGATGATGTAGCGGTTGCTCTCGGACGCTTCCTTTGCCGTTTCGATGTTCAAAAGCGCCTCCTCGGGCAGCATGCAGATGACGGAATAGCGCCCGGCCGCGGCGGGTACGCTGATCGTAAGCAGACGCCTTTCGGCGCCGTCCAGCACGACGCGCTGCGTTTCGACGATGGTGAGGCCCTCGGGGCGGAAAAGCTCGTCCGAAAGGCGGCCTTCGCTCAGGTTTTCATATTCGAGGCGGTTGAGCCAGCTTTCGGCGCTCACCCGGCCGTCCGGCGTCCAGACGGCCGCGTCCGGAGCGGAGTAAATAAAGATGTCCTTTTCTTCCTCGTCCGAAATCAGGTCGATGTATTCGGCGACCTCTGCCGCGCCCGGCCCTCTTGCGGCGACAAGGCGGGCAAGCGCGTCCAGCCTGCTCAGGAAAGCGTCCGCGCTGTATTTGAGCTGCCAGGCGTAGGACATTTCCGCGCTGATCGTGGAATCGTAGACGCTGGAACGGTAGTAGCTGTACATGTATACGGTTAGGCCGCCCACCAGCAGCGCCATCAACAGCAGGTAGGACACGATATAGCGCACGAACGTGCTTTTAAAGTATCTCTTTACGCGTCTCAGCATGGATGATCTCTCTTTGCACAATTCTTTTCCATTGAAAGTATACCACAAAATTTCCCGACAGGCAAGCAAAAGCTTTATTTTCTGCCCGTCTTCGGTTATAATGGCCGGGAGGTGATGAGAATGAAGCTGGACGAAATTCAGATACGCGACCCGTTCGTGTTCGTCGAGGACGGAAAATACTACCTCTACGGTTCCACGGACACGGACATCTGGCGCAGCAAAGGCGTGGGCTTTACGTGTTACGTGAGCAGGGACCTTCGGGAATTCGATTGCCTCGGCAACGTTTTCGACAGGCCGCAGGGCTATTGGGGCAAAATCAATTTCTGGGCCCCGGAAATGCACAAATACAAAGGCAAGTATTATCTGTTTGCTTCCTTCAAGGCTGAGGGCGTCTGCAGGGGCACGGCCGTACTGAAGGCCGACCGCCCGGAAGGCCCGTTCCGCCCGTGGAGCGAAAGGGCGCTGACCCCGCCGGACTGGGAATGCCTGGACGGAACGCTGTATACGGAAAACGGTTTGCCCTATCTCGTGTTCTGCCACGAATGGGTACAGGTGGGAGACGGCGAGATACTGGCTGTGCGTCTGAGCGACGATTTAAGCTGCGCCATAGACGAGCCCCGGCTTTTGTTCACGGCGTCCCGGGCGAATTGGGTGCGCGAGGTCAAGCACTCAAGCGGGGTCATCGGCTTCGTGACCGACGGCCCGAATATGTTCCGCGCGCCGGACGGGAAGCTGTTCATGCTCTGGAGCAGCCTGTCCCCCTCCGGCTACGCCATCGGCGCGGCGGTCAGCAGCGACGGCACGCTCTTTGGCAAATGGACGCAATTGCCCGAACCGCTGTTTGACAAGGACGGCGGGCACGGGATGATTTTCCGCGATCTGAACGGGAAACTGCTGCTTACGATCCATCAGCCCAACCACACGCCGGACGAACGCGCGAAGTTTTTCGAGGTGGAATACAAAAACGGCGTCCTGAAGGTGGTCTGACGGCACGATCTTCAAACAAAAACAGCGGAGGGCAGGCGCTCTCCGCCGTTTGCGTACATTTTGACGTATTGCGGTACTTTCCGGGGCTTATGATCTTTTTGATCTTCCGGTCAGTCTTCGAATTTCAGCGTCTTTTTCTGCCCGTCCGCGCATATGACGGTGTTGGGGAAGATCGCGCGCACCTCGTCGGCGTAGAGGTGCGGGTGGGGATTGGCCGGGCTGTAGTGGGTCAGCCAAAGTTCCTTCGCGCCGGCTTGTTTCGCAAGATATGCTGATTGGTTCATTGTGGAGTGATGCGTGAAGGCGGCGCGCTCGTCCTTGTCCGTCCCGCCGAACATGCCCTCGAGGATCATGAGGTCGCTGCCTGCGCCCAGCTCCGCCGTGCGCGCAAGGGGCAGCGTGTCGGTGGAATACACGAGGCGTATTCCCCTGCGCGCGGGCCCAAGCACGTCGTCCGGCTCAAAGCCGCCCGCAGCCTGCCCTTTTTGCAGAACGGACCAGTATTCCATCGGCACGCCGTTGCGCCTCGCCTTTTCGGGGTCGAACCTGCCGGAGCGCTTCAATTCGAACGCGTAGCTCAGGCACGGCATGCCGTGGTCGGCCTCGTAGGCGGTCACGCTCAGCCCGCCCGCGGAGAATTCGGTTTCGCCGAATATCTCGTGAAGCACGAGATCAAACGGCAGTTCGGGCACGATCGAATGCATCGCGCCGATGACTCTTCTCAAGCCCGCGGGGCCGTAGACGTGCAGCGGCTCGCTCCTGTCCTCGTTGCCAAGCGTCAGAAGCAGGCCGATCAGCCCGCTGATGTGGTCCGCGTGGTAGTGGGTCAGAAGCACGCTCTCGATCGGCTTAAAGCGCAAAGACGCGCTGCGTATGGCGCTTTGCGTGCCCTCGCCCGCGTCCACCAGAAGCGCCCGGCCGTCGGTGCGAAGATACAGCGCGGTCAGGTATCTGTCCGGCAGGGGCATCATGCCGCCGGTGCCAAGCAAGCAAACGTCGATCATATCAGTATTCCGCAAGTCTCCTGAGCCTGTAGCTGTTTTCGGTGTAATAGCTGAGTTCCCCGACGACGGTGTTCACGGTGTTGATTCCGGGCTCCTGCCCGCCCTGCTGGATGAAGACCGCCTGCGTCCTGTCCTCGTCTGCCCAGTACAGGAACATGACGACGTGGGTGGAATGGCGAACCAGCAGGTCGCCGGCCTTGAGCTGCATGGGGTCGTCGAAGGCGCGCAGGCGGTCGTCGTAATAGAGCGTGCCGGTCTTTACGATGTCTCCGTAGACTGTGTAGCCCCACAGCGCCTGCGCGACGAAGGCAGAGCAGTCGTTGCCCGCGTAGCCGGTGGCGTAATCCTCGCTGTTTCGGTTGAGCAGGTAATATTCTTCGCCTTCGACCGGCGTGTACCTGTTCTGTTCGAGGGCGCGGCTGACGTTGTAGGCGCGGTTATGGTTTTCGCCGGAGGTGTATGGCAGGCCGTAGTAGATGACGCCGGGCCTGAAGTCCTTTAAGCCATTTTCGCTGTTTTCGGCCTTCCAGTAGCGGACCAGCTTGTCCACCGTCCAGGGGAAAGCGTACATTTCAAAGGCACGGTTGACGGTGTTTACGCGCCGTTCATATTCCTTATTGCCGATCTGGCCGCCCGTATACAACTGTTCGAGGGCGCTCAGCGCGCTTAACTTTACGCGGTCGATGGCCGCGAGATTTTCGCTTATGCCGTTTTTGTCGGTGGTGCGCTTGGGCATGACCAGCACGTTCGTTCCGTCCTCGACGGTGAGCGTGAATTCCGCGTACAAATCTTCGCGGTAGACGCTCTGGATCCTGATCACGGACACGCCCCGCTTTACGGCGCTGAGCACAGAACCGTCGACCGATACGATGTCCTCCCTCGAAGAGGTGACGGTATAGTCACAGTTCGCCGTAAGCGGCTCGAGACGGACGCTCAACGAAACGTTCTGCCCGGGGGACAGCACGCTTGAGCCGCTCGTATCCCAGGTAATCGTCTCCGGCCGCATGCGGTCGGTGACGCTCACGGGGATACCGACGGAAACGGACGGGTCGCGGAAGGAGGACACGCTTATGTCGGTGTTTCCGTAGCTTACGGCGGTGATGACGCCGTTTTCGTCGACGGTCGCGATGCTTTCGTCAGCCGAGGCGTAGACGACGGCGCGGCTGGCGTCACTGGGCTCGGTCAGCACGTGCAGGGCGTAGCTTTCGCCCTTTTCGATCGAAAGGGAGGTCTCTTTCAGCTTGAGTTCCCTGATGCGCTCGCCGTACTCGCTGGTCAGCTTGATCTCCGTCCTGATTTCGTCCATGTAGGCGCTTTTTATGGTGATCGTGGCGTGCCCGGGGCTTAAAACGTTCACGTAGCCGTCTTCGCTCACGGTGGCGACGTTGCTGTTGCTCGAGGAATAGATAAATTCCTGTCCCGCCTCGGGCGGCAGGGCCACGCAGCTCAGCTGAACGCCCATGCCGGGCTCCAGGGCGATGGACGAGGGGTAGGGAATGATCCTTTCGGGGGCGCGGCTGTCCGTCACGGTGACGAGGCAGGTGGCCCTGACGTCCGAAAAGCCGTGAATGCTGACGTACACCGTCGCGGTGCCGGGCTTCAGGCAGCGGACCGTGCCCGCGTCCACGCTGAGCACCGAGGCGTCGCTCACCCACCACTTGAAGTTCGTCGACGCGTCCTCGGGTGAGACGGTCGCAGTCAGCGTGAAGCTGTCGCCTTCACTTCGGTCGATTGCAACTTCATTCATATCGAGGCTCACGCTTCTGGGCCTTGGCCTGTCGGCAAGGCAGGCGCAACATGCGCTGAAAGCGAGCAGGAGCAACGCAGCCAGAAGCAGGCGCGCCGTTTTTTTGATTGCATAATTATTCATAATACTATATCGTTATTCATCTCCATACCGCCTGAAGGGCGTTCCCCGCCCGTGCGGGGAAGCGGCAGTTTTTCTGCCTGTATTATACCAAATGCTTAACCATATATCAACTATATTCGGTAAAACTAACATTTCTGTTTGAATCTGCTGACGAAATTTTTCGTGTCCCGCGCCCGGGCGAGGCGTTTAGTTATTTTTTTGTTAACTTATGAAATTTCTGTTTTATGCCGTTTATGACTTGAATCTTAATAATTCTTAGCTATTATATATACATGATTCAGCCATGTGCGCACAGAAAGGAATAGCCGCAAATGAAGGTTGTCAATATCAAGCTCAGTCTCCTGGAAAATGCCAAACGTTTTGCCGATATAGCCAGCCGGTATCCCTTCGACGTGGACCTCAGGGTAGGCCGATACGTGGTTGACGGCAAAAGCGTGCTGGGCGTATGCTCTCTGGACATGTCCAAGCCCATCACCGTCGAAATCTACGACGACAACTGTGACGAGCTTTTAGAGGAGATCAAGAGCTTTATCATCCGCTGACCCAAGGAAAGCACCTGCTGCCGAAGCGTCGTCTTCGGCAGTTTTTCTATGAAGCACCGCCTCTTTCGTTTCTTTTCGGAAAGGAGACAGAACATGTTCGATCCCGAATTGTACAAACGCTTTGATCAAACCGTCGCGCGCGAAAACACCGAATGCGAAAAGTGGGACGACCGCGCTTCCTTCGGCAGCGCCTGCGCCCTGCCCATGTGGGTGGCGGACATGGATTTTGAGACCGTCCCCGAGGTGATCGCGGCTCTTCGTGAGCGTGTTCAGCACGGCGTCTTCGGCTACAGCATGCCCACGGGGCGCGACAAAGACGCACTGATAAACTGGCTGAAAAGGCGCCATGCGGCGGATGTCTGTGCAGAGGACGTGCTGTTTTCCCCGGGCGTCGTGGATTCGATCTACCACGCGCTCGTGGCGCTGTTTGCGCCCGGCAGCAAAATCGTCGTGCAGCCGCCGGTCTACGGCCCGTTTTTCTCGATGCCGAAAAAGGCCGGCATGCAGCTGATCGAAAACCCGCTGATCGATACGGACGGCGTATGGCGCATGGATCTGAACGGCCTCGAAGACATTTTCAAATCCGGGGCGGACGGCCTCGTGCTCTGTTCTCCACACAACCCCGTGGGAAGGATATGGACGCGGGAAGAGCTGCGCGAACTGGGAAGCCTGTGCAAAAAGTACGGCGTCACGATCGTGTCCGACGAGATCCATTCCGATTTTGAGCTGGACGGACAAAAGCACACCTGCATTCTTTCCGTGCCCGGCTGCGAAGGGGCCGTGCAGCTGGTAAGCGCCACCAAGACCTTCAATCTGGCGGCCCTCAGGCACTCCTCCATCGTCTGCCGCGACGCGGACAAAAGGCAGAAGATCGCCTCTCAGCTGGAGCGGGCGATGGCGGACGTCAACCTTTTCGGCCGCCTCGCCACGCGCATCGCCTACGAGAGCGGGGAAAGCTGGCTGGATACGCTGCTTGTATACCTTCGCGAAAACCGCGATCTGATGTACGAAGCGCAGAAGGCGACCGGGAAGCTGAGACCCGTCTCCATGGAAGGGACGTACCTTATGTGGGTGGACTGCCGGGCGCTGGGCATGAAGAACGAAGCGCTGATGGATTTCTTCGTGCAAAAGGCCGGAATCATCCCAAGCGGCGGCACGTTCTTCGGTTCGCAGGGCGACGGCTTTGTCCGTCTGAACCTGGCGACGCAGCGCGCGAGGGTCGCGGAGGCGGCGGACAAAATTTTTAAAGCGCTGAAAACGCTGTAAAGACGCGCGGCGGAGCCCGAAAAGGCTCCGCCGTCGTTTATTATTTCTTTCTGTTCTCCCAGATCAGCTCCATGATCAGGCGCATGCTGCTCAGGCGCGAGCCGTTGTTGATGGAGCCGGCGGTGGAAATGTTGACGCCGCCGTATTCAAAGCCGTCGCGGATGTCTCTGAGCGTCTCTTCTGTCAGCTTTTCGACGTCGTTGTGCATGAAGCTGAAGGGCGCGATGCAGCCGTCGATGCGGGCATTGGGCATGTTTTTGCGGATCTCCGGAACCAGCACCGTGGGGCCGAAGTTCACGCCGTTCAAGTCGAGCGTTCCCAAAATCGGCAGAAGATGCCCCATCGCGCTGTCGGAATGCTGGTAGCGCTTGTCTTCGGGATCGGGCGAGAAGCGCGCGAACACCTTTTTGAGCACCGGGTAACCGAACAGACGGTACATCGCGGGAGAGAGCAGGCAGCAGTTGTCGTCCGCGAAGGAGAAGCCGTGCGTTTCCTTGCCGCTCAGGCCTGCCTCTTCGTCCATGATCTCGGCCATTTTGATGATAACGTCGGCGATGTCCGCGCTGAAGCGCGCGGCGAGCTCGTCCTCGTCGGCCAGGAAGTACAGAAACTCCGTCGTGCCCATCAGACTGCAGGCCAGCGTGACGGGACCCCTGATGTGGTGCACGGGGCTGGGCTTCACGCCGTATTTTTCGTAGACGCGCTTTTTCTCCTGCTCCCAGTTATCGGGCAGCATGAATGCGCGCAGGTCCATTTTTTCGACTTCGTCCAGCTTCTTTTCCAGCGCCCCGGCGTCGGCGATGCCCTCTTTGAGCCATTCGGTTGCGTTGTGCATGATGTATTCGCCGCCGAAGACCTCGCCGATGCGCTTTACATAGGGCAGGCGCGCGTCGTCCGGCAGGAATTCTTCCCTCAAAAGGCGTCTGCCGACGACCTTTTCGGCGATGTCGTTGTAGCGCTTGTTCAGGTCGATGCGGCGCTCAAGCGGCGTGTAGCCCCAGGGATCTCCCTCTTCCCCCAGCTCGTCGAACACGCACTCGTCGCTCATGCGTATGCCCAGCGCCACCTGCGGCGCGGCACGGAAGCAATTGTCCTTGTGGGCAAGCTCGTCGTTTTGCCAGAAGCGTTCAAGCTCAAAATCGTTCATCACGTCTGCTCCTATAAAGAGTTTGATGGACTGATTATACCGTTTCGGGCGAAATAAAACAAGATTTCGCGCGCGATTTTACACAATCATAGTGCATAGGCCGCGCATTTATGGTAAAATCTGTGTCAAAGAAAGGACTGATCTTATGCAGAACAGGGCTCTTGAGCTTTTGCGGCGCGACAGCGTGGCCTACGCCGACATGATTTTTCCCATCACCCGCGGCGAATGCGACATACTGCAGGCGGACGAGGACGGCGTGGTGCTGTTCGACCGTTTCAGCGGTTTTCTGTTTGCGAAACTGCCCAACACCGAGGGCAGCGTGCAAAAGCTGATGCAGGTCAGAAACGCCCGCGGCTGTTACATCCACTCCGACGACCTTGCGGACAGGTTTCAAAGGATCGTGCGCAGAAAAAAGGTCATGCGCGTGCGCCAGGCCGTCTACACGGCCAAAAAGGCGCCCTCGGAGCCGCGCGTATGCTCGGTAAGGCTGCTGACGGAGGCCGACGCGGACGCGCTGCTCAAGGTTTTGCCCTACGACGAGGAAGACGTGCGCGCCGCCATCGCACTCAAGCAAATGTACGGCGCGTTCATCGGCGACGAGATCGTCGGGCGCGCGGGCGTTCACCGCGAGGGCTGCATGGGTCTGCTCGAGGTCGCGGAGAAATACCGCCGCAGGGGCATCGGTCAGGCGCTGGACGCCTACGTGATCAAGGAGCAGCTGTCCAAAGGGCTGGTGCCCTACGCGCAGATCGAGCGGGACAACGTCGCCTCGACGGAGCTTGCGCGCTCCCTCGGCTTTGAATTCTCCGACAGAGAGCTTACCATACTGATGTGAGGTTAAAACACAATGAAAAAGACACTGGTCATCATGGCGGCGGGGCTCGGCTCGCGCTTCGGCGGTGCCGCCGGGCAAAAGCAGGTCACGCCCGTGGACGAAAACGGACATCTGATCATCGACTATTCGGCCTACGACGCGATGCGCGCGGGCTTTGAAAAAGTCGTGTTCGTCATAAAGCCGGAGAGCGAGAGCGTGTTTCACGAGCTGATCGGCAAAAACGTGCAAAAGCACATGGAGGTCGCCTACGCGCACCAGACGCTCGAAAGCCGTCTGCCCGCGGGCTTCAAAGTGCCCGAGGGCAGGGTCAAGCCCTGGGGAACGGGACACGCCGCCCTGTGCAGCGAAGAAGAGGTGCCGGACGGCTTCGTGTGCATAAACGCCGACGACTTTTACGGAAAGAGCGCCTTTGAGGCCGCCGCGGCTTTTCTGGATTCGGAGCATCCCTCCTCGCTGCACGCGATGGTGGGCTATCCGCTCAGAAACACCATGACCCCCAACGGCTCCGTCGCAAGAGGCGTCTGCGAGGCGGACGAAAACGGCCTTCTGAAGGCGATCACAGAACGCACGAAGATTTTCGCGGACGGCGAAAACGCGAAATACACAGAAAACGGGACGGACTTTTTCCCGCTGAGCGGCTCCAAGCCGGTCTCGCTGAATTTCTGGATCTTCAACCACTCGATTTTTGACGCGATGCGGCGGGGCTTTGAGGACTTCCTTCTGAGCCACATGCCCGCAAATCCGCTCAAGGCGGAATTCTATTTGCCGGACGTACCCGGCGCGCTGCTCAAAAGCGGCGAAGGGGCCGTACGGGTGCTGCCGACGCACGAAAAGTGGTTCGGCATGACCTACATGGAGGACGTGCCCGCCACGAAGCAGGGCATTAACGAATTGAGGAGCGCGGGTGTATACCCCGAAAAGCTATGGTAAACGAGATCGATTTTCTGAAAGAAGCAAACGCCTTTAAGCTAAGCGCGCCTGCAGTGCAGGACGCGCCGCTTGGCAACGGGCACATCAACGTGACGCGGCTGATCACGGGCGCTGACGGCAAAAAATACGTGCTTCAGCGCATCAACGACCGCGTGTTCACGAACGTTAAGCTGCTTATGCAAAACATCGTGCGCGTGACGGAGTATCTGAACCGCAGAAAGCCCGGAAGCTCGCTGCATTTTCTGAAGACCGCGGGCGGGGAGGACTATCTGCGCGACGAAAGCGGGTATTTCCGCCTGTACGAATACGCGGAGGGCATCAGCCTCGAAAAGGCCTCCTGCGCCGCGGAGCTTAAGACCTGCGGCACGGCCTTCGGCGGCTTTCAGCAGGCGCTCAAGGATTTTGACGCCTCGCTGCTGGGCGAAACGATACCGCGCTTTCACGACACGGTCAAGCGCGTGCGCGACCTGGAAAGCGCCGCCGAAAAGGACGTGTGCGGGCGGCTCAGGAGCGTAAAGCCCGAATACGATTTCTACATTTCGCGGAAACAGGAAGCGGGCAGGATGCTCAATCTTCTTGCGGAGGGTAAGCTTAAGCTGCGCGTGACGCACAACGACACGAAGCTGAACAACGTCATCCTCGACCCCGTCACCCTCTCCCCCGTGTGCGTGATCGACCTGGACACCGTGATGCCGGGGCTTACGGGCAACGATTTCGGCGACTGCATCCGTTCCGGCGCGTCCACAGCCGCCGAAGACGAAAAGGACGTAAGCAAGGTCTCGCTCGACCTTGAACTGTACCGGGCTTTTGCGGGCGGTTTTTTGGGCAGCTGCAAAGAAGCGCTCACGGAAACCGAGATAAAGACGCTGCCCTGGGGCGCGTATCTCATGACCTACGAGTGCGGCGCGCGCTTCCTTACGGACTATCTGAGCGGAGACACGTACTTCCATACGGCGTATGCCGAGCACAATCTCGTGCGCGCCAGAACACAGATGAAGCTGGTGGCGGACACCGAAGACAAAATGAACGAAATAGAACGAATCATCACTCAGGAGGCTGAAGCATGAGCATACTTGTAACGGGCGGCGCGGGCTACATCGCGTCCCACACGCTGGTGAACCTGCTGGAAAAGGGCGAAAGCGCCGTCGTGATCGACAACTACGACAACTCCTCCCCCGAGGCGCTGCGCCGCGTAAAGCAGTTGACCGGCAAGGAGATCAAGGCCTACGAGGGCGACGCCTGCGACGAGGAATTGCTGGTCAGGATCATGCACGAAAACGCCGTGGAGAGCGTGATCCACTTCGCAGGCCACAAAGCCGTGGGCGAAAGCGTGCAAAAGCCGCTGAAGTACTACAGAAACAATCTGGACAGCACAATAAGCCTGCTGAGCGCCATGAAGCGCTGCGGCGTTACGCAGCTGATCTTTTCCTCCTCCGCAACGGTGTACTACCCCGAGGACGAAGTACCCTTCCGGGAAGACATGCGCCTTGGCTGCATCAATCCCTACGGCTGGACGAAGTTCATGAACGAGCAGATCATACGCGACGCGGCGAAGGCCGATCCGGATCTGAGCTGCGTGCTGCTCAGGTACTTTAACCCCGTTGGCGCGCATCCCAGCGGAATGATCGGCGAAGACCCCAGCGGCATCCCCAACAACCTGATGCCCTACATCTGCCAAACCGCGGTGGGTCTCAGGGACCATCTGACCATATTCGGAAACGACTACAACACCCACGACGGCACGGGCGTCAGGGACTACCTGCACGTTTGCGACCTGGCCGAAGGGCACGCCTGCGCGGTGCGCTACGCCCGCTCGCACAAGGGCGTGGAGGCCATCAATCTGGGCACCGGCGTAGGCTACAGCGTGCTGGACATGGTCAACGCCTTCCAGAAGGTCAACAACATCCCCGTCAAATACGTGATCGGCCCCCGCCGTCCGGGCGATCTGGACGCGAGCTACGCCGACCCCTCCAAGGCCGAAAGGCTGCTCGGCTGGAAGGCCACGCGCACATTGGAGGACATGTGCCGCGACGGCTGGAACTGGCAGAGCAAAAACCCGAAGGGGTACAGATAAGGCCGCGAAAACTGAAAGAACAGGCAGAGGACGCACTTTCGTCCTCTGCCTGTTTGTGCACGGAGTATCTGTCAGCTTCGTTTATTATGCACGGTATGTAATTCATTCTTCTATGACCTTCTCGCTCTCCCCGTCGAAAAGGTACACGCTGTCGTAGGGCACGTAGAAGGTGATGTCCCGATCGGTCTCGGGCGTGTCGTGCGAATCCACCTTGAGGATCGCCTGTTCCTCGCCCTCGGTGATGTATACGTTTGTGTAGTCGCCCAGCATTTCTGTAAGCTCCACGTTGCACGTAAAGCGATAGGCGTCGCTTACCGGCTGGAGGGAGACGCTTTCGGGCCGGAAGCCGAATACGACGGGCTTGCCCTCCCAGTCGTCCGCGTTTTTGAGCTTCAGGCTGAGATTTAGCTTCGTTTCGCCGAAATGCACACAGCCGTTTTCGACCGTCTGGCGTATGAAGTTCATCGGCGGTTCGCCGATAAAGCCCGCCACGAAAACGTTCGCGGGATGGAAGTACAGATCGTGCGGCGTGCCGATCTGCTGTACGTACCCTTCCTTCATGACCACGATCCTGTCTGCCAGCGTCATCGCCTCGGTCTGGTCGTGCGTTACGTAGATCGTGGTCGCGCCGGTCTGGCGGTGGATTTGGGCGATCTCGTAGCGCATCGTCACGCGCTGCTTTGCGTCCAGGTTGCTCAGCGGCTCGTCCATCAAAAACACGCCCACCTTGCGGATGATGGCGCGGCCGATGGCAACCCTCTGCCTTTGGCCGCCGGAGAGCGCCCTGGGCAGGCGGTCGAGGTAGTCGGTAAGGCCCAGTATGCGCGCGGTGTTGTTTACGCGCTGTTCGATCTCGCTTTCGTCCACGCCCTGAAGGTTCAGGCCGAAGCCGATATTGTCGTACACGGTCATCTGTGGGTACAGCGCGTAGCTCTGGAACACCATCGCGATGCCCCTTTGCCTGGGCGACTTTTCGTTGGCGCGCTTTCCGTCGATCAAAAATTCGCCGCTGGAGATATCCTCAAGGCCTGCGATCATGCGCAGCGTCGTGGATTTTCCGCAGCCGGAAGGGCCAACGAACACCACGAACTCGCCCTTGCGGATGTCCATCGAGAAATTGTGCACCGCGTGGAAGCCGTTGGGGTAGATTTTGTTGATGTTGCGAAGCGTCAGAAACGCAAGCCGCCTGATCTCGGTGTAGGCCATCACGAAGGGCGCGGTGCCCTTTGCGTCGTTTTCGACGATCGGCTCGGAGATGTAGTAGGCAAAGCTGCCGTCGCGCTTGCGGTTGTTTTCCGGACCGAGGCCCGCCACGAGGCAGATGCTGCCCAGGGACATTTCGTCGCCTTCAAATTTAAGGCAGCGCTTTACCACGCCGTCGAAGGTCTTTTGCCCCAGCTCGGAATAATCGCTGTCCAGTACGCCAAGGCGCGCGCCTTTAAGCATCGCGTATGCGATCATGCAGCTGCCGCTGCTTTCGAGGTAGTTGCCCTGCTGCCCCGCTTTGTCGACCACCTGATAATACATGCCGCTGTCCGGGTCCCGGTAAACGGAGATGTCGGAGCACAGCCTTGAAAAGATGCGAACGAGCTCGTTTCTGTCCTCTCCCGGCCGCATGATCTCGATCAGGTCCACAAGCGCGACGCTGAACCAGCCGATGGCCCTGAGCCAGAAGTTCTGGCTTAAGCCCGTCTCGCTGTCTGCCCAGAAGATGCTTTTGCTCTCGTCGTAGCCGTGATAGTACAGGCCGGTCTCGGGGTCCCGCATGTGGGCTTCGACGTTTTTGATTTGCCGGACGATGTCGGAATAGTCTTCCTTGCCCTGCGAATTGATGTACAGTGCCAAAAACGGCATGACCATGTAGATGCCGTCGAGCCAGACCTGGTTGGGATAGATCGCCTTGTGCCAGAAGTTGCCCGAGGGCGTGCGCGGCTGCCTGTTCACCTGCTGAACGAGCGTCTGTATGGCCTTTTGATACTTTGCCTTGCCGGTTCGCCTATAGACCTCGAACAGCACGCGGCCTTCGTTTATGTCGTCCAGGCTGTGCTTGTCCGCCGCCAGCGTCTTTATGCTGCCGTCTTCGTTTACGAACCAGTCGAGCATCGACTCGACAAAGGCGAAATACGTGCCGTCGCCGGTGATCTCGGCCATGTTCAAAAGCGCGGTCAGCATGCAGCCGTCCACGTAGTTCCAGCTGGTGGGCTTGCTCTGCCGTATCCTTTCCTGATTCCAGACCGTATGCTCGGGCGAGGACTGCTTAACCAGATTGAGCACGTATTTTTCGATGTTTTCGTACATGACCAGTCACCTCATGTGTAAACTACCTTTGGGTATTTCCGGCTTTCTCGCGCGCGTCGGCGACGATTCTCTTTATCAGATGCTTTGCTTCGATCAGCGCAAGGTCCCACAGCGTGGTGATGACGCCGAAGAGCACCGGCTCCACGTCGAGCCTCAAAAGCGCATAGGTCGTTATGTCGAGCGCCATCAGGACGCAGGCGTACAGGACGTTCAGCGGCAGTGTGTAAAACTTTTTCTTTTGGGGCAGCATCATGTAGCGGGCGCTTGCTCCCTCGTCCTTTTCGGCAAGCCGCAGTATGTTGTTCGTCACAAGGTCGGTAACGAAGCCAAGCGCCGCGGCCGTGACCAGCCAGAGATCGAGCGACGAGCGGATGTAGGCGCCCAGCCCCCAGAGGAAAAAGTAGCACACCGCGCCGCTTAACCATATTTTGATGAGCAGCGCCTTTAGCCACTGGCTGAGGGTCAGATGCTTTTTTGCACCGTACCGCTTGAACTCCTTCGGGGAGACAGCAGGCGAATTCTCCTTGTTCGCGCTGACCAGCTCTTCGATGGCTTTGGTGTTCAGCTTGTAGTAATCCGCCGTGGACTTGCCCTTCTCTGTGTTTTTCTCGGGCTGTCTCGTCGCCATGGTGCGCTCAGGCATCCTCGCCGCTTAAGTCGATGGAGCTGATATTGCCGTTGTCTTCGATGCGGACGTTCGTATTGATCTTGCGAAGCAGGGGCGTATACACCGGCAAAAGCGCGGTCAGCGCAACGCCGATAAGGAGCAGTATCCTGTGCCACCTGAGGGTGGTGAGCGTGGGATCGACGAACGCGTGCCAGGCAGCCGGAAAATCCATGCCCGGGGCGAAGCGGTCGTTCAGTTTTCCGGCGTAGTACATATCGCAGTAGAACACCAGGCCGACCATCAGAAACATGATGACAAGCATCGGGACGTTGACCTTTTTCCGGTGCGGGAAGGCGTTCATGAAGCACACCAAAAGCAAAACGCCGAACAGCATCGACAGAAATTCGGTCAGCCCCAGACCCTTGCTGTGGACGATCGTCGTGGAATCCGCGATGTAGCTCAGGTTCAGCGAATAGTAAACGTAGGCGATGCCAAAGACCAAAAGCGGTATGGTGTGGGGCTTTCGTTTGATCGCGACCAGGCGCTTGCGGAAGAATTCCGTAATGGCTTTCAAGACCCTGTTGCCCATCTTTACCGATCCTCCTGACGTATCGCGCGGGTGGTATCCTTATCGAAGAAATGCATTTTCGTGATTTTGACACGCGCAAGATCGCCGCCGGTAAAGCTGCACCAGCCGCGAAGCTTCGCGGTCACCCTTTCGCCAGAAGTACCCATCTGGCCGTGCACCAGCGTGTTCATACCGAGGTTTTCGTTGGTGGAGACGAGCATGCTTATGTCGTCGCCCAGCGAAATGTCCTCCGGGCGCACGCCCAAGACCAGCTCGAGCCCGTAATGATGCCTGAGCGTGTGCTTCTGTTCGTCGCTGAGCGCCACTTCGAAGCCCTTGCCCCGAAGTTTTCCGTCCACGAACAGCACGTCGAACATATTCATCGGCGGAAGGCCGATAAAGCTGGCTACGAAGATGTTGTCCGGCCGGTCGTAGAGTTCAAGGGGCGTGCCGATCTGCTGCACGTGCCCCATGGACATGCACACGATGCGGTCGGCGAGCGTGAGCGCTTCGGTCTGGTCGTGGGTGACGTAGAGCATCGTCGCGCCGAGGCGCTTGTGCAAAAGGAGGATCTCCCTTCGCGTCGCGCCGCGAAGCTTTGCGTCCAGGTTGCTCAGCGGCTCGTCGAACAGGAAAACCTTCGGATTCCTTACGATTGAGCGCCCCATTGCGACCCTTTGCCGCTGCCCGCCGGAGAGCTGGCTGGGCTTTTTGTTGAGCTGCTCGGTGAGCCCCAGTATCTCCGCCGCCGCGAGCACCTTTTTGTGGATGACGTTTTTGTCTTCGTGGCGGAGCGTCAGCGAAAAGGCCATGTTCTCGTAGATGGTCATGTGGCCGTACAGCGCGTAGTTCTGAAAGACCATGGCCATGTCTCTGTCTTTTGCGGGAGCGCGGGTGATGTCTCTGCCGTCGAGGAGCAGGTGCCCGGCCGAAATGTCCTCCAGGCCTGCCACCATTCTCAGCGTCGTCGACTTTCCGCAGCCGGAGGGCCCGACCAGAACGATCAGTTCGCCGTCCGCGACGTCGAGATTGAAGTCGTACACCGCCTGCACGTTATTGTCGTAGATCTTGTCAAGATGCTGCAAGTTCAGCTGCGCCATTAACGGTACCTCCTTTACAGCTGCATATTGAGGTTGGCGATGTGGTCCGCCAAAGCGCGGCTCTTTTTGAAGTTCACCGCCGCGCCCCTGAACAGGCACAGCGCGGACAGGATCAGCAAAACCACGACCAGTATGAACTGCCCAAGTCCCATCACGGCCACGTCCATCGTGGCGGGGATGTGGTAGTTCAGTATATGGAGCACGGTCTGCGCGCCCTTCTCGATGACCGTGCCGTGCATTTTGGCGGGAATGATGAAGATCCTGACGATCTGCATTATTCCCAGCGCGATCATCGCCCAGGAAAACCCGCGTTTATAGTTTTTCACGCCCTCCGAGCAAAGGAAGGTCAGCAGCATAAACACGAGGTTGTAGACGATGGATATGCCGATGAGCGCCGTGTAATAATAGTTGCCCACATCGGATTTATAGATACTGATAAAGTAAAGCACGTTGAAGACGATGGCCAGAATAGCCATTCTCGACGACTGCGTGTTTTTGGTAAACCGCATGCGGTCCACTTCAATGGAACGTTCTTCGTTCATCAGGACACCGCCTTTCCTTCCACGACGAGGTCTCTCTCCCCGTGCATGAGCTTTACTTTCCAGAGGATGTTCAAAATCAGAAGCAGCGACGCTATGATCGCCAGTACCAGTACGAAGTAGTGGACGTCGAACCAGAAGGTGGAATCGGTATAGGTTCCGACGCGGCTGAGCCGCCTTTCCAGCTGTGCAAAGTCCACGGTGGTCAGGTAGATATGCTTGAATTTTGCCACGTTCACGTGCATGTACCAGGCTGCGGCGAGCTGGCAGACGACGTTCAGGCCGGTGGCTATGTAGTTGCCCACGTAATAGCGCCTGCGTTTGTGGGTATTGGTAAGGAACAGCACGCAGGATAAGACGATCAGGCCTATGCCGCAGTAGAGCAGGTACCTGTTGAACGGCTGCATGTCGTAATAGATGCGCGCGCCCGCGACCCTGGCCTTGTCCAGTTCGTCGGGATCGGGGATCATACTGTAGAGCATGTCGTACAAGTCCGTCAGCATGCCCAGCGAATAGACGAACATCACCGTGCCCGATACGAGCGCCATAAGGCATATGAGCTTTTGCAGCCTGACTTGCAGTTTGTACATGACGAACCTCCCCTACGGCATTTATGCCGCCCGCTCCGCTTTTGGAAGCGGGCGGCAAAACAGGTTGTGCTTTAGACTGAAGCGATTAATACAGCGCGGCGTAGTACTCGGTGATGCGCTCCCAAGCCGTGTTCTTGAGCTCGAGATACATGTCGCCGAACCAGTCGAGTTCGACCATCTCCGCAGCTTCCTCGGCCGTGGCGACGCCCGTGGCGTCCTCAAGGCCGTGCGCGATGATGCTGACGAACAGGTTCTCGCCGCCCTTGGAAGCGGAGAACTTGCCGTTGGAGGTCAGCTGCGTGTAGCTGTTGAGCTCGTCGTTTTCGACCTTCGTGTTGGGAAGGACGGTGGGTACGGAGGTGTACCAGCTGTTTTCGGCGATGCCCAGCTCGGGATGCTTGATCGTGCCCAGGCCGATGGCCGTGGAGATCTTGCCCGCGCCCTCTTTGCCGACCTCGTGCGTGCACTGATACTCGAACGCCTGGCTCTTTACAAAGCTCAGCGTGGAGCCCAGGAACATGCGCGCGTAATTGGTGTAGTTGCCGTTGGCCTTCGCCCAGAGCTCTTCATAGGTGGCGTCCGCGATGACGGGCATTTCCTTGCCGTTGAACAGGAAGGTCACGTAGGAGCCGTCTTCGTTGGTCTTGATGAAGGCGTCGGGGCCGTAGGACATGAGGATCTGGCCCTTCTCGGAGTAAGCGTAGTCGATCAGCGCGAGCGCGGCGTAGAGCTTGTTGTCGTCGCCGGCGACGCCTGCCTTGGAGATGGCCCAGCCGTCGGTCTTGACGCTTCTCCAGCTCTCGGTAAAGCGCATGTAGACGCCGTTTTCGTCGGTACCGTCGAACCACTTGGCCACGGGCACCATGACTGCCATGTACTTTTCGCCCTGGTCCGCCTGAAGCTTGGTGGCGTTCATGACGGTCTGGGTCTGGTTGTAATCGTAGCTCATGAAACCAAGGTCGTTCTCAAGGTAGGTGGAGCTGCTCTCGGCGGCCTCTTCCACGAAGGCGACGGAGATCAGGCCTTCCTGGGTCAGCGCGTTCATCCTGACCAGCGCCTCGTAGGTCGCGGCCTCCTGACGGGCGTCGTGCAGCATGCCGTCCGTGCCGACGTAGAGGTAATCCTGGCGGCTCTCCATGCCGCGCACGCCGAACAGATGGCCCGCGAAGCGGAACATATCGATGCGGCGCTGGTTGTTGTTGTCTTCACGGCTGAACAGTCCCTGTACGGAATCGGTGCCGTTGAGCGTCTGCGCGTTGGCCACGACGCATCTGAGCAGGGCGACGAGTTCGTCGGCGTCCCAGGCGGCGTCCTGACCGATGAAGAGGTTGCTCCTCTGGGTGCCGTAGTAGCCGGCATAGGCCGCGTCGATGTAGTCCCTGAGGAGGTTGACGGCTTCGACGCCGCTCATCGCGCCCTTGGCGTTCATGACTTCCACGATGTTGCCAAAGGCGTCGTAATCCTTGACCAGGATCTGGGTGGCAGTGCCGTCGGCCGTGGGAGTTTCGATCTCAACTTTGCCGCTCGTGGGCATGTAGGGGGTATAGACGGGCGCGGCGGTGTTTCCGCAGGCAGCCGCGTCGAACGCGCCTTCGCCGTCCAGGAGCTTGACGACCCAGTCGACGCGCATCAGAGGCATGCGCTCGATGTCGTTTACGCCGTCAAAATAGGGGCTGAAGTAGATGGCGCCGGTCTTGGTGTTGCCGGTGATGGACAGGCGAACGATGGGGTTGGCGTCGAGGTAAGCCTTGAAGTTGGGCAGAACGTCCATGTACTCGGCAAGGTTCACCAGCGCGCCGTTCTCGCCGTACTCACTGAGGGTCGCCGCGGTGCCGCTGACCATGTCGACTTCCTGCAGGCGCTCTTTCCAGTACTCGAACTCCTTGCTGGAGCCGTTGCCCTGGTACTTGCTTTCAAACTTTACGCCCAGTATGCCTTCGAGCGCCACCCAGGTGGGCTTGAGGCTGCCGGTGTTATAGGTGACGCCGTCGGCCAGCGTGATTCCCTCGCCCGCAGTCTCGCTGTCGAATACGATACCGGTCTTGGCGCTGTTGTAGCCGGTCGCCATGCGCAGCACGGTGCCTTCGGCATACTTTGCGCCTTCGGCTGCGGCTCCGAACGCGAACGCGCCCACGATGAGCACGAGCGCCAGAGCCAGTGACAGAATTCTCTTCATGTCTGTTTCCTCCTAAAAAATTATTCCTTCACACCGCCGGCGTTGGTGCCTTTGGCGAAGTACTTCTGAATAAAGGGGTAAATGATGAGGATGGGCACGATGGAGCAGACGATCAGCGCGTAGATCAGGCTGTCCGCCGCGTAATTCCTGGTCCAGGTGGCGAGGTTTTCGCCGTCGGTGTAGAACTCCAGCTTGTCGCGGATGAAGACCTGCAGCGGCTGCTCGGAGGCGTTGGAGATCATCTGTCTTGCCCAGAAGTAGCCGTTCCAGCGCGAAATGGCGAAAAACAGCGCGACGGTGGCGATCGTGGATTTGGACATCGGGATGAACACCTTGGTCAGAACCTGGAGTTCCGTCGCGCCGTCGACGATGGCGGCTTCCTCGATCTCCCCCGGCACGTTTTCAAATGCGTTCCTGAGGAGTATGATGTTCATCGCCGCCATGCCCATGGCGATGACGACCAGCCATTTGTCGTCCATGATGCCAAGGGCCGTAAAAGCTTCCTTCGTGGCCAGATAGTTTAAATACTGCGGCACGATGCCGGCCGAAAACCACATCGTGAACACGAGGAAAAAGTTAAAGAATTTTCTGAACAGCAGGCGCTTTTTGCTCAGCGCATAGCCGCCCAGAATCGCCACGAACAGCGACCAGACCGTGCCGTAAATGGTCAGGAACAGCGTGTTGGAGTAGGCGTTCCAGAACTCGTTGGAGGAGAACATTTCCTTGAAGGCGTCGAACTGGACGCCCTTGGGGATCAGTATGATCTCGCTGTATTCCACCGCGTGCCGGTTGCTCACAGACGCGCTGATCGCGTACAGGAACGGGTACAGGCAGCACAGGCCGAACACCGTCAGAAGCGTGTAGCTGATGATTTTGAATATGAGCTCGGAGATCTCAAGCCGTCTTTTCATCGCATCAAAACCTCCTTTAATACAGCGAGACGTTGGCCGCCTTGCGGGCGATGGTGTTTGCGCCGATGACGAGCAGCATGCCGACCACGTTGTTCATCATCTCGGAGGCCGAGGCAAGGCCGTTCTGGTTGGTCTTGATGCGCCAGGCGAAGGTGGAAATGACCTCGGCGGTCTGGTACGAATCGATCCTGCCCTCGGACAGAAGCAGCACCTTTTCATAGCCTATCGAGAGCATGGAGCCGATCCTCGTGATCAGCATGATGACGATGGTGGAAAGGATGCTGGGCAAAACCACGTAGCGCATCTGCGCCCATTTGTTCGCGCCGTCGATCTGCGCGGCCTCGTAGCTTGTGGGCGAAATGGCGATGATCGCGGCGAAAAACACGATGGAATCGTAGCCCGCGGTCTCCCATATGCCGCTGATCTGGTAGATGGCGCGGAAGTAGGTCGGGTTGTTGAGCAGGCCCTTTTGGGCGACGTCCGCGGAAATAAGGCCGAGGTTGCTGAGCAATTGCGCCACGATGCCCGGCGGGGTGCTGCTGGCAGAGGAACCCTGCTTGATCAGCATGACCACGAGGCTTGTCATAATGACGGTGGACATGAATTTGGGAAGGTAGGTGAACACCTGAAGGGTGCTCCTTACGATGTTGGAGCGGACTTCGTTAAAGAACAGCGCAAGCAGTATCGGCATCGGGAAACCGAACAGCAGGCCGTAAAAGCTCAGAAGGAAGGTGTTTCTAAGCGCGCGCCAGAAGTTTACGGAATATTCGGCGTAGGTGCCGGTACCCAAAAGCAGGCCCTTGAAGTTGGAAAAGCCCTTGAACCACTGTTCGCTGACGGGCTTTACGAGGTCGTCCACCTTGAAGGAGCCAAGCAGCTCGTACATGGGCAGATAGCGCCAAAGCAGGAAGACCGCCAGCATCGGCAAAAGCATCAGATAGAGCCGCCAGTCCTTCAGGATGGCGATGCCCACGTTTTTCCAATAGTGCTTTTCCACGTCGTCGCGCACCTGCTGCTCGGGATCCTCCCGGTAGGTACCCGTGGCTTTGTCAAGGATGAGATAATCCGCCGCACTGTTTTTCATTGGCCGTCTCCTCTTTCCCTTTCCTGCTGCTGCCTTAGCCTTTCAAGGTAATGCGTCTGTTCCTCAAACACGCCGTCAAGCCGGCGCACGATCCAGATGACGATCTCGGTAAACAAAAGCGTTATGATCTCCGGGGTGAACAGCCCGATCGTATCGGCTGCGGGATAGCCGCACAGAAGGCACATGAGCGCCTTTCCGCCCTGCAGAAGCAGCATCAGCACGAGCCCGTACAAAAGGCTTTTGAGCGCGTCCGACGCGATGCTCTGCCAACCCAGCAGCTTTAAGTAGCCGACCATCAGAAGGCTGAGCGCGTTTCCCACAACGTAGATCAGATACCACTGCCCCGAGGCGCCGATGTTCAGACAGGTGATCGCCCCGCCGGCCAGCGCGTGCAGCGCGCCCCAAAATCCCCAGCGCATGTAGACGATGGCGGTGACGGCCGGAACGACGCTGACGTAGTAGGCCTGCCCCGGAAACCAGACGGAAGCGGCCTTCACGACGATGCTTTCAAATACCAGCTCTATCGCCAGCCACAGTGCAAGATCGATCAGCCTGTATTTTCCAAGCGTCCTACAGTTTGCCACAATGCCGCCCTTTCGCGCCCCGCGCACACAGATTTCTTCTGATCCATTATAGCATAGAATAGGTCCATTGATAAGTGTTTTCAAAAGTTTTTATATTTTCGTAAAGAACTGAAACAAATACCCCCACACTTTTTCGCAAAAACAACTTGTGCATTCCCTTCATTTGTGGTAGAATAGTATTATAAGCAAGTATCGGAGGAACTTTTCTATGGCAGATATGCAAGCAATCAGCACTGCGGTCAAGGACGGCAGGAAGAAAATCGTAGAAAAACTCGTCACCGAAGCGCTCGAAGAGGGCGTCAGCGCAGAGACCATTTTGAACAAAGGCCTGGTCGTCGGCATGACGGAATTGGGCGAGCTGTTCAAAAACGGCGAAGTATACGTGCCCGAGGTGCTTGTGGCTGCCAGAGCCATGAAGGCCGGCACGGCGCTGCTAAAGCCTCTGCTGCAGGCGGCGAACGTACAGTCCCTGGGCACGGTCGCCATCGGCACCGTGGAGGGCGACCTGCACGACATTGGCAAAAACCTGGTGGCCATGATGCTGGAAGGCACCGGCTTTACGGTGATCGACCTGGGCGAAAACGTCTCCCCCGACGCGTTCGTAAACGCCGCGAAGGAAGGCGCGAACATCGTTGCGATGTCCGCGCTGCTGACCACCACGATGCCCATGATGGCGACGACCATCAAGGCGCTCGAAGACGCAGGCGTGCGCGACAAGGTCAAGGTCATGATCGGCGGCGCGCCCATCACGCAGGAATACGCCGACCAGATCGGTGCGGACGGCTATTCGACCGACGCCGCCTCCGCCGCGGAGCTGGCAAAGCGCCTGATCGCGTAAGCCGGATAAGACAGGCAAATCCCGTTAAAACGAAGCCCGTGAACGCACAGCATGCGGTCGCGGGCTTCGTTTTTTTTACGGAAGCACTTCCGTAATCAATCTTTATGCGGCCTTCGTCAGTACTTCAGGATCACGAAGTCTTCGTTTCTGGTGAAGAGGACCTTTTTTCCGAACGCCTTTACGCGCACGCTCGCGCTGCCAAGTTCCCTGGGCAGGCAGTTCGACCATACGCCGCCGCCGAGAACGGAGGGATTGACCGAGAGCACGTCCTCGATGAACACCGCCGTCTCGCTTTCCGGCGAATGAGTTCCGCCGGATAGCACCTGGGAAGCCGCCTCGTTTCGCGCGCCGCAAAGGGAAAGCGCCTTCAGGCGGTAGTATTCGTCCTTCCTGTCGCCGGGGGCAAGCAGGAGCGGCTTCGCCTTTTCACGGCATTCCGCCGGCGCAAAGCCGAAAAAGACCGGGAAGACGTTGCCCTCGCGCGAGCAGGCGTCCGAGCCCTGCGCGTCGACGTACAGACATCTGTCGGCGTCGTAAAACGCGTCGTTAAACGCCTTGAGGACGGGTTTTGAATGAATGGCGCATTCCGTTCCCAGCTCCGCGCACATCTTTTCATAGGAGAGCAGCGCGCCGATGTAGATCGCGTTCAGGCGGCTGAAGGACTGTTTTTCGCCGCCCTCGCCCGTGCTTTCGAGCAGGCCGTCCCTGCGGGCGTAGGTGCCGAAGGCGCGAAGCACGCCGTTTGCGGCGTTTTTCAGCGTTTCGAGCAGTTCCCTGTCGCCGGTGTGCTGCCAGCACAGATAAGCGTGATACGCGAATTTGAGCGAGCTTACGTGATCCTCGCAGGCGATGGCGCAGGGCGCGCCGGTCAAAAGCGTCTTTACGCGGCTTTGGCTCAGCGCCATGTTGGAGGTCATCATCCTGAGGAACCCGTCGTCGCCCGTAAGATACGTCGCGGCCAGGGCGAGGATCCCCTCGTCCGCGTCGTTTCTTTGCAGGTCGAAGGCGACTTTGTCGTCGTTCAGCAATGCGCTCTTCAGGCGCTTTATGCGATCGTGCAGCACTTCGGAGGCGGTCTTAACGCTCAGCGCGTCCTCCCCTTCGGCATAACGGAACACCCGTGCGGTCAGCTTTTCGATCCTGCATTCGCCTTCGGTTTCCGTTCTGATCCTGTGAAGGCGCTGCGGAAGGGAGAAGGTCGCGGTTGAAGATCCGCCGAGCACGAGCCTGTACAGCAGGCGCTTTTCGGCGTCCGCGTCGTAAAAGCTTATGCAGGAACCGTCGCTCCCGCTCGCCTGCACCGTGAGAACGCCGGTATAGCCGTCCTCCAGATCGTAGATCCCGCTTTCGTTTTCGGATACGCCGAATTCGACGAACAAATCGGGTTTCACCGGCTGGGGGACGAAATCGTAATCCGCGTTCTTTTTGATGAAGGGCTTGTGCCAGGAAGCGTCGTCGTATTTGAGAAGCGTCCATTCGCCGGGAAACACGCGCGCGTCCAGCGTCTCCGCGCTCACACCGTTTTCGTAGCCGAAGCTGTCGCCCGGCGGGCAAAGGATGCGGAAGCGGTCGTTCGAGCAAAGCACCGTTTCGCCGTCTACGTCGAGTTCGAGGATGAAGCCCTGCCGCCCGTCTCCGCTGAAGCGAGACGGAGAGCGGCTGCCGTCGTAGTAGACCTGGAGCGCGATCACGTTTTCGCCGGGCTTCAGATATTTCAGTACGTCGGTTTCCATCACGTACTGCTGCTGCGGATAGCAGGAAAACGGCCCCTGACAGACGAACTGCCCGTTCAGGTAAAGGTTGCAGTAGTCGTCCGCGCTCAGGCGCAAGGAGGCGCTTTTCATGCGCTTGGGCAGCTTTACGGTGCGCCTCGCCAGCATGCACAGCTGCTCGTGCACCCTGTCCTGCGCGGCCTCCGCCATACTCTGAAAGCGTTCGCCCGCGCAGATCCATCTGGTTTTTTTGCCAAACATCCCATCAGCCTCCTAAAAGTCTTGCGCACTCGCCGGCCTCCGGCAGGCTGGGCGGCGTCTGCGCAAAGCACTCGGGCACTTCCGTCTCGGGGGTTTTTCTGCGGAAGGTGTAATCCAGCCCGCTTTCGCTGATCTCCTCCGCGGCCGGCAGATCGCTCTTTTCGCCGACTTCGATCTCGGCCCTTGAACCGACCATAGTCTGTATTGCTTTCAGAAGCAGCGGCATGTCCGCCCGCAGCGACCCCTTGACGCAGAAGCTTCCGCGGCATCTGCTCTTGGCGATGCCCAGCAGCGCGGCGGCCGCGCTTCGGCAGGAGATGAACGAGGCGGTCTCGTTTTCGCAGACGCTGAGCTTCTGGCCGCTCTTCGCGCGCGCGACGATGCGGCTGAGCGGCCCGGTCTGATCGAGCAGCCCTTCGATGCTCACACAGGCGACGCTCATGTCCTCGCTCTGCCTTGCGAGCACCGCCGCTTCGCCCGTCACGAACATGCGTTCGCTGCCGTTTTCGTTCCGTGTATCGGTCACGTATATAAAGGAGGAGGCGTGCGCGTCGTCCGCGTAGCGAAGGGCGTTGAGCGGCGCGATGACGTTTTGTCTTACGATCGCCTGTTCGTTTCCGGAAATGATGTCCTGATCGCCGATGCCGGCCATGTAGAAGACGTAGCTGGGCCGCGCCTTTCTTAAAAACTCGCGTATGCCCTTCTCGCCGGTGGGACTACCGAGCTTGCACCAGGCGCCCTCGCGCGCCATCTGGCTTAAGCGCACGGCGTCGTTGTCCAAAACGAACACCTTGCCCGCGCCGTTTTCCGAGCACAGCACGGCGATCTGCCGCGCGAGCTCGCCCGTGCCGATAATTGCGATGTTGTGCCGGTAGGTCATGGCGAGGTCCCTGTCGTCCCAGCGGCCGCCGTCGAGCACCTCCTCCAGTTCGAGGGGTTTCAGCGCGCCGGAGACGAATTTCGACACGATGCAGCCCTGCGAAGCCGCGTTCAGGTATATGAACAGCGTGGCCTCGCTGCGCGAAACGGGCGAAGTGAACAGCACCTCGTCCACGTGCTTGTTTTTGATGACCTTGAAGATGTCCGAGCAGGTGCCCTCGACGGGCAGGCCGCTTATGCGCCGGTAGAGCTTATCCACGTCGTCGTCCAGAAAGGCCACGGCCTCGTGGCGCGCACCGTCCTCGAGCGAGGGCAGCGCCCTGACCAGCGCCGTACCCGCTTCGCCGGCGCCGATGACGAGCGCGCGGCGCACGTGCTTTTCGGTCTTGTCGGCAAACATCAGGTTCTGTATCAGCAGCCACAGAAAGCGCGACGCCGTGAGCACGATAAACGCCATCGCCCCCAGGAACGCCAGCACGAGGCGCGAATAGCGCAGATTGAACGCCGCGTTGATGCCGAGGCTCAAAAGCGCACACAGCGCGCAGGCGAAAAGGAGCCTGAGCAAGTCGCGCAGATCCGCGTATTTCCAGCTGATCGCATAGATGCCCGAAAGGTTCAGCGCCAATACGTACAGGCCGATGAAGAGGGGCGAGGTGCGCCAAAGCCGCGTCGCGGCCCTGGCCGTCCAGTCTATGCCGATGCTGCCACGCATCAGCGCGGCAAAATAAAGGCAGGCATACAATAGCCCTATGTCAAACAGATTCGCAAGCAGTCGCTTAATGCGCTCGCGGTTCTTTTTCGTCATACTTCCTCCGTTTATCAGAGTCTGAGCCTCTTGAAAAGCAGCGCCGAAACGATCGGCAGCGCAAAATCGTACAGTATCAGGGTCACGTTCCCGAGCAGCCAGAGCGCCGCCGCCATCCAGAATCCGACAGCTTCCGGCGCGATCACGAGGAGCGTGAGCGCTTCCGCGGCGGCGGCACAGACGTTGAACAGCGCGGCCTTCGCAAGGATCCTCATCGGCTTCCTCAGCGTCTGAAGCTTCGGCCGCACGATCGGGTACCAGCCGAGCAAAAAGACGAACAGAAGATTCATTTCCCAGTCCGCGCTCAGGAGCATGCACAGCGCGCCCGATGCTATAAAGCACAGCACGTGGTATTTTCTGCCCAGCGCGCGCCCCACCGGGATCAGCGCGATGCCGGAAAGCATGGGCGAAGCGTAGGTGCCAAGACCGCTCACCGCGCCCAGCCACAGGATCACGACGCTGAGCGCCGTAAACACGCCGCCAAGGGCGATGCCGCGCGAAGGACGCGTCATTCCTTCAGCCACCCGAGCAGCGTTTTTTCGTCGTAACCGAAGAGGATCCTGCTGCCGTTTCTCAGGATGGGCAGGCGGATCAGTTCCGGATGCTCAAGCAGCTCGTCTTTCAGATACTCGTCGATCGAAAGCTGCTTTACGTACTCGGCCCTCTCACCCTTCGCGCTTTGGTCGACGAGGAGCCTGATCCCTCCGGCCGCCCGGCTGAACAAATCCATCTCCCGCGCGCCGATCTTGTGCCGGGTTAAGTCCACCTCGGCAAAGGGAAGCCTGCGCTCCTTGAGAAAGCGCCTGATCTTCTGTACGTCGAAATTGTTTTTAATATAGTACAATTGCAGATTCATACAATTCACCATCGTCTATTTTACCGCAAACAGCGCGGTCTGTCAACGCTGGAAGCACAAGAAGAGGCATTTTGAGCTCTTTTCGCATCCGCGCCGCGGCCACACCGTGTGTATTTTGCTTATTCCCGGCAAAATAGCATTTGCATTCGGCGCGATTTTGTCGTATAATCGGGAAAAAGGCTTGGAGGCGCGGCTATGCGTGTATTGGTGATCGGCATCGTGTTTACCGATATAAAGGGCTTTCCCTTTTCAAAGTACGACCCGCTGGGCACGAACAAGGGAGAGGTACTCATAACGCACGGCGGAGTCAGTAGGAACGTGGCGGAGGACATGGCCGCGCTGGGCGCGGAGGTCGGATTTCTGACGATCTTCGACGACACGCCGCTGGGTCTTGACATGCGCACGCACCTAGACGAATGCGGCGTGGATCTCAATCACGTGCTGACCGTGCCGGACGGCGGCATGGGGATGTGGCTGGCGGTGTTCGACGAGAGTGGAAATCTCGCGGGCTCGGTCTCCAAAGCACCGGACGTTGCGCCGCTGGAGGAAGCGCTCAGGCTTCACGGCGACGCGCTCTTTCGGGATGTCGACGCCGTAGTCGCGGAATTCGACACGTCCGAAGAGACGGCGCGCCTGTGCTGCGAGCTGAGCCGGAAATACAAAAAGCCCCTGTACGTGATCGTGGGCAACATGGGCGTGATATTGAGAGATAAGAAGCGCATGAGCCTTTGCGACTGCGTCATCATGAACGAAATCGAGGCAGGCAGGCTGTTTGATGCGCGCCTTCTCGACCTTTCGCCCGAAAACGCGCTGGATACGGTCAGTCGGAAGGCGCAAGGCCTCGGGATCCGCCGCATCATCGTGACCATGGGGAAAAACGGCTGCGTTTACGCCGATTTCGATACCGGCGAGAAGGGTACCGTTCCCGCGCTGCCCTGCAGAGTCGTGGATACGACGGGCGCGGGCGATTCGTTCTTTTCGGAAGCGGTTTTGAGCCTTACGGCGGGAATGGGGCTAAAGCAAGCCTGCGAAAGGGGCGCGCGCATCGCCGCGAGGGTGGTCCAGACCGGGCAGAGCGTCTGCACGAAGGAGGACGCGCGCACGCTGGACGAATGAGTTTTCAGGAAGCCTCAGCTTTTCTGTGCGCTGCTTCTCAGAAGCCTCGGCCGGACGCCTGGTGAGCCTCCCTGTCCTCCAAAAGCGCAAAGCCGTACTCGAACAGCTTTTTGGCCTCCGTCCATTTCAGGGTCTTCGTGGTGCCGCAGAAGAGCAGCACCGCGATCAGCTCATGGCCGTCCTTTTCCGCCGCGCCGACGTAGCACTGTCCCGCCTGCGTGTGCCAGCCGGTCTTAATGCCGCGCGCGTAGGGATAGAAGTATTTCGACGAAAAATCCGTGATGCCGTAGTGGTGATCGATGTACAGTTCATCCCGAAGGCTCGTGGCCTGCATGACGTAACTCGTCGAAAAGGTGATCTCACGGAACAGGTCGCTGTTTAGCGCGTAGCAGGTCAGGATCGCCATGTCCCGCGCGGTCGTGTAGTGCTCCGCGTTGTGCAGCCCGTGGGCGTTTGCAAAGTGGGTGTTGGTCATGCCCAGCTCGCGCGCCTTGGCGTTCATGTCCTTTACGAAATTGTCTATGGAGCCGCTCGTCAGGTAGGCGATGGCGTTTGCCGCGTCGTTGCCGCTTTTGTAGATGAGGCCGTACCAAAGATCCATCAAGGGCATTTTTTCGCCCGGGTAGACCGGCACGCGCGTCGAATCCAGCGTGACGTCGCTTGCGCATTTGGGCACGGTGATCATTTTTCTGCCGTCGCATTTTTCGATGGAGACGAGCAGCGTCATGATCTTGGTCGTGCTGGCGGGTTCCCTGCGCGCGTCGGGATTTTTGGCGTAGAGGATCTCCCCCGTGAGCGCGTCCATCAGCACGCAGGCCCTGCTTGCGAGCGTTTCGGCGTCGGGCGCCTGAACGTCGGCAAGCGCGCCCCCACCCAGTGCAAGGAACGCAATCAGAAATATCGCCGCAAGTCGCTTCATATATCTTTTTTCTTCCCCTGTTTTTGCAAATTTGAAGTTAGTATATCATATATTCATTAATATTTCCAGTACTTGGACGATTTTATTTCTGTTTTGTTGCAATTTATCGCACGGTTTCCGGAAAAAGCTCCGTTTCGGCGGGGCTTTATTTGATTTTGCGGTAAATTGTGCGTTGAAGGCGCGTTTTTCGCTTGCAATCCGGCCGGGCTTTGGGTATACTTATTATGGATGGGAATCGGCGGCAGACGCCGCGCGGTTCCGCACGAATGCCTTTGGGCATCCCGAAAGGATGATTTCATGAAAAAACTGCTCCTTTGCGCGCTTCTGACGCTTGCGCTGCTCTTTGGCTGCCAGGCTTTCGCAAGCCCCGTCACCCAGCTGAGCGACGGTACGAAACCGGATTTTCCGGAAAGCAGCAAGCTTCTAAAGGTATATTTCATCAACACCCACGGCGCGAGCGACGCGATACTTCTCACCTACGACGGTCAGAGCATGCTCATCGACTGTGGAGACACGAACTACGGCCTGATGTTCGTTAAGCCCCTGCTGGACAATCTGGGCATCGATCACGTGGATTACGCCTTCAACACCCATCCGCACGACGACCACATAAACGGCTTCCTGTCCTTGCTCGATCACGTCAGCATCGGCAGGTTCTACACCGCCTTTCCGTTTTCGTACAGCGCGGAGCAGACGAGCGTGATGAAGGCCGCGATGGCGCACGGCGTCGAGATCGTAAACGTGGACAACGAAAGCGACATCTCCTTCGGCGAGCTCAGGATCTGGCTGTATCAGGACGCCAAATTCCTGACCCCCGTCGCCGCGAAGGCCAACAGCGCGTCGATGATCATCCACATAACGCTCGGAAACAGCACGGTCATGATCACGGGCGACGCCGAAAAGCCGGTCTTCAGCGACATGTACGCCGAAAAGGGCGACGCGATCCAAGCCGACATCATCAAAATCCCCCACCACGGCTACAACACGCCCTCCTACGAAGTGTTCAAAGTGATCGGCTCGAAGTTCGCGGTCATCACCAACTATTACAACGAGCGGCTCGCCGATTCCTCCCAGTTCCTGCGCAACAACGCCTGCCAGATCCTGTACACGGGCCGCGGCACCGTGGAGGCCGTGACCGACGGCACGCGCTGGACGATCGGACAGCTGACCGACCGGTGACGGCAGCGGGCTTCCGGGCAGCGATCCCGGGCCATTGTTTTGCCGGCTTTTCGCACGTACCGCAAACGAAGGAAAAGCTTCTTGAAGGATGAATGTAATGGACGAGATCGTCAGAAAAGACGTAAGCGAGGAATGGGCGCATTCCGGCATCGTCAAGGCCGGGGACTACTGTTTTCTCAGCTACTGCGTGGGCAACGTCGGCGGCACGGTGGAGCAGCAGGTAAACGGCGCGTTCGACGAGATGGAAAGGCGGCTGAAGCTTTTCGGTCTGACGCTGGAAAACGTCGTGCAGATGGACTGCCTCTTCCGCGACGCGTGGAACATCCCGGTCATGGAAAAGGTCATCAAGGAGCGCTTTCACGGCAAGTATCCCGTGCGCAAGTCGATCCAAACGGAATTTGCGCACGTAGGCGGAGAAAACGGCCTTCAGTTCCAGGCAGACGCCGTCGCCTACTGTCCGAAGCAGAAATAGTTTTTTCCCCTAATCGTTTCTTTGATCCCGCAGCGCCCCGGCCCTTCCGGCCCAGGCGTTTTCTTTTTTGACGCAAAGCGGTTTTCAAACGCGAAACCGGCCGCTTTGCGTTCCAAAAAGCAGAGGATTTCGGAAGTTTTCTTTTCATAACTGCCCGTTTAGCGCTGCATTCCGGACGGCAAAAATGCGTTTCTCCGGGATGTTGCAAATGTGTTTCGATTTATTAAACAGACCGACGTTGGTTTGTTATACATTTTTAAGACTTTTATGCAATGTTTTTGAAAAGACAAAATTGCTTTGTAATATGAAAACTATATAATTTTTACGTTAATGAACATCAAAACCGATCGATTGGAGACCTGATCTATGACAGTGTACACGGGCAGCGGTACGGACAAGGCACGCGCCGCGCGCGTCAACGCACGCATACCGAAGCGCAAGGCGCGCATGCGCACCGCTTCATTGGTACAGATCCTTTCCCTGCTCATACTGCTGACCGTCGCGGGTACCTGCCTGATCGTGCGCTCCGCCTCCGCGATGGACGCAAGCAAGCAGCTGGCCGCAAGCCACAGCTATCAGATCAGCCTTTCCAACCACATAAAGACGCTGCAGTTTGAGATCCGGCGCGAAACGCAGGGCGACATGCTGCTCTACAACGCCAGGACGCGCCTTGGCATGGT
This sequence comes from Clostridia bacterium, assembly GCA_017395065.1. Taxonomy (GTDB): domain Bacteria; phylum Bacillota; class Clostridia; order Christensenellales; family Aristaeellaceae; genus RUG14130. Next base: position 46,687 of record JAFPWH010000047.1, on the reverse strand, counting down.
GTCGATGGGCGCGCTGACTCTGCCCGCCGCGCTGACCGCGACCGCAGACGCGATGAAATGATATTTAACGAAAGACATCCCACGAATGATGTCCTGAAAAACATACAAAACCGCCGCAGAGCGCTTTGGCCCTGCGGCGGCTGCTTTATTGACGGAATCGGTGCTTTTAATCGTTCACCGGGCTGAAGACGACGAAGGTCAGCGAATGCAGGCCGAACATGAAGCCCGGCGTGCCGTTCTGGCTTTCGTAGCTCACCACCTCGGCGTTTTCGGGATAGCGCACTGTCTCGGCGTATTCCGGTCTCGCGCTGGTGAACACGAGCCTGTAGCGCTGCCCCGCCTTTTCGACCGGCACGAACAGATCCTGTATGTTTCCGGCCTTGCTGAAGGAGAACAGGTAGATCAGCCCGCCCTTTTCGAAGGCCATCATCAGCCTTTCCTGATCCACCCAGAGGTTCCGGCTGTTGTGCTTGCTGAGCACCTTGTATTTGCGGGCGAACTGGTGCATGTCGCAGTCGAATTTCAGAAGGTTGCTGTACTTCAGGTAATCTTTTTCGCTCAGGCTCCACTGCCTTCTGGCGTATTTAAAGCTGTTTCCGTTGCCCTCGCGTGGGAAATCCACCCATTCCGGGTGGCCGAATTCGTTGCCCATGAAGTTGAGGTAGCCGTCGGAGGCCAGCGTGAGGGTGATGAACTTGATCAGCTTGATCGTGGAGATCGCCTTGTCGATCATGAAGCTGTGCCGGTCCGAGGCCATGTTGGTGTACATTTCCGCGTCCGCAAGCCAGAAGATGAGCGTCTTGTCGCCAACCAGCGACTGGTCGTGGCTTTCGCAGTAGCCGATCACCTTTTCCTGCGGGCGGCGCGTAGTCAGCTCGTGCCACATCTCGAACAGGTTCCAGTTGTCGTTTTTGATCGTTTTGATCCAGTAATCCGGCACGCCCATCGCAAGGCGGTAATCGAAGCCCATGCCGCCGTAGCGGATGGGCAGGCACATGCCGGGCATGCCGCTCATGTCCTCGGCGATGGCGACGGCCTTGGGGTTGACCGTGTGGATGAGCTCGGTTGCGAGTTGGAGGTAGACGATCGCGTCGATGTCCGTATTCATGCTGTAGTATTTTTTGTAGTTGTCGAAGCCCGTGCCGAGCCCGTGGTCCAGATACAGCATGCTGGTAACGCCGTCGAAGCGGAAGCCGTCGAAGTGGAATTCCTCCAGCCAGTATTTTATGTTGGACAGAAGGAAGTGGATCACTTCGTGCTTTCCGTAGTTGAACAGGTAAGTTCCCCAGGCGGGGTGACGGCCCCTGTCGCCCGCGTGGAAAAACTGGGTCTGCGTGCCGTCGAAATTCGCAATCCCCTCCAGCGCGTTGGCGCAGGCGTGGGAATGCACGAGGTCAAGCGTCACGTACATGCCCATTTCGTGCGCGGTGTTGATCAGGCGCTTTAAGCCCTCCGGCTCGCCGTACCAGCTCGACGGCGCAAAGAAGTTGGAGACCTGATAGCCGAAGGAGGCGTAGTAGGGATGCTCCATGATCGCCATGAGCTGCACGCAGTTGTAGCCGCACTTTTTGATGCGCGGAAGGATGCGGTCGGTGAACTCGTCGTAGGTGCCGATCTTCTCCTCTTCCTGCGCCATGCCGATGTGGGCTTCGTAGATCGTAAGCGGGCTCACGCTGCGCTTTTTGTAGCCGCCGTCGGTCCAGGTAAACGGTTTGTCCCAGATCTGGCCGCTGAAGTTGTGGTCCGCGTCCTGACAGACGCGGGTGATGTACAGGGGGATCCGGTCGAAGCGCTGCCCCGCGTGCGTCACACAGACCTTGACGCGCTGGCCGTGCTTCAGGGCGTCTTTGCCCTCTAATTTGATCTCCCATACGCCCGATTCGTCTATGCGGGTCATGGGATCGGCGCTGCGGTTCCAGAAATTGAAGTCTCCGATCAGATGCATCTCGTCGGCGGCAGGTGCCCACTCGCGGTAGACCCAGCCGTCCGGGGTCCTGTGGAAGCCGAAGTAGAGATACCCGTTCGCAAAGGAGGACAGGTCCGCGTATTTGCCGAGGATCGCCTTTTCGGTCGAAGCAAGGCGCTCCATTCGCATGTTGATGTCGTCCTCATAAGCCCTGAGCTGGGGATCGAGCGAAATCATTTTAAGCTCGGCGCGTTTCCTCATGCGTTTCACTTCCTCTCGGCAATATTATATAACATAAATTCCAAAATTTCAATTGCGTTTTTCGTACAAACTGATTATAATATTGAATGAAGGTTTTGATTCCTTACATTTCACAACAACCCGGAATACCGACAGGAGGATTTGCCTATGTCAAGCTACGTGACCCGCAAAACGCCCGGAGATACCGCCTGGTTCACCGCCTCACGCTTCGGCATGTTCATTCACTGGGGCCTTTACGCCATGCCTGCCCGTCACGAATGGGTCAAGACCCGTGAGCGCATCCCCGAGGAAAAGTACGACAAGTACTTCAAATACTTCGATCCCGACCTGTACGACGCGAAGGAGTGGGCAAAGCGCGCAAAGGCCGCCGGCATGAAATACGCGGTCATGACCACGAAGCACCACGAGGGCTTTTGCATGTTCGACAGCGCATACACCGACTACAAATGCACCAACACCCCCGCAGGGCGCGACCTGATCCGCGAATACGTGGACGCCTTCCGCGCCGAGGGCCTGCACGTCGGCTTCTACTATTCACTGATCGACTGGCACCATCCCTCCTTCCCCATCGACCAGCTGCATCCCCGCCGCGACGACAAGGACGCCTACGAGCAGAGCAAGGACCGCGACATGAAGGTCTACGCGCAGTACATGCGCGACCAGGTGCGCGAGCTTCTGACCAATTACGGAAAGATCGACGTGCTCTGGTTCGACTTCTCCTACGGCGACCCGGAGAAGGGCAGCACCTACGACAACGGCTGGATGAAGGGCAAGAGCAAGGACGCCTGGGAGAGCGAAAAGCTGATCGCGCTGGCGAGGGAACTGCAGCCCGGCATCATCATCGACAACCGCGCCGGCATCGATCAGGACCTGTGGACGCCCGAGCAGTATCAGCCGCTGGACTGGATACGCCACAAGGAAACCGGCGAACTGGTCACCTGGGAGGCCTGCCAGACCTTCTCGGGCTCCTGGGGCTACTACCGCGACGAGAGCACCTGGAAGAGCCCCGAAATGCTGATACGCATGCTAATCAACACCGTTTCGCTGGGCGGAAACCTGCTGATGAACGTGGGACCGACCTCCCGCGGCTACATGGACAAGCGAGCCGTTGACGCGCTGGGCGTATACGAAAACTGGATGAAGTACAATTCACGTTCCATCTACAACTGCACGATGGCCGAGCCAGAATTCGCCGCGCCCGCCGATACGCGCCTTACCCAGTCCGTGGACGGAAAGCGCCTGTACGTGCACCTGTACGCTTACCCCTACGCCCATCTTCAGCTTAAAGGCCTGGCCGGCAAGGTGGATTACGCCCAGTTCCTGCACGACGGGAGCGAACTCAAATTCACCGAGGGCGGCGTGAATCACTTCTCCGAAGGCGCGGCCAAGGGCGACGATCTGTTGGTGATCGAACTGCCCCCGGTAAAGCCGGACGTGGTCGTGCCGGTCATAGAGCTGTTTTTGAAGTAAGGATTTTAAGTAAGGATTTTCAGACGATGGATAAGCAGAGCATAGACCGCATCAACGCCCTGGCCGCGATCGCAAAAAAGCGCGCCCTCACGCCGGAAGAGGCCGACGAGAGACACGCGCTCAGGCAAAAGTATCTGGAGGCCTTCCGCGCCTCGTTCAGAAACCAGCTGGATCACACCGTGATACAATACGAGGACGGAACGAAGGAGAAGCTGAAGCGAAAGGACGTCTGAGTCTAACCGCCGAAGGAAAAGTCCTCCGGACCCTTGTATTCGAAGCAGAGCATCGTCATATCGTCGAACTGCGCAGCCGTGCCCGTGAAGCCTTCCGCTTTCGCGCGCACGGTTTTTACAATCGCTTCGGGCGACGCGTTCTCGCTTTCGTGCAGCGCGTCCAGCATGCGCTCCGTGCCGAACATCTGTTCGTTTGCGTTCGTGGCTTCCGGCACGCCGTCGGTGTAGACGAATACCTTCGCGCCCTTTTCGAGCACGACGGAGTATTCCTTGTACCGCACCATGTCCATGCCGCCCACGACGAAGCCGTGCTTGTCCTTGATCAGCTCGAAGCAGCCGTTTGCGTGCTTCAGGCAGGGATATTCGTGGCCGGCGTTTGCGCACGTAAGCTTTCCCGTGGAGATTTCAAGCACGCCCAGCCAGACGGTGACGAACATCTCGGCGGGGTTCCGGGCGCAGATCTCGCGGTTTACGACCTCGAGCGCTTTGGCGGGGCTGGGCTGCTCCATCGCGACGTGGCGGATCAGCGACATCGCGACCATCATGAACAGCGCCGCCGGAACGCCCTTGCCCGAAACGTCGCCGATCACCATGACCAGATGGTCTTCGTCCGTCATGAACAGGTCGTACAGGTCGCCGCCCACCTCCTTGGCAGGCGCCATAAGGGCGTAAGCGTCGAATTCATGCCTGTCCGGAAAAGCCGGAAACTCTTTGATCAGCGAGCTTTCCTGTATGCGGGCGGCCAGGCTCAGTTCCGCGCCGATGCGCTCCTTTTCGAGCCGCAGCTGGTATCTCTCCTTCGCGGCTGTGACGTAGTGAAGCACAAGCGACAGCAGATAGCAGCACACGACCGCGATCGCGATCCACAGCGGATGCGTGACGAAGCCTGCGGAATACAGCGCGATCGAACCGAACACGCCGCCCGCGGCCAGCACTGCGCAGCCGAGCAGCCCCCAGAGCATGTCGAGGTTCAGCAGCGCAAAGGCCGCAAAGAAGGATACGATGAAAATGACCGCCAGCTGGAGGCCTTCGCTCACCTCGGTCTTCCACTTGCCGTCGATCAGGCTCTGGATCACATTTGCCTGGATTTCCACGCCGAACATGCGCTCGCTCTTTTCGATGGGCGTAAAGTAGGAATCCTGCAGGGTCGCGGCGTAGGGGCCGATCAGTACGATCTTTCCGGCCCAGGCGTCGGCGGGGATCCGACCGGCGATCAGCGCGGCAAGCGAAAAGCCGTCGTAATAGCCGCCGGGCTTTGCGCTGTAGGGCACGTAGAAGTGCCCTGTCTTTCCGGGGTCCTTGATCTTGAGCTCCTGCCCTCTGCTCTTCATCCAGGCCGAAGCGGCTTCGTACGCCATGGAGTATACGCGCTCGTCGTTTACGTCGATGTACAAAAGCGCGTGGCGCATTACGCCGTCCATGTCGCACATCGCGTTGATGTGGCCCTGCTTCGTCACGGCCTTGAGCTCCGCGTAGGGCTCCTCGTAGCCGAGGACGGCGGAAGCGTTGATCTGCTTTGCCCTGTTGTCCTCCCAGATGACCTCGTCGCCGAAATTGGCGGCCGCCGCGCAGATCACGTTTCCGAGCCCCGCTGCCGCGTTTGCGAGATGCCTGTCGGCGCTCTCGTTCGTATAGCCGGCGTAGAGCACGTCGATGGCGACGGCAGCCGGTTTCTTTGTCGGGTCCGCAGCGAGCTCCTCCAGCGCGTAGGCGACGTATTCCCTGTAATTCGTGGGGAACAGCCCCAGGCTGTCGAGCGTATAGTCGTCGATCCCGACGATGATGATGTCTCCGCTCGGCACGGTCTCGGTCTGAAACAGCGAGTCCTGCGCCCAGCGGTCGGTGCGCTTGAGCTGGTTGCTTGCGCACAGCAGCGTGATGAGCGCAGATGCGATCAGCGCGTACAGCAGCTTTTTTCCTTTATTCATGGCAATTTCGTCCTTTACGCAGACTGCCCGGTGACTGTCCGTTCTTTCCAGTGCGATACCATCATACCACAAAACGCCGCCGCAGTAAACAAGCAAGCGCAAAAAAACAGGCGGTCCCGGCAAAAAACGCACGTCTTTGTCAGGCGAATGCTATAGAATGATTGCATGACGCCTTTTTTCGAAATTGCATAAACAATTACCAAAATCGCATAATTATATGAAAGATGCATAATTTTACGCTTCATAATCCATTCATAACAGTGTAAAAATCAAATTTCGTCTTTACAAATTTACGCCCGGGTGGTATAATGAAAACGTTTGCAAGCAGACGTGCTGTTTATATCATCCTTATCGGGAGGCGAACCCCTTGGTCAACACAGCGGTCAAACCCAAAAGGCGCGGCGACGGCTTTTGGGCCAACACCTGGCGCAACCGGGCGCATGTGGTTTTGGCGCTACCGGCTTTTCTTGTGCTCCTGTTCATCATGTATGTGCCCATGACGGGCCTTGTGATGTCGTTCAAGAACTTCAACTACGCCGACGGCATCTTCGGCAGCCCCTGGGCGGGCTTTGCCAACTTCAAATTCCTGCTGGCCTCGAAGGACACGTTTTTCCAGTTCACCAGGAACACGATCCTGTACTACCTGCTGTTTACGGTCGTCGGAACGTTTCTGAACGTCACCGTGGCGATCGCAATCGACGAGCTCCTCTTCAAAAGATGCGCCAAGACCATGCAGACGCTGATGATCATCCCCGTGTTCATCTCCTACGCGGCGGTCCAGTTCATCGTGTTCGCGTTCATTGATTCCTCGGCCGGTCTCATCAACAAGACGCTGGGCACCAACACGCGCTTTTATTCCAGCCCCAACCTCTGGCCCTGGATTTTGCTGATCGTAAAGATCTGGAAGGACACGGGCTACGGTTCCGTGCTGTACATGTCGGTTCTGAGCGGCATAGACACCTCTCTTTACGAGGCAGCAAACATCGACGGCGCAAACAAGTGGCAGCAGATCTGGCATATCACGCTGCCGAGCCTCATCCCTATGGTGACGGTCATGCTGCTTTTGAGCGTGGGCAACCTGATGCACTCCGATACGGGTCTTTTCTATCAGGTGACGCGCAACAACGGCATGCTCTACCCCACCACGCAGGTCATCGACTCCTACGTGCTCAACGCCATCCTCTCGAGCTCCAACTTCGGCTTCACCGCGGCGACGTCGTTTTTCCAGTCGGTGGTGGGCCTTGCGCTGATGCTGTTCGCTAACTATGTGGTGCGCCGCATCGAGCCCGAAAACGCGCTGTTCTGAGAAGGAGGGATTTGAGATGTACGATACAATTAAGCCTTCCCGCAGGAAAAGGCGCATAAAGACCATCGCCGAAAAGCAGCGGGGTTTCGGGCAGTTTCTGCTTTTGCTGTGCGTTTTGCTGTTTACGGTGTTCTGCTTTGCGCCCGTGGTGCTGGTGTTCGTTTCCGCCTTCACCGACGAAACCTACATCACCCAAAACGGCTTCAGCTTCCTGCCGAAGGTGTGGTCGCTTAGCGGCATGAATTCCGTGCTGAGATACGGCACGCAGCTCATACAGTCCTATCTCGTTACGATCTTCGTGACCGTCGCAGGCACGTTCCTCGGCCTTCTGGTCATGAGCATGTTCGCCTACTCCATCAGCAGGAGAGACTTCAGGCTCGCCCCGTTTTTGAGCATCTTCCTTCTGATTCCCATGCTCTTTAACGGCGGCCAGCTCTCCGGCTACATCGTCTTTACGAGCTGGTACGGCTTAAAGGACAGTCTGCTTTTGCTGATCCTGCCCCTGTGCGTGACCACGATGAACGTCATTATCCTGAGGACCTACATCGCAAACTCCATCCCCGGCGAACTGATGGAGGCCGCGAAAATCGACGGCGCGGGCGACTACCGCACGTTCTTCCAGATCACGCTGCCGCTGATGAAGCCCTCCCTTGCGGCAGTCGGCTTCATGATGGCGACCTCTTACTGGAACGACTGGCAAAACGCACTGCTCTACATAACGAGCGACAGCAAAAAGCCGCTGCAGCTTTTGCTCATCAACATACAAAAGAGCATCGAGTTTTTGCTCAACAACTCCAACGTACCCGCCTCCGCCCGCGCGGCAATGGGCGGCACGATCCCGCAGTACTCCTCGACCATGGCCACGGTGGTCATCGTCATCGCGCCGATCATGGTCGTGTATCCCTTCTTCCAGAAGTACTTCATCAAGGGCCTGACCGTGGGCTCCGTGAAGGGCTGACGAAGCGATTTCAGATACCCGCAAGGGTTTTGAAATAACATATCCCAAAGGAGGAAAGTTTCAAATGAAGAAACTCGTTTCCCTGGTGCTGGCTCTGTGCCTGCTGCTCGGCGTTGCCGCTTTCGCCAATGCCGAAGACGACAAGGTCGCCATCACCCTGTACCGTGCCACCTTTAACCTCGCGACCCCCGATTCCGAGCAGGTTCAGAAGGTTGAAGACGCCATCAACGCCTACATCGCCGACAAGATCAATGTCAAAATCAAGCTCGTGGACATCGGCAGCGGCGAATATACCGAGAAAGCCAACCTGGCGCTGGCCAACAACGAGATCAATCTCCTGTGGACCGCTTCCTGGGAAGGCACCATCGGCACCAACGATCTGGTTCCCCTCAATGCCGTCTACGACATCACCGACCTGCTGAAGGATACCGCGCTGTATGCTTCCATGGCCGAGGGTCAGTGGGAAGCCACCAAGTACAACGGAAAGAACTATTTCATTCCCGTTTACAAAGACAACGTGGAAGGCTACGACATCATGTTCCGTCAGGACCTGATCGACGAGTTCGGCTGGGACATCACCGAAGTCGAAGCCCTCGAAGACCTTGAGCCCATGCTCGAGGATGCCAAGGGCGCCGGCCTCAAGTACCCCTTCCTGCTCCAGAAGACCGCGATGTTCTATCGCTGGTATATCGACAGCTTTGACTTCTTCACTGCCGACAGCAAGACCAACTTCTTCGCCGTCGACCGCGAGACCAACACCGTCGTGGACACCATCCTCACCGAGGAATACGCCGAGTTCTGCAAACTGATGGGCGCCTGGGCTCAGGCCGGCTACATCTCCGAGGACGAAGCCAACAAGGTCACCACCGACACCACCACCCAGACGCAGGATTGGGCCATCTCCTGGTGGACCGATATCCCCGTCAATGACGAAGCCGACTCCCGTTACGGCCAGGATGTCACCATGCAGCCCTTCACGCAGCGCTATGCGCACTCCACGTCCGCTCTTGGCAGCTGCTACTGCATCACCGCCAACAGCACCGAGGAGCAGGCCATCGCCGCCATCGAGTTCATGGGTCTTCTGTACACCGACTCCACGCTTGCCGATCTGTACACCTTCGGCATCGAGGGCGAGGACTTCACCTATGACGAGAACGGCCACGTAGCCCAGACCTCCGAAAAGTACAACCACAGCATGTGGGAGTCCGCCTCCGCGACGATCGTTACTCCTCTGAGCAACGAGCCCGACAACAAGGCTGACCTGTACGTAGACTTCAACGGCGGCGCCAACACTTCCTGCGCGGCGGGCTTCCGCTTCGACAAGACCCCCGTTGAGGCGGCCTACACCGCCTGCGCCAACCTCTTCGACCAGTACGGCTTCCCGCTGGAGACCGGTGCTGTGGCTCCCGACGAGGTGGACGCGTTCATCGCCAAGTATCAGGCCGAGCTCGACGCTGCCGGTTACCAGGATGTCCTGGCCGAGTTCAGCGCCCAGTACGAAGCCTGGAAGGCCGAATAAGCCGATAGCTTCGCAGCGGAGATCGGGCTGACGGAAACGTTCCTCTTCTCCCCTGCACGCAGCAAAGCGGCGCAGCCGGAAAACCGGCTGTGCCGTCTTTTTGTTCAAATTGGGGATTGCATTCTTCGTTTGGATGTTGTATACTGTCTCTATACAAAATCTTTACTTGGGAGGCCGCTATGAGAAAGACGTACAGGATACCTCAGCTGATATGCATACTGCTGTCCCTGATGCTCTGCGCGCTGTATTTCCTGCCGATGCTGACCTTTTCGGACGAACTGAAGGCGGCGATCGACCGCTCTGAAAACGGCAGGGAAGCGTTCTACAACTCCACTTACCGCGACATCATGCGCAGCGCCGGCTTCAGCGCCTACAGCGACGCGGATGACGCCGACGCCATCCTCGGCGACGCGACGGTCGATTCGCTGGCCAATCTCTCCTATTTCGAGCTGGCTACCTTCTGCACAAGGGCACTGAACGCCGATTCGTCCATCGAATCCATCGTAAGGATCCTGGCCATCGTACTGCTCTGGCTGCCCCTCGCCTTCGCGGTGTTCATGCTGTTCTGGTGCCTGTGCTCCAACTCCGTGATGGCGTTTTTGAACTGCCTCGTATCCTGCGCTCTCTCCATAGGGCTCGTGTTCCTGTATGCCGCGATGGACGACAGGCACGTTTTCGACGCCCAAAACGGCTATGTGCTCGGGAAGCTCTGGGCGCTGTACGCGCACCAGATCCTTAACGCGCTGCTGTTCATAATGATCATCATCTTCATGTCGTCCAAGCACGGCTACAGGGTCAGGAAGGCAAAAAAGCGCGCGAGCAAGGCAAAGCGCAAGTAGAACCGCGCAGCAGCCCGGCAGACGCTTACAGGCGTTTGCCGGTTTTTTATTTGCCCCGCAGGATCGCGCCGTACTCCTCGATCGGCGCTTCGCCGTACAGGGCTTCATAATCGTTGCCCAGGAAGCAGGCAAACGAGGTCATGTCCCGAAAGCCGAGCTGATAGTAGTAATCCACGTCCCTTTTCATCACGTCCGCCCTGAAATTCAGCTTCTTCGGCGGACGCGTCCAGTTGGAAAAGCGGGAATTGTCGATCCAGTACTCCAGCACGCGCGCGTTTTCTGTGCCGAAGAGGGACAGCATGTCCTTGAGCTTTGCGGTCTCGGAGCGGTTCTTCGCGCTGCAAGGGTCGCCGATCGGCACGTCCGAATCGCGGTTGATCGGCGCGTATTCGAGGTAGACGCCCTCCTCGGGCGTAGTGTGCTCCGGCACGTCCATCGCCTCGTTGTAGGCCAGAAAGCCCGTGATCGCCTGCGGGTCGCGCCGTCTGAGTCCCCGTATCACGGCGTTGGTGATCATGAGCGCCTGATCCGCGGGTTTCAGGCGCCTGCACTTTTCGCAATGGCAGGCGGCGTCGGTCACGTCGTCGATCCAGTAGGCGTAGCGGTGGGACGGCGTGTTCAGCGCCTCCGCCAGCTTTTCGGCGCCTTTACTTACGTATTCCAGCGCCTCGGGATCGCTCGGGCACAGATTGAAGTCCGGCGTCCTGTTTCCCTGCGCGTCCATGCGGAAAAAGCCCGGATGTGCAGAAAACACACTTGACGGCAGCATGATCCTCAGTGCGTGCTCGTCGTATTCCACGCAGATTCCGAGATCTGCGGCAAGCGCGAAAAGCGCCTGCGTTCGCTCCTGCTTATGCCAAAGAAGCGTCTTTTCGATCAGCTCGGGCGCCCTTCTCCCCCCGCCCGAATGGATGCCGAGTTCGTTGATGCCTGCATCCGAAAGGCGCCGGATAAGCTTTTCGTTCAAATCCTCCGGATTGATGATGTATCCCCTGTTTCTGAGCATTTCGATGACCTCCTGCGCAAGATCGGTATATGTTAAAATTCTACACAGATTTCCTTTTTCCCTCTGTTCAAAAGGTTAAACATGTGTTATAATGTTCGTATACGTGCAGACGCACAAATTCAGCAGGGAGGTTCGTCAGATGGCTCATTATGTTTTCCAAAGAAACAACGGCTTCGGTGACTATGATTACATCCGCAATTTCGAAACGATGGAAATAACCGACTACCCCGAGTTTGCCGCGCAGGTGGACGACAGGTACATCGCCTACATCGACATCCCGTATCTGAACAGCCTTGGCTTTTATCCCGTGGGGATCACTTCGCTGGCGCTGAGGATCTCGCCGATGCTCCTGTTCGTTCCGCTGATCCGCGGCTACCGTCCCCCGGCAAGGCCCCGTCCCGCGCGCCTGAGGGGCGCACCGCTCGGCCCGCGTCCCACCACCGGTCCCATGCCCATGCCCAGACCCGTCGGCCGCCGTGTCGGCCCCGCCGCGGCAAGACCCGCCGCGCCGAGAGTCGCCGCGCCGAGACCCGCCACGCGGCAGTCTCCCTTAGCGCCCAAGGCGGCGCCCGGCAGCAGGACGCCCGGCGGCAAAGTGCCCGGCGGACGCGGCGGAATGGGTCCCGGCGGTATGGGTCCCGGCGGAAGAAGATAACGCCCGGAATCATTTACAGACGAAACGAACGGGACAGCCGATGCATTACCGGCTGTCCCGTTTGATTGTACGCTATAAGCTTATTTCAGCGTGATGATGACCCTTCTGTACGGCTCTTCGCCCTCGGAGTGGGTCTGTACGTAGGGATTGTCCTGCAGGGTGCTGTGCAGCACGCGCCTTTCGTAGGGGTTCATGGGCTCGAGCACCACGCGGCGGCCGCTTTTTCTGGCGCGGTTTGCCATGCGCACGGCGAGCTTGCGAAGGGTTTCCTCTCTCTTTGCGCGATAGTGCTCCACGTCGATCGTGACGCGGGTGTACTCGTCCTTGTCCTTGTTGACGGTCAGGCTGCTCAAGTACTGTATGGCGTCCAGCGTGTCGCCCCTGCGTCCGATGAGTACGCCCAATGTGTCACCGCTTATGTCGACGAAGATCTGATTTTCTTCCTCGAGTATGCGGATGTCGACGTCTACCTGCATGAGCTTCGTGATGCCCGAAATGAACTCGTAGGCCTTCTTCGCGTCGGCGCTGAGCGCGTCCACATCCAGCGGCGGGAATTCCCTTACGACAGGCTGGGGCGCGGGCTGCTCCTCTTCGACGGTCTCGCTTTCGGCCTGCACTTCGGCCTTTGCGGGCTTTTTGTTCTTGCGGGGCTGCCTTTCCCTGCGAGGACGGGCGGGCGCTTCCTTGGCTTCGGGCTGAGGCTCTTCGTTTGCGTTCGCTTCGGGGACTGCTTCCTCTTCGGCGGGCTTTGCGGGCTTAGCAGGCTTGGGGCTTTCTTTCTTTTCGGCCTTCGCGGGCTTTTCCTGCTTCGGGGCTTCCTTCTTTTCGCTCTTTGCGGGTTTTTCCTGCTTGGGCGCTTCCTTCTTTTCTTTCTTTTCCTTCTTGGCGGTTTTCTGCTCGGGCGCGATGGAGAGCGTGGGCATTTCTATGTCGAAATCCGTGTCCTCCTCCGGCTCCTCGTTGACGGTGATCCTGACCTTGGCCAGACGCCCGAACATGCCGAACAGGCCGGGGCTGCCCTTGTCGAGGACCTCGTGGGTGACAGCGCTCAGGTCGACGCCAAGCTGTTTTAAGCCGTTCGAGAGCGCTTCTTCAACGGTTTTCCCGCTGACTTCTATGGTTTTCAAGGCTGTAGTGCCTCCTTCTTATTCTTGCTGTTGTCATTCCCGCTTTTGGGATTGTTCTTGTTCTGCTTGTCCTTCCAGACGAGGAAGAAGTTGATGCCGTAGCTGGAAACGATGCTCCAGACGTTTACGAACACCCAGTAGATGGCGAACGCGGCGGTGGAGGACCAGCAGATCCACAGGGACATGATGGGGAACAGCCACTTCATGATCTTTCCGGTGCTGCCGGCGGGCTTGGCGGAACCGTCTTTGCCGGCAGGCTGCATGTCGGCGCCGGCGGTGGCGGGCTGCAGCTTGCTGGCGAGCACCTGCGTGGCGCAGGCCAGGATCGGCAGAATGAAGTATCCGTTGACGTATTTGTTGAATTTGGTCGGGAAGCCGATGCTGATGAAGCCCAGGATGCTGCCGCTGTAGCTCTTGACCGTACCGGCAAGCGCCTTGTCGATGCCGGAGCCGAAGACCGTTTTGGTCGCGTTGTCGTTGAGCAGGCAGCTGATGTGCTCCTTCACGGAAGCGTCGACGCCCTGAAGGCCGTTAAGGCAGTCTCTGAGCGCGCTGAGCGCGGCAGCGTCCAGGTTGGCGGTGGGCTGCAGCACGTATTTGATGAACGCAAGCGCGTTCTGATCCTTGACCGTTTCGGCGATGCTCTCGCAAAGCTCCTCGAATGTTGCGGTGCTCGTTCCTTCCACGAAGGCCTTCACCGAGGCGAACAGTTCGTCCGTCTCACTCACGCCGAAGCCGGAAAGGACCGTCTGAAGCACGTTCAGCTTCTCTGCATTGCCAAGACCTGCGCCGTTGGTGTAGGCTTCGATGAACTTGCGGGCGACGTCCAGCTCTTCGCCGGTCAGATACTCGCCGTACTGGTTCAGCGTCGCAGTCAGTTCGCTCACGGAGGGAATGACGAAGCGGTTCATGTTATCCGCCTGGAAGACGCTCTTGATCCAGAACCAGGACTGCGTTTCGCCGAAATCCATCTCCAGGGCGCTGATTTGGCTGCTCACCTGAGACAATACGTCCCAGTGCAACGTCACCGCGCCGTCTTCTATCGAGGCCAGGCCCGAGGACAGAAGCCAGTTGTAGACCATCTTCACCTGCTGCTGAGCCGCGACTCTGCGCATGGCCGCGAACATGATGAAAAGGATCGGCATCTGTATGAGGATGGGCAGACAGCCGCTCAGGGGACTTACGTGGTTGGAACGGTAGAGCTCCTGCATCTTGCGGTTGAGCTTTTCCTGGTCGTTGGCGTAGCGCTTTTTGAGCGTCTCAAGCTGCGGGTTGAGCAGATTCATCGCGCGCATCGACTGGCGGCTTTTGATGTCCAAAGGCAGCAAAACCAGCTTGACGAACAGCGTGAATATGATTACGGACCAGCCGTAATTGTTTACCCAGCCGAATATCCATTCAAGGATCGAGATAAAGAAACCGGTCATTTAAGATCCTCCTGAGGCACGACGGAGGGCACGGGATCGTACCCGCCCTCGTGAAAAGGGTTGCAGCGAAGTACGCGCCTGAAGGCCATGTACCCGCCCTTGGCTGCGCCGAAGCGCTCTATGGCGATGCGGGCATATTCCGAGCAGGTGGGGCTGTAGCGGCAGGCCGCGGGAAGATGCGGGCTGATCGCGCCCTTGTAAAAGCGTATCAGCATAAGCGCCGAGCTTTTCGGGATCTGCTTAAGCTTGACCATGCGTATCTTCCTTTTAAGAGTCCGGTAAGAGACCGGCCCTTCGAACCAGCGCCCGCATGTGCTCCCTGAGCACGGCATGGGGCGCGTCCTTGCTGCTTACACGTGCCACGAACACGTATTTGCCTTGCTTAAGGCCGCCGGCGATCATGCGGAAGTCTTCCTTCAAATGTCTGCGCAGGCGGTTGCGCGTAACGGCGTTTCCGACCTTTGAAGACACCGAAAAGCCCACTTTCAAATCCCTTGCGGGAATGTAAATGAGCACAATATGACGCGAAGGGTAGCTTTTGCCCTTCCTGTAAACATATTGATAATTCCGGTTTTTGCCAAGAGAATACTTCCGCCTGTTGAAGCGGTAGGGGTGCGGCGTGTCCGTCACACGCTCAGGCGCTTGCGGCCACGTTCACGGCGCCTTGCAAGCACGTTGCGGCCGGCCTTGGTCTTCATGCGGGCACGGAAGCCGTGCACCTTGGCGCGCTGACGCTTTTTGGGCTGATAGGTTCTGAACATTGTGGTACTTCCTTTCTTTGATTATTGTCGCGGCTAAATGCCCGTGGCCGCCGGCCCGCTTGTCTGCGGACCCTTTATGGATCATTCGCGGAAACCCCGTTGCGTCCGCGAACAGGCATTTCAATACAAATCTACCCATTTAACTATGGGCAACTATTTAAGTATAGCCATCCGACGCGCTTTTGTCAATGAAATCAAGTTTAAGTTACATAATTTTACAGAACATTCTCCGCCAAAACCCCTTGACATCGCCGCCCTGTTGCTGTAAAATATCACCGTTGCTCAAAGGGGCATGGTGTAATGGTAACACGTGGGTCTCCAAAACCTTTGTTGAGGGTTCGAATCCTTCTGCCCCTGGTTTAAGGACGCGCTTGATGAAAGCGCGTCCTTTGCTTTGCCTGCTCGGAGCACAGCTCGTCAAAGCTGTCGCCGGATGAAGCTGCATAGATATTGTATTTATGCTTGTGTCGGTGTATCCCGATAATTTTGACAGAGGCCTGACGTCTGAATCTTAAATATGCTGTTTGCAGGTTCATTTACGATGTAACAGACAGACGTTTGCGTGTTTTGCGGACGTCCGCGGCATTGCGGCAGAGGCAGCGTAAGCTTGACAAGCTCGCGCCCGGCGTATATACTTTAGGCGGAAAAAAGTCGGAAAGGAGCATTGCGTATGCGTTCACAGGACGGCGGGCCGAAGCGGGTCAGAAGCGTTCCGGGGATCCTCGGCGGGGTCGATCATTACGACGCGGCCGGAAACTATCTGGGCTACAGCGTCCCCGGCATATTCGGCGGCGTGGATCATTACAAAGCCGACGGCAGTTACGCCGGATACAGCATCGAGGGCATCATCGGCGGCACAGATCATTACGACGCGGCCGGGAACCACAGGGGATACAGTTCTGAACGGCATCCCGGGCGGCGTGGATCACTACGACGACGAAAACGGGCATGTCGGCACGAGCACGCGGAATCTTCTCTGGGGAAGCACGTTTACGCGCGACGACGACTCCGACACCGATATCGATCTTTTCTCCGATCGTCAATAGACAACATTTCCTAAACCGAAGGTGCGTCCTGCTTCATACGGGGGAAGCGCCTCTCGAACGCGGCTACGCTTTCCGAAAGGAGCGCAGCGCAGGAAGAGAGGCCTCTGAGGTCGGAGACCTTCGGTATTCTTTACGCCGAAGGTGCGTCCTGCTTCATTCGGGGGAAGCGCTTCTCGAACGCGGCTACGCTTTCCGAAAGGAGCGCGGCGCGGGAAGAGAGGCCTCCCAGAGCGGAGACCTTCGGCAGTTCATTTCTCAGCAGCCTGTAATAGTATAAAAACCTTTGGCAAGCATAGTAGGGATGATCATTGTCTGCGGCGGTCTCGTCCGTTTCGCACTGTGCAAGCGCCCGCATGGTCTTTGCAAGCAGCGAAAGCTCCCTTAAGAGCTCGCTGCCGTATTCGTCTCTTCCGTCCATGAGCAAAAGCGCGAGCAGATCGAGGACCTTGTCCTGCTCGGACGCCTGCAGGCGCTGGCGGAGTCGGCGGGTGTGCTTTGCGCTGAGCGCTTCGGGGGCTTCCTCCGGCCCAAGCTCGAACAGGCATTCGATCAGATCGGTCATGAATTCGTAAAACGCCGTGAACGGGCGCGTGTCGCCGAGCGTGCCGCCCCTGCCGTCGAGCAGCGCGCGCACGAGCCGCAGTTCCCTTTTTCCGCAGCGGCCCCGCCCGGTTTCCAGCAGTTTTTCCGCGCCGCCGGGCTGACCGAGCTGCTGCATGAACGAGCTAAGGCTCGAAAAGGACTTTACGCTCACTTCGCCCATGAGGAGAGAATCGATCGCTTCGTTTCGCGCGTAATTCGGGCTGATGCCGTGCAGCGCGGGATCGGTCGCAATGCTCAGGTAGACGGTCAGTCCTTTGACGGGATCTCTGATCTCCGGCTTCACGTCCATCAGGAAGGTGACGGGCGTTCGGTGCATGAAGGCGAGCAGGTTCCCACTCAAAAAGCTCCCGCGCGCAAAGCATTCATTGAGCAGTGCCAGGCTTTCGTCCAGCATGCGGGCGGCTTCTTCTTTTTCGCCCGAGCGGTATTTGAGCTGCGAAGCGTACAGGATCGCCTTGGCCTTTGTGTGCATGAGTCTCGGGTAGAAGCCGAGCACCTCGCTGCCTGCTTCGCAGATGCGAAGACAGGGCGCGATGAGCCTGTCCGCATCGGGCATGGTTTCGAAATCGTTAAGGACATAGTCGATCGACAGATCCGCCTGCTTGCACAGGATGTAGGCCAGCATGCCGCGCATGTTCGCTTCAGCAACCTCATCGAGCAGGCTTTTTGCGGCTGCCGTGTCCCGGCAGATCGCGTCGCTTATGCCGCCGAGCAGCCTTACGACCGTGTTATACAGCGGACGCGAATTGTGCTTTGTTGAAAACCTATAGATATACTCATAAATCTGTGCAAGGACATAGCCACGCTTTACGCAAGCGGCAGTCAGGGCTTTGCCGTTTTCAAAGGCGTTGAGTTTTTCGACCAGTTCCTTCAGCAAGCCCTCCTTCGGAACCGCAACGGATGGGTCCGCGATACCGAGCGCCTGACGCATAAGTTCGATGGCAGAAACGCTCAGGTTCACTTGCGGGCAGATATAGTCGTCCGGAAGCTCGCTCAAAAGCACCTTCAGCTTCTTGAGTTCGTAGCTGACCGCGTAATAGTCGCGCAGGCGCTGGTGACGGAACATGTAGAACTTCTGTACGATCACGATGTCGCCGTTCTCCACAAGGCAGCCGAACGCGTTTTGCATCTGCTCCTCGCTCCAGCGGGAAACGCCGGGCAGATCCGTGCCCGTGCTTATGAAGCACATGCGCAGCATCGCGTTTTCCTCCGTGCCGTAGCTTTTCATGCTTTGGAAGAGCTTTTGCACGTCGTCATAGGTGAAGCGCAATGCGTCGCGCAGGCACAGCATTTCGGCCAGCATTGGCAAAAGGGCGCGGTAGGCTACGTACACGAGCGCGTTCCTTCCGGCGGGAGCCTCGTTTGTGACGGCGTTTTGTTGAACCTTCGCGGCATAGTCGAGCGCCTGATACTCGTTTTTGAGTCGCTCGCGCACCACGCCCGGCGCGGAGGTGTAAGCGTTGTACAGCAGAGGCGTTTCCAGCATGACGGAATTCGGGGAGAAATCCGCTTTGTCCGGCGCGCTCACGTCGCCCAGTTCCGCCGAAGCGAAGTCCAGCCACAGTCCGGACGCGGACGTGGAGGTGATGATGACGCGGACGTTTGGGTATTCGGTCAGCCTCGCAAGGCTGCCCAGCGCCTTTGTGCGCACATTTCCCTCTGCGGAGAGCTCGTTAAAGCCGTCCAGCAGGAAAAGATGGGTGATGCCCTTGTATTTTTCGATGCTCACGATGTCGCCCGCCGTGAACAGGTGCGGCTGTACCACGAGCCTCTTGAACGATATTTCGTAGCGGCTTCTGACGTCGGGATCCAGCGCGATGCACTTGAGCAGCGTGCTCTTGCCCGAGCCGCAAACGCCGCTTACGAAGATGCAGCGGTGCTTTTCGATGAGCTCCGGCCAGGAGACAGGCTCCCCTGCCGAATACAGCCTGTGGGTCTTCCCCTCCAGCGTCAGCGTCTGCTCGAGCAATTCCTCCATGTTCAGGTAGTGCGCGGGCGATGTGCGCAGAAAGCCGCGCAGCGTGGCAAGTCTCTTCTGCAGCGTTTCCCTCATCCTCGCACTCTGGCCGGGGCGCACGATCTCCTTTTGGAAACAAGCGATCAGTTCTGAGCGGAAAGCGTTCCTTGCCATCCCGTCCGGCGTTCCCTGCCGGAAATCGCACAGACCGCCGCGCGTAAACCTGAGTCCGCAGTCCTTTAGGACGCGGTTGTACAGGCCGTGGCTGCGGAGGTGGTCGATGCTGGCGTTTTTGTCCTTATAGACGCATTTGCAGCCGAACATCGCTTCGTAGACTGTTATGTATTCTTCCAGCGTGATCGCGTGCGGGGATTTGCCGTTTACGGGGATGAATTCATTGTAGAAGTACAGTATCAGAAGATAACGAAGCTCGGGGTATGCGTCATGTCTCAATGAAAAGGAGCCGAAGAGCCTTTGTCCTTGGCCGAACTCCATTGTCACAGCAGCAGGCTCCTGACTCAAATCGAAATTAACTCCACAAGCAATGTTGTCAGGCAGCAGTATCTGCATAGCGATTTCACTCCATTTCTAATTCTGATTATATTGTATTTTTAAATTCCGGCCTTGTCAATCACGGAAAAAAATACACGAAAGGAAATTTCTAAAATGCGGTATTTTTATTTGTTTTCGAGAAATATTTTTTCCCAGATATTCTATTCTCACTTCTTTTTCTCTGTTATTTTTGCTATAATAGGTTGAAGCTAAGTTAGTTTTGGATATTTCTGCAATTATGTATCCGAAGACGATTTGAATTAATGATTGGGAGGTATATCAACTCATGAAAAAAGCTGTTCGAGGGTTCATGCAATCCGTTTGTTGGATTCTTGCTGCAGTACTCATCGTCTCAATATGCATGATGCTTTTCTCTCAGAAAGCGCTTGCAGTTTCAGACTCGACGGGCGGCAATGCATATGCAGATGCAGCAAAGCTCTTTATTCGTGAGGATAATTACTACGGCAATAACGACATTTGGTTTTCCATCTACACAAGGGGCGCTTACGGAAGCAGGGCATGGTGTGCAGATTTTGTATCAGCCGTTGCCAAGAAAATGGGCATTAACAGCTCTGTGATTCCCCGCAGTGCCGGCGCCGATAAATGGTCCAACCCTACCGACAGCAGGTTTCACAGTCTGGTAACGACGCTGACCGTTTCAGGCAAGACATATGATTGGCAAGCCAACGGGACTTACGATCCAAGCTACGTTCCAAAAGTCGGCGATATTGTCACAATGTGTTGGAACAGCAAGAGTTTGTCGAGAGCAAGCCATGTCGGCATCGTAACAAGTGTGAACACTTCAACGCACAAGTTCACCTATCTAAGCGGCAACTACACCAAAACAACCAAATACAGCGGCACGCATTCATATGGCAGCGCAGTTACTCCTACAGTAGGAAAAAAGAACGTTCTCGGGTTTTTCCATCCGAATTGGTCTGCCGTTTCATCTTACAGCAGTCCAACGCCCGTGACCGGAGTAAGCATCACTTCCGATGTAATCGTACTTGAAGCCGGGTCGAAAGTAGTTCCTTCCGTTACCGTTACACCGTCCAACGCCTTCTGCGACGTACTGATATGGACGAGCAGCGACCCCTCTGTGGCGCAGGTCGACAAGTATAGCGGTGAAATTACAGCAGTCGCCAACGGCAACGCAACGATTACGGCAACAGCCATCGCAGACGGAAAAAATTCGTCTTCTGCCGCCGTTAAAGATACTTTATTGATTCAAGTAGGCAATGAAGCATCGGACTATATTTATGTCAGAAACGAGTTGTTACCCTTCGGTTGGCGTGAATACGGCAAGTCTTTCACTTTCTATGGATATCTTGAATCCGCGACAAGAATTGCAGAGGTCGAAGTTACACTTGAGAACTCTGACACCGGAGAGACGCGGACACAATACTTGATCAACAATGTGTTGACAAACAGGGTGGACTTCTCCCGTTTTTCATCTTTAAGCCTGCTTGATACTTCCACATGGAGCATCGGTTCTTACAATCTTACATTTGATTTCTATAACGAATACGGCACAAACGTTTATACTATAAGCGGCGGTGCGATCGTGGTCAACCAAAGCTGTTCACATACGCCGACATACAGCGTAACGGTAGTAGAGCCTACTTGTACTGAAGTCGGTGAAAGCTACTCATATTGCGATAAATGCTTCTGTCTTTTGTCAAAATACGAAGACATTCCCGCGCTTGGTCACACTCCCGGCGCATGGATCACCGTTACGGAACCGACCACTTCACAGACCGGTCTGCAGGAATTAAGGTGCAGCGTATGTGATGCGTTAATCAGTTCTAAGGTTCTGCCGAAAGTGAACGAGACCGGATTAACTGAATTCGGTCAAAGAATAGATGAATCAAACGGCCACATTTATCTACTGATCAGCGGCAACATTTCCTGGGAAAACGCGAATACTTATGCGCAGAGTTATGGTGAGGGCTGGCAGTTGGCCTGCATGGATGGAGACAGCGCCAACGAACAAGCTCTTATCGAAGCCCTGGTCGATTCCTTCGGCAAAGCATGCTGGCTGGGTGGCAACAATTTGAGCGGTACTTGGCGGTGGCTGAGCGGCAAAATAATCGACCTTGACGATTCGAGGTGGGATGATGATGAACCCAGCGGTGTGAATAAATACGGTTCTCAGGAAAACTATCTCGGAATTTACGGTTCGAGCAATCAGACACAATGGTCCACCATAAATAAGTGGAACGACTTTAATGTCGACAGTACCACACCGAAAGGGTTTGTAATAGAATATACCCCTTCTACCGAACTGGATGTACCGGAAATCGAGAGCT
This sequence comes from Clostridia bacterium, assembly GCA_017395065.1. Lineage (GTDB taxonomy): Bacteria > Bacillota > Clostridia > Christensenellales > Aristaeellaceae > RUG14130. Next base: position 24,824 of record JAFPWH010000047.1, on the reverse strand, counting down.
TCATGGCCGACGGTGTACAGCTGAGCGACCATACGACGCTCTGTTCCATGATTCCCATTCACTTTGAGTGGGACAGCGTGGATAATGCTGAGTATTATGAGATCTACGGCGAATACGGCAGTCTGAGCAGTGCATTCTCAGGGACGGAAACTCAATGTGATATTGCCATACATCCTTTCTACGACAATATCGACCTGTATGTGGAAGCATATGACGCCGATTGGAACTTAATCGGTCACAGTAGTATGTACACCGTAAGTCTTGAGCAGCCGAGTTCAACGATTTCATTGAGCTGTGACAGCGAAACTGCCCAAAGCGGCGTTCCGTTCTGGTTCACTTCCTCTGACAACGGCAAACTGTATTACAGTTCCGGGGATTCTTTGTTCGCATGGGAAGCAAACGCCAAACAGTTTGATACCAATGACGACAACCAATTCAGCGTCAGAAAATGGTATAGCAACGATGTACCGGAATGGAATTATCTCTCCTACTGGATAGCAGATAATACCGGCCACGTGAGCAATATTGTGGATATCGAAATCACAGATTTGCCGACCATCGGAAATGTAAGGGCAGACGGTGCATTATTGACCGATTTCGGCGTAAGCACTCCTTTCGAGCTCAAAGAAACGACCTATAGCTGGGACGATGTAGAGGGTGTCGACTATTATGAACTGGTTTTTGAAAACCGGTCCCCTCAGACTATTATATTGGACGAACCTCAACACACGTTGGCCATAGCGCCGGACGTCGGTTTCAGCACCATGTACATTGTTGCCCGCGATTATACCAACACCGCCATTGCCGCCAGTAAAGATTACTATATCAACCCGGCAAGTCCGGACGAGAGCTTCACGATAAGTTATGACGACAGTCAGGTCGTTACGCCGCAAAGCGGGCTTACTGTACGTTCTTCTCGCCGGTTTACACTCTACTATGCCTGTTACCAATATCAATCTTTCTTCAATCAGAAGAATACTGACTGCAGTTACGTGGACGGCGCTTATCAGATCGTGCTGCCCGTAGAGGTATACGACGCCGGCAAAGAGATGGTCTGCTGGGCTGTGGACGCAAACGGCGACGTCAGCAACGTGCTGTTCTATTATCCGGTAGCGGAGTATGTGCCGGTAACATCCATGAGCCTGTTGGAAGATTATATGACCCTGTGGCTCGGCGATACCAGCACGTATTTTAGCGATTGGATAACCTTCGAGCCCGAGAATGCGACCAATAAAGGCATCATCTATCCCGAATATGACGACGGCATCATTCACGTCGACAGCGAGGGACAGATCACAGCTCTCAATGTCGGTGAAAGCTCGTACACCATTTACTCAGCCGATAATCCGGGCATCAGTTGCACGTTCGATGTATTCGTCAACAAACAAATGCAATGGACCATCGGCAACGTGCACACAAACGGCGACGGCAGCGTAGAAATGGACATATCCGTTTCCGGTCAGGGCAAATATGACATTCTCTCGATGCCGGTCAATTATGCACCTACGTACATCGAAGGCGCACAGGCATTGCCGTTTACGGCGCTCGAAGCTACTTCCCTGGTCGACGGCGCCACGGCAAGCATAGAAAGCTACGAGAACAACGAGCAATGGGTATCCCTCAATTTCGAGACACACACGCGCTACAACGGTGCCGCACTTCACTTGAAGCTGATGCCGAACGGAATAGAAGATCTTTGGGAAACGACGCAGACTTACACCGCAACCTTGGAGCTTCTATGTACCTATTCCCGCAACGGTGAAACCTTTATGTCTCTCGTGCTGAACTATGATGAAGACATCTTTGCCTCCTTCACCGTTACCTACCCCGAATCGACCGTAACCGGCTCCTGCGGCGACAGCCTTACGTATGTGCTTTCGGACGGCGTGCTCACGATCTCCGGCACCGGCGCGATGGTCGATTCCCCGAGCGGCTTAGCCCAGCCGTGGAAGGATCATCTGACCGAAATCACGCAGGTGATCGTGAACCCCGGCGCGACGAGCATCGGCAAAAACGCCTTCCGCAACTGCACGAACCTGACGAGCGTGACCTTGCCGGATAGCGTAACGAGTATCGGCCAGATGGCCTTCTATCACGCGGAAAGCCTAAGCAGCATCACGCTGCCTGCGAATCTCACGTCCATCGGCTACTCGGCATTCGGGTACTGCAAGAAGTTGACCCAAATCGCCGTTCCCGAAGGCGTAACGGAAATCCCCGAGGCGGCGTTCAACAATTGTACGCTGCTGAGCAGCATCACGCTTCCCGAAGGCCTTCAGACGATCGGCAACACCGCGTTTGCGTATTGCGCACTTACGTCGCTCGAGCTGCCCGACGGTCTTGGTCAGATCGGCTCTGGCTGCTTTGCGTACTGCGCTTCGCTCTCCGAAATCACGATCCCGGCGAGCGTGACGAGCATCGGTGAAAGCGCCTTCGACAGCTGTCCGGGCGTCGTTATCCGCTGCTACAGCGGTTCCGCGGCACATACTTACGCCGTCGACAATCAAATCGCCTTTGAGCTGATCAGCGGTCCCGCCTCCGAGTACGATTTCATACTGCCCGCGTACATGAAGCAGATCAAGACCAGGGCATTTATCGGCATCGCCGCTGCGAGCGTGAAGCTGCCGGACGGCCTTCAGACCATCGGCGGCATGGCGTTTGCGAACTGCCCGAACCTTACTTTGATCTACATTCCCGCAAGCTGCACGTCGATCGCGTACAACGCTTTCAGCAACGTGAGCGGTCTTACGATCCGGGGCGAGGCAGGAAGCTACGCGGAGGACTTTGCGGACATGTACGGCTTCGACTTCGAGGCTGTGAACTGACGAATACAGGCATCCGGCCGATGAAAGGCTCCGGACCCGATTGCGGGGACCGGAGCCTTTTTTTACGTTGAAAGGGTACTCCCCTATCGTTCCAGCGGATGGCAGTAATGATGAAAGCCCGGCTGCGCCGTTTCGCGTTCGCCCCAGGGCAGGGTGACGTCGGCCTCGGCGCCGAAGGGGACGGAGAGGTAGACGTGGATCGCCCCGTAGCGCTTTACCCAGCGCAGCGTCACGTCGCCAAGCGGCGTTTCGACGGTCGCGGAGGCGCTGAGCAGCTTTTCGGGCAGCACGGGCTTAACAGAGAAGCGCCGCCAGCCGCCGTCGGTCGGCGTGAGGCCGCACAGGCAGGCATACAGAAAGCGGTAGGACGAGGCGTGCATCGGGTGGTTGTGGGAATTCATGCCGCAGTTTTTCTTGAGCTCGAAGCGCTCCCAGACCGTGGTGGCCTCGTTTTGCAGCATGTAGCCGAAGGACGGGTATTCCTGACGGCAAATAAGCCGCCACGCGTCTTCGACGTAGCCGTAGCGCGCAAGCTGCTCGAGCAGATAGCGGGTGCACAGATTGCCCGTCGTAAAGCGGTAATCGCGCTTTACGAGGTCACGGCGCATGAGCTCCGCGGCCTTCTGCCTGCCCTCTTCGGGCAGTATGTCCAGCCACAGCGCGAAGGCCTGGCACGCCTGCGAGCCCGTGCCCACCGTGCCGGTCGCGGGATCGTACCATTTGCCAAGGAACGCTTCGCGTATGCGCCGCGCATTGTCTTTTTGCCACTTTTCCTCGGCTTCGTCGCCGAGTACGGCGGCCATTTTGCCAAGCAGCACGGCGTTATAGTAGTGATAGCCCGTGGACATCAGCACGCCCGGCGTCACGGCGGAGCGCGCCCGCTCCTCGCTTTCGCACGCGTAGGCCGGCCCGGCCCAGTCGCCGTAATGGCTGTAATCGACGAGGCCGCCCTCGCTGTGTTTTTCAAGGCAGTCGTTCCATGCGCGGAAGGCGGGATAGGCCTCCCGCAGGATGTCCCTGTTGCCGGTGTGGAGCCACGCCTGCCATCCTGCCACGAGGAAGGACGAGCACACGGGGTCTGCGGGCCGCGAACCGAAGGCGAAGGGCGCTGTGCAGGTGATGCTGCCGTCCGGGCCCTGCACGTCCATAATGTCGCGCACGACCTTGGGGAACAGGCGGCCGACGTCGAACACGTAGGGCGTCGCCTCAAAGCGGACGGTCGCGTCGTTCATCCAGCCCATTCTTTCGTCCCGTTGCGGGCAGTCCGTGAGGATCGAATGGATGTTGGCCTTCTCGGTTTGGCGCGCGATGTGCGCAAAGCTGTTTGCGATCGGCTCGCCGCAGGTAAAGCTGCTCGCCTTTTCGACGTCGGTATAGAGGCTGACCGCGCAGATGTCGTCCCTGAGCAGCGCGCCGGGATAGCCGAAGACCTCCGCATAGCGGAAGCCGTGATAGGTGAATTCCAGCTGCCAGTATTCGGGGTCGCGGCCGTTTCCCGCGGCGATGTAGGTGTCGACCGCCTCGGCGTGCCTGAGCTGTTGCAAATACAGCCGCCCGTCCTCGTCCAGAAATTCGATCTGCCTGATCACGATCTTCGTGCCGGACGGAATGTCCCGCGGAATTTTCAGGCGGCACACGCCCGCGATGTTCTGGCCGAAATCGACCGCCCAGACGCCGCTTGCTATCCTGAACGCGCTGCGCGGGGCGTAGATTTCCTGCGGCTTTACTGTTTCGAGCGTCTGCGGACAGAGCTTTTTCGCGGGGCAGGGCACAATTTCGGGCGCAAGGACGTTTTCGATCTTCCCGGACGCCTTTGCCCGGTCGGGGACGAGCCTCCCCGCGTCGAGCGTCTCCCCCATGAAGATGTCCGAATAGGTGACCGCGTCGTAGAACAAGCCCCAGCTTTCGTCGCTCAGGAGCCATTTTTCGCTGCCGTCGGAAAGCGTCATCTTAAGCGCTGCGCTCATCACGGTCCTTCCGGCGTACGCGGGCACGCGACCGACCAGATCGTAGCACACGATCTTTGGATTTCGCCAGCCTGCCGCAACGCGGACGCCCAGGCGGTTCCGGCCGCTTTTTAAGAAGCCCTGGACATCGGGAAGCACGCTGTAATACGCCCGCTCCTCGTATTCGCTGAACGCCGGGTTCATCGGGTCGGAAAAGATCTCGCGCCCGTTTACGGATACCTTGTGGTAGCCAAGCCCGCACACGAACAGGCAGGCCGAGGTGCAGCCGTCCGGCAGATCGAAATCCTTAAAGAAGGAAAGTACAGCCCCGTTCCTGTCCTCCGGGTCGGAAAGCCACTTGCCCGGCCAGAAGTCCAGCGTGCCCGGGCAGAACGAGCGGGTATCGGAAGCGGTCTTCCCGTTTTCATCGGAGACTTCCACATTAAAGGTGTAAACGTCGCCCGTTCTCAGCTTTTCTCCCGCGTAGCGCACCTGCTGCACGTCTCCGCGCAGAAGCCCCGTGTCCCACACGGTCCTGCCGCCGCGGGACACGCAAACGCGGCAATGGGACGGCGCTTCGTTTTCGTTTCCAGCGAGCGCCCAGCCGAAAACGGGGTCGGGCGACTCGGTGATCTGGATCCTGTTTTCGTCGGTTTTTCCGTATTCGATCCTGATGTTGTACGGTCTCATGGTTTCGTCCCCTCCCGGCGCAAGCCGCAAGCTATATTCGGCGGTTTCTCTGTCTGTAATTATACCGTTCCGAGCGGCTTGGCGCAAGAAAAAGCGGTATTAAGCTAACGTTAACTGTGTCCCGCGGCAGCCGGTTTTTTATTGGGAGATTGACGAAACGGCCTGCCGGGTGTATAATCGCAGCATCATCACACAGGAGGATATAATTATGAAAAGATTCGGCGCATTGCTTCTTGCGCTTGCATGCGCGTTCACGCTCTTTGCCTTCGCGGAGGACGAGGCGATGAACGCGGTGGACCTTCAGCTGCTCGACGGCGAAGGCAACGAGGTCACGCTGTTTGAGCTTATGCAGGGCAAGCCCGTGGTCCTCAACATATGGGCGACCTGGTGTCCGCCCTGCAGGGCAGAGCTTCCGTATTTTGACGAGGCGTTCGCGCTCTACGGCGAGGACGTGGTGTTTATGATGATCGACCTTGCGGACGGGCAAAGCGAAACGGTCGAGGGCGCCAAGGCCTTCGTTCAGAATAACGGTTACAGCTTCCCCGTGTATTTCGATCCCGAATACGCCACGTACGAAGCCGGGTATCTGGGCGAATACATCCCCATGACCTGGTTTATCGGCGCGGACGGGATCATCAGCGATTACGTCGTGGGCGGACTGCAAAGGCAGATGCTCATGGACGGCATCGAAAAGCTTCTGGCCGGCGCGGCCGAATAACCGTAAAGCGTTCGACGGCACATAAGCGGCGGCCTGCGGGCTGCCGTTTTTGTGTCGGAAAGGCGCGCGGACGCGCGTTTTTTCGCTCCGTTTCGGGGCGGTTTTTGGCATTAATCACAACTTAACATTCTTTTCTTCATAAGGGTATTGACAAACGACCCCTTCGAGTGCTAATCTATGCACAGAAATTAGCACTCGACCTAAGTGAGTGCTAACGGAGCGAAGAAGGAGGCGGCAAACCGTGGTGCTTGACGAAAGAAAGTACATGATCCTCAAGGCCATCATCGATGATTACATTATCACCGCCATGCCCGTGGGCAGCCGCACGGTATCTCGCAAAAAGGGCGTGGGCTTCTCCCCCGCCACGATCCGCAACGAGATGAGCGATCTGGAGGAGCTCGGCTACCTTGCCCAGCCGCACACCTCGGCGGGGCGCGTGCCGAGCGACAAAGCCTATCGCCTGTACGTGGACAGCCTGCTCAACAGCGAAGAACTGACCGTCGAAGAAAAAAAGCGCATCGAAGACTACATCGCCCGAAGGAGCGGGCAGGTCGAGGACGTCATCCGCGCCGCGGCGGACATATTGGCCGACGCCACGCAGTACACCTCGGTCGTCGTCGCGCCGCGTATACAGTCGCTCAGGATCAAGCGCGTGCAGATGGTGCCGGTGGACGAAAACACCGCGCTGATGATCGTGGTGACGAGCGCGGGCATCATCAAGGACGCATTGATCAGCATCCCGCCGGACATGAGCAGCGAAAACCTGTATTCGATCAGCGAGATGCTGACGCGCGAGCTGAAGGATCACACCCTCAGCGAGGTCAGGCAGATCTTCGCGCGCGTGTTCAGAGACATGTCGATGAACCGAAGGCTTCTGGGCGGCGTGATGAAGGTCATGGAAGAAAAGCTGGTGGAGGACGCGCCGGAGGACATCGTGATCGGCGGCACCACCAAGCTGCTCAACTACCCCGAGTATTCCGACATCGAAAAGGCCAAAAATTTCCTTACGCTGTTCGAAAACAAGGACAGGCTGGCGGGCATGCTCAAGCGCGCGGGCGGCATGGAGATCACCATACGCATCGGACGCGAAAACGAGATCGAAGCCCTGCAGAACTGCTCGCTGGTCACGGCGACCTACCGCGTGGGCAACAATGCCAGCGGAACGCTGGGCGTGATCGGCCCCACGCGCATGAACTACCGCAGAGTCGTGAGCATGATGGAGTACATGGGCGAAGTGATAAGCAAAATGCTTTCCGGGGGAAATGAATGAAGTATAAGAAAAAGAGGGTAAGAAAGATCATGGAATCCAAGCACAGTCCCGACGAAATCACGGTAAAAAACGAAGCGGAGGCTGAAATTCCCGAAGTCACAGGGCCGGAAACGCCCGAAGACGAGGCGGCGCGCGAAAACGAAACGGACGCGCCCACGCAGGAACAGTGGGCTGAAGCGCTCAAAAAGACCGTCGAGGAGAGGGACAGCTACAAGGACAGCTACCTGCGTTCCCAGGCAGAGTTTCAGAACTTCAAGCGCAGGAACGCCTCCGCAAGAGCGGACGCCTACGAGGACGGCGTCAGGGAAACGATCAGCGCGATGCTGCCGGCGCTTGACAATCTGGAACTTGCGCTCAAGCACGCCGAGGCCAACGGCGAAAGCGAAGCGCTCACGCAGGGCGTGAGCATGACGCTGAAGCTGATGACCGAGGCACTGGGAAAGCTCGGGCTCGAGGAAGTGCCCGCGCTGGGCGAGCAGTTCGATCCGGAAAAACACAACGCGGTCATGCGCGAGCCAGGCGGAGAGGAAAACATGATCTCGGAAGTATTCCAGAAGGGATACAAGGTACACGACAAGATGATACGCTACGCTATGGTCAAGGTTTACAGCGGAGCCGAAGCATAAATCACAAGGAAAACAAGCAGGAGGATACATATTATGTCTAAGATTATCGGTATCGATTTGGGAACCACCAACAGCTGCGTCGCCGTTATGGAAGGCGGCGAGCCCACCGTTATCGCCAACGCCGAGGGCAGCAGGACCACGCCCAGCGTCGTGGCGTTCAGCAAAAACGGAGAGCGTCTGGTAGGTCAGGTCGCAAAGCGCCAGGCGGTCACCAACCCTGACAGGACGGTCATTTCGATCAAGAGAGAGATGGGCACGAACAAGAAAATCTCCATCGACGGCAAGGACTATACGCCCCCGGAGATCAGCGCCATGATCCTCAAAAAGCTCAAGGACGACGCCGAAGCCTATCTGGGCGGCCCCGTGACCGAAGCCGTCATCACCGTGCCCGCTTACTTCAGCGACGCGCAGAGGCAGGCCACCAAGGACGCCGGCAGGATCGCGGGTCTTGACGTGAAGCGCATCATCAACGAGCCCACTGCCGCGGCGCTGGCCTACGGTCTGGACAAGGGCGAAGTGCACAAGATTCTGGTGTACGACCTTGGCGGCGGCACCTTCGACGTAAGCCTCATGGAGGTCGGCGACGGTGTGTTCGAAGTGCTGGCCACCGCGGGCAACAACCGTCTGGGCGGCGACGACTTCGACAACCGCATCATCGATTACGTCGCCGGCGAATTCAAGAAGGAAAACGGCATCGACCTCACCAAAGACCTGCAGGCGAAGCAGAGGCTGAAGGAAGCCGCCGAAAGGGCCAAGATCGAGCTCAGCGGCAACCTGACCGCCAACATCAACCTGCCCTTCATCACCGCGGACGCCACCGGCCCCAAGCATCTGGACGTGACGCTGACCCGCGCCAAGTTCAACGAGCTGACCGCGGACCTCGTGGAAAAGACCATCGGCCCCCTCAATCAGGCGCTGTCCGACGCGGGCCTTCGCCCCAGCGACATCGACAAGGTCATACTGGTCGGCGGTTCCACCCGTATCCCCGCCGTGCAGGAAGCCGTGCAGAAGGTCACCGGCAAGGAGCCCTTCAAGGGCATCAACCCCGACGAGTGCGTAGCCGTGGGCGCGGCCATTCAGGGCGGCGTTCTGGGCGGCGACGTCAAGGACGTACTGCTTCTGGACGTAACGCCCCTGAGCCTGGGCATCGAGACGCTGGGCGGCGTGTTCACGAGGCTGATCGACAGGAACACCACCATCCCCGCCAAGAAGAGCCAGGTCTTCTCCACCGCCGCCGACGGCCAGAGGAGCGTGGACATACACGTACTGCAGGGCGAGCGCGAAATGGCGCAGTACAACAAGACCCTGGGCCGCTTCCAGCTGGACGGCATCGCGCCGGCTCCCAGAGGCGTGCCGCAGATCGAGGTCACCTTTGACATCGACGCCAACGGCATCGTGCACGTGTCCGCCAAGGATCTTGGCACCGGCCACGAGCAGAACATCACGATCACCGCTTCCTCCAACATGAGCGAGGAAGACATCAAGAAGGCCGTGCGCGACGCAGAGCAGTACGCCAGCGAAGACAAGAAGCGCAAGGAAGAGGTCGAGACCATCAATCAGGCGGACAACCTGATCTATCAGACCGAAAAGACCATCAAGGAAATGAACGACAAGCTCGATCCTGCCGACAAAGCCACGCTCGAAAACGAGCTGGAGAGCTTCAAGCAGGTGCGCCAGGGCGGCAACGTGGACGAGATCAAGCCCGCGATGGAGAGCTTCACGCAGAAGTCCTACGAGATCTTCGGCAAGGTCTATCAGCAGCAGGGCGGCGCCAATCCTGGCGCGCAGCAGGGCGGTCAGACCGGCTACAACGGCGGCGCGAACGACGACGGCACCGTGGAGAGCAACTTTACCGACAACTGATGGCTGCTGTCGGATCGGCTGACGGATAAACGGGAAAAAGCGAAGGCCGAACGGCTTTCGCTTCTTCCCTTGAAAAGAAAAAGTTTGAAAGAGGTGCTGATCTTTGGCGAAGCGGGATTATTATGAGGTGCTGGGCATAGAGCGCGGCGCCGACGAAGCCGCCATAAAAAAGGCCTACCGCCAGATGGCCAAAAAGTACCATCCGGACATCAATCCCGGAGATAAAGACGCGGAAGAAAAATTCAAGGAAGTAAACGAAGCCTACAGCGTGCTCTCCGACCCCGAAAAGCGCTCGAGGTACGACCAGTTCGGCTCGGTGGACGGCCCTGCGGGCGGCAGCGGCAGCGGCTTCGAGGGCTTCGGCGGTTTCGGCGGATTCGGCGGTTTCGGCGGTCTGGACGACATTTTCAACATGTTCACGGGCGGCGCGGGACCGCAGCGGCGCAACGTGCCCATGCAGGGCGACGACATCCGCATGAACATCACCCTGACCTTCGAGGAGGCCGCAAAGGGCTGCACGAAGGAGATCAACCTGTCCCGCGTCGAGGTGTGCGAAGTGTGCGGCGGCACGGGCTGCAAAAGCGGCACGAAGCCCCAGACCTGCACCCGCTGCAAGGGGCAGGGCGTCGAAACGGTCATCTCCAACACCGCCTTCGGCAGGGTGCAAAGGCGGCAGGAATGCCCCGTCTGCCACGGGCGCGGAACCACCATCACCGACCCCTGCACGAAGTGCGGCGGAAACGGCAAGATCCGCACCACGCGGCGCAGGAGCGTAAATATCCCCGCCGGCGTGGACAGCGGAAAGATCATCATCGTCCACGGCGAGGGCCACGCGGGCGAAAACGGCGGCCCGGCGGGCGATCTGCAGCTGGTGGTCACGATCAAGCCCCACAAGCTGTTCACGCGCCGCGGCGCGGATATGTTCATCGACGTGCCCGTTTCCTTCGTACAGGCTGCGCTGGGCGCGGAGATCGACGTGCCCACGCTGGACAAGCCGGTCAAGTACAAGATCCCCGAGGGGACGCAGCCGGGCGACCAGTTCAGGCTGCGCGGACTGGGCATCCCCTACGTGCGCTCGAGCAACAAGGGCGATCTGTACATAAACATACAGGTCGAGGTGCCCAAGAAGCTTACAGACAAGCAAAAGGAGATCCTGCGCATATTCGACGAGTCCACCACCGGCAAGGAATACGAAAAGAAGCGTTCCTTCCTGAATAAAATAAAGGACGCCTTCGGAGGCTGAGCAAATGGATTGGATGAAGATAACCGTACTGACGACCACGATCGCCTCCGACATGGTGAGTGAAGTCCTGATCGAAGCCGGCAGCGCGGGCACGATGATCGAGGATAAAAACGACGTGCAGCTCAACCAGCGCCCCGAGGGCCGCTGGGACATCATCGACGAAGAAATCGGCCGGCGCATCGGCGACGACGTGAAGGTCTCTGGCTACTACCCCATGGACGAGAGGGCCAGCGACACGCTGGCGAGCGTAAAGCAAAGGGTAGCGCTGCTGCGTCAGCAGGCCCCGGACATCGACCTTGGCAAGCTGGAAGTGCTCTGCGCGACGATTGACGACGAGGACTGGGCGGAAAACTGGAAAAAGAGCTACAAGCCCTTCCGTCTGGGCAAGCACATCGTGATCAAGCCGGGCTGGGAGGAATACGAGCCCGAGCCCGGCGACAGGATCATCACGATCGACCCCGGCATGGCCTTCGGCACCGGCACGCACGAGACCACGGGCATGTGCGTTTCGCTGGTTGAAGAGTACGTAAAGCCGGGGGACAGCTGCCTTGACATCGGCACCGGCACCGGCATCCTGGCCATCGCCGCCGCGCACATGGGCGCAAGCGACATCCTCGCGGGCGACATTGATCCGATGGCGGTGAGGGTCGCAAAAGAAAACGTCGAAATCAACGGTTTCGGTAATAAGATCCGATGCGAATGCGGAGACCTGCTCGAGATCGCGGACAAGCCCGTGGACGTGGTCATCGCAAACATCATTTCGGACGTGATCATTTCTATCGCCGCGCCCGTCAGACAATTCATAAAGCCGGGCGGAATCTTCATCTGTTCCGGCATAGCGCGCGAGAGGCAGGACGAGACCATCGACGCACTCAAAAAGGCGGGCTACGCGCGCCTCGACGTACGCAACGACGGACAGTGGACAGCCGTCGCCTGCTTTGACAGATAATGCACAGATTTTTGATTGAGCCCGGGCTCCTTACGGGAGATACCGCACGGCTCGGTTCCGAAGAGGCGCAGCACGCATTGAAGGTACTGCGCCTTAAAGCAGGCAGCCCCGTGCAGGCGATGGACGGCATGGGCAGGGCCTGGACGGGCACGCTCGTCGAGGACAGGGACGGCGCAGGCATCCGCCTGGAAAGCGAGATTCCTTCCAACGAATCGCCCGTGAAAATCACGCTGTACATGGGCATCCCCAAGGGCGAAAAGCTGGAATTGATCGCGCAGAAGCTCACGGAGCTCGGCGCGAGCAGGCTGGTCCCCGTGCGGATGGAGCGCTGCGTCGCCCGCATCCCGGAGGGCGAGGTCGAAAAGAAGCTCTCCCGCGCGCGCAGAATCAGCCGTGAAGCGCAAAAGCAGTCCGGAAGGCAGACGGAAATGACGATAGACGACCCGCTGGATTTCGGGCAAATGCTCTTATCGCTTTCAAGGCACGAGGCTGTCTTCCTGCTGTGGGAAAACGCGGAAGGCTACAGGCTGATCGACGCCCGAAGCGAAAGGGAAAACCTGAGCGACATCGCCTTCGTCGTCGGCCCCGAGGGGGGCATAACCAATGCGGAAGCCGAAAAGCTCATGAGCGCGGGCGCCGCAGCCGTGACGCTCGGCGCGAGGATCCTGCGGGCCGAAACCGCGGCCATCGCGGGCTGCGCAGCCATTCAGACGCTGTGGGGTGATCTGTAATGCCTACCATCGCGGTAAAGACGCTGGGCTGCAAGGTGAACCAGTACGACACCGAGGCGATGCTCGAGCTTTTGGAAAAGGACGGCTACGAGGGCGTCCCCTTCGAAGAGGATGCGGACGTGTATCTGGTGAACACCTGCACGGTCACGGGCACGGGAGACGCCAAATCGCTGAAGCTCATCCGCCGCCTTCACAGGGAGCATCCCTCTTCCGCAATCGTCGCGGCAGGGTGCCTTGCGCAGTTCTCCGCACAAAAGGTGCACCTGGACGGCGTGGTGCTGGCCATCGGCGTACAGCGGCGCGGCGAAGTCGCCTCCCTGCTTAAGCAGGCGCTCGAGACGCACAGCTTTATCGACGCGACGGGCAGTTTGAAAAACGCGCCGTTCGAAAAACTGAACGTGTCGCGCCACGAGGGCAAGACCCGCGCGACCATGAAAATTCAGGAGGGCTGCGACCGCTACTGCAGCTACTGCGTCATCCCCTACGTGCGCGGGCCCGTGCGCTCAATGGATTTAAGCGACGTGCGCGCAGAAGCCGTGCGGCTGGCCGAAGCCGGCTATAAGGAGATCGTGCTGACCGGCATCCATCTTGCCTCCTACGGCAGGGATACGGGCAGCAGTCTGCTCGACGCCGTGCGCGAGGTGTGCGCGTGCGTTCCGAGGGTAAGGCTCGGTTCCCTCGAACCGCTGAGCGCGAGCGAGGAATTTGCAAAGGGGCTGAGCGAGCTTGAGGGCGTGTGCCCGCAGTTTCACCTGTCCCTGCAGAGCGGCTCGGACAGCGTGCTTAAACGGATGAACCGCCGCTACGGCACGGACGGGTATCTCGCCGCCTGCGAAAACCTGAGAAAGTACTTTCCGGGCTGCGCGATCACGACCGACGTCATCGCAGGCTTTCCCGGCGAGACCGAAGAAGAATTCGAGGCGACATGCGCCTTCGTGGAAAAGGCTGCCCTCGCGCGGCTTCACGTGTTCCCCTATTCCCGAAGAAGCGGCACGGCGGCGGACAGGCTGCCGGATCAGATCGGCGAGGACGTAAAAAAGCGGCGCGCGGAAAAATTGATCGAAATCGGGAACCGTCTCGAGCTGTGCTACGTCAAACGTTCCGTAGGCAGCTGCCAGAGCGTCCTTTTCGAGACCGCGGACGCGGACGGCTATGCCGAAGGGCACAGCAAGACGTACTTAAGGGTCAGGGCGAAGGGCACGCCGGGCGAGATAAACGAAGTGCTCATCACCGGCACGGACGGCAAGCTGTGCACCGCCGAAATATTGAAATGAGGGTTGTAAAATGGATGACTGTCTGTTCTGCAAGATCATAGAGGGCAAGATCCCCTCGAGCAAGGTGTACGAGGACGAGAAGGTCTACGCCTTCAGGGACATCAATCCCCAGGCGCCCGTACACGTGCTGGTCGTACCGAAAGCGCATTATTCCGACGTCAAAGACGCTGCGAAGGATCAGGCGCTGCTGGGTTACCTTTTCGCAAAGTGCGGCGAAATCGCCGAAAGCGAGGGCCTGAAAAACGGCTTCCGCCTCATCACCAACTGCGGAGACGACGCCTGCCAGAGCGTGCACCACATGCACGTGCACATCCTGGGCGGCACGAAGCTCACCGACAAAATGGGATAATAAACAAAATATAACCGCCATTTCATATCCTTTGGAGAAAAACGGCTTGACGGAAAGGCGCCGATGGGGTATAATAACAAAGTAGCGCACCCCATGCTACATTGGCTGGCGCCATCTAAACGCGAGGGGAGGGAAAACAATGTCTGAAATTCACGTGCACGATAACGAGTCTCTTGAGAGCGCTCTGAGAAGATTCAAGCGTCTTACAGCCCGCAGCGGCATCCTGGCCGAAGCCAGAAAGCGCGAGCATTACGAAAAACCCAGTGTAAAGCGCAAGAAGAAGGCCGAAGCAGCCCGTAAACGTAAGTACTGATTCTTTGCGTATGTGCCCCTTTGCTCCATATTGCAAAGGGGCGTAATTTTAGGACACGCCGCATTTCTGCCGTCCCGTCGTACGGTTTCCCGATTCGATAAGTATTCCGCTAAACTTGATTTCGCAATTATCCGGTTTTCAGACAGAGCGCCGCATTTTTGATCCGCGCTTTTGAAAATTGTTTTTTCAGTACCTTTTCTTTTCGGAGGACACATGGATACAAGCTATCTTTACACCAAAAACATCACCCAATTAAAGCTTTTGGCCAAGCAGGCGGGCATCAAGCTGCCCTCCGGCGCGACCAAGACGAAAATCATTTCTCTGCTCCGGGAAGCGGACGAAAAAAAGGCCGCGACCCGCGAGGCGGAAGCTCCCGACGACGCCGCGCTGCCCGTTTCTTCCGTGAAGGCCGAAGAGGCAAGCGCAAAAGAGGCGAAGGCGGAGGAAGCGCCCGCCGAAGCGCCGAAGCGCAAACGCGGCCGTCCGCCCAAAAACGCCGAAGCGCAGGATGCGCCAAAATCTGCAAAGCGGGGCAAGAGCGCAGGCAACGGCAAAAAGGACGCAAAACAGACCGAAGTCTCTGAAAGTGCCGCAAAAACGACATCATCCTCAAAGACCGCGTCGCCCGCCAAGGCGGCTGCCGGAAAAAGGTTGAAGAAGGCCGCATCGGAAAAACCGGCCGGAGAGGCAAGCGACGCACAGAGCGCGCCCGAAGCGGAGAAACCCGCCGCGCAAGTACAGAGCGCGCCTGCCGCACAAACACCGGCAGAAAGCGCCCCGCCTGCCGCCGAAGCGCCCGCAGTTCAAGGCGAAGTTCCGCCCGAAAATGACGCTGCCGCGCCCGAGACGCAGCCTGCAGTCGAAACCGAAGAAACCGCAAAGCCCGCACCGGCCGCAGAAAAAGCCGCCGAAGGCGAGAGCGACAAGCCCGTCTTCAGCGCCGATTTCGGCGACGGGCAGGGCGTGCTCGAGATCCTGCCGGACGGCTACGGCTTCCTGCGCGCCGAAAACTGTCTGCCCGGCCCGAACGACGTCTATCTTAGCCAGACGCAGATACGCCGCTTCAACCTGCGAAACGGCGACTACATCACCGGCAAGACCCGTCCGCAGCGCGAGGGCGACCGCTACGAGGGCATGATCTACGTGAGCACCGTCAACGGTTCCTCCGCCGACGCGGCGCGCCGCCGCCCGAGGTTCGAGGACCTCACCCCCATCTTTCCGGATTCGAGGCTCAGGCTTGAAAACGCCTACGGCAATACGGACCTCGCGCTTCGAACGATCGACCTGATCGCCCCGATCGGAAAGGGACAGAGAGGCCTGATCGTCTCCCCGCCCAAGGCCGGAAAAACCGTGCTGCTCAAGATGATCGCAAACGCGATCACCGCAAATTATCCCGAGGTGCAGCTGATGGTGCTCCTGATCGACGAGCGTCCCGAGGAAGTAACCGACATGCAGCGCTCCACCCACGGCGAGGTCCTGTATTCCACCTTCGACGAAGCGCCGGAAAATCACACGCGGCTCAGCGAAATGGTGCTGGACAAGGCGCAGCGCCAGGTTGAAATGGGCAAGGACGTGGTCATACTGCTGGATTCCATCACCCGCCTCGCCCGGGCGTACAACCTCGTTATCCCGCCGACCGGCCGTTCGCTGTCCGGCGGCCTCGACCCGGGCGCGCTGCTCAAGCCCAAGAAGTTCTTCGGCTCCGCGCGCAACATAGAGTATGGCGGAAGCCTCACGATCATCGCGACCGCCCTGGTCGACACCGGCAGCCGCCTGGACGACATCATTTACGAAGAATTCAAGGGTACGGGCAACATGGAGCTGCACCTGGACCGCAAGCTTTCGGAGAGGCGCATCTTCCCCGCCATCGACATCAACCGCTCCGGCACCCGCAGGGACGAATTGCTCTACACCCCCGCCGAGGCCGCAGGCGCGCTGCAGATCAGGCGCGTGCTCGCAGGCGGCAGCACGCAGGACGCCACGGAGCAGCTGATGCTGCTGATGGAGAAAACGCAGAACAACGAGCAGCTCGTGACCCGGATCAAGGGCTGGATCGCCGCGCTGAACAAATAGGAGCGGGTGCAGCACGGGACTATGAAAAAAGCTGTGGGAAAAGCGCAAACCCGCCGGGTTCTTTGCACAAATGACAGCATGCCGTTTTTTGCACAAAACTACTCCGACTATCAGGTGACTGAAGAAAGGATATAAAGGAAATGAAGCAGAACGCCTTTTTCTATGACGGAGCGTACTATCTTTACCCCAAAGGCTGCAAAAGCCCGGAGGATCTGATGCGCCTTCACGCGAACGGCAAGGGCTTTTCCGTTTCGTATCTGGACGAAAAAATGTGCACTCCGCCCTGCTTTATCGCCGAGCACGTGAAGGCAAAGCGGCTGAGGCTTGCAAAGGATGCCGAGGTCTTCCCCTGCGAGGTGGAGCTTTTGAGTTTGTCCGAGTACAACGCCCGGCTGCGCAAGCAGGTCAAGATGCGCTGCCCCGGCTGCTCGCGCTTCGGAGGCGTGGACGATACCGACGCCTCTTTGAAAGGCCATCACAAGGAGATCGGTCTGGACGGCGTATGCTTTTTTCGTGCCGCGGCAGACAGTAAAGACGATTCCTACATTTCGCTGAAGGATGCGCTTACGTATACCATGCGTCAGTTCGGGCGCCAAGGCTTTGATGAAATGCTTTCAAAGGGTAGAACCGAGGAGGCCGCACAGGCGTTTGAGGAATTTTTTGCCGACTGTCTGGTTGCCCCGACCTTCCCTGCGTTTTTCACCCGGACGCCGGACGGGAAAAACGCGCTGTATTTCAGTGCGCTGGCTTGCGCGTCAGACCGGAGCATCATTCAGCAGTTTTGCAGCATGCTGAACAAAAAATACGGGAAAACCTGGGTCTTTCACAGCTTTCTCCCCCGCGGCTTTTACGCTGCGCAGTCGCTCAAGCCGGCCGGCATGGTTTTCACGCCGCCGGGCGAGGACGAAGGTGCTTCCCTCACCGTCTATACCGACCCGGAAAAGCCCTTCGATACCTGGCTGTGGCTGTGCGGACGCTTCGGCGAAAACCGGCTGCTCGGCCGCGTGGAGGTGACGATGCAGCCCGCGTCCGATCTGCCCAAGCGCGGTCCGAAGCTGAGCAAAACGGCGGATGCGCTCGAGGAATACCTGAGCGCGCTGGACGAACAGCTGCGTTCGTCGGGCTTTGAAGAGGTTGAGAACAGCGCCATTCCCACGATCAGCAGCTTCCTGCACCGCGACGTATCCCCGGACGCGGACGAGGAGACGATGTATCTGAACAGTTTAAGCGTCGTAGCCTACGACCGGGTCATTGCAGACAGCTTTGCCATTCCCGTCGAGGGCGGCCGAAATCCGGTTTGCATCTGGGATATGGATTGCATGCTCGGCGAGACGCAGCGGCCCCTGGCGAGAATACGCTTTTGTTATGACGGCCCCCGCGCCGCCGGGAACAAACTCATCAACAGCCTGATCGACATGAACCTGCTGGCTGTTTGCGCCCAAATGACCGAGCCGCGCGAAAACGCGTTCACTCTCTGGGGCGTGGTTTTGGACCTGGCGGGGCTTCTGTACGAATTGCGCCGCTGGGCACCCGCATTCATCGACAGCCCCGTGACCCTGAGCGTATATACCGCCTCCCAAAGCGAGGGCGGCACGTTCAAGCTGGATGCGAACATGACCCGCGTCCAAACCGAAAAGGAGATGGGCATCGAGTACGATGCACCGCGAAACCCGGAAAGCGCAGAATGATGCGTAATATCCGGGACGTTCAAACGGTCGATACTTGGAGCATCCATGCCAAAGACGGCACGGACACAGAGACGAAAAACAAACGCGTCGTTTTTCGCACAAACCGTCCTGGGTATCGCGTAACGTCCGCAGCGGCGGCAACCTGCCGCCATGGGCGAAGCGTATACGCCGTGTAACCGCGCTTTACGCACTCCGCTTCGTATACGCAATCCCCATGGCGGCTATGAAAGGGCGTGTATTTCGTGTTATCAGAAAAAAAAGTTGTACGTTTCGGTTTCGTAATTTGCCTGATCGTTCTCGTTACAGTATGTCTGTCCGGATGCAGCATTTTTCATGAAGAATTATTAGACAGTCAGGTATCGCAGTTTATAAGCTGCGTAAGCAGCAATCGACCCGACGAGTGTTTTGAAATGTTTTATCCCGGAATAATCACGGATAAAGAAGCGTATTATGAAAAGTTCGCCGCAATTCATGAAAAATGGCAATCGCTTTCTTTTGAAATGCTGAACATGACCGGTTTCAAGATAACGGAATCGAACAAAAGAAGCAAAGAGAGGGAAAAAACTTATAAAGGCACATATTCGTTCAAATACAATGATGTGCGCTGTCTTTTGACCGTAAGCTATCTGGAAACGTCTGAAGCGAAGGGTATCACCAGCTTTGAAATTGAAGAGACTTCAAGCAGCGGCGCTATATTGATCATCAGCATCGCACTGACCGTTTTGATATTCGGTTTTGTCATATACACCGTCTATGATATAGTAAAGCATAAGCCAAAGGGTTATGTGCTGTGGATCATGGTGGCTGTGTTGCTGACCCTCGCCATTCCGATCGGCAATGCAAAGTTCGGGATTCCCATAGGCTGCATCATTTACTGGTGTAAAAGAAACTCTTTGTACAGAAAACAGGAAATACAAACGAATAGCAGCAATTCCGTAAAGCCATGATTGGCTGCGGCAGTCAGTTAAGCAGGCGCTTCCCGAATAGAAGCAGGAAGCGTCTGTTTTTTTATTCCTTCGCTTTCTTCCCGGACCATCAGCCTGATGGCGATAAACCCGCACAAGCCAAAACGATTCCGACAGACCGGGCGGCATGCAGTCTCTTCGTAATTTTTGAGCATCACTTATTTAACAGAAACTTACGATTTTATTGTGACTGTTTCTTGAAATGTAAGCTCTTTCTGTAGTATAATAAGATGAGTTAGATTGAGAAGAGTCGTCTTCTTGAGTAACGTTTATGCTAAATTGTCATTAGCACACGAGCAAAACACACAGAAAGGAAAGAGGATTATGCGCAGATGGTTAAGTATGCTGCTCACTTTGGTCATGCTTTTGAGCAGCCTCTCTCTGGGCGCATTTGCCGAGGACGGCGCGGACGACGTTTCTTACGTCCCCGTCGAAACGATCGGCGAAGACGCGCCCGAGTCCGTACCGGCCGAAGCGCCCGAAGAGGACGAGGCCGGGGATACTGCCCCGGAGGACGCCGCGGACGCGGACGAGGAGACGGCGCCGGCTGACGAAGCCGACGAAGAAGACGCCGCCCAATCCGAAGACGAAGACGCGCAGCCGGAGCAGACCGAAGAAACGGCAGACGAAGCCGCACAGGCAGCCGCTTTTGCGGCCGGCTACGTGCTGGCGCCCAAGAAGACCGCGTTTTACGAGACGATGAACGAAAACGAGGTCTACGGCGTTTTCAGCGAGGACAGCGTCGTCTGGGCCGAGGTATCGATGAAGTCCAACGCCGAAGGGAAAGACTGGCTGGCGCTGACGGTCGAAACCGAAAAGACCAAAGCCGAAGAAGCAGAATTTCTGACCGTTTACCTTCGCGTAAAGGCGGTAACGCCCCTGACGAAGCAGGAGAGCGAAGCGTTCGAAGCGGGTTTCGCGTCCGACGAAAGCGCCCGCCTGTACAGAAACCATCCCCTGGCCGTGAGCGCGATCAGGCTCACAGTCGCACAGACGGCCGCGGAAGAGACCGCCGAGGTATTTGAAAGCGCCGCAAACGAAGCAGTCGAGGCAACGGCTGAGCAGACGAACGAAGAAGAATCCGCTCCCGATGCCAACACGTCGCTGACCGTCAACTACCCCTCCGAGCCTCTGAAGGTTCCGGACGGCGGCACGGTGAAGTTCACCGTCACGTCTTCCGGTGCGACGGCCTACGCCTGGCTCGTGAACCGCAACGACGGGAACGGTTTTGTGGAACTGAGCGAAACCGCTACCTGGCACGGCGTGAACACCAACACGCTGACCTTCACCGCAACTGCCGCAAGAGCCGCCTATACCTACAAGGTGCGCGTCTCCAACGGCACGAGCAACGCTGTGAGCGGAGAGATGCACTTTAACCTGCTGTCCAAGCCGACAGTCGTGACCCAGCCCAAGAACATTACGATCAACAAAGCCGGCACCGTCGTGTTCGTGGTCGCCTTCGCGGGCGCCGATACGATCCGCTGGCAGGTCGACAGGAATAACGGAAACGGCTTCGTGGATTTAAGCGACACCGCTTCCTATAAGGGCTCTGCTACAGCAACCCTGAGCGTAAACGCAGACAGCGCGAAGGAAGGCTACCTCTTCAGGGCCGTGGGCAGCAACGCCGCCGGCCAGACGCAGAGCACGAGCGCGAAGTATAACCTGATCGTGCTGCCCGTCTTCAGCGCGCAGCCCGTCCATCAGACCGCGGCGGAGGGCACGAAGGCCGTGTTCACCGTTTCTGCCAATAACGCCGACAGCATAAGCTGGCAGGTGGACCGCGGCGAAGGCTTCGTCGATTTGAACGACACTGCCACCTACACCGGTACGCATACCGCGACGCTCAGCGTCGTCGCAAGAGAAGGCACTGCCGCCTACACTTTCCGCGCCGTCGCGAGCAACGCGGACGGACAGGTGTTTTCCGACACCGTGACCTTTACGCTCATACTGAAGCCCGTCATCACGACGCAGCCCGTCAATCAGATCGGGATCAGCGGCTCCACGGTGAGCTTTACCGTAAAGGGCAAAAACATCGAAAACTATCAGTGGCAGGTCGACCGCAAGGACGGAAGCGGCTTTACAAACCTCGGCACCACCGTCACCTACAGCGGCTCGACCACGGACACGCTGACCGTCAGCGTGCGCGCGGCCACAGCTTCCTATTCCTACCGCGTCAAGGTGAGCAACGACGCAGGCGAAGTGATCTCCAACACGGTCACCTTCACGTGCCTCGAAAAGCCTACCGTGAAGACCCAGCCCAAGAGCCAGACGGTCGCCGACGGCGCGTACGCCGAGTTCACTGCCGCGTTCAATAATGCGGACAAGATCCAGTGGCAGGTAGACCGCGCGGACGGCAAGGGCTTCGTCAATCTCAGTAACAGCACGACCTACCAGGGCGTGACCACCGGCACGCTCAGCGTCAAGGCCGGCAGCGGCACGGAAGGCTATAAGTTCCACGCCGTCGGCAGCAACGACGCCGGCGAGACCGCTACGAACAGCGTGAAAATCACCCGCATCGTCAAGCCCGTCATCGATACGCAGCCGGTCAACGCGACCGCCGCCGTCAACACCTACGCCACGTTCACCGTCGTATCCAAAAACGCAGATTCGTTCCAGTGGCAGGTCGACCGCAAGGACGGAAGCGGTTACGTCGATCTGGGCTCGACCGCGACCTATCAGGGCGCGGACACCAAGACACTCAGCGTCAAGGCGACCAGCAGTACCGCGCTGTACTCTTTCCGCGCCGTGTGCACCAACATCGCGGGCAGCACCAATTCCTCGGCTGTGAAGCTGACCTGCGTGCTCAAGCCCGTGATCGATACGCAGCCCAGCAGCCAAAAGGGCGTAAACGGCGCGACGATCAGCTTCCATGTCGTGTCCAACAACGCCGCGAATATTCAGTGGCAGGTAGACAGACAGGACGGCAACGGCTTTACCGATCTGTCTGACACCGCCACCTATAAGGGCACGAAGACCGGCACACTGACCGTGAGCGTGCGCCCCGCGACCGCCGCTTATAAGTTCAGGGCCGTGGCGTCCAACATCGCGGGCGAGGCAATCAGCAAGACAGTCAGCTTCACCTGCTGGGACGCGCCCGTCATTAAGACGCAGCCCAAGAACAAGAAAGCCGCCGAGGGCACGAGCGTGACCATCTCCGCCGTCAGCAAAAACGGCGAAACCATCCAGTGGCAGGTAAACCGCAACGACGGCAACGGCTTCGTGGATCTGACCGAGACCGGCAGCTGGCACGGTACCGACACCGACGTGCTCACCTTCACCGCGACCGCCAGCAAGGACGGCTTCAGGTTCAGGCTGGTCGTAAGCAACGTGGCCGGAAAGGTCACCTCCGATGCTGTGACGTTCACCTGCGTGACCGTTCCCGTATTTGAGACCCAGCCCGTGACGCCCCAGACCGTGGCGGAGGGCACCACTGTGAGCTTTACTGCCATAAGCGCCAACGCCGACTCCATCAAATGGCAGGTCAACCGCAACGACGGAAACGGCTACGTCGACCTGGGCAACACCGCGACGTATTCCGGTGCGACCACGAATACCCTAAGCATCGCCGTAAGCACGAAGACCGCCTCCTACAAATACCGCGCGGTCGCCACGAATATCGCGGGCTCTGCCAATTCCAGGGTCGCGACCTTCGTGTGCGTGGTCAAGCCCAAGATCACCACGCAGCCTGTAAGCCAGAAGGTACTGTACAGGTCTGAAGCCACGCTGACCGTCAATTCGAGCAACGCGGACAGCTATTACTGGCAGGTCGACAAGGGCAGCGGCTTCGAAAAGGCCAGGACCGGCGACTACATCTCCGGCGTTTCCACCAATACGCTGACCGTGACTGCGAACTCCACGACCGCCGCCTACAAGTTCAGGGCTGTCGCCGTGAACATCGCGGGCGAAACGTATTCGAATACCGTCACCGTCACCGGCGTGAAGGTGCCTTCCTTCGATTCGCAACCCAAGAATCAGTCCGGCTACGACGACGGCGACACCGTCACCTTTACCTGCGCTTCTTCCAACGCGGACAGCGTAAAATGGCAGGTGGACAGAAAAGACGGCAGCGGCTTTGTGGATCTGAACGAAAGTCCCACCTACTCCGGCGTCAAGACCTATGCACTGACCTGCGTCGTCAAGGAAAGCCTTAAGGATTACAAGTTCAGGGCTGTTCTCACGAACATCGCAGGCAGCACCGAATCGAACTCCGTATCGATCACGATCCCCACGCCGAGCAAGCCCGATTTCTCGCTGGCCTGCACCGACAACGTGATCACGGTAAGCTGGAGCAAGGTCGATCACGCGACAGGCTACGTGGTGTACTATTCCACGTCCTCCAGCATAAGCTCTTCCTCCACGCTCAGCGTGACCGCGTCCGCAACCGCGACAAGCAAAAAGCTCAGCGGCCTTCAGTATGGTACCACTTACTACGTATGGGTCAAGAGCAAAAACGGCGGCGGCGAGTGCTCCACGCCTTCCTACAAGAGCATAAAGACCGCGGTCGACATTACGAGCGTAAGCCTGAGTTCTTCGAGCAAGACGCTGTACGTCCCGGACACCTATACGCTCACCGCTTCACTTTCGCCCAGCAGCTACAGCGTAAGCATCACCGAGACCTGGAGCAGCAGCAACACCTCCGTAGCCACCGTGTCCAAATCCGGTACGCACAGCGCGGTCGTGACGGCCAAGGGCGCAGGTACAGCCACGATAACCTACAAGGTCGTTTCCAGCACAGGCAAGACACTTACCGCATCCTGCACAATTACAGGCACTTACACGACGCCCGGTACGCCGTCCATAACCGGCACAAGCGCCACGACCACTTCGGTAACGCTCACCTGGTCCAGCGCGAGCTACGCGACGGGTTACCTGATCTACTACTCGACGAGCAGTTCCATCCCCTCCTCCGCGCAGAAGACCGTCGGCAACGTGACGAGCGCGACGATCACCGGCCTTAGCTCCGGCACGACCTACTACTTCTGGGTGAGGGCCACCAACAACGGAACGCTCGGCAGCGCCTCGTCCTACAAGACCGTAAAGACGGTCGATACAGCTCCCGGCGTACCCTCTATCTCGAGCGCAGCGGTCAACAAAAACAAAGTGACCCTGACCTGGAGCAAGGTAAGCGGCGCTTCAAGCTACAAAGTGTACATGCTCAAGGGTTCCTCCGGAACGCCCACGACCCTCGCAGCAAGCGGAATCACCGGCACGAGCTATACGGTAACCGGCCTGGATAAGAAGACGACGTATCGCTTTGCCGTATCGGCTGTCTCCTCCGGCGGCGTCGAAAGCGCAAAGAGCAGC
>JAFPWH010000046.1 GCA_017395065.1 Clostridia bacterium | reverse complement strand
TTACTGCCATTCTCTTAAGAGTGTTCCGGTATCCCCGTCGATGCAGATACTCTGAGACTCAATCTGCTTCGGACAGCAGGCCTCATCGTAGTTCAGGCAGCAGTAAACCGCCTTCGGATTGTCGTTCGTCATCTGCCAGAAGGGGTATTTGATGATCACCGGCGTGTTGCTGCCGACCCCAATCTCCAGATACAGCACATGCCGTCCCTGATGTTGCCGGAGGTAATCAGCATAGGCAGCGGATGCCCGGCGCCAGCCTTCATCCTCCACAAAGGAATCATCCGACCTCAGATTGGGCATCACTTTGCGCCCGTCTTCCGGGCTGCAGGGAATCAGTGCAGTCGGAATGCGCATGGCAACTTTCCTGTCTTCCGGCATAACAAACGAGCCATCTGCATTCTTCACAAAGCCCTGTGCGGCCATGGCCTGCATGACCCATTCTTCGTTGTCCCAGGTTTTCTGTACCGTTGGGCGCCGGTTCTGGAAGAGGCCATAGTCGCCTTGGGTGTAGAACAGGCGCTGCTTATCAAAGCCCGCCCTCTGGAACATGTGATCCACGTTGGTGGTGATCACAAAGTAATCCCTGTCAGCTACAAGCTTTAGAAGGTTCTCATAGACAGGCTTCGGCGCTTTCGCGTATCGGTTGCAGTAGATATGCCTGCTCCACCAGGCCCAGTACGTCTCCTCATCCGGGAAGGGGTAGAAGCCGCCGGTATACATGTCCCTAATCCCGAAGCGGTCAGCGAAGTCCGGGAACCAGTACCGGAAGCGTTCACCGCTGTAGACAAAGCCTGCCGAGGTGGACAATCCGGCTCCCGCGCCGATGACAATGGCGTCCGCCGCCTTCAGTTCCCTCTTCAACCGTTCGATCTGTTCCGCTCGGGTGCCGATGCCAAGGGACAAGCCATCCCGGAAGCTGCGTACCCCGTCCAGCCCTTTCCGGATTGTTTCCAGATAGCCGTTTGCCTGTTTATCATAATTCCTGCTCATAGTATTCTCTGTCCTCATCCTTGAAAACATTGAAGATCACCCGATCAATAACGCCTGGATGCATGAGCATCCAGTCTTTTACGGTTTTCACGGCAATTTCAGCCGCCCGTTGACCCGGAAAACGGAAAACGCCTGTGGAAATACAGCATAAGGCCACACTTTTCAGTCCGTTCTCCTGGCACATATCCAGCGTGTTCGTGTAGCAGTCGGCCAACGCCTTTTCCAGCTCCGGTGTCAGTCTGCTCTCGACGATCGGCCCGACGATATGAATCACCTTTTTTGCGGGTAGATTATAGGCATCCGTCAGCATCGGGACAGCCGTCGGCTGCTCGTAATCCGGGCCGTACTGCCGCCTGAGCGCTTCAAACTGCCGGTTACAGGCGGCGCGGAGCTGGATGCCGGCGAAGGAATGAATGCAGTTGTCAATGCAGGTGTGCATAGGCACGAAGCATCCGAGCATTTGGGAGTTGGCCGCGTTCACAATGGCGTCCACTGCAAGCCTGGTAATATCGCCCTGCCAGATAGAGAGACCATCACGGAGCACCGGGATATCGTCCAGCGTGACGATCCCTTTCTCCCTTGCGCGGTCCTGCAGGTAATCATCCTGTACCCGCAGCACATTTTCCGGCATCGTGCCGGGCATGCGGATGTTCATCAGCGACCGGAGGATGCGCCGCCTGCCGGCGGTATCTTTGGGTGTGACCAAATTCTGATAGTCGCCCGAATCTGCCTTGAAAGCCTCAACAAGGAAGTTCAGCCGCTGGTCCTGCGTCATCGTTTTGTCCATCGTACTTTACCTCTTTTGCACTGCGCCGACCGGGCAAACCTTCATACAGTTGCCGCAGTGCAGGCAATGCTCCTGCTCAATACGGAAAGGAATGCTGAGTGTGCTGATGCAACTCTGCGGGCATACCTGCAGACAGCTTCCGCAGCCGATGCAGGCGTCCGTGATGAAGAAGCCTTCCTTCTTTTCCTGAGCGCCACCAAAGGTGAAGGACGCCCGCTCAATGGGTTTCTTTGAGAGATCGAACCATTCACCGGTTCCCTCATAAACCTGAAAAACCGTCAGGGCGTGCATCACATCCTCGGTCGGATAGATCTGGTGCATGTACGGGTTCTTCTCAAACAGCGCAGGGATCCGCTCATAGCCGAGCTCTCTGACTTTCCCGCGAACGGATACCGCGACGCTGGACATGGTATCTTGGCCCTTGATCGCGGTTAAGGCCAGAAATCCGCGTTTTATCAGCCGGTCATAAAAGCCCTTTCCCTTCGCGGTCAAGAAGTACAGACCGTTTTCATCGCTGTCCATCATGTCGATGGCCGCGGTGACTGGAAGACCCTCATCATCCACCGTCGCCACGATGGTCGTATGGATTTCGTTCACGATATATGCCAGATACTCTTTCGCTTCCATATGCCGCTCCTTTGAAAGAGGCTCCGATGTCATCTGCACCGGAGCCTCCATGGATCAGTTTTCCTTTGCCAGAAGATCGTGCATGCCTTCCCGCAGATCCGCGAGGGTGTACTTTTTCATCTCGTCTTCCATCGCTATCTGGATCGCCTTCAGCTTGTTGTCCAGCAGGGCGTGGATGTTCCGGCCTACCGGGCACTTAGGGTTCGGCGCTTCGTGAAAGTGGAACAGGTCCCCGTTTTCCACGGGATCGATGGCCTGATACACATCGTAGAAGCTGATCTCCTCCAGCGGCTTCGTCGGTTCGATCCCACCCGTACCCCGTGCCACCGTGATCAGCCCGGCGTTTTTCAGCTGCGTCAGGATTCGCCGGATGATGACGGGGTTGGTGTTGATGCTGCCCGCCAGGAAGTCGCTGGTGACCTTGTGCTCATCTTTGAAGGTTTCGACACAGGCGAAGATATGCAGCGCGATGGTAAACCGGCTCGATATCTGCATGCGCTCACCTCCTCACGTCCGCTGTTTTTGGCTGCGGACGCTTTATTTCATACCTATTATAGCATTATTTGATCGGAGAAGCAACAGCTGTACCCTCGGCGGTTACAAAATTTCCGGTCTCAGCATCCAGTGTCAGGGGATCGGCATGGCCCACGATGGCAGCGGCATTCTCCGCGTCATACCAGAAGATCACATCACTGTCCGCAACGCCAACACCGATCAGGGCAGAGGCGGGAGCGTCGAAGCGGTAGCCTTCCGCGCCTTCCACTGCGCCGTCCTTGATTGCGGCGATCTCCTCAGCGGTATAGGGAGCATACTCGGGATTGGCGGGGTTCACGATGCCTTCAAGTTCATAGTAAGCGGCGGTGTAGTAGATCGTACCGACATTCCCATTGTTCAGCGGCATCGCGCCATAAGCCCAAAGCACTATCGGAATGGCTACGGCTTCACCCTCAGCCGTCACAAACGCGCCGGTGGCGGTGTTCAGTGTCAGGGGATCGGCATGGCCCACGATGGCAGCGGCGTTCTCCGCATCGTACCAGAAGATCACATCAGAATCGGCAACGCCCATGCCGATCAGGGCACCGGCGGGAGCGTCGAAGCGGTAGCCTTCCGCACCTTCCACCGCACCATCCCTTATGGCAGCAATCTCTTCGGCGGTATAGGGAGCGTACTCGGGGTTGGTGGGGTTCACGATGCCTTCAAGTTCATAGTAAGCAGCAGTGTAGTAGATCGTTCCGACATTTCCATTGTTCAGCGGCATCGCGCCGTAAGCCCAGTTCATGTTGTTTTCCTCCTCAGCAATAGCGGTCATAGTGGTCAGCAGCAGCATCGCAGCAAGCAGCAGGGTTACAAGCTTCTTCATAGTAATCTCCTCCTCGTCTTTCTTTCAGATGTAACTACAACAGTTTCATCTGATGAGAGGATCATAACACATTCAAGATGTAATGTCAACTGTTACAACAAAAATTTAAACTTTTTTCCATCAGCTACTGGAAAAAAAGAGCCCACAATCCGGCTCATATGAACCGGACTGCAGGCCTGCTGCGTTATAAGCGTAGTTGAGCGATCTGACTGTTACCAGGCAGGCGGCATTCACTCTGCCTGCGCTTCCAATGAGAGGATTTCTACTCCGACGTCTCCGGGGAAGCCGATCATCGCTACTTTATCCCTTATATAGTCCTCCGAGAACTCTTCGAGCACGTTCATGTCGCTCATCAGAAGCACGCTTTCCCAGCTGCCGTCTGCTCTGACAAGGGACAGCAGGATATGAAAATCGTAGACGGCCCAAATCATGATATTCCCGTCTGTTTCAAATCCGGCGTCTTCTCCGCTCAGCGCAAGTGCGACAGCGGCATTTGCATATTCGTCACTGAACTGTCTGTTGACAGCGTAGGACAGCACCGCCATGGCGCAGTTGCTTCCGTCCGCCAGGCTGTCCAGCATGCCGACCTGCTCGTCAGTGGCCGTCATGACGGCCGCTTTTTCGATCGCCTGCGGATCGAGCATCGAAATATCCCAGAACAGCGGCAGCGAGATAGCCTTTTCGGCGGCAGTGTCGATCATCGTCTGCATATTGTTCACCGTAAACGCGAGCGCGTCGGCAGGCTGCGCACCGGCCTGCGCGACCGTCAAAAAGAGACACGCGCACAGCAGCAGGCAAAAGAGCTTTTTCATGAAAGATTCCCTCCTCAAAATATCGGTTCCGGCGCCTTTTGGAAGCCGTATCCTTGATTATCGCCGTGTAAATAATACCATTCCGGGAACACCCTGTCAATAGGCGCGGGGCCGTAGAATTCGGTTTTCCATGTTTTCCGCTGTGCCGTTCGTAATCAGCTTCTTCGTCGCACTCCCTTGCCCGGCGCTTTAGTGCCGGAGGCGACGGAAAGGCAAAATAGCCGCTGTCTGTTCGGCAGAACACGCTGTTCGCATAATGCCGGGACGTTGACACCCCTCCCCCATTCGGTTATAATAAGGATGCATAACGGTAAGCGAATTGTTCCGAAAAACGCATTGCCTGCATCACAGGATTTAGGACATTGAATACAGAGCAGCAGGAGGAAGACCATGCAGATCGAAAAGATCGTAAAGGAATCGTTTGCGGTGATCGGAAAAGAAGGCTCAACTGCTGACGGCGATGGCTTTATAGAGAAATTATGGGAGGACGCCAACTCGCACTATGGGCAAATCGCACATCTCACGAAAAAAGATGAAAGCGGAAACCCGGCAGGTATATGGGGAGCGATGTCTGATTTTACGCGCTCTTTTTTGCCTTGGGATGATTTCAGGAACGGTCTCTATCTTGCAGGCGCAGAGTGTACGGACGGAGCACAGGCCCCTGACGGGTGGGTGAAATGGGTCATCCCGGGCTATGAATATCTGCGGGTGGAGAACGACGGGGAAAATGCTTTTTCGGAGACGCTGCAGTATATGAAGGATAACGGCGTTGGCCTCGTCGGCGCTGTTCATGAGTTCACGTGCCCGCAGACTGGGAAAAACTATTTGCTCTTCCCGATCAAAAAACTGTAAGCGTATTCTGATTTGTTTCATCCGCCCGATTCTCCGGGAACAGTGAACATATCCGTGCCGGTTTTTTCGTGGTTGGGCGTGCCATGTGACTGTTTGAAAAGCATGTTGGATTCGGATATTCGGAGCTGAAGCTGCGGGTTGGATATCGAAGCGAAGAATCGGGACTTTGCGAGGACTAAAAAAATGAGATTGCTGTTCGAAATGGATAAAAAGGATTACGCGCAATGTACACATACCTTCACGCGCAATTCCGCAAGAAGTATCATTATCAGCAATGGCAGGGTCGCCATGATCCACAGCTTAAAATACGATTACTACAAATTCCCGGGAGGAGGGATAGAAAACGGCGAGGATCCTGTTGAAGCCATGATACGGGAGACGCGGGAAGAAGCCGGTTTACTTGTTGTTCCCGAGTCTGTCAAGGAATATGGATATGTGCACAGAATTCAGAGGAGCGACAAGGACGCCACGGAATGCTTTGTGCAGGATAATTATTATTATCTCTGTAAAGCAGCGGATAAGCCGGTATCTCAACAGCTGGATGATTATGAGGCGCAGGAATCATTTCAATTGGAGTTCATAGAGCCCGTATCGGCAATAAACAAGAACAGAAATGTGGCGGATTCCCCATACAATCAGATGATGTTCGAGCGTGAAGCCCGCGTTCTTGAATGCCTGATTTCAGAGGGATTATTATCTTAAGTCCACGTGACAGGGAACGAGAAAGAGAAGCGGATATGAAAGGTCCCGGCAAACCGGGATTTGCGGAGAAGCAGATGAAACTTGAAAAATATCAAGAAGCAGATGAAACGTTGTATTCCCGATTGGTTTTCAACAGGGAAACGATGAACATGAATTACGGTCGAATCTTTACCGAAGAAGAATCCAAGTTGCTTTTTCAAGTAATGCTTGACATCAACGCTTCAGAGTCAAAACTTGGTTTTTACAAAGTGTTTATCTCACATGAAAACAAGGATACTTTCATCGGAATGGGAGCATTGACCCTGAATGCTGAATATGATGCCATTGAAATCGAATACATGTTGCTGCCTCCGTATTGGAATCATGGATACGGCTCGGAACTGGTTGGCACTTTAATCCAGATGGCGACGGATACGCATGTTTCTCCAGTACTCATTGCATTAACTGATCCCTCAAATCTGTATTCAAAGAGGATTCTTTGGAAATACGGATTTACATTAGAAAAACAGTATCTGAATGACGATGGAGACCCTGTTGAGCTGTATCGCAGAGGGATTTGAATGTGTCAGCCAAATTCCAGTTTGCCGAACACATGAAAATCAGAATTTGACGGAGGAACCATGTTAAAAGATTACGAGATAAATAAACCTGTTCTTGAAACCGACAGACTGATTATTCGAACTCTCAGCGAAGCCGATGTGCCGGATTTGAAAGAATGGTTGGGGAGAGATGAAATTTATACCTATTGGGGACGAAAGGCCAGCAAAGGCGAGAAGAATCCGGAGTTGTTGTTTGTTGACGCACGTCCCTGGGTGAAAAGGAAGCCTTCACCGGACTTCGACTGGGGGATTGTCCTGAAAGAGACAAATACTGTAATTGGGATGATTGCAGTATTCGATATACAGAATTCGAGGATGGGAGATATCGGGTATCGTATCCATCCTGAATATTGGAATATGGGAATTACGACAGAAGCACTGAAGGAAGTGGTAGAATTCGTATTCGAAAATACGGAAATAGAACGGCTGAACGGACGTGCCGATGTAAGGAACATTGCCTCCAACAAAGTATTGGAGAAGTGCGGATTCATAAAAGAAGGGACAATCCGACAGGGAAAAATGGTTTCGGTCTATTGCGACTACAATATTTACGGTATGCTCAGAGAAGATTATGCAAATATGAACTGAACGAGTTCACCCCGGGTTCGAAAAAAAGGCGGACAGCAGCCGGACTGAACTATCTATTCCGGTATAAGGAGATGTTTATCATGGAATACAGGATCGAGGACCTGACGAAAGAAGAAGCCGCCTATATCGGCGAAAAGATCAATGAGATCGTTCCGCGCGAAGTGGACGCGGACGAAGAAGAATTCGTTCTCAAGGTCGTAAACGATGACGGCGGGATCATCGGCGGATGTATCGCCCGGGCGTACGAATACCACTGGTCGAGAGTTTTGCTTGAAGAGCTTTGGGTGGATGAACGCTGGCGCCGTCAGGGGATCGGCTCCATGATTATCCGCGAGGTCGAGCGCATCGCAAGAGAGAAGGGCTGCCGGGTCGTGACGCTGGGCACCGCGAGTTTCATGGCGCGGCCGTTCTATGAAAAGCACGGGTACACGGTATTTACGACGCTGAAAAAGCCAAACGGCCATATCAGTTATTCATTGGTCAAATATCTTGACAGGGACGCGCCGGAATACGTGCCCACAAGCAACAGCGGTGCGCGGTTCCGGGTTTTGCCCGGCAATGACG
This sequence comes from Clostridia bacterium, assembly GCA_017395065.1. GTDB lineage: Bacteria > Bacillota > Clostridia > Christensenellales > Aristaeellaceae > RUG14130. The sequence goes on along the minus strand of JAFPWH010000046.1, from coordinate 84,147 downwards.
ACGACGCGGACGTCATCGAAAACGGAATCGACACGTACAGCGAAGCCTATGAGCCGAAATGCGAGAGCGTCGATTATTGCAGAAAGCTTGTCGACAAAGACGGCAGGTTCGTCGCGGGCGTCATCGCGGACGTGGACAAGGGCTCTTACGGCTTTATCGACGCGCTGTTCGTGGAGGAACCGTTGCGACATCAGGGCTTGGGTACGTATTTCCTGAAGGAAGCGGATAAAACGGCAAAGGAAAACGGCGCGTCCATGATTCTGACAACCGCGGGCGACTGGAACGTCGGTTTCTTCAAAAAGAACGGCTATCTGCTCAGAGGCGAACTCAAAGACGTTCCCAAAGGACACGACTGCTACGAGCTCTATAAAATGATTTAAAGCAATGCAGCCTGGATAAGTAAAACGGGATCTGAAGAGGTGCAGAATGACAGGCCGATATGAACTGAAAAACAAGCCGACGATCTTCACAGCAAACGTCTCTGACCGATAAAGCAGTAATAAACCCGGCCGATTCAAAAAGGAGCGATCCAAATGCCTGTCAGTACGATCACCTGCAAAGGTACACTGCCTGTTTTGACGATCAACGGCGTTTCCGTACCGCCCTGCGCTTATATGAGCTACCAGGCGGAAAAAGCCGATTATGCGGGCTTTGCGCAAGCGGGATACAAACTGCTGTTCGTGCCCGTCTATGCGGGCGACCGGGGCATCAACCCCTTCAGCGGCATACGTCCGTTCTATCCGGGTTTCTGGAAAGGCGAAAACCGATATGACTTCTCTGCCGCCGAAGAAGTGTTTCGGCTTGCCGTAGGCAGTTTCAAACCCGGCGAGGTCTGGATCCTGCCGCGCCTGATGCTCGAACCTCCGAGCGTTTGGGAGTATTCGCATCCGGATGAGCTTTGCCGCGACGCCGCCGGGACAAGCGTGCACCAAAGCTACTCTTCGGCTGTATGGCTGAAGGATACTTTCGCTGCGATGCAGGCGTTTCAGGACTGGCTCACGGGCAGCGGCCTGGACGAATACGTAGTCGGCTGGCAGCTCGCCTGCGGATGGACGGAGGAATTCATGCGTCCCATGACGCATCCCATGCAGTTTACGGATTATTCCGCGTGTGCGCTCAAAGCGTTCAGGGCCTTTGTCAGGGAAAGATACCAAACGGTCGGAGCGCTGAACGCGGCCTGGCACACGGAGTGTAAGAGCTTTGAAGAAGTGTCCGTTCCGACGCCTGCGCAAAGGACCTACGTTCCGGACGGCGATTGCGGGATCCCGATGCAAACGAGGGACTACAACCGCTTCCGCAGCGTGGAGACCGCAAAAGCGCTGGTCAGGCTCGCGAAGGAAGCCAAGCGCATCACCGGCGGCAGGCGCGTGATCGGCGCGTTTTACGGGTATGCCGGTACGCGCTTCGGCCACGACGCGGTGGATATCGTGCTCAGCAGCGAGTATGTGGACTTTTTGGCCAGCCCCTTCGCTTACGATACCGCAAGAGCGCCGGGCACCGATTGGGTGCTGCAGGGCGCTTTGGGCTCCTGCCGATTGCACGGCAAAGCATGGTTTACGGAGTGCGACGTGCGCACCCATCTGAGCAGGCCAATCAGTGAGGCAATGCCCCGCGCGAATCCCGCGGGCAATACGCAATACGACGGCCCGATCTGGCTTGGCCCTCAGGACGAAAAAATGTGCGTTCATCAGATGCGCAAAGCCGTTGCGAAGACCATCGCCTGCGGGGCAGCCATGTGGTGGTTCGATATGTGGGGCGGCTGGTACAGAACACCTGGCTATATGGAATGCATCAGGCGTTCGCTTGCGCTCTACAGTCAGCAGGCGAATGAGCGCTCTGTCGCCTCGGTGGCGCTGGTCTTCGACCCCTATGCCGGCGGACAGTACATCGGCGCCTGCGGGATCGGGCAGCTGCTTCAGCCGCTTGCTGCAAGCGGCGCGGCGTTTGAACAGTTCACATTGGCCGATTTCGGCTTACTGGATCCCGATGATTACCGCGCCGTGGTTTTTTTGAACGTCCGTACACCGATTAAGCAGATCGACCGCTGGCGGAGCTCCTGCCGCTCGTTGGTATACGTAAACTGTGCCTGCGAATTCGACGCTGCGGGCGGATATGCCGCGGCATCGGAGAACGGCTGCGTCAGAGTGCACGACGACTGGCAGGAATACAGATTTGACTCGGTGCCGTGCGCGTCGCTCCTGCGCGAAGCATTTCTGACGGCCGGCGCACATATATACGCGTTCACCGACGATTTCATATACGCATACGGCACGATGGTGGCAATCCATGCTGCGACGGACGGCGAGAAAAGGATATACCTCCCGCACAGAGCCTCGCTCGTCGACGCATATACGGACGAGCGGCCCGAGCCCTGTGAGCATTTTACGGATTTTTATATGAAGAAGGGCGAAACGCGCATTTTTACGGTCGTGCCTGCGCAGAAGGATCGATAAGGACGAATGGCAGATCGCCGTATCGGTCAACAACGGCAAAATGATCTGAATCCATTCCGGTTTGGCCGGCAAATCCTGCAAATGTATGAAAAGAGATGGGAGTAAAACACAATGAGCACGGAAGGAGAAAATATGAAATACCAATACAAAGAAATGCCTGAATCCATGAGGGGGACATACGGAGAATTTGCAAAGAACTTCGGGTTTGACTGGAAAGAGTTTATTATGGGAATACCGACACCGATGTTTCTTGTCACAACATATAAATCCAACGGACAGCCAAATGCTACGATGCAGTCATGGGCAGGGTTTACGAGTGCGAATCACGGAGGCGGGTATTACGTGATTCTATGCAGCGTGAATAAGTGCGGACATCTTTACCAAAGCCTGAATGAAAAGAAGGCAGCCGTGCTGAATTTTATGTCTTCTGATTTATACAAAGCCTGCATGAACACGATACAGAACAATCAGTTCGAGACGGATGAGATAACTTCATCAGGGCTTACTGTGGAAAAAGCTTCATGGATAGAAGCGCCGATGGTCGCTGAATGTTTCATGAACCTTGAGTGCCGATATTTGTGGGAGAAAGAAATCGTACCGGGTGATGATCATGTTATGATTTGCCTTGAAGTCGTAGGCGGGCATATAGAGAAGGATTATATGGAGGATATGTTCGGAGACAAAGGGATTCTTTACAATGTCCATTATCCGATAAATCCGGAAGATGTGAAAGAAAAAGGCTGCGATTATGTAGCTGCACTCAGGAAAGTAAATCAATCCTACGAATACTGATCATATACAGGGCAGCGCAATGCTGACAGCAGCGACAAATTCCAACTTTGTGAGGCCGGTTATGAAAGTCGTGTTGTGCGAGGATACGGATTGGCTTCTGTCAAAAGAGGCCTTCTCGATCTATGCTTCCTGTATGTATCGTCCGACATACGAGGACTATAAAGCGCGGATGAAAGACTGTTTAGCCGATCCATCGACAAAAGTATTTGTATCCGAAGATCGGGGCAGGAAAACAGGCATGTTGGTAATGAAGTTTTCAGAGGATGCCGCCGAGATCATCGGAATCGCCGTATCCGAAAATGCCCGCCGCAGAGGAATCGGAAAGCAACTGATCCAACGTGTAATGAAATCGGAGGATTTGGAAAGCGTCAAAGCTCAAACGGATGACGATTCGATCGGTTTTTACCGTAAATGCGGGTTTTCAGAGGAAAAGACCATCGTTGAATACCCTGACGGGTCAGCGATCCGATATAACTGCGTTCTGCGTAAACAGGCATATTTCGGTTTATCAGCCCGATAATACAAAAGCGCATTTCCGAAAAGGGCAAAAATAGTCGAGAAATATGCATTCCTTTTCTGATAGTATCAGCTCACAGGGAGGTGAGCAGATGGAAGAACAGAGAAAAGCCGTTCGCAGGATGCAGGATTACATAAATGATCATATCTCTGAAGAGATTTCGATCGGAGAGCTTGCAAAGGCGGCGTCTTTTTCCCCATGGTACGCGAGGAAGCTGTTCATAAGGTTCCTCGGCATGACGCCGGCAGTATATATCCGGCGCCTTAAGCTGTCCAAGTCGGCGCTTAAGCTTCGCGACGAAACCTGTCAGATCCTCGACGTGGCAATGGATATGGGATACGGAAGCGTCGACGGATATCAGCGCGCGTTCAGACGTGAATTCGGCATAAATCCAAAAGAGTACTCCGCAAGCCCGATCCCCGTCTGGCTGTTCACTCCCACGTTCATCATCGATAAGGAAAGGAGCGAGCGTAAGATGAGCGATATCAGAAATGTATTTATTCAGGTGGTTGAAAAGCCTTCCCGCAAAGTGATCATCAAAAGAGGGATCAATGCGACAGGGTATTGGAGTTACTGCGAGGAAGTCGGCTGTGACGTCTGGGGACTTCTGACCAGCATAAAGTCCATCAGCGGAGAGCCGGTCTGTTTGTTTCTTCCCAGGGAGCTCAGGAATCCCGTAACGAACGAATATGTTCAGGGTGTAGAGGTCAGGCGCGATTATAAGGGCGAGATCCCCGAAGGATTTGAAGTAATCGATCTTCCGGCCTCCGCATACCTTCTCTTCAGAGGAGAACCGTTCGCGGAAGAGGATTATGAAGCAGCAATAGGCGAAGTCTGGGAAGCCGAGAAAAAGTATAATCCGGCGTTTATCGGATATAAATGGGACGAGACGAACCCTCGCATCCAGCTCGAGCCCATCGGTGAACGAGGCTATATCGAATTGGTACCGGTCAAAAAGCTCGGCTGAACCGGGTTAATTATCGGTAAAAAGGCTGCGAGGGGCATCCCCTGTTTCTCAATCCTTTGTTTGCTATGTATAGTCTTTCCGCGCGGCGGGACGTTTCGGGAAATCACTTTTTTCAGAATAACAAAAAAGCAAAACCGAAAATTGACGGAGCGGCAAATCAGAAATCAACTGTTCACGATGCGCTTCTGTTGAGCGGTCAGGGCAAAGCTGTACACAGCGACGGTGTTCTGCCGATAGTGCCCGGGACGCGGTTCCTCCGCCCCATCCCCGATCTGTTTCGACCGGGAGCAGGCAAGTGAGTCCTGCCCCGATCGCCACGGCTGTCAGAACGGCAAGCAGTGCGACCAGTTTACTTCTTTCTTTCGCTTTGCGGTTCAGAATCCCGGGCAGCTGAGAACCGACAAATACCCAGAAAAAGGCGATCAGCAGCGCTTCGAGCAGCACGAGGAAAGCCGCTTTGTCATAGTCGTAAAAGGCGAATGGCACCCGACAGAACAGGTAATCCGGGAAGCTGTTTCGAAGGAACAGCCACAGTCCCGCGCCGGCTGCCGGGATGGAAGCGCACAGGCCGATGCGCCGAAGCTGCTTTCCTTTGACTTTGCCGAGCATGGCAGGAATGTGCAGGCCCAGATGCAGACCCATCAGCAAAAAGCTCCAGTGGGACAGGGTCAGGTGCAGCCTGCGGGCCAGGGACGCCCGCATGAGTTCGATGAAGAAAGGCACGGCGTAGACGCTCATGCTGATGCCGCTCAGGGAAGTCAGTATGAAGCAGGAAACCAGCGCGGCGTTGACGAACGTCTGCACGATGCGCAGCGGCGTATACCTGCCCCTGAACAGGGCGGCATACCATTTTCGGTTCAGGATCTGGTGCAGTATCATCAGCGCCGTCATGGCGATGCCTGTCCACTCGTGTTTCTCTTCGCCCCACAGCTGATAGGACATGAGCAGCATCAGGCCAATCACCAGCAGGACGTCGATGACGCGCTCTACACGCTTAAGCTGCATGGCCGTTTCTCCGTTCAGCGTTCAATACCCAGGGATTTCGCCCAGGCCGTCAGTTCTTCGACGCTCGTGCGGGCCGTGAAACGTTTTCCCGCCAGCCAGGTGCCCGCGCCGGACTGCTGCTCGAGGTGTTTCATGCTGTTGCCGAGGCCGGAGCTGCCGGAGGTGAAAAACACCGCGACGGTCCTGTCGGTCAGGTCGACGTTTTCCACAAAGGTGGAAACGATGCGCGGCGCGTCTCCCCACCAGATGGGGTAGCCGATCAGAACGGTATCATAGGCCGTCAGGTCTGGCAGCTCGCCCGCGATGGCGGGACGGCAGGAAGGATCGTCGGTTTCGACGGAGCTACGGCTCTTTGAATTGTTGTAATTCAGATCGGCGTCGGTATAGGGTACCTCGGGCACGATCTCGTAAAGGTCCGCGCTCAGCCCTTCCGCCAGCTTTTCGGCCACGCCCCGGGTGGTGCCGGTGGCGGAGAAGTACACCACCAGGATATGGCTTTCGGGCGCCGCAGCCTCTTCTGCGGCAGCGAAAGAAGCTGCAAGCGCGATGAGCAGCGCAAGGACAGTCAAGAAAGCAACTACTTTTTTCATGTTCGTTTTCCTCCTGAATGTTTAATGATTATTCCTGTTCGTTCCAGACTTCTTTTGCCAGACGGAACACAGCCCAGCCCTTGGGCCAGCCCACGTACATCGCGGCATGGGTGACGATGGCGGCGATCTCCTCTTTGGTCACGCCGTGCGCTTTCGCGTTTTGAAGATGGTAGGTCAGCGAAGCGTCCGTGACGCCGGACGCCATCAGCGAAACCACGGTGACGATGCACTTCGTTTTCGTGTCGATGGCCTCCTCGTTCCACACCTCTCCGAAGAGCACGTCGTCGTTGAGATGGGCAAACATGGGCGCGAACTTGCCCAATTGCTGCCTGCCCGCAGTCTGCACGATTTTTTCTTTCATGGTTTATCCTCCTCAAACAAATAAGTCGACCAGTAATCCGGTGGCCAGTGAAAACAGCATCACGAAAGCCAGATAGACGAGAAAGCGCTTCCAGCCCAGCACGATCTTCATCGCGCCGAGGTTCGTGATTTTCGTGGCCGGTCCTGTGATCATGAAGGCGGCGGCACTGCCCAGGCTCATCCCGTCCGCCAGCCATTCGTTCAGCAAAGGGATGGTCCCTCCGCCGCACATGTAGACGGGCACGCCGATGGTGGCTGCCATCAGCACGCCGAAGCCGTTGTTTTTGCCGAACAGACCGCTGACGAATTCCTCCGGCACATGGATCTGGTACAGCGCCGTAAGCAGTATGCCCAGGGCGAACATGGGGCCGGTGGCTTTGACGTTTCGGCCAACATTTTTAAGAAACCTCAGGAGCAGATTCGGGTCGGTGTCCCGGCTTTTGCCTTCACGGAAACCGGCAAAGTCAAAGAAGCTTTTGCTTTTCCCGCTGTAGAACCGGCGGACGAGCAGCCCCGCGACGCATCCGCACAAAAAGCACGAGACGCAGCGGATCGTCAGCGCCGTCTGCCCAAGCGCCCCGCTGTAGAAGATCAGCTGGGGGTTGAGCAGTATGCTGCTCATCATAAACGCCGCCAGATAGTCGTCCTTTACACCCTGTTCCGAAAAGGACGCGGCGATGGGAATGGTCCCGTACATGCACAGGGGCGACGCGATTCCGAGCAGGCTTGCCGGTATCAACCCCAGCCAGCCCATTTTCCGCCGGCCGATCCCGGCGAACGCTCCGTGGATGTACTTCTTTCCGAACACCGACACCGCGCTGCCGAGCAGTATGCCCAAAGCCCAGTACGGCGCGATCTGCCTGAACTGTATATCCAGGTAGTACCACAGGTAGATCGCTTCCCTTTGGAGCCATTCAGTCATCCAGGATCACCAGATTGTACCGGCGGCTGCCAAGGCCGTTTATTTCCCCCACTTCCAGAACGTACAGGACGTTCTGGCGCTCGATGCGGCGGATCAGACTGCCGCTGTCGGGCATGGCATAAACAAGGTCGATGGCCGCCTGGTCGATGGCGAGGGGATCTGTGGAAGCCAGAATGCCGATGTCGTGCATGTCGGGCTCGGCGGGATTTCCGTCGCAGTCACAGTCCACGGACAGGCGGTTCAATACGCTGATGTAGAGGATATTGCCGCCCATATAGGTATTCACGCCTTTGGCCGCGTCTGCCATTGCTTCGAGGAAGGAGTCTTGCTGCCCCCAGATGCTGCCGCTGGTTTTCGTGCCGCCGGAATGGATCCACACCTTTCCCTTGGAGGAGCCAAAGCCGATGGAGATGTTCTTGATCGCACCGCCGAAGCCCGCCATGGCATGACCCTTGAAGTGGCTGAGCACCAGATAGGAATCGTAGTTCTTAAAATGGCTGCCCACGTAGTCCACGGATATCCGCACGCCGCCCTCGATGGGGATTTCCATGCTGCCCTCTTCGTCCAGAATGTCCAGCTCTGCGACGTCCAATAGGCCGTTGTCCTTAGCCTGCTGCCTGTGCATGGCGGTGGAGGCGCGGCTGCCGCCGTAGGCAGTGTTGCACTCCACGATGGTGCCGTTCAGAAGGTGGATAAGATCGGCGATGAGCCACGGCCGCAGGTAATTGCTGCGCTCGCTTTCGCCGGTCGACATCTTGACGCCCACCTTGCCGGGAAGCTTTGCGCCCAGCGCTTCATAGGCCGTCACCAGCGCCTCCGGAGATATATCGCTGATAAAGTAAACGACGGGCACGTCAGGATCGTCTGTGCAGTACGGCAGAACCGCAGGGTCCAGGCTGACGCCGCCGTTGGTCACCAGCGTTTCGCTTAAAGCAGAGGAGCAAAGTAAACTAATCAGCAGAAATGCGACGAACAGTCTTTTCATGACGATCCTCCTCATATCTTTTGACTGCCTGTGGACCAGACATGTTTTTCTTTGGCGTTTGTCGGTTTGTTCTGCGCCATGACGCCCGCCAGCGGATGCGGCACGTAGGGCGCCTCCAGATACGCGATTTCCTCTTGCGTCAGTTCCAGCTCTGTCGCTTTTACCGCGCCGTCCACATGGTGGAGCTTCGTCGCCCCGACCACCGGAGAGGTTACCTTCGTGAGCAGCCACGCCAGCGAAATTTCAGTCATGGTCACGCCGCGTTTTTCGCTAAGCTCCGCCACGCGGTTTATGATGACGGCGTCCTGCTGCGCGGTAGCGTCGTATTTGAATCTGGCGTAGGCGTCCTTCTCGAGCCGCTCGGAGGTTTCGCCGGGTTTCCGGGAAAGGCGTCCCGACGCGAGGGCGCTGTAGGGCGTAAGGGCAATGCCCTCTTCCCGGCAGTAGGGTACCATCTCGCGCTCTTCCTCCCGGAAGATCAGGTTGTAGTGCCCCTGCACGGAGACGAATTTCGCCCAGCCCTCCCTCTCGGCCAGCGCGTTCGCCTTGGCCAGCTGCCAGGCAAAGCAGTTGGATATGCCGATATACCGGGCTTTGCCCGCCTTCACCATCCGATTCAACCCGTCCAGTACGTCTTCGATCGGTGTCTGCCAGTCCCACATATGATAGATGTACAGATCCACATGATCCATGCCGAGGTTCTGCAGGCTCCTGCCCAGCATGCGCTCGATATGCTCTTGCCCCGTGACGCCGTTTTCGATCTCTTCCTGCGTGCGGGGCAGGAATTTCGTAGCAACGACCACTTCGTCCCGTTTTGCAAAATCCCTGAGCGCGCGGCCGAGATACTGCTCGCTGCTGCCGCTCTGGTAGGCAATTGCCGTATCAAAGAAATTGATCCCGGATTCCAGCGCGTGTTTTATGATCTCGCGGGAATGCGTTTCGTCCAGCGTCCAGGCGTGCTGCCCCTGATTCGCGTCTCCGAATCCCATGCAGCCCATGCAGATGCGGGATACGGCAAGGTCGGTCTTTCCGAGTTTCGTATATTTCATGCTTCCGCCTCCAGCAGTTTTTTAAGACAACGGTACGTAAGCTCGTACGCGGACTGATACACATAGGGAATGCCGGCCTCCCGCATCGCCGCCTGCTGTTTCGGGGTCACGTCGGTATAGGGATAGATGCCGTAGATGAACGGGAAGAAAGCGTACAAAAACCGCTGCCTGTCGGAATCGTTCATTTCCGGAATGTATTTCCGGACCAGCTGCTCCACGGTCTCAAGGGAAGCTCCGAAGGACAGCTTGAAGGCCGTCAGCCTTTCCGGGCGGGAATTGGCTTCCATCTCGTACAGGTTCATGGACAGCAGCCGAAGGAGCTTCGGATGGTTCGTAAGCGTCCGCGCCAGAACAGACGCCACTTCGTCGCGGCCAAGACGTGCTTTATGCTCCATCACGTCCCGCATTTCCAATACCCACGCGTCGTATTCCCGGGCGAGCAGTTCAAGGAAGATCTCTTCCTTCGTCTGAAAATACAGATAGATCCCCGTACGCGTCAGCGTGGTGGCCGCTCCGATCTCTTTGAGCGTGATCTCTTTGAATCCCTTCGTTTCATACAGCAAGGCGCAGGCATTCAGTATCTCTTCCTTTCTTGCCTCTGTCAGCTTCGGAGAACCTCTGGACATTAGAGCACTTCCTTAAACATAAATGACACCGTGTCAGTATATAGAGCATACCACTAAAATGACACAGTGTCAATAATGTTTCGGGCTGTTTCACAGAATTTAACACCGAATGCAGAAGCGGGCTGAAATTCACGAGGTCCATTACGGGTTCACGGCACAAATGCACTGCGCACGAACGAGAGCGCCGTGCAGTGCCCGGACGTTGACACCCCTGCCCTATTTGCATATAATAGGGATCGAAAGAAAAGAAGTGACCGTCTCCGCAAACCGGGAAGGTCTGCTTTCCCTTGCCCGCCAGATGCAGCGTCTCGCGGACGGGCTTACGGGAGATCACATTCACTATGACGAATACAATTCTCTCGAGGAAGGATCGGCAGCGCTGATCATTGAAAAAACGGAGTAGACGGCATGGAATACCTGTTTGAAACAGAGCGCCTGAAGGTGCGAAAATTTGAGACGGCGGACGCGGAGGAGCTCTGCCTGATCCATCTCGATCCGGAAGTGAAAAAGTGGATACCCGGGGAATGCTACGCCGATCCCGGCGAGGCACGGGCGGCCGCGGCGTTCTATGCCGATTGCGTAAAAAAGAAAAGCCTGCCCTACGTGCTGGCGGCGGAACTGAAACAGACGGGAGAACTGATCGGAGACACAGGCATCAACGAAGTGGAAGGAAAGCCGGAGGAAGTCGAGATCGGCTTCGTGATCCGCCGGGAAGACCGCAACAAGGGATACGCGACCGAATTGGTGAGGGCGATGACGTTTTTTGCCGTAAGAACCTTTCACGTGCGCACCCTCTACGGGCGCGTGATGAAGGGAAACGCCGCTTCGGTAAGCGTTCTCGAAAAAGTCGGCTACGGTTTCGTCTCGGAAGAAGTCTGCGCCAAGGACGACCCTTACGGGAACGGCATGCTGGTGTATAGATTCGAAGGATCGTCCGATACGGTCGGAGAATAACGGCGAAATCGGAACATAAAGCTGTCAAGCACAGCGCGAGGGCTTCGGGACGTATATTTATCCCGAAGCCCTCGTGTGCGGTTGGGTCTTTCGTTATTTGTGCAGCTTTCGAAGCGTCCACCTGCGCACGGCTTTTTCGGCCTCCACGATCGGGATGACGGAAAGGGCCAGTGCGATGGAGACGAGATACTCCGCAAGGCTGATGGGCTGGAAGGAGAACGCCGAATTGAGGAACGGCACGAAGATCACGGCCGCCGTGATCAGGAGGGAAAAGATCAGCGTGCCCCAGAGCCACTTGTTCTGCTTCCGTATGCTGAAAAGGGACGATATGCGGGAGCGCATGTTGAAGGAGTGGAAGATCTCGACCATGCTCAGCGTCAAAAACGCCATCGTCATGCCGGCAGGCGATTCCGCGATCGCCCACGCACCGCTCTCCATGCGGTGGCCGACGAAGAAGCTGAAGACCGTTAAAGCCGCGATGATCAGCCCCTGGAAGGCGATGTCGAAGCCGAGCCCGTTTGCGAAGATGCTCTCTTTCCGGTTCCTGGGCGGCCGCTGCATGACGTCCCTCTCCGCGTCCTCCATGCCAAGGGCGATGGCTGGCAGCGTGTCGGTGATCAGGTTGATCCACAGGATATGGACGGGTTTCAGTATGGAAAAGCCCATCAGCGTCGCGCTGAACACGGCAAGCACCTCCGCAAGGTTCGCCGAGAGCAGGAACTGTATGGCTTTGCGGATGTTGTCGTAGATGCGGCGGCCTTCCCCGACTGCCGAGACGATGGTCGCAAAATTGTCGTCGGTCAGGATCATGTCCGCCACGGACTTGGTGACGTCGGTGCCGGTGATCCCCATGCCAACGCCGATGTCCGCGGTCTTGATGGAGGGCGCGTCGTTCACGCCGTCTCCGGTCATGGCCGTGACCATGCCCAGATCCTGCCAGGCTTTGACGATGCGCACCTTGTTTTCGGGCTGAACGCGCGCGTAGACGGAATAGCGCCTTACGTCGTGGGCGAACACGTCATCCGGGATGGCGTCCAGCTCCGCGCCGGTGATGGCCATCTGGCCGGGCTTCAGTATACCCAGTTCGCGCGCGATCGCCGTGGCGGTGTCCTTGTGGTCGCCCGTGATCATGATCGGGCGGATGCCCGCGCTGGTGCACTGCGTGATGGCGTCCTTCACTTCGGGACGTATGGGATCGATCATTCCGCACATGCCGATCCAGGTCAGATCCTCTTCCAGCTGATCCGGCGCGTTCGTCGCGGGCCGTTCGTCATAGATCCGCTGCGCCGCGCCGAGCACGCGCAGCGCCTGATCCGCCATCGCCTTGTTTTCTTCGAGAATGGTCTTTCTTTCGCCTTCGGTGATGGGCTGCGCCTTGCCGCCGCGCCATATGCGGGTGCAGCGGCGCAGAACTTCGTCCGGCGCGCCCTTGGTGAACTGAATGAAGCCGTGCCCGGCCTTGGCCCTGTGGAGCGTGGACATCATTTTGCGCAGCGAGTCGAAGGGCGCTTCGTCCACGCGCGGCAGGTCGGAAGAAAGCTCCTGCTTAGGCATGCCGTGCTTGTTTGCGTCGTTGACGAGGGCGCATTCGGTCGCTTCGCCGACGGCCTGCCCGTCCTCCAGCTCCGCGTCGGAGCACAGCGCCATGGCGGTCATGAGCAGTTTCTCGTCGTCGGTCACCTTTTTGACGACGGTCATTTTGTTCTGGGTCAGGGTGCCGGTCTTGTCAGAGCAGATGATCTGCGTGCACCCCAGCGTTTCCACGGCGGTCAGCTTTCGGATGATCGCGTGGTTTTTGCTCATCTTCGTAACGCCGATGGACAAAAGCACCGTGACGACGGCGCTCAACCCCTCCGGGATCGCGGCGACCGCCAGGGACACAGCGATCATGAACGTGTCCAGAATGGCTTTTCCGCCGCTGCGCACGAGGTTTACGATGAACACGAAAGCGCAGATGACGAGGATCATCGCCGAAAGCTTTCGCGACAGTTCGTTGAGCTTGATCTGCAGGGGCGTTTCCTCGTCTTTGGCGTTCGTAAGCGCGTCTGCGATGGCGCCCATCTCCGTGTTCATACCGGTGCCGGTCACGACGGCGTGGCCGCGGCCGTAGGTGACGATGGAGCCCATGTAGACCATGTTCTTCCTGTCGCCCAGGGATACTTCCCCATTCTCCGCCGCCGCGAGCGCCTCGCTCTGTTTTTCGACGTCCGTGGATTCTCCGGTCAGGGCAGCCTCCTGCGTTTTCATGGAGGCGCACTCGACGATCCTTGCGTCCGCGGCCACGGCGTCGCCGGCCTCCAGGACCAGCAGATCGCCCCGGACGACCTCGTCGGCGCGGACGGTTTTCTGGTGTCCGCCGCGGATGACCTTGGCTGTCGCCGCGGCTACCTGCTGCAGCGCTTCGATCGCTGCTTCGGCCTTGCTCTCCTGATACACGCCGAGGCAGGCGTTGATCAGTACGACGGCCAGTATGATCAGCGTGTCCGTCAGGCTTTCGCCCGCGTAGATCGCCGTGACGGCGCTTACGGCGGCGGCAATGATCAGCACGATGGTCATCGGGTCTTTGAGTTCGCCAAGGAACTTCTTGAGCAGGCTGTCCTTTTTGCCCTCCGCAAGCTTGTTCGGGCCCTCTTTCGCGAGCCGGGAAGCGGCCTCTTCCTCCGTGAGCCCTTCCATGGAAGAGCCTGTTTCGGTCAGTACGCTGTCCTTGTCTTCAAGATAGTATTTCAATTTTCCTCACTCCTTGCATTGCCTGTACCGGATATGATATTCGTTTCGGCGCGTTCTTTCAAGACGCTCTTTGTAAACCGACGAATAAAAGTAATTGACAAAGGCCATCCGCCATTGCCAAAGCGCCGGTTTGCGGGTATAATAGCAGCAGAATCACGATTATAGATGAAAGGGAGCTTCCGCCATGAGAAAACTGCCGAGCAGACAGGTGCACCTCGATTTTCACACCTCGCCGCTGATCCCCGGCGTGGGCGCGCACTTCGACAAAAAGCAGTTCCAGGCCGCGCTGACCGAAGGAAACGTAAACTCGATCACCGTCTTCGCCAAGTGCCACCACGGGTACTGCTACTATCCGACGAAGATAGGAAAACAGCATCCCACGATGCAACCGGGCTTCGACCTCACGGGCGCCATGGTCGACGCGGCGCACGAGATCGGCGTGGACGCGCCGATCTATATCACCGCCGGCTGGTCGGTGTACGATTCCGAAAGGCATCCGGAGTGGTGCATGGTCGACGTTCAGGGCAGGCGCATCAGCAGAAACATCGACGAAAACGCAAAGCCCGACGACATAAGGCCGGACTGCTCCTGGCGCTGTCTGTGCCTGAGCGGGGATTACGCGCAGCACATCTACGACTTGACCCGCGAGATCGTGAACCGCTACAAAAAGGTCGACGGCCTGTTTTACGACATCGTCTACCTGGAGGAGGCTTGCTACTGCCCGAATTGCATAAGCGGAATGAAGCAGGCAGGGCTCGATCCTGCCAATATCGAAGACGCGAAAGCGTACTATCGCCTTTCGCACCTTGCGTTCATGAAAAACTGTACGGACATCATGCGCGAAAGGCACCCGGAGGCGACGATCTTTTTCAACAGCGGCGGCGCGGACATCTACCGACCGGAATACCATGCCGGGCAGTCCCATTACGAGATGGAGGATCTGCCAACGGCCTGGGGCGGCTACAACAAAATGCCGCCGAGGGCGAGCGTCATGAGCCGCTACGGCAAGGAATACCTGGGCATGACGGGCAAATTCCATACGAGCTGGGGCGAGTTCGGCGGCTACAAGAATCCGGACGCCCTGAAATACGAGGTGCTTTCGATGGCCATGTACGGCGCGAAATGCTCCGTCGGCGACCAGCTGCACCCCCGCGGACTCATGGACATGGAGACCTACAAGCTGATCGGCCACGCGTACAGGGCGCTGGAAAAGATCGAACCGTGGGCGTACCCGGCCGGGTCGACCGCGACGCTCGGCGTATACCTTTCGGGACAGAGCGCCTCCGACGAGGGGCTGCACAGCATGCTTTTGGAGAGCCATATCGATTTTGAGATCGTGCTGCCGGGAGACGAGCTCAAGCCCTTTGAAGCGCTCATACTACCCGACTGCGTGGCGCTCGGCGACGAAGAAGCCGCGCGAATCGACGCCTTCATATCCCGCGGCGGCGCGGTGCTGCTCACGGGCAAAAGCGCCGTAAAGGACGGTCGCTTTCAGCTCGACGTCGGCGCGGAATACGCCGGCCCCGGCCGGTACAGAATGGATTACTTTAAGCCCGGGAAAGAGCTTCCGATGCCCTACGCCAACGCCCCGTTTTTGTGCTATGAAAGCGCCTTTGTCAGCAAACTTACGCACGGCACGGCGCTTGCCGAAGTCTACGAGCCTTTGTTCGAGCGGACCTACGCGACGTACTGTTCTCACAGCTATACGCCGTACAGGGACGAGCCCGCGGCGCATCCGGCCGCGGTCGTGAACGGAAAAACGGTTTGGATCGCACACCCGATGTGCCGCCTGTACAAGCTTCGTGGCGCGCAGCTGTTCCGCGAGGTCGTGATCCGCGCGCTGAAGCTCGTGTACAATCCAAAGTACGCTGTCAGCCTGCCCTCCGCCGGGCGCACGCGCTTGACAAAGCAGGCAGAGCACGGCCGCTATGTGTTCCACGCTGCCTACGCGAGCCCCATCCAGCGGGGAAACACGTCCGTGCTGGAGGACGTCGTGGCATTGCGCGACGTTCCGGTGAGGATTCAGATTCCCGAGACGGTCACGCACGTGCGGCTGATCCCGGACGGCAGAGAGCTTGCTTTTTCGCAGAAGGACGGCGCGCTCGAATTCACGCTGCCCTGCGTCGAATTGTATCAGGGCGCCGAGATCGATTATCAGTGAAGCCCGATAAAGGCACGGGGAGGACGGCCGGGAGTACGGCTTGCACTGAAAAGCCAAAGAAAACGACGAAAGCATATCTGTCCGGGGGAACGCCATGATTCTGGAAACCGAAAGATTGATTCTCCGTCCGTGGGAAGAAACGGATGCGGAAGAATGTTACCGGTACGCGAAGGACCCGCGCGTGGGGCCGATGGCGGGCTGGCCCGTCCACACAAGTATGGAAGAGAGCCGCCGGATCATACGGGAGATCCTTGCAGTGCCGGAAACCTATGCCGTCGTGCTCAGGGAAACCGGGCTACCCGTGGGGAGCATCGGTCTTCACCATAACGATCTTGCCGAAAAGGAAGACGAGGCGGAGCTCGGCTACTGGCTGGGCGTTCCGTATTGGGGGCGGGGGCTCGTGCCGGAAGCGGCGCGGGAGGTGCTTCGCCACGCCTTTGAGGATCTGAAGCTCGAAAGGGTCTGGTGCGGCTATTACGACGGCAACGAAAAATCGAAGCGCGTGCAGGAAAAGCTCGGCTTCAAATATCAATGGACGACGGAGAACGCGCCCGTTCCACAGCTTGGAGAAACGAGGAAAGGGCACGTCAATCTCCTGACGAAGGCGGATTGGGCGGATATGACCGTCGCCTGCGTGCCGTCTTTTGACGATCTTTGGTTCCGCAGGGAAATGCTGGAAGACGAGGAAACCATGTCTTACAATCACGCGTGGGGCGGCACGATCCCGTTCCCGAAGGAGGGTTGGAAGGACTGGTACGACTTCTGGATCGCAAATCCTGAGGGCAGGCGCTTTTACAGGTACCTTAAAAACCCCGCGGGGCGTTTCGTCGGGGAGATCGCCTATCACTACGACGGCGCGCGGCGCATTTACGTCGCGGACGTCATCGTGCACGCCGCATGCCGGGGCATCGGCTACGGCGGCAAGGGGCTGGAATTGCTGTGCGAAAGCGCTAAAGAAAATGGTATAACCGTGCTGCACGACGACATCGCGGCGGACAATCCGGCCAAAGCCCTCTTTCTCGGGCACGGTTTCCGCGAGGAATACAGGACAGACGAGATCGTCATGCTGAAAAAAGAACTGTAGGGAGGAAAAACATGGCTTCGGACAGGAAATACCTCGAATTCGTGCTGGATCAGCTTTCGTCCCTCGAGGGCATATCCTTTAAGCCCATGATGGGCGAATATATACTCTATTATCAGGGCAGGATCGCAGGCGGGATCTACGACAACCGTTTTCTCGTAAAGCCCACGGCTTCGGCAAGGCGGCTGATGCCGGACGCGCCGCTCGAAAAACCGTACGAGGGCGCAAAGGAGATGCTCCTTGTCGACAACGTCGACAACCGCGCGTTTCTGAACGAATTGCTGACCAGCATGCTCGGCGAACTGCCGTTTCCGAAAAAGAAGCGCTGAGAGGGGCCGGGCAGCTTGCATTGCGGCTTTTCAGGTGCTATAATCCTGATGTACGATGGCGTAAGCGCCTTTCATTGAATCGGGCATGAACCCGGTAAAACCATTCTGAAATCTCTTGGAGGAAAACTTATGGCTGTGGGAGAATTGCTCTCGGGACACGCATCCTACGAAAGAAACCTGAAACAGGTCAAAAACCCCTATCTGCCCTCCTGGGAATACGTGCCGGACGGTGAGCCCTACGTGTTCGGCGGAAGGGTCTACGTCTACGGCTCGCACGACAAATTCGGCGGCTCGGTGTACTGCATGGGCGACTATGTTTGCTGGTCGGCCGAAGTGAACGACCTGGGCTCCTGGCGCTATGAGGGCGTCATCTACCGCAAGGATCAGGATCCCTTCAACGCCGATCTGCAGGGCAATCTGTACGCGCCGGACGTGGCCGTGGGCAA
The DNA here is from genome assembly GCA_017395065.1 of Clostridia bacterium. GTDB lineage: Bacteria > Bacillota > Clostridia > Christensenellales > Aristaeellaceae > RUG14130. Next base: position 66,180 of record JAFPWH010000046.1, on the reverse strand, counting down.
GGACGGGCGCTACTACCTGTACTACGTGCTCAGCAACCGGCGAAACGTCGCGGTGACCGTGTGCGACACGCCCGCGGGGCAATATCGATACCTCGGCTATGTACGCTACCCCGACGGCACGATGCTGGGCGAAAAGGAGGGCGACGAAGCGCAGTTCGACCCCGGCGTGCTGGTCGAGGGCGACGACGTATACCTCTACACGGGCTTTTGCGCGCGGGGCGACAAATCGCGCCACGGCGCAATGGTCACGGTGCTGGAAAGCGACATGCTGACCGTAAAGCAATCGCCTGTCTTCGTCGCGCCCGGCTGCGAATACAGCGCGGGCACAGGCTTCGAAGGGCACGAGTTCTTCGAGGCGCCTTCGATACGCAAGCTCTTCGGAAAGTACTGTTTCATCTATTCCTCGATCAAATGCCACGAGCTTTGCTACGCGTTGAGCGACAGCCCGACCTCCGGCTTCAAATACATGGGCGTGATCGTGAGCGGCTGCGACATGGGCATCACGAAGGGCGGAAAGCCCGCCGAAAAGCCGCTCTACTACACCGCAAACAACCACGGCAGCGTGGTCGAGATCGGCGAAAGCCTCTACGTGTTTTACCACAGGCACACCAACGGCACGAACTACAGCCGGCAGGGCTGCCTCGAAAAGCTTTCCGTCGAAGGCGATCGCATTTTGCAGGCGGAGATCACCTCCTGCGGCTCGGTCGCTCCGCTCAGGGGCGAAGGCGAGTACCCCGCCTACATCGCGTGCAACCTGTTCACGCCCGTCGAATGCGTCTACGTGCCCTGGAGCGGCTGGATGGACGACCGCTTTCCCAAGATCACGCAGGAATGCACCGGCGAAAACCCGCAAAGCTTCATCGCCAACATGACAGACGGCGCGACGGCGGGCTTCAAGTATTTTGACCTCAGGGGCGTAAAGGCCGTGAGCGTGCGCGTCATGGGCTACGCAAACGGGCGCGTACTGGTCAGGACCGCGCCGGAGGGAGAAGCCTGCGCCGAGATCAATGTGCATTACGCCAACGTCTGGTACGACGCGCAGGCGGAAGCTCACCTTCCCGACGGTGTGCACGCGCTGTATTTCACCTTTGAGGGCACGGGCACGCTGTCGTTTGCCTCGTTCAGGCTGATCCTGTGAGCGGGATAGGGAAAGGTCCGTCGGCGGAGGAAGCGATCGCAAGACTGTTTCGGGCCAAGGGGCTCGGAAGGGTCCTGTCCCCCATCGAGCCCGTGTCGGGCGGCCTCATGCACAGGATGTTCAAGGTCTCGGCAGAGAGCGGGACCTACGCCGTAAAGCAGCTGAACCCTGAAGTCATGCGCCGCCAGGACGCGCCCGGAAACTTCCTACGGGCCGAGAAGCTGGAGCGGGTGCTGGAGGACGCAGGCATCCCCATCGTGCCCGCGCTCACGATCCGCGAAAGCAAAATGCAATCGTTCGAGGGCTGGTATTACTACGTCTTTACTTGGCTGAACGGTCAGGTGACCGACCCGAACGGCATCACTTTGGCTCAGTGCCGTGCAGTCGGAAACATCCTCGGCAGGATCCACGCTCTTTCGCCGAAGGACGCTGTGCATACAGCACCGAAAAAAACCTGCATAGACTGGTCCGCTTACGCAGAACAAGCTTCACGCGCAGGCAGCGGGATCGCGCTTCTCATCAGGCAAAACGAGCGTCTGCTCGCTCATGCGCAGGACGCGCTCAACCGGTCAAGGCCGCTTTTGCCCGCTACGGAATGCATCACCGACGGAGACATGGACCCCAAAAACGTGATGTGGTGCGACGGATGCCCCTTCGTGATCGACCTCGAGTGCCTGACGATCGGAAATCCCGCCTCGGACGCGCTGCAGCTTGCACTCCACTGGGCCGGCGACGCCGACTGCCGTGTGGACACGGAAAAGTTGAAGGCGTTCTTCGAGGGGTATCTTAACGCCTACGACAGCGGCTTTAAGGATTACGCGGGCATCTTCGGCGTGAGCTACACCTGGCTCGAGTGGCTGGAATACAACGTCAAGCGGGCCCTCGGGCAGTGCGAGGACGAGGCCGAAAAGGCGCTTGGCCTGAGCGAAGCCGTGCACACGGTCGATGCCATCTGGCACATTCACGACAAAGAAGACGAAATCAAACGGACGCTGAACGAACTGTTCGGCCGAAAGGAAGCTCAAAATGTTTGAAACCGAAAAAAAGCAGGCCTACGAAGCCGCTTCCGAGCTCATCGAAAAAGCCGGGCTCAGGCCAGGACAGATCATGGTCGTCGGCTGCTCCACCTCCGAGATCCTGGGAGAACGCATCGGCAGCAATTCCAGCCCCGAAACGGCGCAGGCGGTGTTCGACGGCATCATGGCCGCGCTCGGCGAAAAGGGCATCTTTCTCGCGGCGCAGTGCTGCGAGCATTTGAACCGCGCCGTCGTCGTCGAGCGCGCGGCAGCCGGGGACAGAGAGACGGTGAACGCAGTGCCCCGCCCCAAGGCCGGCGGCTCCTTCGCCACGGCCGCGTACAACAGCTTCCGCGACCCCGTCGTGCTCGAGGAGATCCGCGCGGACGCCGGGCTGGACATCGGCGACACGCTGATCGGGATGCACCTGAAAAGGGTCGCCGTGCCCGTGCGCCTCGCGCAGCGCGAAATCGGCAGGGCGCACGTGACCGCAGCGCGGACACGCCCGAAATTCATCGGCGGCGAGCGCGCGGCCTACGACGACAGGCTCAGGTAAACCCTTGCGCGGCGCCCGCGTTTGGGGTATAATACGTACGGAAGCAAAAAAAGCGCCGGGCGGGCCGTTCCCCGAACGCAGGCCCCGGGCAACGCAGGAATCGACCGACAGTATAAAGGAGATGCGCACATGAAATTAGCGATCCTCGGTACGGAAAACTCGCACGCCTTCGCGTTTGCGAAATTCATAAACACCGACCCCGATTTCTCCGACATGGAGATCGTGGGCGTGTACGGCTACGACGACGCGGCCAACGAGCGGCTGCTCCGGTGCGGCTACGTGCCCTACGCGGCCAAACACCCGCACGAGTTTCTGGGCAAGGTGGACGGCGTGCTCGTCACCGCGCGGCACGGAGATCACCACTACGAATACGCGCTGCCCTATGTGGAGCAGGGCGTGAACGCCTTTATCGACAAGCCCTTCACCGTGAAGGTCGACTACGCCAAGGCGCTTTTGAATGCCGCGGAAAAGAGCGGCGCCCTGCTTTGCGGCGGCTCCTGCCTGAAGTTTCTGCGCGAGCTTAAACCCGTAAAGGAATTCGCCGCGCAAGGCAAGCTCGTGGGCGGTTACGTGGGCGCGCCGATCAACATGGTCAACGATTACGCGGGCTTTTTCTTCTACAGCCAGCACCTGCTCGAAATGATGCTGACCGTCTTCGGCATGGACGTGAAAGCCGTCACCGCCGTGTGCCCGGACGAGAGCAAGAACCGCGTCAGCGTGATCTTCAATTACGGCGAATACGACGTCGTCGCGCAGTACACCTCCTCCTACGGCTATACGATCACGGCCTACTCCGACAAGGGCTGCCAGAGTGCCTACACGCACGATCTGGGAGACTGCTTCAAGCAGGAGCTTTTGGAGTACAAAAACATGGTGACAAGCGGCGTACGGCCGCACGCCTACGGCGATCTGCTTAAACCCGTGCTGATCCTGAACGCCATCCACGACAGCTATCTGACCCGCAAGACCGTACAGGTCAGCGATTACGAATAAATCCGCGCCGGCTTCGGCTGCGCACAATCCGAAATTCCCACAAGGAGGGGGCACGCATGAGATACGAATACGGAGGCAAAGAGATCTATCCGACCGTGGAGATCTACCACGATCTCATTCCCTGCCTCGCGGGCATCAGCGAGTACGAATTCTACATGGACGCAGCCAAGTGCGCAGAGGCCTGGAAGACGGCAAATCAGATGATCGCCGATTATTACGGTCCCTATGTGCCGGTCAGAAAGCCCGGCGCGGCGCCGCTTTCCTACGGGCACCTGGTCAGTCTCGGCGCGCCCTGCGAGCAGCCGCGGGACAGCGAGCCCAACATAAAGCCCTTCGCCCGCGACCTCGACGAGGCCATCGGGATCCTCCGGAACGCCGAGGGGAAGGATTTCGGCGACAACGCGATGTGCAGGCACTATCTCAAGGTCAACGAATACTTGAGCGCCCGCTTTCCGGAATGCGATATTTCGCCGCTGAGCGGTTACGGATACGAGGGCATCATCACGAGCGCGGTCCTTATGCGCGGGCAGGATTTCTTCGTAGACCTCTACGACGAGCCCGAAAAGGTGCATGAATTTTTGCGGCTTATGAATCGGAGCATCATCGAGTTCTGCAACTGGACGAAGCGCATGGAGGGCGCACCGCCCGTCTCGGATTTCGGCTCCTACCTCGGCGACGACTTTGCCGCGCTGATCCCGCCGGGGCTCTGGGACGAATTCGTGGTGCCCTACTGGGACGAATACTATTCGGCGCGCGCAACGGGCAGCTACCGCTTTTTGCACTGCGAAGGCATGTCCCCATCCCAGCTGAAATATCTTTCGCACGCCAAAATCACCCGCTACCAGCCGTCCGTGTCCGAAAAGCTCACGCTTGAAAACGTAAAGGAGGCGCTGGACATTCCCTTCGACTGGCTGCTGTACACCTGGAAGCTGGTAAGGATGAATGACTCCGAAATACAGCAGTGGGTGGACGAGACGGTGCGCGCCGGGGTTTTCAAAATACGCACACAGATCGGCAAATACGCATGGCTCAGCGGAAAACAGGACCGCGCGAAGCAGTTCGTGCTTTCGTTTGAAAAGTACCGCGTCGATTGAACACAATAACAGACTGCAGTCTGTTTTATACATGGGAGGTCAGCATGGCACTACTTAAGGAATTCAGCGCGGACAAGCTCCGCGTAAAGCTGTTTTCGAGCCGCGACGAGATGGGGCAAAGCGCCGCGCGCGACGCCGCGGAATGCTTCCGGAAGCTGCTCGACAGGCAGAGCGAGGTCAACGCGGTGTTCGCCGCTGCGCCTTCACAGAACGAAACGCTGGCGTACCTCGCGCGCGAAAAGGGCGTCGACTGGGCGAGGGTCAACGCGTTTCACATGGACGAATACGCGGGACTGAAGCGCAGCGCGCCGCAGAGCTTCGGGCGGTATCTGGACGAGCACGTCTTTTCGCTTTTGCCGTTCAAGAGCGTAAACTACATCGACGGCGGCGCGCCGGATATCGAAAAGGAATGCGCGCGCTACGCCGCGCTGCTCAAGGAGCACCCGACGGACATCGTGCTGCTGGGCATCGGCGAAAACGGGCACATCGCCTTCAACGATCCGGACGAGGCGGATTTCGACGATCCCAAAGCGGTCAAGACCGTGCATCTGGACGACGTCTGCCGGAACCAGCAGGTGAACGACGGCTGCTTTGCGCACATTCGTGAAGTGCCCAAATGCGCCATCACCCTCACGATCCCCACGCTGTTTCGGGCAAAGCACCTGTTCTGCTCGGTGCCCGCGGCCACGAAGGCCGACGCGGTGAAAAAGACCGTGTTCGGGGAGATCACGGCCCGCGTGCCGGCGACGGTCATGCGCCGCCACGAGGACGCGACGCTGTACCTCGACCCGGACAGCGGCAAGGAACTGCTTTAAAACATACGACAAACGGAGGTATGATTATGGATAAGCTGAACGTGGCCATCATCGGCCAGGGGCGCAGCGGGCGCGACATTCACGGCAAATTCTTCCGCTCCGAAGCAAACGACAAGTTCAGGGTCGTCGCGGTCGTGGACGCGCTCGAGGACAGGCGCGAAAGGGCAAAAGCCGAATACGGCTGCGACGTGTACGCAGACTATCACGAGCTGTTTAAGCGCAGCGACATCGATCTGGTGATCAACAGTACGTTTTCCTACATGCACGTGCCGGTCACGATCGACCTGCTCGAGCACGGCTTCAACGTCATCAGCGAAAAGCCCTTCGCCAAGACCTACGAGGACGGCTGCCGCGCGATCGCCGCGGCCAAAAAGAGCGGAAAGCTGCTCAACGTCTTCCAGCAGTCGCGCTTCGCGCCGTACTACAAGCTGATCAAGGAGGTCCTGGCAAGCGGCGTGCTGGGCAAGATCGCGCAGATCAGCATCAGCTTTTCGGGCTTTGCCCGCAGATGGGACTGGCAGACCAGCCAATACTACGCGGGCGGCAACGTGCGCAACACCGGCCCCCATCCGATCGACCAGGCCCTGGATCTGCTGGGCTTCCCGGAGGACGTGGAGGTCGTTTCGCGCCTCGGCCGCTTCGACACCTTCGGGGACGCGGACGACTACGCGAAGATACTGCTGATCGTGCCCGGAAAGCCGCTGATCGACATCGAGATCTCCTCCTGTGACTGCTACGCGCCGTACCTGTACCGGATCATGGGCAGCGAGGGCGGCTTAAGGGCCACGCTGGGCTCGGTGGAATACAAGTACGTGGATCAGAGCAAGCTGGAAAACCGTGTTCAGCAATTGGCGCCGCTCAGCAAGCCGGACGGCACGCCCTCCTACTGCACGGAAAAGCTGGAGTTCATCGAAAAGAAGATCGACGTCGAAAGCGGCGCGTTCAACAGCGCCGTCAAGCAGTACTACGACATGATCTACGCCGCGCTGACCGAGAACCGCCCGATGGAGATCACGCCCGAGCAGGTGCTGACCCAGCTCAAGGTCATCGACAAGATCCACGCGCAGACCCCGCTGACCATATTTTCCTGACCGTAGAAGGCAGCGCGATAGAAAGGACGCAGAACAATGAAAAAGACGATCGCAGTTCTCCTTGCACTGGTGCTGTGCGCCGGCTGCGCGCTCGCCGAGGATAACGACCTCACGGGCACGTGGGTCGTGGAGAAAATGGAACCCAAAGAGGAGTTCGTATCGGGCAACCTCGAAATAAGCTTTACCGAACAAGGCCGGATGTCCTTCAGCGCGTTTGAGTCCTTCCGATACGAATCGGACGAAAGCAGCTTGACGCTGACCGCCGGAGACTTCGGCCTCGATACGATTGTTTCAAGCCTGCTTGGCGAAAAAGTGGATTATACATACGAATTCCTGTCTCCGGACAAGCTGCTTCTGACCAGCGAAAAAAGGCAATATGCCTATCTTCTCGAACGCAAAAGCGGCACGGACGGTTTTGAGGGGCTTTGGGCCGTCGTTCAGAATCTCGACAAAAGCGAGATGGAGCAGTACCTTGCCGACCCCGAAGGCTACGCCGAAGCTCAAAGTGCGGAGATGGTCATCGATCTGGGCTTGAAGTACGCGCTGGAATTCTTCCCCGACGGCACGGGGTACAGGATCCTGACGCTGCTTGAGTGCGATTACGCCGCCTCGGACGGAACGCTTTCCTATACGCAGGCGCTGTACGGAAGCACAGGGGAAACCGTCACGGAAACCATTGGCTACCGTTTTGAGGACGATTATCTGGTGCTCACCGATACCGAGACCCACGAGGAAGACGGCGAAATCGTAACCGAAACGATCCTGATTTACTGCAAGCGGGCTTCGTGATCCCGCTTGCGGCTGCGTCCGGGCAGCGCGCTTTTCACGTTTTTGCGGGTTTTGCTTGACAGAAGAGGCGTCCCGGTGATAAGATAAACACACGCTGAGCGTTCGCTGCGCGGCGTGTGTTTCTTATTTAATATCAACTGTTCGGGGAGTGACGAGAACATGAAGAAGGCATTGTTCCTGACGGCGGTTTTTGCCGTGCTTACACTGATTTTCGCCGCCGCGTTCGCCGACGGGCCGATCAACCCGCGCTGGGATCACGTGCAGCAGACGCTCGGGCATCTGCGCGGCCAAAAGGCCACGTCCAACGCGAGCAACGGCGTATACGTCGACATCGAATGCGTGCGCACGCCCACGCTGAACGATCCCGGCGAATTCAAGGCCATCGTGAGCGGCGGCTACGCGGAAGACTATACGTTCGAGTTCGGCATTACGGACACAGACCGCGACGAACACGGCTACGTATACCTGAGCCAGACCCGCACAGGGCCGGTCTTCAACAGCGTGCAATTGTACTACACCGGCAACTACCTCGTGTCCGTGTACATGTACGACGCCGAGACGGGGGAATATGTATGCGGACGGTCTCGCGATTTCACCGTCACCGGCCCCGAGACCGCTACGATCGAATACAAGGCTTCGCAGATCGTGGCCGAGTGCCGTGGCGAGGACGAGTGGCACACCGCGCTGAACCTGCACGACTGGCTGACACATCACGCCTACTACGATCACAACTACGAGTATTACGGCGCGGACATCGTTTTCCGTGGCTACGGCGTGTGCGACTCCTATTCCAAGGCGTACAAGCTGCTGTGTGAGGCGGCGGGCATACGCATCGACCGCGTATCCAGCAACGAGCTGAACCACGCCTGGAACGCGCTGATGCTGGGCGGCAAATGGTACCAGACGGACGTGACCTGGGACGACGGCGACCCCGACAAACAGACCGTCGCCGTCAGCGGCCGGGAAAGCTACGATTATTTCTGCCTGAACGACGAATTGATGGCGCTCGACCACGCGTGCACGGACGCGTCGTTCACCCCGGGCTGCACTTCGCTGGACGCGAACTACTTCATTCACGAAAACCTGTGGCAGGACTTCGGAACGGCGTTCCTTAAAGACGAAGAAGACAACTGGGTTTTGGACGACGACGGCGATTACGAGTTCGACGTCGTAAGCATGTTTCAGGAAGCCCTGGACAACGGCGAAACCGCTGTTACACTGTCCTGGCAGTATTATCTGAACCGCAGCGACGGCTACTTATATGGAGTAAGCGACAAATCTCTTTACTATTTCGCCTACGGTCTGGGCACGCTGGGCTGGACGGTAAGCGGCGAACCCGTGCGCGTAAGCGCGTCGCACGAATGGGGAACGGATTCCGTCACCCTGACCGTTTCCGTGATCACCTTCCCGCTCAGCGGCAGCTGGGGCAGCCTGACGTGGACACTGGACGAAGACGGACTGCTCACCGTTTCCGGCGCAGGTGAAATGCCGGATTTCGACGGAAACAACGAAGCTGCCTGGCGTCCCTACGCGGACCTGATCGTTCAGATCGTCATGGAAGAGGGCGTAAGCTCCATCGGAAGCTATGCCTTCGCGGGCTGCTTGAGCCTTGAAAGCGCGACGGTGCCAAGAAGCGTTGCGGCGATCTGTGCTTACGCCTTCGACGGCTGCGACAGTTTGAGTACGGTCACCTTCAGTGGCACACAGTCGGAATGGGTCGGCATCGAAACAGATATCGGTAACGGCAAACTGTTCGATGCGGAGCTGCATTGTTATCCGGACTATGACGCTTCCGTCGTCCTGTTCCTTCCCGCCGATCTGACTGCCATCAACGGCAGGGCGTTTGCGGACGTCGCCGCCGAGGCGGTCGTGATTCCCGAATGGGTCACTTCGATCGCGCCCGACGCCTTTGACGGCAGCGCGATCAGCACGATCTACGGTTTCGAGGGCAGCGCGGCAGAATTGTTCGCCGACGCGCACGAAGAGATTCTCTTCATACCGATCGACGACGACTGGCTTGCGAGCCACTGAGTAAGTTTAAAGCCGCTCCCGCGGGTCGGGGGCGGCTTTGCTGTGGTATTGAGGCGTTGAGACAGGGTATAAGTAGAGTTTGCGGGAGAGTGACCTCATCCGTCACGGCTTCGCCGTGCCACCGTCTCGCCTGCGGGCTCGGTCCCGGTTCGGCTCTGAAAGCCCGCCGGGCTTTCATTCACTACCGAACCGCGCTTCGCGCCCCGGAGGGGAAGGCTTTTGGGCAGCGTTCGCCGGCGGATGTTTCCCGGCGGTTGAAACGATTGGTTTACACTTCCGTGTGCACGAATTTCAGTTTGTCGCCGTCGGGGATCATGCGCACACGCTGGTTGAGCTGGATGTTGCCGGAGAGGATTTCCTCACTGAGCGCGTCCTCCACGAGGCGCTGGATCGCGCGCCTGAGCGGCCGCGCGCCGTACTGCAGATCGTAGCCGGCTTTGGCCACGACCTGGGCGGCCTCGGCGCTGACCTCCAGCTCCACGCCGCGCTCGCTGATGCGCTTTGCGACCTCGTTCATCATGTGCAGCGCGATCTTGTTGATGTGCTCTTCGCTCAGCGCGTGGAAGACGATGATCTCGTCCACGCGGTTGATGAACTCGGGGCGGAAGATGCGCTTGACCTCGCCCATGACCGAGTCCTTCATGTTCTCGTAGGTCTTTTCGCTGTCTGTGGAGCTGCCAAAGCCCAGCGATTTGCTCTTGCCGATCGTATGCGCGCCGGCGTTGGAGGTCATGACGATGATGCAGTTTTTGAAGTCCACGACCCGTCCCTGACCGTCGGTCAGGCGGCCGTCCTCGAGCACCTGCAGAAGTATGTTGAACACGTCCGGATGCGCCTTTTCGACTTCGTCCAGCAGCAGCACGCTGTAGGGCTTTCTGCGCACCTTTTCGGTCAGCTGTCCGCCCTCGTCGTAGCCTACGTAGCCGGGCGGAGAGCCGATCATGCGCGAGACGGAGAATTTTTCCATGTACTCGGACATATCGATGCGCACGACGCAGTTTTCGTCGCCGAACAGCGCTTCGCCCAGCGCCTTGCAAAGCTCGGTCTTGCCGACGCCCGTTGGGCCCAGAAAGATGAACGAGCCGATAGGGCGCTTGGGGTCTTTAAGGCCCGCCCGCGCGCGGCGCACGGCCCTGGCCACGGCCTTGATGGCCTCCTCCTGCCCCACCACGCGGCGGTGCAGTATCTGCTCCATGTTCATCAGGCGCGCCGCCTCGTCGTCGGTCATACGGGACACGGGGATGCCCGTCCAGAAAGACACGACCTGCGTGATCTCGTCCTCGTTGACGGTCTCCACCTTTTCGAGGCGCTGCTTTTCCCAGTTCTTTTTGAGCTCCTCCATCTCCTGCGTCAGGTGCTTTTTGCTGTCCCTCAGGTCGGCGGCGAGCTCGAAGTTTTCGTCCGCGACGGCGCGGCGGATCTCCTCGTCCAGTTCCTCCAGACGCTTTTGGTGCTCGACCATGTCCGGCGGGGCAGAGAAGGTGCGGATGTGCACGCGGGAGCAGGCCTCGTCCAGCAGGTCGATGGCCTTGTCCGGCAGGAAGCGGTCGGAGATGTAGCGCGCGGAGAGCTTGACGGCAGTCTCGATCGCGCCGTCCGTGATGCGCACGTGGTGATGGTTTTCATACCGTTCACGAAGGCCCTTTAAGATCTCGACGCTCTCGTCCTGCGTGGGCTCCCCTACCGTCACCGGCTGGAAGCGCCTTTCGAGCGCAGCGTCCTTTTCGATGTATTTGTGGTACTCCCTGAGCGTGGTCGCGCCGATGCAGCGGATCTCGCCGTTGGTGAGCGCGGGCTTCATGATGGCGGCGGCGTCGATGGAGCTCTCCCCCGCGCCCGCGCCGACCATCGTGTGCATTTCGTCGATAAAGAGGATGATGTTGCCGGCGGTCTTTACCTCGCCGATCATGTTTTTGAGGCGCTCTTCAAACTCGCCGCGGTACTTCGCGCCCGCGAGCATACCGGGGATGTCCAGCGAGAAGATGCGGTTGCCCGCGAGGATCTCGGGGATGCTGCCGTCGCTGATTCTTTGGGCGAGCCCTTCGGCGATGCTGCTTTTGCCCACGCCCGGTTCACCGATCAGCACGGGGTTGTTTTTCGTTCGGCGGGACAGGATCTGTATGATGCGCTCCATTTCCTTTTCGCGGCCGATCACGGGATCGAGCTCGCCCTTGGCCGCGCATTCGACCAGGTCCCTGCCGTATTTGTCGAGCATGGGCGTGTTGCCCTTGCCGCTTTGGGTCTTTTCTTCGATGCCGGCGTACTGCCTCGTTTTTTTGCCGCCCAGCGCGTCGATGAGCTCCTCGCGGGCTCGATTCAAGTCGATGCCCAGCTTCTGCAGCGCGTGCGCGGCCACGCCGGCCCTTTCGCGCATGAGCGCCAAAAGGATGTGCTCGGTGTCGATGTAGTCCTGCCCCAGGTCTCTGGCCTCGCGCGCGCTGGCCTCGAGCACGGTCTTCGAGCGGATGGTGTAGCTCAGATTTCCCGGCACGACCTCGTCGCTTCCGCGGCCGACGAGCTGTATGATCTCGTTGCGCGCGTCTTCCAGACCGATGCCTTCCAGCACGATGGACGCCTTGCCCGGGTCGTTCAAAATGCCCAGAAGCAAATGCTCCGTGCCGATATAGGCCCTGCCCATCAGGGCGGCTTCCCTTTGCGCCGCTTCGAGGGCGCGGTTTCCGTGTTCATTGCATCTTGCTATCATTGTTTGCTCCCGTCAGATTCTGATGGTCTTCATGTTTTCGCTGAAGCGTCTGCGGCAGATGTCTGCCCTGAGCAGCTCCTCGTCCCTGCGGCTCAGATCGTTATAGCCGCGGCGTATCTCCTCCGGCGAGACCTCGGAGGCGATCTCGTCCAGATCCTTTATGCTGCCTTCGACAAAGCCCGTCGCGAGCCCTGCCCTTACGTCCGAGTACAGGGTCAGAAACTCCTGAAAGTCCATGAGCCTTGCGTTCATGAGGATGCCCAGCGCGCGCATGACGCTGTCGGCAAAGTCGTCGGTGTCGTCGTAGATCAGTTCTTCGCGCGCGTCCCTTTCCCGGAAAGCGAGCTCCTGCGCGCAGTTCATCAGCTCCGAAAGCACGTCCTGTGCGCTTTTGCCCAGCTGCAGCGTGCTGTGCAGACAGAACAGCTCGCAGTCGTCCTCCTCCGTGCCGATCAGGCGTTTGAGCTCCAGGTGATGCTTTTTGAGGTTTTCCTTCTCGTCGTCCAGCAGGTTCATGCGGTTTAAGCCCGTAAGCGACAGAAGGTAGGCCCCTGTCAGCGCGTTGCCCGTGTATTTTACAGAGGAGGTGAGATAGCCCCAGTTTTCGCTGAAGGCGTATTCCTCCTGACGCATGAGCGCCTTTTCGACGGGCTGAACGATGCCCAGCGCGCGCTGCACGTCGCCATCGCGTATGAAGGCGCTGATGTTCAGATGGTCGCCGCGGTTTAAGCTGATGCTCAGCTTCGTTCCGCTTACAAGGCTGACCCTGAGCGCCTTTTCGTTTTCTTCGCCGCCGTCGTCGTAAAAGCAGGCGTTTTCGATCAGCGCGCCGAGGCTTTGCGGCGAAGCGTCCTGCAGGGCCGCCTTTTCGAGGCGGATGCCGGAAAAGCGCTCGTTCAGCCGCGCAAGCGCGCCTTCGCGCAGCTCAAGCAGTTTGTCGCCGTCCAGCCTGTCCGGAAACGGCTTATCCGCGTAGTTTCGCTTCAGGTTTACGCCGCTCAGCAGTATGACGTCGCTCAGATCCGTGTTGAAAGTGCTTCCCATTTGCGCTTTACCTTTCCTGTCCCCTTTTCGTCTTCACGGCGTTTTTTACGCTTGGTTGCCCGCTTCCGAGCCGATTTTTTCCTCCAGAGAGCGTATCTCGTCGCGTATGGCCGCGGCGGTTTCGAACTTTTCTTCCTCCACGGCGCGCTTCATCTGCTCTCTGAGCTTCTTTACCTGATAGATGTCGAGGTTGAGCGCGCTTTCGCCGTCCGGCATTCCGCCCACGTACAGCGCCGAACCGTTGCGCCTGACCAGCATTTCCTCGATGGGCTCCCTGAACGCCTTGTAGCAGCCGGCGCAGCCGAGTTTCATGTCTTTTTTATACTCGGCGTAGCTTAAGCCGCACACGGGGCAGGTGGCGTCGAAACGGTCGGAGTCCTTTTCCTGGCGGCTTTGGCGTATCCTTTCAAACAGCGCGCCCAGAAATTCAGAAATGTCCAGCGCGTGAATGCCGGGCATGGCCCTGAGCTTGTTCATGCACGGCTGACACAGGGAGCGCGTGGAGGTCGTGCCGTCGGGCAGCATAGCCTGGATGTGTACCGTGGCTTCGTTCTTTCCGCATTCCTCGCACAGCATTTACTTTCCCTCCCTCATGTTTTTGAACGCCTGCACCACGAGGCTTTTGAGCACGGATGCGCGGATCATGTCCTTCGAGCTGATCGGCAGGCTGATCGCCTCGGCGCTCACGGCGGCCTGCATGAGCCTTGCCTCGTTTACGTCCACGACGTGCAGTTCGTAGAGCCTTAAGATGATGGCCTTTGCGTTTTCTTCGCCGATCTCGCCGCCGATGCGCTGAAGCAAACTGCCCAGCAGCTCCACGTCGCTGGCGCTTATGCGTATGACCCGCACATACCCGCTGCCGCCCCGCCGCGATTCCACGAGATACCCCCTGTCCACCGAAAAGCGCGTGGCGAGCACGTAGTTGATCTGGCTGTTCGCGCAGCCGAAATACTGCGCAAGCTCGTTGCGTTTCAATTCGACCCTGGTATCGTCCGTCAGCAGATCCTTTATAAAACGCTCGATGGCGTCACTGAGCGCGGCCATAGCTGCCTCCTGTCTGACTATTTTTGACCATTATACCATGCGCGTTTTCAAAATGCAATAGCCCCGGAAATATTTTTCCGAGGCTTTAACATGCAGGACACTTTTGGATTCAGTTGTTCTTAAAGAAATGCAGCAGCGCTTTTGCCGAATTTACGGCGGCAAGATCCGAAAACGCGGCGTAGCTCATCGAGGCGTCCTCGTCCGCGCCGTCGCTGATGGTCCTTATGATCGCGCAGGGGATTTGGTTGATGCGGCAGACCTGTGCGATCGCGCCGCCCTCCATTTCGCAGGCGACGCAGCTGAAGAGGCTGCTGATGCGCTGCTTGTCCTGCGCGGCGCTGATGAACTGATCTCCCGAGGCGATGCCGCCGATCGTACCCCGAAGGCCCACGGCCCGGATGCTCCTTAAAAGCGCTTCGTTCGTCTCTTTATCCGTCTCGAAGCGAACGGTGTTGACCGTTGAAACGAAGCCGATCTCGTCGCCCAGCGCCGTGGTGTCCACGTCGTGCTGCACGGCGTAGCTCGCAACGACCGCGTCGCACACGTGCAGGCTGCCCGAGAGCGCGCCCGCGACGCCCGTGTTTATGATGCGGTCCGCCCTGTACAGGTCGATCATGCGCTGCGCGCACACGGCCGCGTTGACCTTGCCGATGCCGCAGACGGCGGCGACGATCTCATGGCCGTAAAGCGTGCCGCTGATGAAGCTCGTGCCGGGCAGCTGCCTGTAAGAAGCGTTTTCGATATGCTTTTCGAGCTCGCTGAGCTCCTTTTGCATCGCTGCGATGATGCCCGTCATGCTTTCACCTCCGGATAGGCGAGCTTTTGCTCCGTCCAGTCCCTCACGGCGTCAAGATAGCTTTTTGCTTCCTTCTTGGCGCTTTCGAGGCTCAGATTCTTGTAGTTTCCGCATTCCTTGCGGGACGCGCCGAAGACCTCGCCCTCGTAGGCGAGGATGTTTTCGAGCGTCAGGCGGATCGCATCGATGACCTCGGCGTGCCGGGCGTTCCTGATCAGCAGATAAAAGCCGGTCTGGCAGCCCATGGGGCCGAAATATAGCACGCTCTGTGCGATCGGGCTGTTTCGGATGAACGTCGCAAACATGTGCTCCATGGAGTGCATGGTCAGATCGTCCATGTAATCCCCGCCGTTGGGCTTTCGGGTGCGCAGGTCGTAGGTCGTGACGTCGCCGTCTATGCGGGAAATATATATGCCCGGCACGATAAAGTCGTGATCCACGGTAAAGCTGGCTATTTTCTGCATTGATTTCTCCTCTTGATGACCGCTATGCTCTGCGCGCTGATGCCGAGCCCCTCGCCCTCGAAGCCGAGCCCCTCGTTAGTGGTGGCCTTGACGCTGACGCAGTCGGGCGAAGCGCCGAGCGCATCGGCGACGACGGCGCGCATTTGGGCGATGTACGGCGCAAGCTTCGGCCTTTGGCAGACGATCGTGATGTCGCAGTTGGACAGCTCGTACCCCGCTTCCTGAACGGCCTGCGCGGCTGTCTTCAAAAGCGCAAGCGACGAAATGTCCTTGTACTTTTGATCGCTGTCCGGAAACATATGCCCTATGTCCCCCAGCGCCGCCGCGCCCAGCATCGCGTCGATCAGCGCGTGCAGCGCGACGTCCGCGTCCGAGTGGCCGAGCAGGCCCTTTTCACAGGGGATCTCCACGCCGCAAAGCACGAGCCTGCGGCCCGGAACGAGCCGGTGCACGTCGTAGCCTGTGCCCGTCCTGAGGGGCGGGGAAAGCAGGTTTTCGGCCATTTCAAAGTCCTCCGCGGTAGTGAGCTTTATGTTTTTTTTCGCGCTCGCGGCCCCGGTCAGGTGCACGCTCCCGTACAGCTTTTCGAACAGATACGCGTCGTCCGTGGCCATTTCGTCTTCGGGCAGCGTCTCGTGCGCCTTCAGAAGCAGATCGTACCGGAAAGCCTGCGGCGTCTGAACGGTCCTCAAAAGATTTCTGTCGAGCGTGCAAAGTGCCCCGTTTTCCCCGTCGAGCTGCTTTACCGTGTCCGTAACAGGACAGGAGATTACGCCGGACGAAAACATGAGCGCGTCCTTGAGCACGTTTTCGATGATCTCCTTCGTCACGAAGGGCCTTGCCGCGTCGTGCACGAGGACGACGTCCGTGTCCGGACCGAGCGCCTTCAAGCCCGCGTATACGCTTTCGCGCCGCGTCTTTCCGCCCGGGACGGGGTCCCGTACGATGGGGGAAGCGCCTTCGCGGCGAAGGGTCTCGGCGTAGAGAAGCGCGTCGACAGGGCTTATGACCGGCACGATCTCGTCGATCAGCCCGGAGGAAGAAAGCGCGTCAAGCGAGCGGAACAGGACCGTTCTGCCGGCGAGCTCGTAGAACACCTTGTTAAAGCTGAAGCCGGCGCGCTTTCCGCTGCCGGCTGCAACAACAATACAGCTTGTTTTCATTTGACGAGTTTGTACATTTGCGCCGCGTCTTCCCTGCGCGCGTGTTCGCTTGTGCTGAGCACTTCAAAATCGGTAAGCTTGTCTCCGAAGCGCAGGGTGATGACGTCTCCCACCCTGACTCTGGCGCCGGGCTTTGCGCTTTTGCCGTTCAGGCTCACGTGGTCGGTGTCACAGGCGTCGTTGGCCAGCGACCTGCGCTTGATGATGCGCGAGACCTTAAGGAACTTGTCCAGCCGCATGCCCTCGTCGGCGTTTGAAACGGGCTGTTTTGTATCGGGCATATTACTTTGCGAATTTGTCGGCAAAGGCTTTGCCAAACTTGAAGAAGGGCTTCTTAGAGGCCTTCACGGTCACCTTTTCGCCGGTCCTGGGATTGCGGGTCTCCCTCTCCTTGGTCTGCTTTACGCCGAAGCTGCCAAAGCCCACCAGGCGGATGTCTTCGCCCTTGGTCAGGGTCTCGTCGACGACTTCGATGCAGGCGTTCACAAACTCAGTGGTCTGCGCCTTGGTCAGATTGGTTTTCGCCGCGATGGCGGAAATAAGTTCGTTCCTGTTCATTGTCATTCTCCTTTTGATAGTAACTCAGCCGCGCGCATGAACACATCTTCCTGTGTGAAAAGTCCACGCTCCTCGGCGACTTGAATACATTGTACCACATCGGCAAGCTTTTCCGCAAGTGCTTCCTCGTTCAAACTGACATCATTAACGGGTTTTGGCTCATAAATTAACCTTAAGCACTCAAAATCGTTCATTTTGGGCGTTTTATCGGGGTTTATGAGGCAGGCGCAGGTCTGATCGTAGCGCTTCAGGCGGTCAAGATCGCTCAGTTTCATATTGATTATGTGCCCGTCGCTCGTCCTAAAATACACTTTCGCGTCCTCGTCGTAGGTCTGCTGAAGCTTCAGCTTGACTTCCCCGGCGAGCAGGCGGTCGTCGATCTCCTTGATCAGTACGGAGCAAAGCGGCGAGAGCCTTTCCTGCGGGGCGCTCACGGCGCTGACGACGCAAAGTTTGCTCTTTGCCCTCATCGCCAGCGCCGCGTCCGCGCCGCCGCCCGTGACCGGTACCCAAGGGTATTTTTCAACGAGCGCCTTTGCCACGCTGTCGGAGGCGTCCATGACGCAGAACGTAAACTCCGCCCTGTCCTCCAGGTATTTCAGACAGCGGGCAACATGCTCGTCGAAGTCGTCCGTCTGCTCGTAGAGAAAGTCGAGCGAAGCGTAAGCTATGCCGTTTTCCTTCAGCCACGCGGCCACGGGATAGTTTTCGGTGTGCAGCACGACGTCAGAAGACGCCCTCAGCCGCTTTACGGCCTGCATGGTCAGTTCCCCTTCGCCGTAGCCCGTGATGACGATCTCAGCCTTCATACGCCCTCCGTCCGGGTCTTTGCCTTCGCTTTTTCGATCGCGTCGATCCGCTGGCTGAGCGTGGGATGGGAATACTCCAGTTTGACGATCAGCGGCGAAGGCGCAAGATGCGCAAAGTTCTTGCGCGCGAGGGTCTTGAGCGCGCTTACGAGCTCGTCTCCGTAGCCTTCCTTTACAGCCTGCTCGTCCGCGCGGTACTCGGCTTTGCGCGACCGCCACGAGGTAAACAGCCCAAGCAGCGGAGAAAGCAGTGCCATTTCGATTTCGCCGACCAGGATCAGCGCCATTCCGTAGTTCACGCCGTCAAAGCCGAAGGGCTTGAACAGCGCGTCATACTTCACGGTCAGGTACGCGCACAGTGCCATCAGTGCGATGTTCACGAAGCTGAAGACCTGATTTTTGAGCGTGTCCTTGTTCAGGCCGTGGCCCATCTCGTGGGCGAACACAGCGCAGATCTCGTCGGGCGTGGAGGAAGCGACCAGCGTGTCGTACAGTACGATGGTCTTGGTCTTTCCGAAGCCTGTGAAGTAGGCGTTGGATTTGTTCGAGCGCCGCGAAGCGTCCATGACCTGGATCGCCCGCACCTTGTAGCCGTTCTTTTCCAGCAGCGCGGTGAGCTTCTGCCTGAGCTCGCCGTCCTCCAGCGGGGTGAACTTGTTGAATATCTTCGTAAGGAACGGAAACAAAAAGCTGATGAACAGTATGATGACGAACAGGGCGACTGCAAAGGCGATGACCATATAGTCGCCCAGCCATTTGTGCAGCCCGAGCAGAAGCATGGTAAGGCCGATGTTGAGCAAAAGGCCTATCACGAAGCCCTTGATCTGATCGGCGACAAAGGTCTTTCCCTTGGTGTTGTTAAAGCCGTATTTCTGCTCCACGATCATGTCGTCCACATAGGCGAAGACGCAGGAAAGCACGGTATCGGCCACGAGGCTGAGCAGTGTCACTGCGCAGGAAGACAGGTATATGTTGCCGCCGAAGAGCCCCGCAAAGCGCGAAAACGCGTCGGTCAGCAAGAGCACGAACGTAAGTACATAGGAAGCAACGGCGCTGACGAACTGCCAGAAGCTCTTTTCGGCGGAGTAGGCGCGCCATTTGGCGTAGGTCTCCCTGTCGTAGATGTCCGAAACGTTCGCCGGGATCGGATTGGAAAAGGACCTGCGCTCCAAAAACAGCGTAAACAGTTTGTATGCGTACACGACGGTCAGAAGGATCAGCGCCAGTAACTTGAAGTTCATCGTACCATCCTTTCGCCGGCCGGTCCTTGCCGGCCGCAAGTATCCGAAACACTCAGTCCGCGTAGCCCATCACGCCGCGCACGCTCACGTCGCCGACGTTTACGCGCCGCACGCCCTCGCATGTCTTAATCAGCAGCGCGCCGTCCGGCGCGAAGTCCGAAGCCAGCCCGGTCACATTGCCGTCGGGTCCCGACGCGCACACGGTTTTTCCGAGCGTCGCGCTGACGGGCCTGAGCTCGTCCAGTATTTCGGCTAAACCGTTATTATACAGCTTTTCGCTCAGGATGTCAAACTCTGCAAGGAACGCCTGTGTCACCGAAAGGGGATCGAGCTTAAGTCCCGTCTCGGCAAGGACCGACGTCGCCCAGGGAAGCTCCCCGGGGAAGCGCTCGGACAGCAGGTTTATGCCGATTCCGCAGATGCTGTAGCACAGCTTTTCTCCGTCGAACCCGCTTTCGCAGAGGATACCGCAGAGCTTTTTTCCGTGAAGCACGATGTCGTTTGGCCATTTGACGAGGATATCATTGCTTGCGCAAAGGCGCCTCAAGCTCTTTGCGCAGGCAAGCGCGCACACGAAGACCAGCCCCGCAGCGTTTTCGGCGCACAGGCGCCCGTCCTTGACGAGGACCGAAAACCAGGCCCCCTGCCCCTTCAGGCTGAGCCAGCTTCTTCCAAGCCGCCCCTTGCCGCCGGTTTGCTCCTCGGCCAGCGCGACCAGGCCGCCGCGCGCGGTCTTTGCAAGCGATTTCAGGTATTCGTTGGTCGAACCGACCGTTTTAAGTCTTACGATCTCATGCATAACAGCCCTCGTTAAAATTGCTATCGTAAAGCCGCTTCCATTGACAAAAGTCGCCGGAAGCGTTAAAATACAGGCGTTTGCGCGGGTATGGCGGAATTGGCAGACGCGAAGGATTTAGGTTCCTTTACCGCAAGGCGTGCAGGTTCAAGTCCTGTTACCCGCATTTTCAAAAAGTCTAATAAAATCAAGCGGTTGCGGGGTGTTGCGCGTCTCCAAAAATGCCGTTTACCCTTTAATTTACCCTTTACAGGTTTATTATACCCTGTAAATAGCTCTCCATTCGCTCAGACGATGCTTTGCGCATATCGTCGGTAAAGTGAGCGTATAAGTCAAGGGTTATACTAATTGTGGTATGCCCTAAATTACTGCTTATGGTCTTTATATCGTCTCCCGCTTTTATTGCGTTGACTGCATAGGTGTGTCGGAGATCGTGAAATCTGAAATCGGGTAATCCTATCTTCTTTCCAAGCTTGCTACCGCTATTTGTGATAGTAGACTTGTAAAGGTTATGCCCGTATGAATTAGTAAATACAAGTCCAGCCCCTACAAAATCCCCCTCATCCCACATTTTGCCCGCCTTGAGCTTGTTTTGTTTCTGTTCAACGCGCAAAGCTTTAAGCATTTTCATAAAAGACGGTGCTGGCATAATGACGCGGTTGCTCTTTTGGGTTTTCGTGCTACTGAATTTGTGTTTGCCGCCCTTGACGCGCTCTGTTATCATTTGACGGTCTATTTTGATTGTGCCCTTTTCAAAGTCTATTCTATCCCACGTCAAGCCCATTAATTCACCTTGCCGCATACCCGTAAACAATGCCGCTTTATAGATTGCTTCAAGCTCTGTTCCTTTAACCGCTTCAAGCAAAAGCCGTTGCTGTTGCTCGTTCAATGGGTTAATCTCAGTCTTGTTTATTTTGGGTAATTTCACTTTGTCGGACGGATTCACCAAAATTAAATCTTGCTCTTTTGCCGCTTCAAGTGAGCTATGAATAACACTATGCAGATTCTTTATTGTTTTTGCGCTCAGGGGTTTAGGCTTTCTGTTAATCAATTCGTTATAGACTTTTTGGATATGATAAGGCTTTAGGTCAGTCAAACGGATTGCTCCTATAGCTGGCTTTATATAATGCTCTATGTGCCTTGTATAATCAAATATAGTCCCCTCCGCTAAACTGCCGCTTTGGGTATTGCCCATTTTGATAAACTCATTTAGCCAAGTATCAAGCCAGGCACCAACAGTCAGCTTTGAAGGCTCTACGTATAGTCCTTTATCAATGTTTGAAGTTATCTCGGTCAGCTTGCGTCTCACTTCTTTTTGCGTTTTGCCGTAGATGGATTTTTGCACTTGTTTACCCGTTCCAGCGTTTTTACCAAGTGTAAATCTCCCCTCCCAAGTGCCGTTAGCCCTTTGACGTATTGTGCCGCTTCCTTGCGCGTTTCGTTTTGCCATTGTTGCCATAGCTTAAGCCCTCTCTTTCTGTCTTACGGTCGGTGCTTCAATTCTCAGTGAAACACTTTTCTATTGCTTTTGTTAGCTGGTATTGTGCAAGCTCTGTCTTTTCTTTCTCGGCTTCTATAGTCGTTTCAAGAGTATTATAAAGACGATGGCCGTTATCATCTTTATCAGTTGATACGTCTGAAAGTCTCGCCCTTTGAAGCTTGAATTTCATATAGGTTTTTACCATACTTGCGAAGCATGGACTTTCTATAATCTCTGTCAGCATTTCCCCAGCGGGGTTATTATCACGGGTAAAGCTAAAATACTCAAAAAGCACTTTGGGCATATCGGTAAATATGCCATTGGCTTGTATATCGCTTAATTTCTCTACAGCCTTATTTGACAGCCCTGTTTTTTTGCAGGTGTCAATATTAGCCGCTTCAACCCCTCTTATGATATAATCACAAGAGACGTTGAAAAGGTCAGCTAAAAATGGTAGGTGGTTATCTGAAAGCCCCCTTTCCCCAATTTCCAACATTGCCACTGTTGCCCGTGAACAGTTTAGGTGTTTAGCTAATTCCTCTTGTGTCATACCTATCTTTTCTCGCAATTCTCTAATGCGTTTACCCACGGTGACATTTGGCATAGAACAAGCCTCCTTTGTTCGTATATGTGACATGGCTTGACTTTTGTCACATTCATATTTTATAATAACAGGTGTCAAAAGTCAACAAGCCAAATCAACAATTAACAAAATCGGGGGTGAATGTATGGTTGACTATACGCGTTACAAAGTCGGAGACTTGCCGCCTGTCATTGGATATAAGGATATTCAACGCCTATTCGGGTTTTCTCGGTCAATGACTTATGCCCTGCTTAATAGGCCAGATGTAGGGGCATTTGTTTTAGGTGGTAGGCGGTTCATCTCAACAGAAGTATTTCTTGAATGGATTCGCAAACAAGGCAACGGGGGTGCACAGGGTGAATAAAGAGGTTGAAACTCTTGCCCGCGCCATTGTGCAAGAGATTGTAACACTTAAGTTAAGCGAAGATGCTAAAAAGGTCTCAGCGGGTGACTTTTTTCATTCGACAGAGCTACTATTAGCCGCATACCCTTGTATGAAAAGACGCATTGAGAATTTCAAGCGGTCAATTTTATGTGCGGGTCTATCGGAGACGGACGAAGCGCGGTCAAAGCTTGCGCAGATGGAAATTGACTATGCCGTTCTTGACACAGCTATTGACCAGATACGCGGGGACAGTTATTTCGATGTGATACAATGGCAATATTGGCGCGTTGGTCTTGATGGTAAACCGCTTGATTCTTCCGCAACAATGCAGGATTATGCCGCCGCCAAGGGTATAAACGCGGGGACGGCGACACGACACAAAAATGATATAGTGCGCACACTCGCCGCCTTGCTTCGCGGTGATGGTGCTATGTACATCTCTTAAGGCAGATGGGCAGAGGAAAGACAGCATGAAAGCAAGAGCAAAAAAGCGGTTAGGGTTTCTCCCTTTTGAAGCGCGTAAATCTGAATGTCAATTCACGTCCATTACAAAGGATATGGCGGACAGTTTAGCGTGGCAAGGGTTGAATTTACGTCAGCGGGGGCTCTATCTTGAATTTAAGTTTCGCTACTGGCGCAAGGTTGTTGGTGGTGAACTTAAGGATAGCAACCAAGACAATATTACTTTTCCAAAATCCGTATGGCGCAAGCTTTACGGTAATTGGAACACGTTCAAAGCCGATTTAGATACACTTATTCAATATGGCTTTATTCGTGACGTTTCAAACGGTGCTAACAAATATTGCTTTGAGATGAATAAATACGGATTCTCGGACGCGTGGCACTCTTTCCAGCCGCCCGCAAAACCGAAGAAAAAGCGTAACAAAGATGAAACACAGGCATAATCATTCGTTTATAATCGCGTATGCAATATTGAATACCGATACGGGGTTTACGATATGCAATATTGAATACCAATACGGGGTTTACGATATGCAATATTGAATACCGACAAAACGCCTTAACGCTTGATATAATGGGTGATTGCGTGTTTTTGCTTGTGAGGTGCTATCGGTATTCAGTTTTGAAGCACAATTATATAATCTATAGCCATAGCCGTGTATTTTAGGGGGTGATATGATGCTTTAGCAGGGTCATGCAGGGACAGTCACTGACACCACCACGGACACCACCACGGACACCACCACGGACACCACCACGGACACCACCACGGAGATCACCACGGAGATCACCACGGAGATCACCACGGACACCACAAACAGGTTTTCCACAGCACACTACAAGTTTTCCACAATATCAATTTAGGGGGATTATAAGAACATGGATAAGAAAATTCAGCATAGGTCATTAGACGAACTCAAAGCATATGCAGAACAGAAAGCAGGTGAAGCCGCAGAAAAACAAGAAATAGCCGCGATAGCTCAAAAGCGACTTAAAGAGCTATTGACGAATGATGCCGTAAAGCTCACATTTCAGAAAGAGCTTATTTCGTCATTGACAAAGGTTGTTGAGATGGGCATAAGGTCACAGGATAAAGCAGAAAAAGCTTTAAGGGCATATCAATTCGCAAGGGACAATTTCGGCGCGGTGGATATTACTACAGTCAATCCAGATGCATAAGGGACGTGCTCAAAGTGACTATATAACAGTAAAACGCTCTGTAAAGCCGTAGAAAGCCCTACAGAGCGTTTTTATATATTCAAGGTGTCAATAGCTGTCAGAGTAAAACCGCGCTTAAAATGGATTGTACAGCCTTACAGAGCTATAGCCGCCTTTTGTTGTGCCATATCTCCACAGCCGTTTTATAAAGGTCGTTCAATTCTTCAACACTTGTTTTCAGTGTATCCATTAAATCGGTGATGCCCTCTGTAAAGTGGTATTCGTCATTATGGATATTAACCAAAGTTGCGATTCCACCTATACAAGCAACATAGGCATTTGCTTCATACTCGGTTAGCCATAATTCTTTATCACAGATAATACCGCCTTGAAGCAGGTCGCCGACAACTTTTGAACATACTTCTATAAATCCTCTTTTGCTGTTTGCGATTGCGTCAGCCGTGATTCGTATAACGTCTCTAAGGTCGGTCGGGTCGATTATGATTGTATCGTCTTTTGCTTCCTTTGCCATTTTCGCAAGTGTTGAAAACAGTCTCGCACATAGGCAAGCTTGATTTCGATTCAAAACCGATATATAACGGTATGCCATTTCTTTACACTCTCCCATTATTGACATTTGATGCTCTGTATAGTATTATACAGATGCCGCGTAATTCTTTCTTTATGTGTGTGCTGGCTTTCCAGTTTCCCCACGCTTTGTATGCCAAGCGTGGGGGTTTTCGTTCTATCCCTCCACGCCCGCAACAAAAGCAAGCTCTATAAATTCGGTCGGTAAAATGTACTCGTGCGCGGGGGATGCTATATAGCCCGTCTCGCAAACTTTGTCGGGGAAACGTTTACAGAGATCATCCAGAACGGCAATATAAACTTTGTTCTCAGTATCCACTACAGCCCATTCGCCGCGATAGTCAGAGTAAAACGAAATGGTTGTATCGGGTTCGGCGTTGCGAATTGCGCTTTTGATAACTTCAAGCGTTACGTTAAACATAGGTGCTCACTCTCCTATAAGTCAATATTCGTTGTTCCTGCATACCGAAACAAGCACATATATATTATACACCGTTTTTTAGTGTATCTCAATAACACAAGCATTAAAATGGTGTGAATGAATATAGTACACTTGTTTTAAGTGTATCTTGTAATTATGACGGGTTATGTTATAATGACTATACAGGTTTTCGGGGGTGTTCCTATGCCTATTCAAATAAAGCAGGGTGTTAATCTTCTCGCACTGTTAAAGCAAGCGGGTTATTCTTCATACAGATTGAGACATGAAAAAATATTCGGTGAAGCAACTTTGTCAAAGTTTCGTAATGGTGGTTTACCGTCATGGGGTGAGCTTTCGACAATATGCCATTTGCTAAAGTGTCAGCCCGCCGAACTAATTGAATTTGTTGAAATCGGCTCAGACGAATAACAGCGCGTTCATTGGCTCAGGATGCCGCCTACCGTCTCCACGCGCTCAGGATGCCGCCTACCGTCTCCACGCGCTCAGGATGCCGCCTACCGTCTCCACGCGCTCAGGATGCCGCCTACCGTCTCCGCGCGCTCAGGATGCCGCCTACCGTCTCCGCGCGCTCAGGATGCCGCCTACCGTCTCCACGCGCTCAGGGGCAGGGGGTGTCTGTTTTTCTCTATCCGTTTCACAAGAGACCACGCCCGCCCCTCGCGCGAATTGTCGCAAAATCGCGTCATTTTTTAAGTCTTAATATCGTAAATATATTGCGCGTTTTTACCCTTAAACTTACCCTTAAACTTACCCTTTACGGGTTAAAACGCATTATCACAAATAGTACAAAAAAGGGGTTTTTGAGCCAAAAAAAGCCCAAAAAACCCCTTTTTCAGCGCAATTTGGCACATTTTGCAACACCTTTTCTGAAATTCAAGTCCTGTTACCCGCATTTTATGAGCTTATCCGCACGGAGCGCGCTTTTCGGCGCGTTTTTTGTTTACCGCTCAGAACGGGTCTTTTTCGTATTTTATCAGCTTTGTTCCTCTGTCCGGGCGGTACTTTTTGTTTTGGGATCTGTTCGGGGTGGCTTTGGCGAAGGTGAGCACGCGGACCTCGGCGGCGTTTGCGGAAAGGAGGGCCTTTGCGCATTCGACCGCGGTCGTGCCGGTCGTGCGGACGTCGTCGACGAGGAGAACGGTCTCGCCGTCGAACGACCTTTCGGCGCGGAAGGCGTTTTTCAGGTTTTGCCTGCGCTTTTCTCCGCTGAGCCTGACCTGCTGCGTGGTGTTGCGAACGCGCGTAAGCGAGGTGTCCACGCTTATGCCGCTGATAAGAGAGAACGCCCGGGCGAGCTTTCCGCTTTGGTTGAAGCCGCGCATGAGGCGCCGCATCCTGTGCATCGGCACGGGGATGAGCACGTTCACGCCGTCCAGAAATCCGCCTTGGCAGGCCTTCATCATTTCTTCTGCCATCCAGCGCGACGCGCGCCAGACGCCGCCGAACTTAAAGCTGTGCACGAGGTTTCGGATCGCGCCTTCGTATTCGTAGGCCGCGACGGCGCGGATCGTGTCCACCCTGTGCTTTTTGCACACGCGGCAGACGCCGCCCACATATTCCTCCCCGCAGTTCAGGCAAATTTCGCTCTCCGCTTCCCCGCTTACAAGCAGCGGCGCGATCGAAGCGTAGCAGTCCGCGCAGAAGCAGCCGGTGTCGGCCCCGAGCGGACTTAAGCAGCCGAGGCAGTTTCCCCTGGGCGAAAACAGAAGCTCCTTAAGCGCCGTCAGCATACCGCCCCCGAAAGCTTCTTCAGGCGCAGCGCCAAAGAAGAGTACCTTGCCTGTATGTGGTCGTTTTTGATCATCGCGTAGACGCATTCGGTCCTTCCCGTGAGCACGACCAGCTTTTTGGCGCGCGTCACGGCGGTATAGAGGAGGTTTCGGGTCATAAGCATCGGCGGGCCGGAGAGCAGCGGAACGACGACGCAGCCGAATTCGCTGCCCTGGCTTTTGTGGACGCTTATGCAGTAGCTCAGCTCCAGCTCCTCCATCATGTCCCTGTCGTATTTCGCTTCCCGGTCGTCGTCGAAGCGCACGGTGAGCGTTTTTTCCTCGGCGTCCAGCGCCGTTATGTAGCCGATGTCCCCGTTGAAGACACCCTGCCCCGCCTCCGTGCCCCGCGTCCAGCCGAGGCTGTAGTCGTTTTTGGTCTGCATGACCTTGTCGCCCGGGCGGAAGGCGGTCTCTCCCCGCAGGATCTGCCGATTTCCCTTTAAGGGATTGAGCTTTTCCTGCAGCATGCGGTTTAAGGCGTGCACGCCAACCTCGCCCTTTTTCATCGGCGCCATGACCTGTATGTCCCTGAGCGGGTCGAGCTTCATATAGGCGGGCAGGCGGCGCGTGACCAGCTCGCACACGCTGCGCGCGGTAGACGCGGCGTCCGGCATCTTTTCCATGAAGAAATCGCTGTCTTTGGCGTTCATCACGGGCATTTCGCCGCGGTTGATCCTGTGCGCGTTCATGACGATGGCGCTTTGCCCGCTCTGGCGGAACACCTCGGTCAGGCGCACGACCGGCACGCACCCGGAGGAGATCATGTCGCGCAGAACGTTGCCCGCGCCGACGCTGGGCAGTTGATCCGCGTCGCCGGTCAGAATCAGCCTGACCCCGCCCGGCAGCGCCTTGAGCAGCGCGCGCATCAGGAAAATGTCCACCATGGAGGTCTCGTCGACGATGACGACGTCGGCCTTTAATTTGTCGTCCTCGTTTTTGGCAAAGCCCGCGTTTTCCCCCTGGCCGTACTCAAGCAGGCGGTGGATGGTGGCGGCCTCCGCGCCGGTCGCCTCGCTCATGCGCTTTGCGGCCCTGCCGGTCGGCGCGCAGAGCAGCACCTTGAGGCGCGACGCCGCAAGATCGATCAGCCCCCTTATCAGCGTGGTCTTGCCCGTGCCCGGGCCGCCCGTGATGATGGTCACGCTGCCGGTCAGGGCGGTCTCGAGCGCGCTTTTTTGCGCAGAGCTGAGTTTTGTGCCGTCGGAGAGTGCGTCCGGCACCAAGACCTGCCGGGCGTTTTCGTTTTTTGCGTTGATCAGCATGCGGCTAAGCCGCACCGCGATGTCCGCCTCACAATCGTAGGCTTGTTTCAGGAACACCGCATCTCCCTCCGGCATGGTCTCGAAGACCAGCTCGTTTCGCATGGCCAGCTGAGACGCGGCCCTTTGGATGAGCTCGGCGTCCACAGAAAGTATGGACGCGGCCTGCTTAAGAAACGTTTCCTCCGGAAGATACGTGTGGCCCTCACCGTTCAGGCTTTCGTTCAGCACGTATTTAATGCCGCTTCGCAGCCGCCTTTCGTCGTTGAGCGCGTAGCCTTCGGCCAGCGCGATCCTGTCCGCCGTGCGAAAGCCTATGCCGCGGATCTCGTCGCAAAGCCGGTAGGGCTCTGCGCGCGCCACGAGCACTGCGTCCTGCTTGTAGGTATCGTAGATGCGCTTGGCGAGGGACGGCGAAATGCCAAGGCCCAGAAAGTGCATCAGCGCGTTGTGGGAGCCGCGCCTTTCGTTGTACGACTCCACGATCATTTTGAGCTTCGCCTTGCCGATGCCGCGTATTTCAAGCAGCCGTTCGGGCTGTGAATCCATGATTTTGAGCGTGTCCGCGCCGAAGCGCTCGCTGATGAGGCGGGCGGTGGATTCGCCGATGCCGCTAATGGCGCCGGAGCTCAAGTATTTTTCGATGGATTTTCTGTCGCCGGGCTCGTAAAATTCAAAGGACGAGACCTTTAGCTGATCGCCGTAGACGAGGTGCTGCGTCCATTCGCCCTCGACGCTGATATAGTCGCCCTCCTCGGCGAAGGGAATGATCCCGACCGCGGTGAAGCTTTCGCCGTGCTCGGGTTTTACGCTGATGATGGAATAGCCGTTGTCCTCGTTGCGGAAGATCAGTTCCCTGATCATTCCCATGTATTTTGGCATTGCCCTGTCCTTTCAAAGCGCGCGTCACTGATCCGTGCCGGCGTCCGAGCCGTCTGTTTCGGTGAGCGTGGCCTGCGGCTCGTTTTCTCTCTCCATCGCGCTTTCGCGGAAATAGTTCAGCATGATCGAGCCCACCCACAAAAGAAAGCCGATCAGCAGGAGCATCGCGACCGAGACGACGCGGGAGAAAAGGCGCTTGCGCGCGACGGAGCCCACGTTTTTGTCCGCCTCTTTTTGCATGCGGTTTTCGAGCGCCCGCTCAAACGCGGCGGCGTCCGGGGCGTAAGGCGCGTTTTTCAATTCCTTCAGGCTGAGTTTTTCGAGATTTTTGAGCCTTTGCGCGTAGGTTTCGCCCGGCATATACGAAGCAGCCCTGAGCAGCGCTTCGCCGACTTTCCCTGTTTTGACATCCATGACGGACGCTGCCTGCCTTTTCGTGAGGCCCGCGGCGCACACGAGCATGACGATCCTGCGCGTTTCGTTGGATTCGTTCAAAAGGCCCTCGGCCCCGGGCGTTTCCTCAAAGTAGCTCAAGTCGCTTTCGCCCGTGCAATCGCTCGCGAGCGCGGCGCGCCTTGCGGCGGCAAACGCGCTTCGCCTGCCGCGGAAGGGACCCGAAGCGAGCATGGCGTCCAAAAGCGCGTTTTGCGCGGCGCCCTCCCGGCCCGTTATCGCGCAGCACAGGCCGTACAGCTCGCGGTAAACGACCCTGTAGCTGTTCAGGAGCCTTACGGCCTGAGATGTTTCTTCTTTTTTCATTTATTCGATTTACGTCCTCTGCGTTTGGTTTTGTTGTATACGTCTCCCGCGGCTGCGCCGACGATGCCCGTAAAGGCCGTCAGCAAAAACCACGCCCCGTCCGGAAAAGCGCCCATGCTGAGCAAAAGCCGGGCTGCGAGCAGCGAAAGAGGCGGCATGATCCAGGCGGCGTAGGGATTTATGCCCTTTTCCGTGAGCAAAAACGCGCTTACGCCGCCTGCAAGCGGCAATACGCCCCACAGTCCAAGCTTGTACAGCCAGCTAACCGGCCGAAGCACGAAGGCGGCCGCGGAAAGCGTAAAGCAGGCGGCAAGCTGCAACCCCATCAGGGTAAGATACTTCTTCATGGCGTTTCCCCGCCGCCCAGCGCCCTGGTGAGCGCGTCGCCGACGTTTACGCCCATGCGCTTCAAGGCCAGCTTTTCCATGATCTCGCGCATGCGGCCCTCGGTCAGGCTGATCTCGTGCCTTAGCTCCTGTGCGCTCATCCTGAGCGCGCCCGAGCCCAGAATGATCAGCTGCTCGAGGCCGTCCGAGGTGGCCACGCGCACGCGGTTCAAGCGGCTAAGCTCGTAGGCAAGCTTTTCGATGTAGCTGTCCGCGGTTTGCGCTTCCTTCGTATAGACGATCTCTATGCCGCCGTATTTTTCCGTGCTGCCGGGGTTGTGACGCACCTTGTAGGCGTCGAAGACGAGGATGATGTGCGCATCGCACTGCGCGGCGTAGCTGTCCAGTATGTCGCTTAAGAGCCTGCGTCCGCGGTCCAGATCGCCGCCCGCGGCCTGCTTGAGTTCCGGCCAGGCGAAGATGACGTTGTATCCGTCCACGAGCAGGTATTCCGGGCGTTTGGGCAGCGTGATGACGCGGGCACTCTCGTCTGTCTGTTCCTTTCGGAGCATGGGCGGCCGGTCGAACATTTTGCGTTCGATCTTTCCGTAGGTACGCTCGAAAATGGCCTTGAGTTCGTCGTCGTCCGCGAGCGTCGCGGCGCGGTTTACGCTGTAGCTGTCCTCCTGAGAAGCGGGCCTTTCCGCCTCGTCCTTTATGTGCATGCGGCTGTCCGCTTCGTTCCATTTTACCAGCACGCCCGCGCCGTGGGAACAGAAGACCGAGTCGGCCGGGTTGTCCGTGTCCCTTTCGGGATCGTAGCCGAGCCGGGATACGATCTCGTCCTGATCGGGGCATTTTTCGTAGCCGTATACGCTAAGATTCATGCTGCCGCGCCCCTTGGTGTAGACAGAAAGCTCCTTCTGGTAGCCCTCCGCCTTTCTGACGGGCGCTTTTGCGCTGATATACGAAATGTCGTTTTCGCTGACCGGTGCGTCGAAGACGGCGCCCATGCGGGTCAGATCGTTCAAGGCGCGGCCCGTGTATTCGTTCGGCAGTGTAAGGCGCATGTCGTACCAGGGCTCGAGCAGCACGTTTTCAGCCTTCATCAGCGCCTGTCTGATCGCGCGGTAGGTGGCCTGCCGGAAGTCGCCGCCCTCGGTGTGCTTAAGGTGAGCCCTGCCTGCCGTGAGCGTAACGGTGACGTCGGTAAGCGGCGAACCCGTGAGCACGCCAATGTGCTGTTTTTCGAGCACGTGTGTCAGAATCAGCCTTTGCCAGGACAGCGCGAGCTCGTCCGTGCTGACCTCGCTCTTTGCACTCAGGCCGCTGCCGCGCGGCGCGGGGTCGATTCGCAGATGCACCTCGGCGTAATGCCTCAGCGGCTCGTAATGCCCCGCGCCGTTTGCCGGGGAGGCGACGGTTTCCTTATACAGTATGCTGCCCGAATCGAAGGCGACCTTCAGGCCGAACCTGTCCAGCACGGTGCGGGCAAGGATCTCCAAAGCGACCTCGCCCATCACCTGCAGGTAGATCTCCTGATGGCGCTCGTTCCATTTGACTCTGAGCAGCGGATCTTCCTCTTCCAATATACGAAAGTACCCGAGCGCCGTGTGCCTGTCGCAGCCCTCCGGCAGCATTACCCTGTAGGTGAACACCGGTTCAAGCACCGGCTTTACGCTGAGCACCGCCTGCCCAAGCGTGTCTCCCGCGATGACGGATTTCAGCCCCGTGACCGCGCAGACGCTGCCCGCGGGCGCGCTTTGGGCCGGGGTGAATTTGTCGCCCGAATAGAAGCGGATGCCGGAGACCTTTTCTTCGTCGCCCGTCTCGCCGTCCCTTGTTTTTCCAAGCGGCATCCTTACCTTCAGTTCGCCGCTCGTCACCTTCAGAAAGGCCAGCCTTTCGCCCCTGCCGTCCCTTGAGATTTTGTAGATCCTGGCCGAGAAGGGGCCGTCCGTCGTGCGGCTTGCGCCGTAGGCGAGGATCGTATCCAGCAGATTTTCGGTGCCCTCGTGATTCAGGGCACTTCCGAACACGCAGGGAAACAGCTTTCTTGCGTTGACCGCGCTTTTTACGGTCTCTTCGCTTACCGTTCCCCCTTCGAGGTAGCTTTCGAGGGCCTGCTCGTCCGTTTCGGCCGCCCTTTCGTAAAAGCCCTCCGTCCCGGTCTCCTCGCAGAAGGGGCTCAAAACGCTTTTCAGCTGCGCAAGAGCTGCCTGCCTGTCCGTGCCCGGCATGTCCATCTTGTTTACGAAGATGAACACCGGCACCTGATAGATGTCGAGCAGCCGCCACAGCGTGCGTGTATGGCTCTGAACGCCCGAAGGAGCGCTCACGACCAGCACGGCCGCGTCCAGCACGCTCAGCGCACGCTCCATTTCGCCCGCGAAATCAGTGTGTCCGGGCGTGTCTATGACCGTGAAGGGGCAGCCCTTCCAGGTGAACATGGCGTTTTTATCGTAGATCGTGATGCCGCGCTCACGCTCGCGGACGTCCGTGTCCAGAAAGCTGTCGCGGTGATCCACCCTGCCGGCCTTGCGGATCGCGCCGCTTTTGAGCAGCATGGATTCCGTAAGCGTCGTCTTGCCCGCGTCCACGTGCGCCAGTATGCCCAGCGCGATGTTTTTTGCCATAAGCGCCTCCATTTGCGTTCATTATACACCAAACGCGCTTATTTCACAAGAGGGGCACCCGAGAAAGGCAGATCGCGCCTTCGCGAACAAAAAAAACAGAGCATATCCCGAAAGAGGACATGCTCCGAAGGCCCTTGCACGGGCTTATTGCGGCTGCTTTCCGATGTAGGCGAGGATGCCGCCGTCCACGTAGAGGATGTGGCCGTTTACGAAGTTGCTGGCGTCGGAGGCCAGGAACACGGCGGGGCCCTTCAGGTCCTCGGTCGTGCCCCAGCGGGCCGCGGGGGTCTTGGCCACGATGAACTGGTCGAAGGGATGGCGGCTGCCGTCGGCCTGGCGCTCCCGCAGGGGCGCGGTCTGGGGCGTGGCGATGTAGCCGGGGCCGATGCCGTTGCACTGGATGTTCTTTTCGCCGTACTCGGAGCAGATGTTGCGGGTGAGCATCTTGAGACCGCCCTTGGCCGCCGCGTAGGCGCTCACGGTCTCGCGGCCCAGCTCGCTCATCATGGAGCAGATGTTGATGATCTTGCCGTGGCCTTTTTCGATCATATAGGGAATGACGGCCTTGGCGCAGATGAAGGGGGCGTTCAAGTCGACGTCGATGACCTTTCTGAATTCGGCGGCGCTCATCTCACACATGGGGATGCGGCGGATGATGCCCGCGTTGTTGACGAGGATGTCGATCACGCCGACCTCGTCCTTGACCTGCTTTACCAGCGCCTGAACCGCGTCTTCGTTCGTCACGTCGCAGACGTAGCCGTGCGCGGGGATGCCGGCCTCGCGGTAGCTGTTTAAGCCCTTGTCGACCAGCTCCTGATTGATGTCGTTAAAGACGATCGTCGCGCCGGCCTCGTGAAAGGCGGTCGCGATGGCAAAGCCGATGCCGTAGCTCGCGCCGGTGATCCAGGCGATTTTTCCTTTGAGGCAGAAAGTATCCAGTATCATGACAAACCTCCCAAAATACATTGTATGTTCGTATTTTACACGAAACGGGCGCCTTTTTCAAGAGGTTTACGGGAAACGCGCAAAAATACTTTTGCATGCGCCGGGAAAATCCGTTCGGTTTTTACACTTGCTTTTTTTGCCGGGACGGGTTATAATAGGTTCAGAGCACAAATAATGCACGATTGGAGTGATTTCATATGATTCAGGTGATCGCCGGCAACAAGGGCAGCGGCAAGACCAAGCGGCTGATCGACATCGCGAACGAAGCCCTCAAGCAGGAGCACGGGCACATCGTGTTCATCGACGACGACAAGCGCTACATGTACGATCTGCGCCACGAGATACGCTTTGTGGACGCGGGCGAATTCGGCGGTGTGCGGGACTCCAATGCGGACGTGTTCCTGGGCTTCCTCAGCGGAATGCTCGCCGTGAACTTCGACATCACGCTGATCTGCGTGGACGCGTTTTTGAAGCTCATCAAGCAGACCCCCCTGAATGAGACGGAAGCTTTCTTCGAAAAGCTCGACGCGCTCTCCAAACATAGCGGCTGCACGTTCATCCTCAACGTGAGCTGCGACACGGACCTGCTGCCGGAATATGTGAAGCAGTACGTGATCTGATAGCGAAACGACCTGCGGCGAAGCGGCTCCTGCCGCCCGCCGCAGGTGTTTTTGGGTAAAATAAGCATGATAAGATCGAATCCTCACACGCATTCCGACTATGTGGACGGAAAAAGCCCCGCGCGCGAGACAGTGGAAAGGGCGCTTAAACTCGGCTTCGAATCGCTGGGCTTCAGCGAGCACGCCTATCAGCCCGGCATCGACTCGTTCTGCGGCCTGTCGTTCGAAAACCGCGAAAAGTATCTGAACGAGATCAGGGGCCTGCAAAGGGAGTACGCGGGCAAGATACGCATTTGGGTCGGTCTGGAGATCGACCGCGTTTCGCCCGAGACCGGCGAAGGGCTGGACTATTTCATCGGCGCGAGCCACTATTTTACCGACGAAGACGGGCGTTATGCCGCCATCGACGGAGATCCCGACGCGCTCGAAAGCTACGTAAGCACCCGTTTCGGGGGCGACTGGAACAGGGCGATCAAACGGTATTTCGACGATTACGCCGCCGCGATCGAGCGGCAAAAGCCCACGCTGATCGCGCATTTCGACCTGATCCGCAAAAACAACACGAAGCGGCACTGGTTCGATGAGGACGCGCTGCTCGAGCCCGGCAAGGCCGCCATGCGCAGGATGATCGCCTGCTGCGACCTTATGGAGATCAACACCGGCGGCATGGTGCGTTCGGGCCAGTTAAGCCCCTACCCCACGCTCGACCTGCTCAAATACTGGCGCTCTCTGGGCGGCAAGGTCACGGTCTCTTCGGACTGCCACAACAGCCTCTTGCTCGACGGGGCTTTCGGCGAAGCGGAAAAGCTGATGCGTCTTGCCGGATACGGCGAGTACACGGTGCTGGGCACGGGCGAAAGTCTTCTGGAAACAAGGCGCCTCGTATGAACTTCGGGGCGCTTTCGAAAGCCGTCGGCGCTTTCACGGACGAGATGCTGCCCGGCGCATGCGCGCGCGTTTCGGTGCACGGAAAGAATGTATTTGCCGTAAGCGCCGGCATGAGCGACGCGGAAAATCAGATCGAAATGCGCGGAGACGAGGTTTTCAGCGCCTATTCGATGACCAAACCGCTGACTGCGTGCCTTGCACTGATGGCCTGGGAGAAGGGGCTTTTGGACCCGGACGCGCCGCTTTGCACGTACCTGCCGGAATTTCGGGAAATAAAAGTGCTCATACGGGACGAAAGCGGCCTTCACATCGCGCCGGCGAAAAACGCAGTCACGGTGTACCGTCTGCTGACGATGAGCGCGGGCTTCGGAAGCGACATGGCTTTGCTGGGCGCATCCCCCACGCGCAGAGCCATCTCTTCCCTGGCTGAAAAGCCTCTTTTGTTCGAACCGGGTGAGCATTGGCTCTACGGCCTTTGCTACGAGGTGCTCGGCGCAGTGCTCGAGGAAGTCTACCGGCTGCCCCTTAGGCGCGCGTTTTCGAAATACATTTTCAAGCCCTGCGGCATGACGGACAGCCGCTTTCTTTCCGAGGTCACGGATTATTCGCAGATCGTTCCGGTCTACAGAGCCGCATTAGGAACGTACGAGAGCGCGCCCCTCGACCTTACCTACGCCCCGCACAGCGCCTACGACAGCGGCGGCGCCGGGCTCGTTACCACAGCAAAGGATTACGAAAACTTTCTGAACGCGTTGATGGGCGGAAAGCTGCTGAAAGAAAAGAGCCTTGCGCTGATGAAGGCCGATTCCCTGACTGTTTCCTCGCGCCCGGATTTTAACTGGCCACAGACGAAAGGCTACGGCTACGGCTGCGGCGTCCGCGTACCGCTTGCGTCCGAAGGGACGCGCGATTACGGCTGGGGCGGCGCGGCGGGCGCGTACTGCCTGTTGGATTTCGATCTCGACGCATGCCTCGTGTTCTTCACCAACGTGCTGAATGCGGACGAAACGGTGCTGTATCCAAGACTTCGGTCTGTTTTCTACGAATCAATAAAGGCTTAACGCAGAAAATCGCCCCAAATCATGTAAATTTTCGTGTCAGGGCTTGCATTTATCCCGTTCCTTGTATATAATATTCAAGTCTGCCCATAGTATGGGTTGCTTTTGTTGTGGAAGAAAGCGCCCCTCACGTAGAAGCGGGCGTCCATATACTTTATTATAGGAGGTGTCGGCATGGCATCGGATAAGAGAGTCAAGGTTGTTCTGGCGTGCTCCGAGTGCAAGCAGCGCAACTACAACACCATCAAGAACAAGAAGAACGATCCCGATCGTCTCGAGATGAACAAGTACTGCCGTTTCTGCAAAAAGCATACTTCTCACAAAGAAGCCAAGTAAGCAAGGCAGGCTCGCCCATTTTTTGCAAAGGATGTGAACCGCATGGCAGCAGCCAGCAACAATCAGCAGGTCGACAAGAAGCCTGCAAGCAGCGCCCCCGCGCAGGACAGCAAGAAGAAGGCCGACAACAAGGAAGGCAACTTTTTCACCCGCCTGTTCAAGCGCATCGGCAAGGCGTTCTACAATATGTACCATGAGCTCAAGAAGGTCACCTGGCCCACCAAGAGCGCGCTGATCAACTACTCTTTGGTTGTTCTGGCGTTTTTGATCATCATGGGTGTGATCATCGGCCTGTTCGACTTCGGCGCCGGCTCGCTCATCAAGCTCATCACCGGCACTAAGGGTAGCTGACATGGCGGATAATGCGTCCATGAAATGGTATGTGGTACATACCTATTCAGGCTACGAGAACAGGGTCAAGGCCAATCTTGAAAAGACCGTCGAAAACAACGGCATGCAGGACCTGATCACGCAGGTGGAGATCCCCGTAGAAGAGGTCCTGGAGATCAAGAACGGCAAAAGCCATGTGACGCAGCGCAAGCGCATGCCCGGCTACGTGCTCGTGCGCATGATCATGACCAACGAAAGCTGGTACATCGTGCGCAACACGCGCGGCGTGACCGGCTTCGTGGGCACCGGCAACAAGCCCTCTCCCCTCTCGGACGAGGACTATGCCGAGCTCATGGCCAGCATCCCCGTGACGCGTCTCGACGTGCAGGTGGGCGACGACGTGCGCATACTGAACGGCATCTTCGAAAACTTCACCGGCAAGGTGAGCTCCATCGACATGGACACCAAGAAGGTCTGCGTCGTGGTCGAGATGTTAAACCGCGCCACGAACGTCGACCTGGAGCTGGACGACGTGGTCCGCGTGGAGAAAACCGAAGCGTAAGCTTCAACTGATTTGCTTGCAAGCCCACGGGCTTTCAGGAAGTGGGAGGGGCATGAAGCTCCGCTACCACCACATTACATTGAGGAGGAAACCCTTATGGCGAAAAAAGTTACCGCGCTCATCAAGCTGCAGGTAAACGCCGGCAAAGCAACCCCCGCACCGCCTATCGGTCCGGCGCTCGGTCAGCACGGCGTGAACATCCCCGGATTCTGCAAGGAATTCAACGATCGCACCGCAAAGCAGGTAGGTCTGGTCATCCCGGTAGTCATCACCGTCTATCAGGACAGGTCCTTCACCTTCATCTGCAAGACGCCCCCTGCCGCCGTTCTCATCAAGAAGGCCTGCGGCATCGAGACCGCCAGCGGTCGTCCCAACAAGGACAAGGTTGCTCACATTTCCAAGGCCCAGGTCAGAGAGATCGCCGAGCTCAAGATGCCCGACTTAAACGCGGCAAGCGTGGAAGCGGCCATGAGCATGGTGGCCGGTACCGCCCGCAGCATGGGTGTTATCGTAGACGACTGAGCATAACACCAAAACCGTGGGAGGACATAGCGCCGTTTGTACCACAGGGAGGAAATAGATAATGAAAAGCGGAAAAAAGTATTCCGACAGCTTTAAGCTGATCGATCGTCAAAAGCAGTACGACCCCGAAGAGGCCATTTCCCTCGTAAAGCAGACCGCCAAGGCCAAGTTCGATGAGACCATCGAGATCAGCGTGCGTCTGGGCGTAGACCCCCGTCACGCAGATCAGCAGGTCCGCGGCACCGTGGTTCTGCCCAACGGCACCGGCAAGACCAAGACCGTTCTGGTCATCACCAAGGGTCCCAAGGCCGACGAGGCCACAGCTGCAGGCGCTGATTTCGTGGGCGCCGAAGACATGATCGCCAAGATCCAGGGCGGCTGGTTCGGTTTCGACGTTTGTATCGCCACCCCCGACATGATGGGTCTGGTCGGTCGTTTAGGTAAGGTTCTGGGCCCCAAGGGCCTGATGCCGAACCCCAAGACCGGCACCGTCACGCAGGACGTCACCAAGGCCATCACCGAGACCAAAGCCGGTAAGGTCGAGTACCGTCTCGACAAGACCGCCATCATCCACTGCCCCCTGGGCAAGGCTTCCTTCACCGAGGAGAAGCTGACCGAAAACCTGCGTACCCTCATGGAGGCCATCATCAAGGCCAAGCCCGCCGCCGCCAAGGGTACCTACATCAAGAGCGCGGTCATTTCCAGCACGATGGGCCCCGGCATCAAGCTCAACAGCCTGAAGTTCTGAGAAAAGCGCACACTTGCAAAAGCAAACCGACCGGTATTCTCGCCGGTCGGTTTTGTTTTATCTGAAGGATCGATGGTCGCTCAAAAATCGGCTTAAATGAACTCTACCTCTCCCCCGAGGGACCTGAGTTTTTCGTCGATGTGCTCGTAGCCGCGCATGATGTACTGTATGCCGCCGACCTTGCTTTCGCCTTCGGCCATGAGGGCAGCGACGATCATCGCGGCACCGGCGCGAAGGTCCGTGGCGGTGATCGTGGCGGCGCGCAGCCTCTCCACGCCCTGAACGACGGCGGTGCGCTCGAAGATCTTGATGTCCGCGCCCATGCGCCTTAATTCGTCCACATAGCGGAAGCGGTTTTCAAAGATGGTCTCTGTCACGTAGCTGGTGCCCCAGGCCTGCGTGAGCATCGCGGTCAGGGGCTGCTGAAGGTCTGTCGGGAAGCCCGGGTAGACCTGCGTCTTCAGCGTCACGGGGCGCAGCGTGCCGGTGGCCCTCACGCGGATGACGTCGTCTTCGTCGGTCACGTACACGCCCATTTCGAGCAGCTTTGCGGTCAGCGACTCCATGTGTGTGG
Source organism: Clostridia bacterium (assembly GCA_017395065.1). GTDB lineage: Bacteria > Bacillota > Clostridia > Christensenellales > Aristaeellaceae > RUG14130. The sequence goes on along the minus strand of JAFPWH010000046.1, from coordinate 26,723 downwards.
GGATCGTGCCGTGGATCGTGACGTCGCCCCGGGTGGCAGCGGCGGCGATCATCAGCGTGCCGGTTTCGATCTGGTCCGGAATAATCGTGTAGTTGGAGCCGCTCAGCGGCCTTCCCCCGTCGATCCTGATGACGTCGGTGCCCGCGCCCTTTACGCGCGCGCCCATGGACGAGAGGAAGTTCGCGGTGTCTACGATGTGCGGTTCCTTCGCAGCGTTGTGGATCGTGGTCCTGCCCGGCGCGCTGACCGCGGCGAGCATCGTGTTGATGGTCGCGCCCACGGAGGGCATGGCCAGAAACACCTCGTTGCCGCCGAAGGCTTCGCCACGCACGGCCGAAATCACGCCGCCCGCGGTGTCCACCTTGGCGCCGAGAGACGTCAGACCCTTGACGGTCTGGTCGATGGGCCTGTTGCCGATGTCGCAGCCGCCCGGCATGGGCACGTGCGCGCTGCCGAGCCTGCCCATCAGCGTGGGAACGAGATAGTAGGACGCGCGCATGCGGCTCACCAGCTCGATCGGAAGCTCGTTTTTGTTTACGCCCCGCGGGTCTATGCGCATGACGCCGTGTTTGAAATCGACCTTTGCGCCCAGATACTTCAGGATGTCCCTGTAGCAGTATACGTCGTCGATGTCCGGCAGGTTCTCAATGGTGCTGGGCGTAGAGCCCAGAAGCGCGGCGGGAATAATCGCCACGGCGGCGTTTTTGCTGCCGCTGACGCTGACATCTCCGTTCAGAGGGATTCCCCCGCGGATGCGTAAAAACTCACTCATTGAAAAAACTCCCGGTCGATACTGAGCCGTCCCAAAAGGACAGCTCTTTATATTATACTCATATTCGTACAGGTTTCAAGTTATTTATCTGCTGAGTTTGTGTATAAACCGTCACATTTTAGCCAAATTTGCGCAGGCGGCCGGAAGTTCATATATCCGTAACAATTTTCTGCTACAATAAGCCTGAAAAAACACCGGAGGACGCGCGCTTGATCATCGATTTATCCTGTCCCGTCGAATTGCGCGGATACGAACTGCTGCACGACGACAGCGGCGCAGCAAGAGCCTATATCGACCTGTTCAACGTTTCGGACGACACCGTGAGCGGCTATACGGCCACGGTGCGCTGGACGCGCGACGGCACGGACGAGAGCGTAAACGACTACGTGTCCGTGGACAAGATCGCCATCCCCGGCGGCGGAGAGTTCAGGCTGATGCTTTCCACCGCCCCACTTCGTTTCGCCGACAGGCTGGAAATGTACTTTTCGAGCGTAAGCTTTCAGGACGGCAGCGTGTGGAAAAGCGGCGAGGGCGAACTGGTCGACGTCGGCGAAAGCGTGCCCCTGCAGGGCGAGGAACTGGACAGGCTCAGGAGAGCTGCCGGCGAAGACGCCGTCATGTATCCCGAAACGCAGGACGATTTCTGGCGCTGCGTGTGCGGGCGCATCAATCCCCTTTCGCAGGACGAATGCATTCGCTGCAGGCGCGAAAGAGCCTATGTGCTGGGCGAACTCAACCGAAAGGCGGTAAATATGGGAACCACCCAGCGCAAAGCGCGCGCGCAGCGCAAAAAGCGCGCGCATACCTCCTCCGAAAAGAGCCGCGAAGCCGAAAAGAGGGCCGAATTGTACACGGCGCTCATGCTGATCGCCTGCGTGGCCTTCGCGCTCATTTCGCTTTTCGTCATATTGCTTTAGCTTTTCCTCCGTTCGGCACAGTTTTTTTTCATGGCACAGATTATTATACCGTTGGTATAATAATCTGTGTCCGTTTTATACTGTTCATATCTTTACATCGCCTCCGGCGTACGGTATAATTGCATCAGAAAAGAAAAGGAGCAGCCCTATGGAGATAAAGCTGGCGGAAAACATCCGCCTATATCGAAAGCGCAGAAACCTCACACAGGAGCAGCTTGCGCAGGTATTGAACGTCACGGTCGGCGCGGTGCACAAATGGGAAACCCAACTGTCGACGCCTGAGATCGCTTTGATCGCCGAGATGGCCGACTTTTTCGGCGTTTCCGTCGACGCGCTGCTGGGCTTCGAGATGAAGGACAACGGTCCCAAAGCGACCGTCGAACGCCTGAAAGCGTATTGGAAAACCATGGACCCCGGGGTGCTGGACGAAGCCGAGAGGGTCCTCAAGCGTTTTCCGAATTCGTTTGAGATCGTGTATGGAAGCGCTTGCTCGTACATGATCTTCGGCGGAAGGAATCACGAAAAAAAGCAGCTGAACAGGGCCCTTGAGCTGTTTGAAAAGTCGCTGGTCCTTTTGCCGCAAAGCGGCGCACAGGAATATGTAAGCGCAGACAACATCTATTCGAACATGGCCTATATTCGGCTGTGGCTCGGTCAAAGCGATCAGGCCGCGGCGCTGCTCAAAGAGCACAACAAGTACGGCTGTCTGGACGATCACGTCGGCCTGATCCTGTCCGTTTTTTGCAGGCGTCCGGCGGAGGCGCAGTCTTATCTCACGCAGTCTGTATTGAATACAGCAGAAACGCTGTACCGCACCGTCATAGGACAAACCGTCGCCTATGTTCAGCTCGGCGACCTGAAGTCGGCCAGGGAGTTCCTGCTTTGGGGCAGCACCACGCTGGAAGGCCTTCAAAAACCCGGAAGCGCAGGCTTCTTCGACCGCATACTGAGCCAGTTGTATATGCTGCATTCGTACGTATATCTCCGATTGGGTTCGCAGGAAGAAGCGAAAAGCGCGCTTCTCAGGGCGCGTACGCTTGCGCGGAGCTTCGACGCCTCCCCAGAGTACGGCGTAAAATCCCTGCGCTTTGTTTCAGACGCCGACGACGTGATCGTTACCGATATGCTGGGAAATACCGCGCTCGACAGCCTAACGTTTCTGATACAGGTGATCGGGGACGATCCGCTGAGCGCGCTCTGGAAGGAGATAAACGAAAATGAAGAATGATTCGCTTTACCGGCAGCTGAAGGCCCAGTTCTACCGGAAAAACAGGCTTTCCTTCGGCCTTGCGGCCGCCGCCGCGTTCCTGTCCGGCTTCGGGGGACTGATCGCTTCCTGGATGCTGCACTCCTTTCTGGACACGGCAGCCGGCGTCGAAGGATCGCTCAGCTTTGCCGAAAATATGATCGCGGTCGCCGCCTTTCTGGTGATGATGGTGCTGGTCTATCTGCTGGACTACGTCTCCCGGCCGGCCTTCATCCGCAAAGCGCTGACGCAGTACAAGGACTTCGCCTTTCAGAAGCTGACCGAAAAGAGCATCTCCTCCTTCCGGGACGAAAGCACCGCCGCGTATCTTTCGGCGCTGAGCAACGACGTTACAAGCATCGAAACGGAGTACCTGAGCAAGATTTTGTCCCTTCTGACGAATGGCGTGATGTTTTTCGGCTCAATCGGGCTGATGCTCTGGTATTCGCCGCTGCTGACCGCCATCGCGGTGGGCGTGACGCTTTTGCCCTTCGCGGCGTCCGTGCTCACCGGGAACAGGCTCGCCGCGGCCGAAAAGAAGGTCTCCGACCGGAACAGAGACTTCACCTCCGCGCTCACGGATTGCCTCGGCGGCTTCTCTGTCGTCAAAAGCTTCAAGGCCGAAAAAGAGATCTTCCGGCTCTTTGCACAAAACAACAGTGCGCTCGAGGGGCAGAAATTCAGCAAGCGGCGCATCGCCAGCATCGTCGAACTGATCGGCAGCCTCACCGGCTTTATCGCGCAGATCGGCGTGTTCGCGGCAGGCGCCTACCTTGCCCTGAAGGGGTACGGCATCACCGGCGGCGTGGTGATCATGTTCGTAAATCTCATGAATTTCATGATCCAGCCCGTGTCCGAGCTGCCGGGCCTGCTCGCAGGTCGGAAGGCCGCGCTGGGGCTGATACGCAAGATGGCAGACGCGCTTGAGAAGCATTCCGAGGCGACGGGCACGAAGGAGCTTTCCTCTCTGAAGGAAGGCATACGCCTGGATGACGTACACTTTTCCTACGGCGGCGACAAGGAGGTGCTGCACGGGATCAGCGCGGAGTTCAAAGCGGGCAAGGCTTACGCCGTCGTTGGCGCGAGCGGCAGCGGAAAATCCACGCTGCTGAACCTGCTGATGGCTTCGAGCGCGGATTACGGCGGAAAGATCATGCTGGATCAGACGGAGCTGAGAGACGTAAAAACCGAGTCGCTGTACGAGCTGGTCTCGGTGATACAGCAAAACGTGTTCGTGTTCAACGCGTCGATCAGGGACAACGTGACGATGTTCAAGAGCTTCCCGCAGAAGGAGATCGAGGAAGCGATACACTACGCGCATCTGGACGCGCTGATCGCTGAGCGCGGGAGCAGCTACCTGTGCGGCGAAAACGGAAACGGCCTGTCCGGCGGCGAAAAGCAGCGCGTCTCCATCGCAAGGAGCCTGCTGAAAAAGTCCTCGGTGCTGATGGCCGACGAGGCGACGGCGGCGCTGGACGCCCGGACGGCGCACCAGGTCGCGGAGGACATACTGGGCTTGGACGGCATCACGCGCATCGTGGTCACGCACGCGCTGGAGGAAAGCCTGCTGCGCAGATACGACGGAATACTGGTGCTGAGGGACGGCCGCGTGGTCGAAACGGGCACGTTCGACGAGCTGATGGAAAACAAGGGCTACTTCCACGCGCTCTATACCGTGTCGCAGTAGAAACGGCGCACATTCCCCAAAAACGCCGCAGCGTTTCTCTTTCGGGAATTTCCGAAAAGAAAAGCCGCGGCGTTTTTTGCTTTTTGGATTGAACCGGAACGCGCTTTGGTGTATAATCCAAACAGAAACCGTCAGATGCAGAAGGAATAAAGGAGAAAAGACCATGAAGCAGCAGGAAGTGTTCGGAAAGGCACAATGGCTGGGGTTTGACGGGTTGACCGAAACGCCCGTCGTGCGCGCCTCGTTTGAGGCAAAGGATACCGTCAAGGCAGAGATCGTGATTTGCGGGCTCGGGTATTTTGAATTGTACATCAACGGGCAGCGGGTCTCGGAGGACCTGTTCGTGCCGGCTACAAGCGACTACTGTCATCGTGACATCACCGTAAACGGTCAACCGTTTGACGAGCACTTCCGCCATCGCTGCTATTACCTGAAATACGACGTTCTGCCCTTTTTGAAAGACGGAAAAAACGAGCTCGGCGCAGCGCTCGGCCCGGGTTTTTTCGCGCAGGAGACCTGGTCGTACGACGGAAACGTGCGCTTTGGCGAAGTCAGGCTGTGCTACCGCATACTGCTGACCGACGTCCGGGGAAACACGACGGAGGTCGTATCCGGCAAGGACGCCCGCTGGCGGCAGGGCGAAGTGACGAAATGCAACCTGTTCAGGGGCGAGACGCACGATTTGAACGTGTGCCCGCCGGACTGGGCGACGATGGACCCCTCCGACTGGAACGAAGTTCGCATCCTTCCGCCCATGGAGACCGAATACCAATTGCAGGACTGCCCTGCCGACCGCGTCATACGCGCCGTCGTGCCCATGCAGCTTTGGGAGGGTCCCAGAGGAAAGCTGTATGATCTGGGCGAGAACGTTACCGGCTGGGTGATACTGCTCGACCGGTCCAAAAAGGGCGAAACCATAGAAGTCCGCTTCGGCGAGATGCTGGACGCCCGCGGACAGCTGGAGAGCCACTACACACACAACCAGAAGTGGCAGATCGTAAGCGACGGCGCCGGGCGGACGATCCATCCGAGGTTCACCTGGCTGGGCTTCCGCTACTTTGTGGTGCAGGGAAAAGCTGACGTTCTCTGCGCGGCGGTGATCCACACGGACGCACAGGTCACCTCTTCCTTCCGCTGCGCCAGCCCGGTCATGAACTGGCTGTATGAGGCGTATGTGCGCACGCAATTGGACAATCTGCACGGCGGCATCCCCTCGGATTGCCCGCACCTCGAGCGCAGGGGCTATACGGGTGACGGCCAGCTGACCTGCGAGTCGGCGATGCTTGCGATCGATTACCGGGCCACGGTGCGCAAGTGGATGCGGGACATCATGGACTGTCAGGATTCCGTCACCGGGCACGTACAGAACACCGCGCCATACACCCGCTGCGGCGGCGGGCCTGGCGGCTGGGATATCGCCATCATCAACGTGCCGCTTACCTATTACCGTCAATACGGCGACAGGCAGCCGCTGAGCGAAATGTACGAGGGCATGGTAAAATACCTGGAGTATCTTGAAATGCACAGCGAGGGCGATCTCGTCGTGAGCGACCGGGCCGGCGAATGGTGTCTGGGTGACTGGTGCACGCCCGATCCGATCCGCCTGCCGCCCCCTTATGTCAACACCTATTTCAAGATAAAGGCGCTGGACGCGATGACGGAGATCGACCGGATTCTTGAAAGGCCGGATAATCCCCTGTGGAAAGCGCGCAGAGAAAAGGCCTGCCGCGCGATCGTCAAAAACTATTACGATCCCGGTACGCACGATTTTGCGGAAGGGATACAGGGCGCAAACGCCTTCGCGCTGGATGTAGGGCTGGGAGACGAGATTACGCTTTCGCATTTCTTTGAACGCTATGAGCAGCTCGGCAGCTACGACACGGGCATATTCGGCACGGAGATCGTTACCCGGCTTTTGGGAAAGAAAGGCAGATACGACCTCGAATACAAGCTGCTGACCAGTGAAAAGCCCAATTCCTTCGGCTCCATGATGCACACCGGCGCGACGACCCTGTGGGAGTACTGGTCCGACTGTGAATACCAGCGCTCGCTGAACCATCCCATGTTCGGCGCGGCCGGCAAGCAGCTGTTCTACGACGCGCTGGGCATAAGGCAGGCAGAGGGCACGGTCGGCTGGCGCAAGGTTTGCATAGAACCGAGATTCATGAAGTGGCTCCCGCAGGCCGAGGGACACATAACGACGCCGCTCGGAAAGATCGTAGTCTCCTACCGGAAAACGCTTCTGAAAACGAAGGTCTGCGTGGAAATCCCGGAAGGCGTGCAGGCAGAGCTCGTCGTCGGCGGAAAGGCCGTGAAGCTGACAGCCGGACGGAACGAGAGCGAATGGGACGTCTGAGCGGGAAACTATCTTTAAGAGGGAGCGTGCACAAATGATACATTATTCGGATTACGTGGACCCGTACATCGGAACGATCTCGTATCTGCTCAAGGCGACGCAGCCGCTCGTCCATCTGCCCCACTGCATGGCGCAGATCCGGCCAATACTGGACGAAAGGATAAACGATCACTATCTGGCGCCCCAAATTTACGGCTTTCCGGTAAACAGGGGCAGCGTCATGCCGGACGCGGGCGACCAGCCCGGATTCGTTTCCGCATTCGACCACGACTTCGAGGAAGTCAGGTGCTACAAAGGCAGCGTACTTCTGGAGGACAGCGGGATCACGGCAGAGTACACGGTGACGGAGCACTGCGCGCTGTACCGCTTTCGCTATCCGGCGGACGCGCGGGCATTCCTTCGCTTTTCGCAGGAAAAAGGGCGCCTGCGCTTTGAAGGCGATATTGTGAGCGGAACGGAGACGCGGGAGCAGGTGCCCTGCTGTTTTGCGGCGAAGCTTTCGGAAAAGCCCGTCGCCTCGGCGTGGAAGGACGGCTCACTGATCCTCGAGTTTGCAAAGGGCGCTTGCCTCGAAGTGAAGGCGGGCTTTTCGTATATCGACGAAGCACAGGCGCTCAAAAACCTGCATATCGAAACGGACGGGCTTTCGTTCGATCAGGCCGCCGAACGCACGCGGGACATCTGGGATCGGGCGCTCGGCCGTATAGAAGTCGAAGGCGGAACGGAGCAGGAAAAGCGGGTGTTCTACACGTCGCTGTACCGCGTGTATCAGCGCATGATCGACATCACGGAAAACGGCAGATACTACAGTGCCTACGACAGCAGGGTGCACGAGGGCGAGAGAGACTTTTACATTAACGACGGCATATGGGATACCTATCGCTGTGCCCATCCGCTGCAATTGCTTCTCGAGCCCCGGCGGCAGATGGACATCGTAAATTCCTATCTGCGCATGTACGAACAGAGCGGCTATCTGCCGAGCTTTCCGCACCTTTCGGGAGACCGGGCCGTCATGATCGGAAAGCACGCCGCGGCGATGATCACGGACACCTATCTGAAGGGCTATCGTGATTTCGACGCAGAGCTTGCGTGGGAAGCGATGGTGAAAAACGAGGAACAGGTCACGAAGCTCCCGTGGGCGTTCGGACCGACCAACGAATTTGACGAATGCTACGAAAAGAACGGCTTTTTCCCGGCGCTCCCGGAGGGCAAGGACGAATGGCTTGCGGACGCGCATCCGTTCGAGCGCAGGCAGTGCGTAAGCGTTACGCTTGAGACCTGCTACGACGAATGGTGCCTTGCCCGGTTTGCCGAAGCGCTCGGCAAGGACGAAGCCGCCCGCTACGCCCGTAAAGCTTCGAACTACAAAAACGTGTTCAATCCCAAGATCGGCTTCGTGGCGCCCCGCCTTGCCGACGGCTCCTGGGTGAAGGACTACGATCCCAAGTTTTCCGGCGGGCAGGGCGGACGGGCGTATTTTGCGGAGTGCAACGGCTGGACGTACACACTGCACGTGCAGCACGATATCGGCGGGCTTGCAGATCTGATGGGCGGAAAGAAGAGCCTGGAAGACTATCTCGACCGGCTGTACACGGAACAGTACGGCCTGAGCAAGTACTCGTTCCTTGGGCAGTTCCCCGACGAAACCGGGTTGATCGGCCAGTTCTGCATGGGCAACGAGCCGTCCTTCCACATACCGTATCTGTACAATTACGTGGATCGGCCCTGGAAAACACAGCGCAGGCTCAGGGAGATCATGCGCTGGTGGTTTGACGATACGCCGCGCGGCATCTGCGGAGACGAGGACGGCGGCGCGATGTGCGCGTGGTTCGTCTTTTCGGCGATGGGCTTTTACCCAGTTTGCCCCGGAAAACCGGAGTACGACATCGGCAGCCCGATCTTCGAGCGCGTATCGATCCATCTCGAAGACGGAAAAACGTTCACCGTGGAAGCGAAGGGAAACACCCAAAAGACGAAGTATATCCGCGCAGCCGAGCTGAACGGAAAAGAGTGGAACAGCACAAAGCTGCGCCACGAGGATATCGTGGCCGGCGGAAAGCTGACGCTCACGATGAGCGAGCGGCCCCAAAAAAGCTGGGGCACTGCGCAGGAGGACTGAGAAAACGCCTGCGCAGCCGTTTAGGCTCATTCGGGCGTTTCAAAGTAGTCGATCAGCGCTTCTGCGATGCCCAGAACGATCTGCTCCTGATAGAGCGGGTCGTTCAGTTTTTTGTCCTCGTCCGGGTTCGTCATGTAGCCCATTTCCACGAGCACGCAGGGCACTGTGCTCCAGTTGAGCCCGGTGTACGTGTCGCGCTTGTAGATGCCCTGCGCCTTCGCGCCGGTGCGCCGGCTCATGCAGTTAAGCAGGCAGCGCGCGAGCCTTTCGCTTTCCTCGGCCGCCTGCCCCGTCTTTCTTATGTACATGCCCATGCCGTGCACGCTTTGAACGTTGTTGCCGTTGCAGTGCAGGCGCAAAACGGCGTCCGCGCCCCATTCGTTCATCATCAGCGCGCGCTCCATGTTGCTGACGTTGACATCCGCCGTTTCACGGGTCATGAGCACCTCCGCGCCGAGCTCCTCCAGCAGTTCCTTGAGAAGCAGCGCGACTTCGAGGTTCGTCACGTGTTCTGGTTTTCCCGTGGATACGCCGCGCGTGCCCCCGGCGACGCGCGCCTTGGTCTCGCTGCTGCCCGGGGCGATGGGTTCTTTTGTGCTGTCCGCGTGCAGCTGATGCCCGGGATCGATGCCGATCTTTTTGCCCTTCAGGGGAAGATCGCTGTCCATCTCCTGCAAATTCTGTTCTATGATGACTTCACCGCGCTCGCCGAGGGCAGGCAGCAGGAGGCAGGCGCACAGAAGGACGCACAGCAGGTTTTTTCTGATTCTCATGTTCAAAGCTTCTCCAAACGGTTTTGTGTTTTCATTGGAAGTAAAGCCCGAACGGCTCAGCCATTCGGGCTTTGGCGATGCTTTTGCGTCAGTCCTGCTTGCCCTCGTCCGGCTGCGCGTCCTGCGCGGGCTCGGCGGGCGCTTCGGTTTCTGCTTCCGGAGCGGGGATTTCGGTTTGCGGCGCAGGCGCCTGAAGTGCTTCCTCTTTTTCCTCTGCGGGCGCTTCGTAGAGCAGGTTCAGGTGCGATTCGGCGCCAAAGAAGTGCATGACCTTGCTCTCGAAGGCGATGTGGAGGCGGCATCCTGCGACCATGTCCCTGCGCTGCGCATTCGTCAGCGCGAGCGTGGGAACGCGCACGATCAGCCTGTCCCCTGCCTCGGTGACGACGTGCAGGTGCAGTTCGCTGCCCATCATCTCGTTTACCTCGAGCGTGCAGGGAATGCTGCCCGGGGCGTTTTCGTCGGTCAGGACGATGTGCTCGGGCCTTACGCCCAGAATGATGTCCTGGCTCTCACAGCTCTTGGCCCTGAGCGCCTCGGCCTTTTCACCTTCGATCGGCATTTTTATGCCGTAAGGCGCGACGAAGTAGCCTTCCGCGTCCTTTTCGAGGCGCGTGGGGATCATGTTCATCTTGGGTGCGCCGATGAATTCGGCAACGAACACGTTTGCGGGCATTTCGAAGACCTCGGTGGGCGTGCCGACCTGCTCGATGTAGCCGTCCTGCATGATGACGATGCGGTCGCCCAGCGTCATGGCCTCGGTCTGGTCGTGCGTGACGTAGATGAAGGTCGTGTCCAGCCTTTTGCGCAAAAGGATGATCTCGGCGCGCATCTGGTTTCTGAGCTTGGCGTCCAGGTTGCTGAGCGGCTCGTCCATCAGGAACACCTTCGCGTTGCGCACCATGGCGCGGCCGATCGCGACCCTCTGGCGTTGTCCGCCGGAGAGTGCGCGGGGCTTTCTGAGCAGATAGTCGGTGATGCCCAGGATCTCGGCGGCCTCGGTGACCTTGGCGTAAACCTCGTCCTCCGGCATCTTTTTGAGCCGGAGCGAGAAGGCGATGTTGTCGTACACCGTCATGTGCGGGTACAGCGCGTAGTTCTGGAAGACCATCGCGATGTCCCTGTCCTTGGGCTGCAGGTCGTTGACGACTGTGCCGTCTATTTCGACGGTGCCTGAACTGATGTCTTCAAGGCCCGCGACCATCCTGAGCGTGGTGCTCTTTCCGCAGCCGGAGGGGCCGACGAAAACCACGAATTCCTTGTCGTGAATGGTGAGGTTGAAATCGTGTACCGCCACGACGTTGTTGTCATATATTTTCTTTACATCGGTCAGCTTGACGCTTGCCATATCGACTTACTCCTTTCTATCCCTTGACCGCGCCGCTGGTGACGCCTTCGACATAATACCTTTGCAGGCACATGAAGATGATCGCGACCGGCAGTGCCACCAGTACGCCGCCCGCGCAGAAGTGCGTGTAGTGCGCGGCCCTGAGCTTGTCGGTGTCGTTGATCCAGGAGGACAGACCGACGGCCACGTTCTTGCCTACCGTCACGCTGTGCGCGATGTAGCTTGCAAAGATGTAATCGCCCCAGGGCGCCATGAACGCCGTAAGCACCGTGTAGATGACGATGGGCTTGGACAGGGGCAGTATGATCTTGTAGAGCACCTTGAAGCGGTTGGCGCCGTCAATGCGGGCTGACTCGTCCAGGGAGCGGGAGATCGTGTCGAAAAAGCCCTTGGACACGTAGTAGCCCATACCGGAGGAGGCGATGTACACCAGGATCAGGCCCGGGACGGAATGCTCGCCGGTCAGGCCCAGGTCCCTGAGCACGGTGTAGAGGATGATCATCGTCAGCATGCCCGGAAACAGCCCAAGCACCAGCATCATCTTCATCAGCGGCGTACGCATCTTGAAGCGGAAGCGGCTCAGGGTGTAGCTCATACACAGCACGATCAACGTCTGGAACACAGCTACGAACAGCGCGATGATCAGCGTGTTCAGATACCAGCGCAGGAACTGGGATTTATTGGTATCGAACAGGTAAATGTAATTGTCGAAGCCCCACTTATGGGGTATTACATAGCCCACCTCCATCGTGTTTTCCACGCGGAAGGATTGAAGCAGTATGCACACGAAGGGGATCAGCCAGACGATGGAGATGATGATCAGCACCGTATGGATCACGTTGTTGCTTATGCGCCGCTGCTTTTCCAGCCCCATATGCTGCTTCATAACGGAAGAATCAGTCGCATTCATCACTGGAAATCCTCCTCATTCTTGACGGACGGCAGCATGCGGTATACGGCCAGCGATATGATCGCGAGCACCACGAAGATCATAATGCCGATGACGGATGCCAGGTAGTATTTCGGCTCTGTGCCCGTGGTCAGCTTGTACAGCCAGGTAATCAGCAAGTCCGTCTGTCCTATGCTGCCTGCGCTGGCGTTGGCTGTGGTCATGTTCGGCCCGCCGCCCGTCAACAGGAATATGACGTTAAAGTTGTTGATGTTGCCCGTAAAGCTCGTAAGCAGATAGGGGCCGGTAACGAACAGCATGTACGGCAGCGTGATCTTTGTGTATTGCTGCCAGCCGCCCGCGCCGTCGATGCGCGAGGACTCGTACAGGTCCTGCGGGATGTTCATCAGTATGCCCGTCGTGATCAGCATGACATAGGGTATGCCGATCCAGATGTTGATCGCGATCGCCGTGATCCTGGCCGAGGTGCCGGTGCCCCAGAAATCGATGGGATTCTTCCTCAAACCGAGATCCTTCAAAAAGTTGTTGATGATGCCTGTATACGCGAACATGCGGCTCACGTACAGAAGGGAGATGAACTGAGGGATCGCGATGGTCAGGACCAGTATGGTGCGCCAGCCCTTTTTGAATCGGATGCCCTTTTTATTGATCGCCATCGCGACGAGCATGCCCAGGAAGTAGGTGGTGAACGTGGCAAAGAAAGCCCAGATCAGCGTCCAGGAAAGCACTTCGCCGAAGGTCGCGGAGAAGGTCAGGGTCGTGCCCTTCGTATCCTTGGCTTCCCAGGAGAACAGCTGTTTAAAATTGGAGGTGCCCACCCATTTGAACAACGCGTTGGTGTAGCCGTCGTGGAGGTTGTCGTAGTTGGTGAACGCCACCAGGATCATGAAGAAGATGGGCAATACGGTAAAGAGCAATATGCCCAGCGTGGGCAGCGACAGAAGCGTTCTGTGGAAGTTTTCGTCCACGAGGGAACGCAGGTCGTCCTTGCTGCCCTTGGCTTTTTTGCCGGCTGCCGCGAACTCGTCAAGCAGCTTGTTCTGCTTGATGTTTAAGCGCCAGGTGTAGATGAAGGCGACGATGAAGAACAGCGTAAGCACGCCGTAAAGCAAAATTTTGAAGGAATTGTCGTGCCGAGTCGTCGTATAGACGTCGGCGATGAAATCGTAGCTTTCGACCGGGCCCTGCTTGCCCAGAGACGGCAGATAGCTAAGCCAGTGCGCGCCGGCGAAGATCATGTAGAAGATGAACACGGCCTCGAAAAGCATAAACAGAACGCCTCTGAGTATCTGCCCCCGGGCGATGTTTCCGTAGCCCATCAGCACGTAGGAGATCAAAGTGCTGGGGCTGCCCTTCTTTGCCGTGATCACGATGTCGGCAATGTTCCTGTAGACGGCGCAAAGGCCGTGCCAGACAGCAAGCGCCGCTTTTTTCGCGCCGCTGATAATGGCGTTGGGGATGCCGCAGAAGCCGCTGATCCATTTGTAGAGGAACTGCTGTTCCCTCGACAAAAGCAGAAAACTCAGCGCGTCGTCGTACTTCCTGCCCACGGCTTCCGGCAGCAGGATAAAGCCGTTTATGAGGATCGCGGGAAAACGCAGGACGCTTGCCAGCACCGCACCGGGAATGCCCATAGCGTAGCGCAGGGTCATGCGGAGCCGCGGCACTTTTTTGATCGCCGGCACGATGATCTCCGGTACGGAGGCCAGCACATCGATGCCGCCGTAAAGGCTGGCGTCCTCGCGGGTCAGGACGGCGCGGCTTTCCTCGCTGTCGTATTCGTCCTTGGCGACGGTGTAAATGAGCCCGAGCGAATGGAAAAGCGTCGTGACGAGTTTAACCGCGGAGGCCACGAACACACCCGGTATGCCGAAGAGGAATCTCAGCGCATACATCACGTCGGGCACAAACGCGGCCAGCACGAAGATGACGATCACAGCGCCCAAACAGATATAAAATGTAAGCACAGGCACACGCTCCTTACATTAAATTGAACCGACCGGAACCGATGTATTCGGCGCCGGCCGGTCCGGTTATGCCGATCTTACACGAGTGCAATCGGCAAGGCTGTCTTATTCGGCCGCCTGCAGGCTTATCTCGCAGGTTACGGGATCGAACACCACGATGTAGGTGCCGGCCTCGTCAACCACGAAGTTGCCGCCCTCGGCGTTGCCGTAGCTCTCGTCCCAGCTCAGGCCCTTGCGAACCTTGAACTCGACGCCCTTCTCCATGGCGTAGGGAGCGGTCTTCCACAGGCCGTCCGCAAACAGGGTCATGGGCACGTCTTCGCCCCAGTTGGAGCGGGTCTCGTTCTGATAGTCGGTGTAGAAGAAGCCGTCGGTGGAGTTGTAGGTGCCGATGACCGTCCAGCCGTTCTTCACTTCGTCGGAGAGGGTGAACAGCGCGCTGATCCTGTCGAGGTAGTTGTCCAGGGCGAGCTGGAGGCCGTTATCGTCGGTGGCAGCCTTTACGTCGTCGGCGATGATCTTGGCGATGTCCCACCAGGAGCCGTGGATCTGGCCCTGCGGGATGGAGTAGGGAGACTGGGCCAGCAGGGCCGCGAGGCCGGGGTTGGCCTGAACCTCTTCGGAGGCCTGCGCTTCAAGGTTGGAGGGACCCCACGCGACCGTTTCAAAGCGCTCCATCTGGCAGGCGTAGCCGGTCAGGTACTGGGCCAGCTGGTTGAGGGCGGCGGCGCGCTTTGCGTCTCTCTGGGGCTTAACGCCCAGGAGCTTGCAGCCGTTGAAGGAACCAAGGTGGTAGTTGATGCCGTCCACTTCGAAGGAGGGCAGGTCCGCGACGCCCATGTTGTCGCCGAGGATGCCTTCGATCAGGGTGTAGTTCCAGGTGCCGGTCACGACCACGGCGGCGTTGGAGTTGAACTGCGCGCCGTCGGAGGAGTTGACGTGGTTGGGAGAGTCTACCAGCTTCTTCATGCCCTTGACGGCGATGAGGCCCTGGGGGCTGTCGAAGGTGTCATAGACGGAAACGAAGTTGCCGTCGTTGTCGGTTTCCCACTCGCTGACGCAGCCGGTGGCGAAGAAGAAGGAGGCGGCGTACCAGGCGGAGGAGTTCATTTCGAAGGCGAAGTACTTGCCGGCCGCTTCGCAGTCCGCGATGATGGCCTCGAGGGAGTCGACGTCTTCATCCGGAACCACGGTCTTGTCGTAGTACATGAAGTAGCCGTTGTCGGCGGTGAGCGGGTAGGCGTAGATGTCTTCGCCGCTTGCGGCAGCCATGACGACGCCGTTGGCGTTGTTGGTCCTTACGAACTCACTGGCCGCGACGCCAAGCTTGGCGACGGCGCCCGCCTGCACGAGGCGCGCAAACTGGTCCTGCGCGAAGCAGAAGATGTCCGCACCGGCTTCCACGTCCAGAATCATCTGGGTGGCGCTGTCGGCCTCGGAAACGGGCTCTACGGTGTAGTTGAACTTGATGCCCATGGTGTTGCTGGCGTTGAAGTCATCGATCTGCTTTTTGGTAAGATCCACGATGGACTCGCCGACCCACACGGTGATGTCGTAGGTGCCTGCGAGCGCGTTCTCCGCGGTGGAGAAGCTCGCCATTGCCAGCGCCATGATCAGCGCGAGCACGAAACAAAGAAGCTTTTTCATTCGATTCATCCTTTCTTCTGATGAGGCTTATTCCACAAGGCATTGCCGTTTGAAACGTGCTTTGCCCCGTAAAATGTCATTAACATTATACCCGATTGTCCCATCGAATGCAAGAGATTTACCGCATTTTGCGAAAAAATTTTGAAAAGAGGTTACATGGGCGCGCTTCCATTCCCGGCGTATGGCGGCGCGTGCGAAGGACCGTGCACGTTCGGCGCGTCCTGGGAAAATACGATTTTTTGTTCCGGATTTACCGCAAGTTTACTTTTTTCAGCCCGGTTTGGTGTATAATGAAGCCGCTGTAAATGTTTTCTTGTCGGGAGGTTTTTCAAAATGGCCGATCTGTTTTCTCATCCGTCGGAAGGCTCGAACAGGCGCTTTGACCAGTCCGGCTGGCTCGGACAGGGCGCTTCCAAACGGAGCGTCAGCGTAAAGAGCTTGACCGCAGACGCTTTCGGCGTCTATCGGGTGACGGCTCAGCTGGACGGAGAAGGCGTACTGTTCGGGCAAAGGCGGAACCTGATCGACCCGGACGTCCAAAAGGGAGACAACTCTTTTTTGACCGTGCTCACCGAATACATCCCTTCGATGGACAGCCGGATCCATGCGGACAAAACGCTCTTTGCCTCGGCTTACGGCTGCCGAGTGACCGGGATGAGCGCCGAAAGAGTCGAAAACAGGCGCGTGTTCATAGCGGGCGATTCCACGGTGGCGGATCAGTATTCCTCTTTGGATTACTACCCCTTCGACAGCTACTGCGGCTGGGGGCAGATGCTAAGCGCGCTTTTGAAAGACGACGCCGTGTGCAACATGGCCCACAGCGGGCTGACCGGCCGCTGCTTTACGGAGGACGGGCATTTCGACATCGTCAAAAAATACCTTCAAAAGGGCGATCTGATGCTGATCCAATTCGGGCACAACGATCAGAAACGCCGCTATTTGCAGGCGGACAAGCGCTATACCGAATACCTCGGCCTGATCGCGCGCGAAGCCGAAAAAGCCGGGGCACTGCCGGTGCTCCTCTCCCCCATCAGCCGCGTGCCCGGCCGGGACGCCGGGGGCGTATTCGACCTGCTGGAGGAGCATGCCGAAGCGGTGAAGCGGCTCGCGGAAAAGATGAGCCTGCCCTTCATAGACCTGCACGCGTATACCTTTCAGCTGTTTTGCGAAATGGGCGAAAGCTGCAGGGATCTGTTTAAGGACATGACGCACACCAACGACCCGGGCGCGCTCAAAATCGCTTCTTACGTCGCGCAGAAGCTGGAAGAGTTTTCTCTGGCGAAGGCCCACGAAGTGAGCGCCGGCTTCATCGCAGGCGACAGAGCGCGCAATCCCGCAAAGGGCGCGCCCTCCGAGCTTCCCGTCCCGTATGTGGACATAGAAGGCGTACCGGACTATGACGTCGTATACCGGGGCGTTCAGGCGGGGCTGCTCGATCCGTGCGTACTGCACATGCATCCCTTCGAGCCGCTTTCGCGCGGACAGTTCATACAGCTTTTGTTCCGCGCCGCGCTCATCCCCTCCCGCCCGACGGACGGCCTTGCGCCGTACAGGGACGTAAAACCCCGCGAGTTCGACGCTGCCTACGCCGCGGCGTGCAGACAGATGGGGCTGGTCGCGGGCGAATACTACCGCCCCGACGACGACGTAACGGCCCGCGAGGTCAACGATTTTTGCGAAAAGCTGGGCTTAAGCCCGCGCCTTGCGGACGAGCCTCCGGTCCCCTGCAAATACGAACTCGTCCGGCTGCTTTTGAAAGTCAGGGACGAAGCGGCGGCAAGGAGGCGCTGAAGGGGCATTCTGCCGCTTCACAGGCCTCAAACGGCGCTCCGGTGCCTTCGCCGCATGCAGTTTTGTATTGACAACGCTTCGGTTTTATTGCTATAATACGCTCTGAGAAAACCCTACATTTACACAGGAGGCATTCAATGAAATACGGTTATTTTGACAACGCAAAGCGCGAATATGTGATCACCGATCCCAGAACGCCGATGCCCTGGGCGAACTACCTGGGCTCCCCCGCCTACGGCGCGATCGTCACGCAGAACGCGGGCGGCTATTCCTTCGTCCAGTCCGGCGCGGCGGGGCGCATACTGCGCTATATGTTCAACCAGTTCGACGAGCCCGGCAGGTACATTTATTTGAGGGACGGCGAAAGCGGCGACTTCTGGTCGGCCTCCTGGCGTCCCGTTGAAAAACCGCTGGACAAGTACAAAACCGTCACCCGCCACGGCACCGCCTACACGGTCATCGAAAGCGAATACGACGGCATCGCCTCCAGCGTGACCTATTACGTGCCCAAGGACGCCGACCACGAGGTGTGGTACCTGAAGGTGCGAAACGCTTCAAACAGGACTCGTCGCCTCGGCGTGTTCGGCTACTGCGAATTCACCACGGAGAGCTTCTACACGCAGGATCTGGTCAACCTTCAGTACACGCAATTCATCACCCAGACCGATTTCAAAAAGGATTTCATACTGGAGCGCATCAACCGCTACTGCGGCGTAAACGAATACGGCGAAAACGGCAAGGAGCGCTTTTTCGGCCTAGCCGGACAGAAGGTCGCAAGCTACACCGGCCGGCGCGAACGCTTCCTGGGCAGCAGCCGCTTCGTCAGCCCCAAGGCGCTGCTGGACGGAAAGCTGGACGACAGTCTGAACTTCAACGGAAATCCCTGCGGCGCGCTGAACGCCGAGATCGCCCTCGAACCCGGCGAGGAAAAGGTCATGGCCTTCATTCTCGGACAAAAGCCCGAGCGGGCGGCGCGCAGCCTCATGGACAGCTACGCCGACGTGAAGGCGAAAGCCGAAAAGGAGATAAGTGAGCTGATAAGCTACTGGCACGGCGAGCTTGCAAATCTGAACATTGAAACCCCGGACGAGGATCTGAACACCATGGTGAACACCTGGAACGCTTTCCAGTGCTTTACCACCTTCGTATGGAGCCGCGCCGCGAGCCTGATCTACTGCGGCGAGCGCAACGGCTACGGCTACCGCGACACCGTGCAGGACATACAAGGCATCATCCACCTCGATCCGAAGATGGCCAAGGAGCGCCTGAAGTTCATGCTCTCCGCGCAGGTGCACCACGGTGCAGGCCTTCCGCTGGTCAAGTACACCCATAATCCCGGCCACGAGGACACGCCCGAGCAGGAAAGCTACGTGCGCGCCACGGGCCATCCCAAATACCGCGCGGACGACGCGATGTGGCTGTTCCCGACCGTGTACAAGTACATCGCGGAAACCGGCGACAAGGCGTTTTTGGACGAGGTCATCCCCTTTGCCGATTACGACGAGGGCACCGTCGCGGAGCACCTGAAGCGCGCGATCGACTTTACGATGAACCATCTGGGCGCACACGGCATGCCCGCAGGTCTGCATGCAGACTGGAACGACTGCCTGAAGCTGGGCGCGCAGGGCGAGAGCAGCTTCGTAGCGTTCCAATTCTATATGGCGCTGAGACAATTGGGCGAACTGCTGCCCGATACCCCGGACAACGCCGAATACAAGCAGTTCCTGAAGGACACGATGGCTTCCCAGCTCGAAAAGATCAACAAATACTTCTGGGAGGACGACCGTTTCCTGCGCGGCTTCACCGAGGACGGCGACAAGATCGGCTCCAAGCTCGATCCCGAGGCTTCCATATGGATGAACCCGCAGTGCTGGTCGGTCATTTCCAAAGCCGGCAGCGCCGAGCAGAACGAAAAAGCCCTCCAGACCGTCTACGAGCTTCTGAACACGCCAAACGGCGTGGAGCTGATGACGCCGCCCTATAAGGATCACGCCTTCGACGGCGCGGCTATGATTCTGTTCAACCCCACCTGCAAGGAAAACGGCGGCATTTTCTGCCAGCCGCAGGGCTGGGCGATTCTGGCCGAGGCGCTGATGGGCCACGGAAACAGGGCCTTCGAGTACTTCAAGGAGAGCTGCCCCGCCGCCTACAACGACAGGGCCGAGATCCGCGAGGTCGAGCCCTACGTGCACAGCCAGTTCATCGAGGGGCACATGACGCCCCAGCCCGGCCGCGCGCACGTGCACTGGCTGACCGGCACCGCCTCCACCGTGATGGTGGGCTGCGTAGAGGGCATACTGGGCCTGCGTCCGACGCCTGACGGCCTGGTCGTAAAGCCCGCGATCCCCGCCGTATGGGACGGCTTCAAAATGGACAAGAGCTTCCGCGGAAAGCGCCTGCACATCACCGTGGACAACAAGGCGCACCGTGAGGGCGGCATAAGCCGCATCCTCGTGGACGGCAAAGAGATAAGCGGCGAGCTCATGACGGACGATATGCTCAAAGACGGCAGCGAGATCACCGTCGTCATGTAAAGCGTTCACATATCAATCACGATAAGGGGGCTTTCGCTATGTTCATACGCCAGCAGGCGTTCACCGGTGAAAACAAGCACTTTCTCAAGGGCGGTCTGCACTGCCACACCACGCGCTCGGACGGCAAGCTGTCGCCCGAGGCGACCATCGTTCTGCACGCGGCGCACGGCTACGACTTTCTGGCGCTGACCGATCACAGGTTCTACAATCTGAAAAACTTCGCGCCCGAGAGCGGCGTGATGATCGTGCCGGGCATGGAGATGGACGCGTCGATCAACAACGTAAACGGCATGTGCTTCCATGCAGTCGCGCTGGGGCCCGAGGCGGACAAAAACGGCTACAAGCAGGACGAGCGGCTTGCAAGCGGCCGCGTGCAGGATCAGAGCGAATTTCAGCCCATCGTCGACGAAATGCGCGCCCGGAACAACCTCGTGTTCTACTGCCATCCGGACTGGAGCCGCACGCCCGCCCGCAGCTTTGAAAAGCTGGAGGGGTGCTTTGCGATGGAGATCTGGAACAGCGGCTGCGCCATCGAGTGCGACATGGACACGGACAACGGCCTGATCTGGGACGAAATGCTGGTTCGCGGAAAGCACATCAACTGCGTGGCCGTGGACGACGGACACGAAATCGAGCATCACTGCAACGGCTGGGTCATGGTGAACGCCGAAAAGAACGTCGACAGCGTGCTGAAGGCGCTCAGCGAAGGCCGCTACTATTCCTCCTGCGGACCCGAGATCTACGATTTTTACGTAGAGGACGGCATTGCCCACGTGGAAACCTCGCCCTGCAAGCGCATACTGTTCAAGTACGGCCTGCGCCCCACCTACGTGAAGCGCGACCCGGACGGCGGACTGATCACGAGCGCCGGAACGAAGGTCGAGGGCTACAGTTACGTGAGGGTCTGGGCCGAAGACGAAAACGGCAGGCGGGCCTGGTCCAACCCGATCTGGCTGAGCTGAAAACCGAAGGCAAAGCAAAACTGCCGCGGAGCGAAAGCTTTCCGCGGCAGTTTTGCTTTGCTTCTATGCTCGGGGCGGCTCCACTGAGCAGCTGCCCCTTTCCATATCGACTTCGACGGCCGTGCCGTCTGCGTAGGTGACGCGCTGCTTGAGGCCGTCAGGGCTTAAGAATTCGTGGCGGAGCATTTCGGTGTACATGAGCTTTCCGGAAAGCGCGCAGGCCTGTTCCACATCCCGGATCGTGCCTTCATCCGCGTCGATCGGGCAGTAGACGGGGTCGGCGTTGAGCATCGCGTAGAGGTAGGTGCTCATGCCGTCCGGAAGCCCGCTTTGGCCCTTCTCCCCTTTCAGGCCGATCCAGGGGATGATCACGCAGTCGTGATACACGAGGTTGAACAGCGGTATGCCGACCGCGCGGGCAGGGTCGCTCAGGTCGTCGGCGTTGAAGGGCGCGTGGTGGCACATGACCTGCGAGGGCAGTATGCAGTCGAGCGTCTCTTCGCTGGTGGGAATGATTCCCTGCGCGGTCAGAAGATCCAGGCATTCCCTGCGGCAGGCGACGCTCTGCTCGCGGCTCATTTTGTGGCGGGGATTAAAGCATTCATCCAGCTCCGCGAGTGAAAACACGTCCAGATACGCGCTGTCCGGGTAAATGCCGAGGCTTTTCAGATTCGTATAGTTGCTGCGAACGTATTCCACGGCCTTCGCCGCGCACAGGTAGGCGTAGTGCCCGCCGTGCCAGGTGTGGTTGTGCGAATGGGAGCCGTCCAGGTTCTGGCGCGCCTCGTCCCAGGTGAAAAACGGTGAATCGTAGTAGTAATCGCGGTACTGGTCGTGGATACCGAACAGGTAGCCGCATTCCTTTACCGCGTCCATCAGGCGCTTCATGCCCTCGGCGCCGCCCGCGACGGGACTTGGCGGCAGCGGCAGCGGGTGCAGGTTGTCGTAGCCGCGAACACCCCAGCCGTCAAAGTGCGTGTAGGCCTTTTTGAGCCCCTTTCGTTTGAGCTGCCTGATCTGCGCGGCCCTTTCGTCAAAGGACACGAAGTGGTCGTTGTGCTCGGGATCGTCCGGCACGTAGTAGCGCGAATCCGGCGATATGTGCACGGTGATGCCCGTATGGATGACCGGGCAGCCCGAGAGCAGTTCCACCTTTGGGTTGAGCGCAGCCTTGGCCCGAAGGGTGATCAATTGCCCCTTCTCCTTCACATAGGTGCGATAGGCCTTCGCGATGTCGTTGTAATCGCCGTCCAAAAAGCGGTAGAGCATGCGCCTTTGATAGCGCAGCGTGCCAAGCGACGTCCGCCACAAGGGCGTGACCCTGCCCGACGCGTAATCGTAGGAGGCGTCCCAGGGCGTTTCGTAGACTGCCAGATACGCGCCTTTGTTCGTGTACTGTCCAAACATGGGCATGAAAGCGGTGCGCTCGAAGATCTTGCCCTTGTCCACCGTGAGCGGGCTGTCATTGGCGATCAGTTCGCCCTGTGAGCGCGGCAGCACGGTGTAAAGGCCGTTTTCCGTGCTTTCCCACGCGCCGGGGAAGCAAAGATATTCGATTTCTCCTGCCTTGTCGCCCTCGGCGCGTATTTCAAAGCGAAGATCCCCGCTGATCTTTTCGAGTGCGATGCGGGTATAAAGGCGCATTTCCGTGCCTTCGAGATGCGTATACTCCGCGTGCACGTCAAAGCTCGTCGCTGCTTCGATCAGGAAGCTTTTGTCCGGCTTTCCCGGTTCGACGCGCGCTCCTCCGTTCAGTGAAGCCCAGGGTCTGAGCAGCATTTGCCAGGCGCTTCCCTTTCTGACGCAGGTGACGAGCCCATTTTCGTAGTCGATCTTCACTTCGACCGACTGCGCCTTCAGTTCAAAAACCATGTGCGCCCCTCCTCAAAGTGTGTTCTTGTCCTCGAGCGGCCTGACAACGACCGTCCTTTGATGCGTATAATTCACAAAGCCCGGCCGCGCGCCGGAAGGCTTTTTGACGTATTTTGCCCTGGCCGCGTCCACCTCCACGTTCAGCGAAGTGCGCGCGCCTGAATACCTCGCGGCGACGGAAGCGGCGTACAGAAGCGTCTCGTCCGAAGGCGTCTCACTCTTTATGATTACGTGGCTGCCGGGCACGTTTTTGGCGTGCAGCCAGATCTCCTCGGGCTGCGAGCCGAAGGTGAGCGATTCGTTTTGCAGGTTGTTGCGCCCCGCGAGGATGCGCGTGCCGTCGGGAGCGAAAAACTCCATCGGCTTCGACGCGGGCAAGGCCTTCGTCTGGCGTCGTGAGAGCGTTTCGCGGATGTAGCCGGTTTTGATCAGCTCCTGGCGAAGCTCCGCAAGCGAGCTTTCGTCGGTGCACAGCGACAGGTTTTCCATCTGTCCCTCGAGGTAGTCAAGCTCGCTTCTGCCGCTCTCCAGCTGGCTCAGGGCGAGCTTTCTTGCGACCTGTGCCTTTTTGTACAGCTTGAAATAGCGCTGCGCGTTGCCCTGCGCGTCACTCTTTTCGTCGAGCTCCACCGTGATGCTTCCGCCCGCTTCGTCGTAGTAATTCGGAAGCGATACCTGCTTCATGCCCTTTTTGACAAGGTACGGGCTCGCCATCAGCATTTCGCCCTTGATGCGGTAAACGCCGCTGTTTTCGGCGTCGTCGTAGGCCTGCTGCTGAAGCGTAAGTTTCTTTTCGACGCGCTCGATATTGTTTTTGATGAGCTTTGTGAGGGATGCGGACTTCTGCCGCATACGCTCGCGGGCGTCCCGCAAGCTGTAGAACGCGTCCGCGGCCTCTGAAAGAGTCGTGTATTTTGCGCGCACGAAACCGTCCCGTGAAAGGTATTCGAACGCCTCCAGCGCCTGCGCCTCGCCGCCCGGCGTCTGCACGATCGCATAAGAGGGAGAAGAGATCATGTCCTTTATGCTTTTTACGATCGCGGGGGCGAGCATGCCTGCGTCGTCCGTGCAGGCGTCCGCGTCCCCGCAGACGCGAAACGCCGCCTCCTGCGCAAGCAGCATGTTCAGTCCGCTGATGTTGGACTGTATGATTTTGGCCAGCCTGCCGCTCTGCCCGGCAAGGCGCTTTTCGGCTTCGCGCACGTCCAACGTGTCGAAATCCATTTTCCCGTGCGCGGGCGGCGGGGAGTACATCAGCCCCGGCAGCACCTCGCGGAAGGTGGAAAGCGTTTCGTTGACGTGGCGCGCACATTCGAGGATGTGGCCTTCGGTGCCGAGCAGCACAATGTTCGAGTGCTTGCCCATGAATTCGCACAGGATGGTCTTTTGCCCCCTGTCGCCGAGCTCGTCGGTGTGCTCGGCGGTGATTGCGATCACGCGGTCTGCGTTCAGCTGCTTTACGCCCGTGATCCGGCCGCCCAGCAGGTGCTTTCGCATCAGCATGCACAGCGCGCCGGGCTCCAGCGGGCTTAGCTTCTTCGTCTGCGTCAGATGCACCCGCTCGCAGCCCGCGCTGCAGGAGATCAGCAGCGACACGTTTTCGCCCGGGCAGCGCAGGGAGAGGATCACCTCGTCGCGCTCGGGCTGCTGAATTTTATCGATCCTTGCGCCGGTCAGCCGCTCGTCCAGCTCCCGCGCCATATAATGCAGTGTGATTCCGTCCATGTTGAAATCGGCTTAAAGCCGCTTTTTCGCACACGAATGCCCGAGGGCCTGCCCCGGGCATATCGGTAACGCGCGTTATCTCTTGCTCAAAACGTCCTTTTCGTACTGTTTGATCTCGCAAATCCAGTCTTCGCCCACGGGCACGTTCTGCTTTAAGCAGTACATGTCCCAAACGGGACCGAAGGGCATACTCTTGGCTTCTTCCTGCGCGGCAAGGCGGTAAGTGAAGTCGCCGGCGTACTCGGCTTCCCTGAGCTTATCGTTGGGAGCCAGGTAGGCGCTGAGCAGCATCTTCTGCGCGTTCCTTACGCCGATCACCCAGGCGGCGACGCGGTTGATGGAGGCGTCGAAGTAGTCCAGCGCGCACAGCACGCGGCCCTCGTAGTGATTGGCGACGATCTCGTTGAATATGCGGCTGGTCTCCTGATCCCAGGTGACGACGTGGTCGCTGTCCCATCTTACGGGGCGGCTGATGTGCAGAAGCATCTGGGGGATGTACTGCAGTACCGCGCTCAGCTTGTCGGAGACCTGCTCGGTGGGATGGAAATGGCCGGTATCGAGCGTCAGCAGCTTTCCGCGGCTGAGCGCGTAGCCCATCATGAGTTCGTTGGAGCCGACGGTGTAGCTCTCAACGCCGATACCGAAGAGCTTGCTCTCCACGGCGTCCAGCACGTATTCCTTGCTTATCTGCTTCGTGCCCTCGAAAATCTCGTCCAGGCTCTTGACCAGGCGCGCTCTCGGGCTGTCTGTATCGGCAGGCGTGTCCTTGTAGCCGTCCGGACACCAGAAGTTAATCACACAGGGCTCGCCCTGCGCCTTGGCGAATTCATAGCCGATCTCGCGGCAGCGCTTGCCGTGCTCGACCCAGAACTTGCGTCTGCCCTCGTCCGCGCTGGCCAGGGAGAAGCCGTCGGCCACGTTGGGATGTCCGAAATAGGTCGGGTTAAAGTCCAGGGGCATTTTGTTTTCTTTGGAAAAGGCGATCCAGTCGGCAAAGTCCTCGGCGGTGTACGCGTCGCGGTCCACCTTTTTGCCGTGCAGCTCGGCGTAGCTGGCGTGCAGGTTCAGCTTCTTTTTGCCCGGGATCATGGAGCAAGCCTTTAAAAAGTCTGTCCGCAGCTCGTCGCCGTTGCGCGCGCGGCCGGGATAGTTGCCCGTGGTCTGTATGCCGCCGCTCGTTCCGCCCGCGTCCGCTTCGAGGCCGATGACGTCGTCGCCCTGCCAGCAGTGCATGGAAACGGCGAAGCCCGCCGCCTTCTGCATGGCTTTTTCGACGTCGATGCCCTTTTCGGCGTATACCTCTTTGGCGTATTCAAAACCTGTCAGGATCCGCTTTTCGTTTGCGCTCATAATCAACCTCCGTTATTTTTGTGACTCTATTGTATAACAAGCGGCGAAATTTGTAAAGCCACTCGGCGAAAAAGTTTGTGCAAATTTCATTCCCCGCGTTTTACAATGAAATAAAAAAGCAGGTATTGACAAAACGCGCTTTGTCCTGTATAATAACAAATACTGGTTCGAGGAGAGATGGCCGAGTGGTTGAAGGCGCTGGTCTTGAAAACCAGTGATGTCGAAAGGCACCGGGGGTTCGAATCCCTCTCTCTCCGTTATGTCTTCGGCTGTGGAGAAGTACCCAAGAGGCCGAAGGGGCTCCCCTGCTAAGGGAGTAGGGTGGGATAACCGCCGCCCGGGTTCAAATCCCGGCTTCTCCGCTGAAACCCCGCAAAAGCCCATAAAATAAGGCGATTGCGGGGTTATTTTTGTCTTCGCGCCATTCGCAGTTTTTCCCCTAATTCGTCTCTATTTTGTATAATTACGCGCTATAAACAACATTATAAACAACATACTTTCACATGCAAGAATTGAACCATGCCCGGCACAAAAAAGCCACCCACCCCGTGCAAGCGGGAATGGGTGGCTGATACGTGGCGGGATCAGTCGTCGAAGATTTCCATTTCGTCGTCGCCGAAGTCCTCGCCTTCCCCCTCTTCCTCCACTTCGGGCATGCCGACGCCGAAGTAGGATTCGAGGATCGCCTGCGACCAGGTGACGTGCCCGGTGATGTAGTAGTTCTGCAGCTGCTCCGTATAGAAGTCG
>JAFPWH010000045.1 GCA_017395065.1 Clostridia bacterium | reverse complement strand
GTTGGGATAATCCCAAACCCTTATGATCGCACAAGTGCGAGCTGCGCGTTTCTTCGAAACACTTAGTCTGCTTTCAGCAATAAGTATTCATGGCTATTACTGCTGAGAAACGGTGAACAGCGAATAGAAATAGCCCTTCTGCTCCATGAGCTCGTCGAAGCTGCCCTGTTCGGACACCGCGCCGTTTTTCAGCGCGAATAAACCTGTACAGCGGCGTAGGATATTTTCGTCCAGATCGTGGGTGACGATGACACGGGTATAGCCGTCGAGCTTCAGGATCGCGTCTATCACCTCGAAAGAGGTTTCCGCATCCAGGCTTGCCGTGGCCTCATCTACGAAAAGCACGGGGGTCTTGCGCAGCAATGCACGGGCGATGGAGATGCGCTGGCGTTCGCCGCCGGAGAGTCCGGAGCCGTTCTCGCCGCAGAGATAATCAGCGCCTTTTTCGTCGATCAACCTGCTAAGCCCCGACAGGCGAACTGCGCGTTCGATCTCCTCCTCCGGGAACTGGGAGAACATGGTGATGTTGTCCCGGATCGTGCTGTTGAACACGAACACGTTCTGCTGGATGATGGAGACGAGATCGTAGAGGGAGCTTGCGGAAATCTCCTTCAGCTCTTTTCCGTCGTAAAGGATCTCGCCTCCATAGTTGTCGGACGAGGCCATCAGCAGGTTCAGGATCGTGGACTTGCCGCTTCCGGAGCCACCCACGAGCGCATAGCAACCGCCGGCTTTCATATCCATATCGACGTCGTGAAGCACGGTCTTGCCTTCCTCATAGGCAAAGCTCAGATCACGGATCTCGATGCCTTCTGTAAGTTTCGGCTCGATGGTTTCGCCCTCGTCCGGGACATTTTTGCTGAGCGCCTCGGCCAGTTTGTCAATGAGGCCGTATGCTGACTTTTTCCCGGCGAAAAACATTGGAAAGACCTGGATCGGCGCCAGAACATAGTTCAGAAGCTGCACGAAGACGATCGCAGTACCGGCGGTGATGCCCGCCTTTCCAGAGAGTGCGAGTGCCGCCGCTACAAAGAAAACGCCGAACTGCAGGATGCCGCCCGCGAAGCTGGAGGCATAGGAAACATGGAGCTTGACCTTTTCCCGTGTGGTCACCGCGCCTGCCACGCTGTCGTTGCTCTTGTCGTGGATGCCGGAGATGCTTTTCTCCGCTTTGAAGCTCTTGATCACCGCAAAGCCTGAGAGCACGTCCTTGAGCATGCCGGTGTAACGCTCTTTCTTGTCGGAAACGTCCTTTTCCGCGACAGCCGCCTTGTTGCCAAGCACCACGGAAACGATGACGGGCAGCAGCGAAAAGCCGATGGCGATCAGCGTCAGCAGCGGACTGTACCACAGCATGAGCCCCAGGGCGCCGATAAAGGTGATCCCGACCTCGATCATGTTTTGCAGCAACCGGAGATAGTCCTGTTCGATGGTGTTCGCATCGTTGGACAGCGCTGAGAGATAGCGAGCGCTGTTCTCGCCGGAGAAGGCCTGAATGCC
>JAFPWH010000044.1 GCA_017395065.1 Clostridia bacterium | reverse complement strand
GGGATCGGCGTCGCTTTCCGCCGTCGGGATCTGGGCCTTTCCGTTGAAGACCAGTCCCTCATAGCCGGCCCAGGTGATCGTGATCTGCTGCTTGGCGATCGTGTAATCCTGCGTCGCGCCTTCTTTGATCTCGTAGTTGTCGTCGGGGTCGACGAGTTCGGCGGTCGCGGTGTAGTCGCCCGCGTTTACGCTCTCTTCGTCGCCCTTGGTGACTTTCACGTTGATGCCGACTGCGGGATCGGCGTCGCTTTCCGCCGTCGGGATCTGGGCCTTTCCGTTGAAGACCAGTCCCTCATAGCCGGCCCAGGTGATCGTGACCTGCTGCTTGGCGATCGTGTAATCCTGCGTCGCGCCTTCTTTGATCTCGTAGTTGTCGGGGTCGTCGAGCGTGGCGGTCGCGGTGTAGTCGCCCGCTTTGGTGCTTTCCTTGTCGCCCTTGGTGACTTCGACGTTCACGGTGACATCGGCGTCGCCCTCCGCCTCGGGAACATGCTTAGCGCCGTCGAAGACCAGGCCTTCGTACTTGCTCCAGCTGATCGTGACGGGCTTCTTTTCGATCGTGTACGTGCAGGTGTTGGTGCCTTCCTTGGCGACGTAATGCTGGGTGTCGCTTGGCGTGGCCTCCAGCGTGTGACTGCCGGCGCTTTTGCCGTCGCCCGCCTTGTATGTCAGGTCGAACGCCGCGTCGGGGCTTGCGGTGGCGGTGGGCGCCTGCTCGTCGCCGTTGTAGGTATACTTGGCGGCGACCGACCAGGTGAATTCCACTTCGATGCGCTTGATCTCGTAAGCGCACGTGGGATTCGTGATCTCACAGTCGTCCGCGCCGATCAGGGTCGCTTTGGCGGTGTAGGTACCCGGCTCCATCGAGCCTTCGTCCGGGGTCACTTCGACCTCGTATCCCTCCGCGGTGGCGCTGGGAAACTGAACCTGGCCGTTATAGTAAAACACGGATCCTCCCCAGGTTACGGTCACCTTCTGCTTTGTCTCGGGATCGCCTTCGGCGTAGGCCAGCACAAGCAGGCACAGCACCAGCAGCGAAGCCAGTACGATCAAGGCTAAGCGTTTCATACATGTCCTCCTGAATTATATAAATTTTTAAACATGATCCGTTTAAAGCCCTTCCGCTCCGGTTTCAGACGCCCGGACGGGGCAGAGATTTCCCTATATATAACCTGCATAATTATATCTTCAATTATCATCGTTTTCAAGAGCTTATCATATTATCACCTTAATTCTTATCATATTTTACACATCTTCTCCGTCATATGTTGTTTTTTGGTCAAATAATGACATCAAAACGAAACAGTTCGTTTTTTCCCGCACGCGGAAACGCCGCGCAAAGGCAAGAACGGCAAGGGTCCTGACTTCACAGCCCTTGCCTCATTTAACCCCGCCGGGAATTCGGATAAAGGAAGCTGATCCTTTACCGAACCGTTTCGTTCTCCAAAATTGCGTACACAAGCGTATCCTTCCAAATGGGATTACCGTTTTTGTCCCGGTGGAACCGGATGTTCTGCGTGAAATGCGCCTCGCACCGCAGGCCCACCTTCTCCGGCAGCTTCCACGACGGGACATTCCTTGGATTTGGTTCGTATCTCCTGCATATCCGTTTTATTTTTCGCTCGGATGATCCATGGCAGTCACAGCGGTCCTGTACAGACAGTACAGCCCCGCGCTCAGCAGCACGGAACCGACGATATCCGTGAGCCAGTGCACCCCGGCCACCAGTCTGCCGATCACCATGAACGCGGAAAACAGGACGACAAACGCCGCTGTGATCCGCCGGATCGTTTGGCTCTTTGCTCTCCTGCCCGTCTGGAACAACAGCGTCGGCATTACGCTGAGCACCAGCAGAGTGGTGGAGGAGGGATAGGATGCCTCCATAGCCCCGTCGATCAGTATGGGGCGGTAATTGATGGGGAGCATCTCAAAGATCAGATAACCCAGAATGACCAGGATGTAATACCCGCCCAGCAGCAGAATGTCCCTGTCCACTTTGGTGATGCTTTTCCTGCGAATCCACTGCATAAGGCCCAGCAGACCAAAGCCGATGCACACCGCGATGGGCACCAGCCCCAGCCAGTCCGTAACGGTGTAGATGCCCATATGCACGCCTGTCAGGCGATGAAACCGGGTGTTGACGGAAGCAAAGCCCACGTTCGTCCCATTGACGCCTGCGAGCTGAACATCCACCGTTTGAATCAGAAATGTCCAGACTGCAAAACTCAGGAGCAGAACGCTGCTCCAAAGAAAGCCTGTGCGCTTATTGCATTTCATTTTTTCCTCCGTCAATCAAACAGCTGCCCGGGCAGCTTCAGCTTTTCCCTGGGCAGAAATTGCCGGTCGAATTCTGCCACGTCCGCGTCATCCACATAGTAGCCCCTGGGCGTCTGATATATGCCGGTGACGCCGTTCAGATACCCCGGCGCCAGCTCCCTGCACAGGAAGAAGGAATCGTCCGCGCCTTCCGGCAGATCGTGATAGCGGATGCCGAACTTCCGGGCATAATCAAAGCCGCAGTGGCTGTAGAATTTGATGTTGCCCTCAAACAGCACCGCGCCAAAGCCCATGGCCGCAGCCTTTTCCAGGCAGAAGTCCAGCAGCTTTTTTCCATAACCCTGCCGTTTCTTATCCGGCGTGATGCCGATGGGGCCCATGGTCAGCACAGGGATATCCCGTCCGTCGTCGGCGTTGATGACCGTTTTCATGAACATGTTCTGACCGATCAGCCTCCCGTCCTGCTCCATCACAAAATCCAGCTCCGGGATGAAGGCAGGGTCGTCCCGCAGCACATGCATTACGTAATGCTCGCTGCAGCCCGGGCGGTACACGTTCCAGAAGGATTCCCGGATCAGGTTTTCCGTCTCCCGGTAGTCTTCTTTTTTCTCCAGTCGGATGATGGTATTTTCCATGTTTTTCATTCCTTTCAAGATTTCTTTTCCAGCCGGTTCTTCCGGATTCTTTCATTGATCTGCGCCGCGGTTTTCGCGTTGAGACTGTAATCCACCAGGTGCCACAGGACTTTGGCCAGCAGAATGAAGCCCGCGTAAACCAGAATGTCTGTTCCGCTGTGCCAGAAGCCCCAGGAATGCGCCAGCGGCAGCAGCACCGCTTCCAGCAGGAGCAGATGCAGCACGGTCCGCACCCACCAGGCCTTCACCGTCAGTTCTTCCCCGGAACAGTACACCGCCAGCGAAAGGATGGCGATCAGCGTGAACACCATGATGCGGCCGAAGAAGGAAACAACCGGCAGCTCCGAGGTCGGATTAAACAGCAGGCACATAAAAAACGTACACAGCATAATGATTCCATACACTGTCACATAGCGCCGCATCCAGAGCATGATGTTTTTCATAAGCGTTTACACCCCCAGCATCCGTTTCAGATCCGCCACGTATTTCCGGGAAACGACGACTTTTTCTCCGTTGGACAGCACCGCCTCAAAACGCCCGGACAGGGAAGGGCGGACATAATCGATCTTCTCCGCGTTCAGGATCATGGATTTGCTGCAGCGGAACAGCGTACTGCCCTCGCACAACCGTTCAAACTCGTACAATTTTTCTTTCGTCCCGAATACCGCCGCCTGCGTGTAGAGAAAGGATCGGTCATCGACGACCTCGAAGTAGAAGATCTCCGACAGCTTCAGCCGATGCACCGTATCCTCCTGCCAGCCGCAGACCGTCCGCTGACCGGAAGCTGCCTCCGTCACGCTCGACACCCACGCTGCACCGGGGTCATGGCAGCGCACGATCAGCTCTTCTTCGTCCTTCGGTTCGATTTGCTCCACCGTCACCCTCATTGTGCCACCCCCAGAATCCATTGTATCCAAATACCCATTCCTGTCTATACATCAGCCGGTGACTTGCGCAAATGTGCCGGCAAGATGCATTTCTATCCCATCCGGGCGTTTGTCAGTATTCTTTCACACAGGAAATAACTGCGTCCGTGCATATCGGCTTCCCCGCAAGCGGGAATCTGTACCGTTCACCGAGAAGGCAGCCAGTATCACCCGTCGATCACAGACAGTACTTTTTGTTCGATGAAACCGACTCTGTCATATATCCTCGGTTTGAATGTGCCTGTTATGCCTGCGGATAACATGTTCATCCAAGGCGCCCGACGCGTTCAAAAGCTCTTTGGCACCAGTCAAACAGGGAAGAGAAAGCCCGATCGAAATCGTAGCCGTCCGGCAGATCGGCCAATTCCAGAACCGGCCGGTCCTCCTGCGACACCGCTGCCTTCAGGTCCTTTTTGCTGAGGATGAAACGCCCGCTTTCCAGAAAATGCAGATTCTGGATCAGGTAAAACACGTATTTGCTGGTCCCGCGGAATTTGGCTGTGTTCCTGTCCCTGTCCGCGTGAATATAGCGGTGGCACAGTTCGTGATACAGGTTCCCAAGGCTCAGCTTGACATAGTTGATTTCGTCTTCCCGCGTCGCGGGCGGAAGATAATCCGCCAAAGCGCCGAACAGGTCTTTCGTCGTATGGCGCAGCTGGCAAACCTCCGGGGGATTCCAGCGCTTCATTTCGTCTTTCCCGCAAATGAAACCGCAGGATTTCTCATAAAAGCCGATCTTCTTCAGAATTTCGCGGTATGTGTCCATATCCCGCACGGAAAACCGATCCAGGATCACCATGACGTCGATATCGCTGTTTTCATGGGCTTCGCCTCGCAGATAACTTCCCTGCAGGCCGACGTACAGCAGCCGCTCTCCGAAAAATGACCGGCAGTTCAGGATCAGATCGTCCAGATACTTGCTCAGATCAAACATCATTGCTTCACCCCATAAACCGCAATAAAGTGCCGGCTGAAGGCTTCGATCCTCCCGATCGCGTCTTCCGTTTTCTCCGGCTCCCGGTCGCAC
The DNA here is from genome assembly GCA_017395065.1 of Clostridia bacterium. Classification (GTDB taxonomy): domain Bacteria; phylum Bacillota; class Clostridia; order Christensenellales; family Aristaeellaceae; genus RUG14130. The sequence continues at coordinate 7,009 of JAFPWH010000044.1, read as the reverse complement.
AGGTGGATCAGCGCCGAGATCGGCGCGGTGTAGGCGAAGGCCAGCATCTCGGGATCGTCCCGGCGGATCAGTTTTTTCTCCATCATGCCGGAGAAAATGCGCGTGAACATCTCCGTAAGGCCGGTCAGGAAGTGCTTGGTCGCCAATTCCCGCGCGCGTTCGTCCCGGTATTGTTCCAGCGTAAGCACCTTCCTCGTCTTCACGATCTGCCCGTCGCGGATCGTGAGGTTCACCATCCGCATCGTCATGGAGACGAAATCTTCCGGGGAATCCGGCACGGGCGGCAGACGCTCAGCAGAGCCGAAGCGCTCCCCGTAATAGGCGATCATCCTGTCGAGCAGTTCGTTCCAGACGGCTTCCTTGCTCTCAAAATGCTTGTAGATGCCGGACTTGACCAGTCCCAGGGAAGCGCTCAGTTCCCGCATGTTGGTACCCTCATATCCTTTTTGCGAGAACAGATCCAGCGCCGCCGTCAGGATCTTCTCCTTCGTGTCCTTTGCCATACGAACCTCCGCACAAACTTGGTGACCTTTCGTTCACAAATTATAGTGAACGAAAGGTCACTTGTCAATCCGTATACGGAATTTAATTTCTCCCGCCGCTCAGCGTGAAAACCGCCGGCAGGCAGCATTTGGGATGAGTGCGGCAGCCGCATCGACCGACAGCCCGTCTTGACGCGCTCCGCCCGCATTTCGGCCTTGAAATAAAGCTTTCTTTCCTATATAATAAATGAAGCTTGAGGAAAAAAGAAAGGAACGGCTTTGAAATAACGCCTCAGGAGGGAGTATAATATGGAAAGCATCGAGCTCAGCTTTCTCGCCGCCGAGGGCGAGACCGTGCTGAAAAGCGCGGAAAAAACGGCATTGCGCGCCGTATTCGACAAAAAAAGGCTCTCCATAGAGATTTGGTACGATTTCAGCGAAGAACCGCTGCGCCTTTCGGCCGAAGCCGAAAGCGGCGACGAAGTCAGGCTCGTCGTAAATCCGGTCAGGATCGCGCTCTTCGTAAGCGGAAAGCTCGCCGACGAGGAGTGGCCCTGCGGAAACGGGTATCTGTCCGCCGCCTGCACCCAAAAAGGCGCTTTTCCCGTAAAGATACGCTCGCTCGGAGCGGAGGAAGCCGAAGCGCCCGCGCCTCTTCGAACGGGCATAACGACCGATCAGCTGCGCGCGCCCGGCGTGAACATAGGCGACTGCATGCCCTATTCCGACGAGGACGGCGACGGCAGGTACCACCTGTTCTACCTTCTGGACAGGCACCACCACAAAAGCAAGTGGCGCCTGGGCGCGCACCAGTGGGCGCACGCGTCCACGAAGGACTTCCTGCTCTGGGACGAACACCCTTTGGCCGTGCCGATCACCGAAAGCTGGGAGGGCTCGATCTGCACGGGCTCTGTCATCAAGGCCGGCGGCCTATGGCATGCCTGGTACGCGGTCAGGATGGCCGACCGTTCGCCCGCGTGGCTCAGCTGCGCCGTGTCGAAGGACCTCCTGCATTTTGAAAAGACGGGCGAATGGTTCACCCTTCCCGACGTCTACGATCAGGGCGCCGCGCGCGACCCCAAGCCGTTCTTTTCGGGCGGGCTGTACCACATGCTGATAACGACCCGCCTGAAGGGCGGCGGCGGATGCCTTGCGCACCTCGTAAACGAGCGCATGGCGCCGACCGGCTGGCAGGACGCCGGGTGCTTTATGAACTGGCACGACTTCTGCCCGCCCGGCCATCCCGAAAGGGAGCAGACGCCCGAATGCCCGGACTGGTTCTTTTTCGGCGGGTACTACTACCTCGTCTTCGGCATCGGCTCCGTCTCGCGCTATCTGTATTCCAAAGGGCCCCTCGGCCCGTGGACCCGCCCCGACGACGACCGCATCCCCTGCGGCGCGGTGCCGAAATCCGCGCTGCTCCCCGGAACGGGCAGGCGCGTTTTCATGGGCTTTCAGGGCGAGGGCGGCTACGCGGGCAGCCTTTGCGCCGCGGAGGCTTTCCCCAACGGCGACGGCACGCTGCGGTTTCAAAGAATTGAGTTAAGCTGAGGTTCAAAAAATGCTTGAAAATACGCTCTGGAAGCTTACGCACGCGACCGAATTCACGGTAGTGTATTTCGGCGGCTCGATCACCGAGGGCGCGGGCGTTTCGGACCCGGAAAAGTGCTGGGCAAACCGCACGACCGCCTATCTGAAAGAAAAATTCCCGCGCTGCCGCATAAAGGCCGTGCAGGCCGCCATCGGCGGCACGGATTCCACGCTCGGCGCCTTCCGCTGCGAAAGGGACGTCTGCGCCCATAAACCCGACCTCGTGTTTTTCGAGTTCGCGGTCAACGACAGTTTTCTGGACTATGAGACCGCGCTCAAAAACGCCGAGGCCTGCTTTCTGAAGATCTTTCACAGCGCCCCGACGGCGGACCTCGTGACCGTGTACACGACGACGAGGACCCTGTCGACGCTCATGGCCGAAGGCGGCGTATGGCACGCAAAGCTCGCGCACGGCGCAGTCTCAGAGCACTACGACGTGCCGCAGATCGACGTGGGCGAAGCGCTGCGAACGCGCGCCCTCTCCGAAGGGGACGCGTGGCTTTCCTACACGACCGACGGCTGCCACCCGAACGAGGCGGGCTACGCGCTGTGCGCTTCCGTCTTGCAAAAGCAGCTGGAAAGGCTGCTTGCCGAAGCCAAAAAGCTCCCCGCGCCAGAAGCCAAAAAGCTGCCACCTCCCCTCGTCGAATATGAAAAATCGCACCTGCGCGCCCGCGTCGTCGACTGCCTGGAGGCCGTGGCGGACGCAAATTGGACGCTCAAAGAGCAGTCCCTCTGCCGCCGCTACCCGCGCTACATCGAGTGCACCGAACCGGGCGGCTGTCTTACGTTCACATTCACCGGCAGCCGCGTCGACCTTTACTGGATGATGGCGCCGGACAGCGGCGACGCGCTCTGCTCCGTCGACGGAGGGGACGAGGTCCCCCTCTCCGCCTGGGACAGCTACTGCAAGCGCTTCAGCCGCGCAAACGCCGCCTGCGTTGCAAAAAACCTCCCCGAGGGCGAGCACACGCTGAAAATCCGCGTATCCCCCACCCGCAATCCCGAATCCGCCGGCACCACCCTGCGCATCGGCGCGTTTTTGGTGCTGTAGGGGAAAGCGGGCGGAAATCTCTTCATCCTGTTGACATATTCCGCCGCTTTGCATATACTGGATTTTCGAAGGCCGTGAACCCCTATTGAAATGCCTTAGAGTAAAGGAGTGTGTTGCAAATGGCTAACGAGCTTACAGAGATGGGCGCCGCAGTGTTGCTGGAGACGGGAAATATCTCTCTGAGCCCGACGCTGTTTAACGAAGAAACCTCTTTGGCGAACTATACAAAATTGCCAATCTCCGGGATCACCTCCTTGGGAGCCGCATTTGAACCGCTCTCCAACGCGGTCAGGAAAGTATTCGGCGGCAAGGGTGCCACGAGCAGCCTGTATAACGTCACCATACCCAGCGGCACGCATCTTGCGCAATTCAAAGACGGCACAGGCAATCTTGGAACGGTTTTGAACGCCAACAATCAAATCGCAGGGCAAGCAAAGCTGACGCCGCTTAAATGCAACCCCACCATGGTTTTCATGGCAGCAGCCCTCGCGAACATCGAAAAGAAGCTCGACGCCATAAAGGAACTGCAGCAGGAAATGATGGATTTTCTCGTTCGGAAGGAGAAGGCCGAGCTGCGCGGCGATCTGATCTTTCTTGCGGATATCCTGAACAATTACAGGTTCAACTGGAACAACGATATGTACAAAAACAGCAACCATATCAAGGTTCTGGACATCCGGCAGGCGGCAGAGCAGAAAATACTCTTCTACAGAGATCAGATCGCTTCAATACTCAGGAAAAAATCCTCGATCCATATCGGCAGCGACGTCAGAAAGCAGATCGACGCCGTTCGGTCTGCCCTCACGGAGTACCAGCTGGCACTCTATACACTCGGCTTTTCTGCTTTTCTGGACGTCATGCTGGTAGGCAATTACGCCGCCGGATACCTGAACGGAATAAAACAGAAAATCGAGGATTATTCTCTGCAGTATCGGGAACTGTACAAGGAATGCTGCGATCAATCGAAGGCGTATTTCAGCTCTTCCGTCGAGTCCACACTGTTAAAGGGGCTCGGGAGCCTGAGCAGGGCCGCCGGCCAGGCGATCGCCAAAATTCCTTATCTCAGCGAAGGACCTGTAGACGAAGCGCTGATCGAGGCCGGGAACAAGTTGGATAAGCTCGAAGCGCAAAGGGCTGTGGAGCAGCTTCGCAAGCTGGACGATCATCAGGGCAGCTGCGTAAGGCCCTTTTTGGAGAATATCGAGACGGTAAAGCTCCTCTATAGTCACTCCATCAGTATGGTATTCGATCAGGAAAACGTCTATCTCGGAATCGCCGAAGAGAACTCTTAAAACGACACAGGCCTGCCCGTCCGCCGAAAAACACCGAACTGCGCTTTGCCCGGAACATATTCCGCAGGCGATTTAGGGAATTCCGACAAAGCATAAATGCGAAAAGAGGTCATACCATGCTGCTTACCGCCCTCGGCACGTCCTTTTTGATTTCCATCGTCGGCGTGCTCGCCGCGCAATGGTTTTACCAGTCGATAGAAGTCAGCCTGAAGCTCTTCGCGATCGTCGCAGCCTGCCTCTTTCCCTTCGTTTACCTCGCGTTTCGCCTGTTCGGCCGCAAAACGAACAGGCCGCCGCAGGATCACGGCGCGCCCGGTCCGTCCGCCGCGCCCGCGCAGCCGGAAAAGAAAGAACTCAGTATCGAGCGCAACGTAAACGGCGCGATCGTAAAGTATTTCTATAAGCGCGTGGACCTCAAACCCCGCAAGGATATCCCCCTCGAAACGCTCACGGGCCGTGACGCGTCCTTCAGCTACAACGAAGAGACCGACAAAGTCTCCGTGCTGGCGGAAGGAAAGCGCGTGGGCACCCTCGTACACCCGACCGCGGAGAGCGTCGCCAAGGAATGGCTGCGCACCGGCGAACCCTGCCGCGCGGTCATCGTTCACGCGGACGACGAAAAGCGCGAGCTGTCCGCCGCCCTCGTCTTTTACCGCGACGAGCTTGCCCGCCGTCTGAAATCCTCCCCGGACGCGCGCGCCTGGCGGCTCATGGGCGTAAGGAGCAACGATATACAGCTCGCCGCCGCACTGACCCGGCGCGGCGACCGCGTGCAGATTGATCTCGACCCGGCCAACGGCAAGTACGCCGTCCTGACCGAAGACGGCTCCGTGCTGGGCTACCTCCCCGCCGCCGCCGCGAAGTATTACGAAACGCTGGACCCGGATGCGGTTTCTGCTTTCGTGGCCGAAAACGGAAAGGACGAAAACGGACTCTGCGTTCCGCGTGTCTCAATCTTCGATTATTAGGCGGCGCGTTCCGGCCCCACCGCCCCGACCGAAGCCGTCTGCAAAATGCGTCGTACCAGTATTACGCTCAAAACCCGTCAACCCCCGATTATTCTTCATTATTAATTTATTAGGAGTGTCGTCATGATCGGATATTATCAGATTCGCAGTCCGCTGTCCGTGAACACGCAGCAGCGCGCCGCTTCCTTTGTCGCTTCCCTTTCGCAAGCCCTCGGGGAGGAGCTTGTCGAAATCGACCTGACGCGATACCTTTCGGAGGATTTCGCGCTGCTCTTCGTGGCCTCGGGCGGAAGCGAGGGCTATTTTCTTGAGATTTTCCCGAAGCTCCGGGGCCGCCGCTGCTTCATCCTGACCAGCGGGGAATCCAATTCGCTCGCGGCCTCGATGGAGATACTGAGCTACCTACGCAAGCACGGTTCGTTCGGCGAGATCCTGCACGGCGACATCGGGCAGCTGGCCGAAAAGATCCGCGTTCTGCGAAACGCGCACCGGGCGCTCAGGGCCCTGCGCGGCAAAAAGCTGGGCTGCGTCGGCGCCCCGTCCGACTGGCTGATCGCGAGCGACTATTCCCCGGATGCCGTCGCGGAAAAGCTGGGGCTGGGCTTCGTGTCCATAGCGATGGACGAACTGCTGGACGAAATCCAAAAGCGCTCCTACGAGGAAAACGAGTACACGCTGCTCTTCAAGCGGCAGTCCTTCGACAAAGACGAGATCGAAAAGGCGCTGTGCATCTACGGCGCGTTTCAGCGCCTGGTCGACAAATACGGCCTGATCGGCGTATCGGTGCGCTGCTTCGACCTGCTGGACAGCGTACATTCGACGGGGTGCCTGGGCCTTTCGATCCTGAACAGTCTGGGCGTGTACGGCGGCTGCGAGGGCGACATGCCCACGCTCCTTTCCATGGCGATCCTGGGAAGCGTCACGGGAAAGCCCCTGTTCATGTGCAATCCGAGCCGCTTCGACACGAAGACCGGGCAGGCGGTGTTCGCCCACTGCACCGTGCCCGTGACGATGCTGGACGGCTTTTGCCTGAATACCCACTTCGAATCCGGCATCGGCGCGGCCGTGCAGGGAACGTTTAACGAGGGCGACTGCACGCTTTTCAAGTGCGAAGGCGACCTGTCCCGCTTCTGCGCGCTGGAGGGGACCGTCGTAAAATCGGCCTTCAGCGACGCGCTGTGCCGAACGCAGGTCCACGTAAAGCTGGACGACTTCTCCTACTTCCTGACCAAGCCCATCAACAACCACCACGTGCTGTGCACAGGCAAGCACGCCGCCGAAATCGAAGCGTTCTTCTGCCTTTTGCAGACCGAGCAATAGCGCATAGCATCGCAATGAGGGTTCCTCTTTCGTACAGGGCATTCCCTCTCCCTGTCTCCTTTCGGGCGTGAACGCGCCTTTTTGCGAAAAAAGCCACCCACCCCGTGCAAGCGGGAATGGGTGGCTGATACGTGGCGGGATCAGTCGTCGAAGATTTCCATATCGTCGTCGCCGAAGTCCTCGCCTTCCCCCTCTTCCTCCACTTCGGGCATGCCGACGCCGAAGTAGGATTCGAGGATCGCCTGCGACCAGGTGACGTGCCCGGTGATGTAGTAGTTCTGCAGCTGCTCCGTATAGAAGTCG
>JAFPWH010000043.1 GCA_017395065.1 Clostridia bacterium | reverse complement strand
GATCAAACTCTTGCGTTCAATCCTTCGGTACCCCTGCCCCTCTCTCACTCAGCCCCCGACCCCCGGTGCGCCAACACCGTCAGCCGAGTCCCGAGCCCCGGACAGGCTCCCGTAAACTCTCGAAATTAACTGTCTTTCTTGCGTTCTGTTCTCTGTATCGTTTTCAAGGTCCGAACCGCCCGAGCGCCCTCGCTCAAGGCAGCTTATATATATTACTACAGATCAACCCTTTTGTCAAGGGATATTTTTCAAGTTTACGTACTATTTACAATTCTCCGTTGTATCCGTTCCGTCAGTCCGAGCCGTCGGAAAAACTGTAGTTCAGCCCGTTTTCTTTGCAGTACTGCTCAGCCCAGGAGCCGCGGTCCACTGTAACGGCGAGTGTTTTAGCGCAGAAGGAGAACGCTTCATCGCCGATGCTCGTGACGCTTGCGGGAATGGTGACATAGGTCAATCCGCTGCAGAGGTAAAACGCGCGTTTGCCGATGCTTGTGACGCTGTCCGGAATGGTCAAATCGGTCAGACCGCTGCATTGGCCAAACGCACCATCTCCTATGGATGTGACGCTGCCCGGGATGGTGACGTCGCTCAGACTGCTGCAGTTGAAAAACGCTTCATAGCCGATGCTTGTGACGCTGTCGGGAATGGTCACAGCGGTCAGGCTGCTGCATTGCTCAAATGTTTGATTGCCGATGCTTGTAACGCCGTCCGGGATGTTGACAGCGGTCAGGCTGCTGCAGATGAAAAACGCGGCAGCACCGATAGAGGTGACGCTGTCCGGGATGTTGACAGCGGTCAGGTTTCCGCACCAGGCAAATGCTCCGTTCTCAATACTCGTAACGCTGTCCGGGATCGTGACGGACGTCAGGCCCTCGCAGTAGTAAAACGCATCTTCTCCGATGGTTTGTGTTCCCTGCGGAATGGAATATTCGGAATCTTTGGATGCGTACGGATAGCATATCAGCCGCCTGTCAGGCTTGCTGAACAGCACCCCGCCGATCGTCTCGAGATACGGGTGTTCGGGTGATACATGGATTTCCTTAAGCTTCTCACAGTCACGAAACGGGTTTACACCAACGTTTGTGACGCTGTCCGGAATGGTGACGGCCGTCAGGCTGTCGCAGTGGCCAAACGCATCATCACCGATGCTTGCGACGCTGCCGGCGATGGCGATGTCGGTCATGCGCATGCAGTAAGAAAACGCAGAATCGCCAATGGCCGTGACGCTCTCGGGTATAGTGACAGCGGTCAGGCTCTGGCAGCTGGCAAAGGCGTAATTGCCGATGCTTGTGACGCTGTCCGGGATGGTGACGGCGGTCAGATGGCTGCTGCCGTAAAATGCAGCGTCGCCGATGATTTGCGTTCCCTGCGGAATGGCGTATTCGGTCTTCCCGCGAACGTAAGGAAAGCATATCAGCCGCCGGTCAGGCTTGCTGAACAGCACCCCGTCGACCGTCTCGAGGTACGGATGCTCCGCCGATACACGGATCTCCTTATCATGCTCACCATCGAAAAACGGATTCATGCCGATGCTCGTAACGCTGTCCGGGATCGTGACGGAGATCAGGCGATAGCAGTCTTGAAACGCACAATCGCCGATGCTCGTGACGCTGCCCGGGATCGTGACCGAGGTAAGATACCAGCACATACAAAAAGCATAATCGCCGATGCTCGTGACGCTGCCCGGGATCGTGATGTCGGCAAGTCGGCTGCATCCGATAAACGCAAAGCTGCCGATGCTCGTGACACTGCCCGGGATCGTGACGGCGGTAAGGCGATCGCAGAATTTAAACGCGTTTTTACCGATGCCCGTGACCGTAAGTCCGTCCAGTTCCGATGGGATATCGAGCTCTTTGTCAGAGCCTGAATAGCGCGTGATCTTCGCCGTGCCGTCATCCAGGATGACGTAAGCGTAATCACCGCTTTGACGCTCTTCTGACCCGTCCGTCTCCGCGGACGCCGCCGGGCAGAGCAGGAAAAGGAGCGCCAACAAGCCAACGATCAATTTCTTCATATAGAGTTCCTCGTCAGGTCGCGTCAGCCCCGGATGAACATGTGCATGATATTGACCCTGTTCATATTGTAGACGTGGGAGAACTGGATCAGCACACTGCGCTTTTCGGGAAGATACAGGTTGTTCGAATAATAGCCGACGCCGGGACAGGGCCGCGTGATGACGACTTCACCCTTTTCCCAACCAAGGCCGTCGTCGCTGTGATAGATGACCAGGCCGTCGCCCCTGTCGCCGTTCCGGCCGTGCATGAACCAGCCGAAATCCGTGCGGACGAGCTGGGGATTGCGGATCTTCTTGTCGAAATAGCCCGTGCCCGCGCTCTCCCAGGTGGCGCCGAAATCGGTGCTCACATAGCGCGGCATGCGGTATTCCTCCAGCGCGTCATAGGTGTAGGCGTACAGCGTGCCGTCCGAAGCGTACTCCATGCAGCAGTAGCCCTTGCCGATGGAATTGCCCGGCAGGGCGCTTACGAAGCGGAAGGCCGAAGAAGGCGCGTCCCATTCGTACAGCGCAAAGTCGTGCTCGGGCTTCGAGCCGATGAAGTCGTCGTTCCGGTGCATGAGGAACTGGCTGTGGGCGCCGAAGGTCTTGGAGTCGTAGATGCGTCCCTCGCGCTCGGCGGCCGTGCCGGCTTCCGTCCAGCTTTCGCCCCCGTCTCTGCTCACGACGAAGGTGGGCTTACCAAAGGGGACGCAGCTGATCGGGCGCGAAGCGTCGGTGATCTGAAACAGGCAGATGATCTCTCTGTTTTGAGTAAGCAGCGCTTTTTCGCACAGCGCGGTGTGCTGTCCCTGCCGATAGACCTCCATCGAGTAGGGCAGTATCTGTTTTTCGCTCCAGCTTTCGCCGAAATCGCCGCTCTTTTTGTACTCCATCCAGCCGTAGCCGGAATGGCCGTGCACGCGGTCGTAGTCGCAGTTGGAATAGAAGGCGAGGATGTTTCCCCTGCCGTCGCCGACCAGCGCGTGCCCCATGTGGCCGCTGCGCTTCTGGGCTTCGTGATCCACGAAGACCTCGGGGCGGGTGTATGTATAAGACATGATTTTTGCCCTCCGTAGATACTTCGGACGGTTTTGTTCCGTGTTCCCGACGCGCGGTTTTCAAAAGCGCGGTCAGTCTTTGGGTTTATCTCCGATCGTCTTTTTGATGTGGTCCAGGCTCAGATATTTCTCGATGGATTCGGAGTCCTTTTGCTTGACGATGCAATCCGGCACGACAACGAGCGAGTAGGGCGGCAGGTGCCTTTTGACGACGGTCGCGCCGCCGATCAGGCATTTCTCCCCCACGTCGATCTTATTGAAGACCGTGGCGCTGACGCCGATATACACCTGATCCCCGATCGTCGTGTGCCCCGCCACCGTCGATTTCATGCCGATGATGCAATGGTTTTTGACCTCGGAATAGTGCGCCAGCGCGGAATAGGGCCTGAAGGTATTGTTGTTGCCGACCTTGCAGCCGTGCGACAAGTAGGCGTGGTCGCAGATCCAGTTTCCTTCTCCCATCTCCGCGGCGTACACGTCCGCGGACGGGGAGATCAGGTTCGCGAAGCGGAAGCCGCGCGGCTTGAGCTCCTCGTACATCTTCCTTTTCAGGCTGTTCATCCTCTGGTACCAGGAAACGGCGATGAACAGCTTCGTCGTGTTCATGTCGATGTATTGTTCCAGCTTTTCCAGCGGATAAACCGGCAGGCCGTTAAAGCTGTCGCCCGTCATATTCGCTTCGTTGACCGAAAAGCCGACGATCTCATAGAGCTGATACCTGTTGATGAACTCTATGACCTCGGAAGCCGCTCCGCCCGTGCCGATGATGATCAGTTTTTCCGCCATGTTCCAATCCTCCGTAAATTAAAGTTTGTCGGGTGTTTTTGCGTGCAGATAAGTACCAACGAACATCGAAACCGCTGCCGTGAACACGGCGACGTATGTTTCCGTGAGCCAGCCCGCCAGGGGATAACGGCCCGTGACGACCTTGTACAGCGTCCAGCCGATCGCGGCGGCGCCCGTCAGGAGCATGCTGACGCATGCGGCGCGGGGCGCGGCGCGCTTGGACAGAAAGCCGAAAATAATGACGATGAACAGCGCGCCGCGCAGCGAATAGGCCGAATAGACGATATCCAGAACGCTGTTCTGCTTTACGAGCGCGATGGCGCCGATGCAGCAGATAAGGCCCGAAAAAGCCGTCGTCAGCCTCGAAACCGTCATCGCCTGTTTCTCGGTGGCGTTCGGCCTGAGCCTTGCCTGATACAGGTCCTTCGTGAGCATCGTGCCCGCGGCGAGTATGATCGGGGAAGCGGTGGAAAGAATGGCCGCAAGCTCGGCCGCCAGCACCAAGCCGCCCACGGCGGGCGGAAGGTCGAGCATGACGCTCGTCAAGGCAAGCTTTCCGTCGGTTACGACGTTCCCGTTCAGGTCCAAAAGCGTGCCCTGAGAGGACATCACCTTGCCCACGATCCCGATCAGGGCCGTCATGAGGCCAAACGGCGCGGTGACCAAGGCGGTGTAGACGCAGGCTTTTCTCGCCGTCGGCACGTCTTTGGAGGCCAGAACGGGCTGTATGCCCGCCTGCGCTGTGCAGGCGCCGAGGAGACTTGCAATGATCCACGACGATACTTTCGGAAAACCGATCGTCGTCATCGAAAAATAATGCCCGCCGTCCGAGGCCTCCACCTCGGAAACGCTCTTTGTGAACGCGCTCCAGCCGCCGAGCCTGCCGATCAATATGATGACGGCGGTCAGTATGCCCGTATACATCACGATCAGATGCATCGCGTTGGTCTTGCTTACGGCCCGCATCCCGCCCGCGAGCGTATACAGTACGAAGATCGCGGTAAAGACGACCGCCGACACGTTGAAATCCAGGCCGAGCAGCGCCTGGCCGAATTTTCCGGCGGCGATGATCTGGGAAACGCCAACCGCGAGCATGACAAACACCAGCAAAAGGCTCGATACCGTCTGCGCCTTTTTGCCGAACAGGGACCTGATGATCCCCGGAATGGTCATTGCGCCGATGTTGCGGTAGAGCTTTGCGAAGAACAGCGCAAGGAACATGACGCCCAAGCCGTTGGCGATGGTGTACCACGCGCCCGAGATGCCGTAAACGAAGCCGTATTCCGAAACGCCGGTCGTGGCCGTGCCGCCCAGCCATTCTCCGGCGGAAGCACAGACGATCGCCGCTGCGCCCAGGCGGGCGCCGTGATAGATTTTTGAATTTGTGCCCCTCGCGGTCATGATCCCGATCGCGAGCGTGACAAGAAAATAACCCAGTATGACAACGATTTGCAAGGTCATCGTATCGCTTCTCTCTGATCCGTCAGGCTTTGCGCTTGATAAAGATCTGCAGCGGGTCGATTTCTTCCCGGATGACCCGGATCACGTCTTCCGTGGGCCCTTCCATCATTTCGGCTTTGGAAATGTCTATTTCGAAGCCCGTGTTTTCGCGCACCGTTTCGGCGGACGAATAGGGATAATAATACGCAAGGTACATGCGTTTCGTGTTTTCGTCGAATTTCATGATGCCAAGGTCTGTAACCACCGCCTGCGGGCCGCGGTTTCCGGGGAGGCCGACTCTCTCCCTGCCGCCCGGGCCGTCGATCCAGCCGGGGCTCGTGACATAGTCCACCTTTTCGATGAACCTTCGCTTCTGGTGCTGCATCATGAGGATCGTGTCGCAGTAGGTAGCGATGCCGTTGGCGCCGCCGGAGCCCGTAAAGCGCGTCTGCGGTCGGTGATAGTCTCCGATGCAGGTGGAGTTGACGTTTCCATACGGGTCGATCTGCGCGCCGCCTATGAAGGCGATCAGGCGGTTCTGCCCGTGCAGATACTCGTTCGTTTCAAATCCCACAAAGCGGACGTTGGGCCACTGCACCGTGCTGTGCGCCATGAAGCGGGTATCCGCGACGCTTCTGGGCACTTCGATGGGCCGGCAGTCCATGAGCCCGCTTTCGACGATCAAATGGCAGGTCGGCTGCACGACTCTGGAGGCCAGCGCGCCGCCGATCAGCGGAAGGCCGGTGCCGACGATCACGATCTGATCCTTCCGGATCAGCTTCGCGATCGCGTAAGCCTGCATTTCCTGTTTCGTATAATTCAGATTCGCTATATCTTCCACGGCTGCGCCCTTCCGGTTTATTCGATTTGGCCGGCGTATCCGAGCCCCGGCACGTTTTTGAGCTTTATTAGCCTCGTCGCTCCCAGTTTGTCCAGCAGCGCCGCGTGATCCTTTACGCCGTACACGTATTTCTGCAGGTAATCGGTAAAGGTCTCGACCTGCACGTCCGGGTCGTATTCGACGCCTTTTTTGGCAGCTTCCCTGCGCAATATCTGCTCCGCGTCCTTTTGGTCATAGTACTTCGAGGCCGCGTCGTATTCCCGGAGCGCGTCCACGTCGTCGTCGTAATAGCCGTAGCACTGCGAAGGCCAGGCGCCGTACGGCGCGTGAACGACCGCGTCCACACAGGCGCCGAAAATCTTCGGCCGGGTCGGGTCGCGCCTTATGTATTCGTCGCTGACCACCTCTTCGCAGGTGACGACCGTCCGTTTCGAGGCGACGGCCATGTCCACGTCGCCGAACTCGTCGCCCTCTATGACGCAGGTGCCGTCCGGGGAGGCCTGCTGCACGTGGAGTATCGCGCAGTCTATTCTCGGGACCGGCAGCGCGACGACCTTTTCTCCCGGTACGAAGGGGTTTTCGACGACGACCAGCTTGTCGTCGTCCAAAGACGGTTCGTTTTGTCTTACTTCCCTGCTGATGCCCCACTTGTCGACCAGATCCGAGCCCTGCATGAGCCTTACGGGAATGTAGGGAAGCCCGAGACCCGCGGCGTGGAACTGCAGCATGACCGCGTCCATCGAATAGTCTTCGAACAAAATTTTGCCTTGTTCGATGGCAGCGCGGTAGCGCCTCAGCACGTTTGAAAACCCGGAGTTTGCCGTATAGCAGTTGATGAAAACGCGCACGCGCCCTTCGCCGATGAGCAGATCCTGCTCGCCGCCGGCGGGGCCGCCCCAAAGCGTAAAGTTGCCCTGCCCCTGGCGCAAAATCTCGTGCACGGCGGCATAGGGCTTCCTGTTCGTGGTAAAGCCGCTGAAGGACAGCGTATCTCCGTCCTGCACGTATGCGGCGATCGCGTCGTGCATCGACATCAGTTTGGACATGGTTCCCTCCGGGTGTTCGAATATTTTTCAGCTTTCGAAGGCCGTTCTCAGTCGAACAGATCGATGTATTTGCTCTCGTCCTCTATGACGCCGTAGGCCTTGGCGCGCATGACGATCTTTTCCGCCCAGCAGCGGTGGGGGCCGATCTCGTTCATCTTGTTGCCGCTCATGCTCTTGATGACGCCGCCGCTGGTGCCCAGCACCTGAAGCGCGTCCTCGTAGACCTCTCTGGTCACGGAAAGCATGCCGTTTACGTAGGGGATGTGCGTGGGATGGATGATGGTCTTGCCGATAAAGCCGTTGGCCCTGTCCAAAAGCAGCTCCTTGAGCAGGCCGTCCACGGCGTCGTTGATCAGCGTCTGCTGCTTGAACAGGGACTTGTTGATGCTCATGGGCGCCTCTTCGAACTTCATGTCCTTCTTGGCGCGGAAATACTCCCACACGGGGCCGGACACGCTGTAGTCGTTGTGGCGGCTGAAGACGTTGAGAACGTCCTTTAAGCAATCGGAAACGGTCATGATGTCGTAGATGGTGTAGTTGATGCCGCGGCGCATGCCGAACACGCTCGACCAGTCCGTACCGCCCACGCGCACGTTGAGCACCAGATTCTTGTATTTGTCCAGAATCTTTTTGACGCCCATGAGCTCCGGGATGCGGGTCTCGAGATAAGCCATCTCCTTGCTTTCGAGGATGGGCATGCCGTAGATGATCTCGCCGAATTTCTCGTTCAGATACTGCAGGTGCTCGTAATACGCCTCGCCGTCTTCCATGTTGAATTTGGGGAAGTTGAACGCGGTCACGAGGTGGATGTGCTCGGGCCTGAGCATGGAGGAGAAGTGCTTGAACTGCTCGATGTTCCTTACGCGGAAGATGATCAGCGGGATCTCCTCGTACTTGATCGTGCCCTTTTTCAGTTCTTCGTTCAGCGCGTCGAGGAGGTTGATGACGTTCCTCTCCGCCTCGGGCACGAGCTCTTCCTTGCAGGCGTCCTCAAAGCACATGACCATGGAGGTCAGGCCCGGATACTTTTTCGTGAGGATGGGCTGCAAAAAGTCCTTGGTGCCGGGCATGTACATGGTCGCGCCCAGGCAGTACCTGAGCATGTCGCGCTCGGTGTATTTATCGAAGTTGATCGGCTCCATGACGAACTTGGAAGCGGGTTGATAGGCATGATGTCTCATGGTATGCTCTCCTTTGTTTTATTCTGTGATAGTCTGCTGCGTAAGGCTGCCTCTGGGCGACCAGACGGCTTCGGGATAGTATTCGTCGATCATGCGCTTGACCAGCGCGCACTGCTTTGCGCGCTTTCTCGCGTCGTCCTCGGTGGATTCCCAGCTGTGGGTGGCGGCGACGGAGCCGCCGGTCTTCAGGTAAATGGGCGCGGCGACGCGGATCATCTCCGGCACCTCGTAGTGGCGGATGAAGCCGCCGGTGGACTTGGGGTTTTCCGTATGGATGTCGATGGGCACGCTGACCGCCTGTCGCATGGCCGAAAGCATCTGAAGCTGTATGTCGCGCACGGGGTTGATCGAATCCGCGCCGATCATCTCAAGGAGCTTTGCCGAGCAGGGATTGCCGTGGCCCGCGTGGGCGGAAATCTTGAAATGGCAGTCGGCCGGGATCTCGCCCGCCTTGCGCATCTCGTTAAGCGCCCAAAGGCACCCCTCGTCATAGACGAGAAAGCCCCTGCAGCCCAGCCTGGCCGCGCGCTTTACGTCTTCCAGCGCGCGCACGATCTGCTCCTGGCCCCTGAGCCTGTAGCCCATGCGCACGCCCTCTTCGGTGTGCACGGAGGCGGAGGTGTCGGTCGTCGCACGGGGGCCGATGGCGAGGATCAGGTCGGTCCGGTATTTCTGCGCCAGGGCGACCATTTTTTCGATGTCCTCATCCGTCAGAGTCATGATGCCCTTGGTCTGCGTGACCCTGTGCAGGTACAGGCCGTAGCTGTCTATGGCCTCCAAAAGCGCCTGCATGACTTTCGGGCCCTGAATGCCGGGCACCTCGAAGCGGTACTGTCCGCCGTCGGCGAAGCGCTTGTTCGAGGTCGGCAGATCGTAGGCGTCGCCGCCGGGAAGGCCTATGGATTTGAGAAATTCGCGCGTTTTATCCATGCTGTTCATAGTGTTTTCCTTTCTTGACGGTTCTCATATTTGGAAAGCTGAATGATCTTCTGCTTCAGTTCTTCTTCGCTCATCGGGTTTTCCGGATCGCCCTTGGCGTAATCCACCCGTTCGGACAGGACCGTACCGTCTTTCAGCGTCACGCTCACGACGGCCACGCGCTTTTGGGGGCTCTCTTTCGTCAGCTGCGCGTCCTCGCGCACGCCGATCTTTTGGGCAAGCGCAACGATCTTTTCGTCCAGCGGTTCGAATACCGAAAGGTCCGCCCGGCCGTACAGAAGCGCCGCGGCTACGGCATAGGGCGTGGAGAGCTTCGCGGAGGCGACGCCGCGGATGTCCGTGTGGTCGTGCCCCTTTACGCCCAGCTTGTAGGTGAGCACTTCCGCCGACAGGACGTCAGCCGGATCGAATTTCCCGTGCAGGCGGATCGCCGCTTCCACCGCCGAATGGCTGTGGCGGCAGGAAGCGTAGGGCTTTACGTAGATGCGCCCGATCTCGAAATAATCCGTTTCCTGCGTAAGCTTCGTTTCGTCGTATTCGTCCGATACGCTCCTGAAAAAGCCCCTTTCGCCGCCCAGCATGTCGTCTGGCGTCTCGAAGTCGGCCAGGGCCGTGTATGCGGCGGCGAGCCCGTCCATCGCGGCCCTGCCCACGTTGTAGGGCTTCAGCTCGCTGCCCTGCTCCTGTATTTCGAGCAGGCCCTGCGCGCCGGCGGCGGCGAGGGTGAGGGCGCGTTTGAGTTTGCTTTCGTCAAAGCTCAGCGCGAAGGCCACGGCGGCCGCGCAGCCGATCGTTCCGCAGGTGCCCGCGGCGTGATAGCCCCTGTTTTTGTGGGAGGGCTGCATGCAGATCGCGGCGCGGCAGGCGGCTTCGTAGCCCATGATCACGCCCCTCAGCATCGCTTCATCCGAAAAGCCCGTTTCGTCCCGCGCGGCCGAAAGCGCGGAGATCACCGAGGCGCCCAGATGGATCATTGCGAAGCGCTGCCCGTCGTCCAGTTCCAGCGCGTGGGCGTTAAAACCGTTGATCAGCGCTGCGTCCTTGCCGCTTACGCGCTTTTCGAAGCCGAAAAGGCGCGCCTTCCCGGCGGGCAGCAAATCGACGAGCTCATTCCAGCGCGCAAGGTTCTTGCGCGCGCCGGCCTGGGCGACCGCCGTGTAATCGGCGACGCAGGACGCGGCCTTTTTCGTCGTCTCCTCGCCGATCGCTTCGGATTTTTTCAGTAAATACCTGCTGAATTCTTCCGTCAGATTGCTCATGTGTTCTCCGTTATTCAATCGAGGCGCACGCTGAAGATGCGGGGCTCGAAGCAGCAGCAGGGGCGAAGGCACACGATGCGCACGCCCGAGGCCCTCTGCGGCCCGACCTTCATGAAGGTAGCCAGCACGCTCGTGTCTCCGCCGAGGCCCAGCGCGCCCGTTTTGCTTTCGTTTACTCTCTTCGTGATTTCCTGTTCCATGTCGCTTTGCGTATCGTATCTGCCCTCGACCTGCGCAAGCAGCATCATGCTCGCGGCCTCGAAATGACTGCGGCCGACGCCCACGGCGAGCGTGCAGGGCGAGCAGCCCAGCTGCTTTACGCTCTCCGTCGCCCAGGCCACGATCTCGTCCAATACGACCTGTACGTCGTGCTTGTGAAAGACGCGGTAGGTCTTTGCGCGGATCGCGGGTCCGCCGCCGAACATCAGTACGTTCAGCCTGATGACGTCCTCATCGGTTTCTCTGAGCAGTATCGGCGCGCACGCCACGCCCGCGGAATCGGGATCGAGCCCGCCGCTCTGGTCGATGCGTTTTTTGTCGTCGCCCATGATGCCCATCGGGCGGCCCGGCAGCTTTCTTAAGCCCTCGGCCACGCCGAGGCGGATGTCGCCGAGCATTTGACCGCTTACGGACTTGTTTTTGCCGATTTCGAGCACCAGGTGGGGAATGCCGGTGTCGTCGCACAGCGGGCCGAGGTTCTGTTTCGCAGCCCGCGCGTTATCCAATATCGTTTCGAGCACCCATCTGGCCTTGTCGTCGGTCTCTTTTGCGATGGCGCGCTCGTAGGCCGCGATCTTGTCGTCCGAAAAGGTGGAGCCGGCCTTAACCAGCGCGTCCGCCACCCTCAAAACCG
Source organism: Clostridia bacterium (assembly GCA_017395065.1). Classification (GTDB taxonomy): domain Bacteria; phylum Bacillota; class Clostridia; order Christensenellales; family Aristaeellaceae; genus RUG14130. The sequence goes on along the minus strand of JAFPWH010000043.1, from coordinate 4,408 downwards.
TTTCATTCATAGATGCTTCTCCCCTGCGCGCCTGCGATGATCGCGGGATATTTGTCTGCCTTTATGAGGTGCAGCGCCTCCATGCCGAGCTCCGGGAACTGAAGCACGCGGATCTCGCTCGTCTTGCTGCCAAGCAGCGCCGTGACCGGCGGGATGACCGCGTAGACCGCGTTCAGTTCCCCCAGCGCACTGATCGTCTCCGGATGCAGCGCGCCCTTGCCCAGATGCACCTTGACGCCCGCCTTCGACAGCGGGATCATGCTGCTTTCGATCTCCAGCTTGTTCGAGCTGGTCGGCCCCACGCCCGCGGGGCTCACCGCCGTGTGGAAGATGACCTGCCCGCGCAAGTCGCACCCCACGTCCAGGCCCTCCTCGATCATTTTGATGATTCTGGGCAGCACCGCGTCGCGCCCGCAGAGGATGTAGCCGCTGATCAACACCGTGTCTCCCACCTTGAGCTTTGCGATCTCACCGTCGCTGATGGGCGTCGTCAATTCCGTCATATTGCCTCGCTTAAAGATATCTGTATTCTTTGATCTCGGCCGTTTTGCCGGCCTCGAACATGCTCATGTTCCTGAACGCGCCCTCCATCATCGCGCGGAACGAATCCCGCGTGACGCCCGCGATGTGCGGCGTGAGGATGACGTTGGGCAGGTTTTTGAGGCGGTAGTCCTCCGGGATCGGCTCCTTTTCGTGCACGTCGATGCCCGCAAAGGCGATGCGTCCCTTCTCCAGCGCGTCCGCAAGCGCGTCCGTGTCCACGATGCCGCCGCGCGCGGTGTTGATCAAAACCGCCTCCGGCTTCATTTTGTCAAAGGCCTCTTTGCCGATCAGGCCGCGCGTTTCGTCCGTGAGGGCGCAGTGAAGGGTGACCACGTCGGCGTTTCGGAGCAGTTCGTCGAGCGTCACGAAGGCCGCGCCGTTCTCCTTTTCAAATTCCTCCGGCGCGCGCACGACGTCGCTGTAAAGAATTTTGACCCCGAAGGGGCGAAGGAGCGATACCAGCGTTCGCGCGATAAAACCCATGCCGACGATGCCCACGGTCTTGCCGCTGAGCTCGCAGGTCTGTATGCCGTGGGCCTGCTTGGACCAGACGCCGTTTTTTGTGTTTTCGGCGGCGATCGTGAGCTTTCTTAAGCACGCGAGCGTCAGAAGCAACGCGTACTCCGCGACGGAGCGGGCGTTTACGCCCCGGTTCACGTACAGCGGGAGGTTTCTGCTTTTGATCGCCTCCAGATCCAGCGTGTCCAGCCCGACGCCGGTCCGCTGGATCATTCTGAGGCGCGGCGCGCGGTCAAGCAGCGCGCCGTCCACCTTCACGCGCCCGCTGGCCAGCAGATAGTCCGCCTCCGGGATCAGGCGCGATACCGCCTCGTAGCTGCTCTCTTCGGGCATTTTGAGCTCGAAGTCCTCGGGCACGAGGGACGAAACGATCCCGAACGGCCCCTGCGCGTAGCGGTTGGTCAATACGATCGTCTTCATTGTCTATCTCGCGATGCGGCTTACGCCGTCTATGTCCAGTATGTCGATGGCGCCAAGCGCCTTTTGGGTCTTTTGTTCCAGTTCTTCGTCCGTTTCGGCGCTCACGATCAGCGTAAGCGCGCGGTTGCTGGACGTCCTGTCCGCCCCGACGGCGGCGCCCCTCTTTTTGAGTACCGCCGCGTAGTCCACGGTGCCGTCCGAAAGCAGTGCGTCAAGCCCCGTCACCTCTCCGAAGACGCCGGGCTCCATGTACAAAAGCAATGTCGCGAGCTTTTTGCACTTGTCGAATTTCCCTTCGAGCGAAAGCGTTTCGCCGAGGAAAGACTGAATGGACAGATCCACGATGTCCACGCTCGTCGCGCGCCTTACCATCTGAAAGCTGAGTCCCCCGCCGATGCGGGGCGCAAATTCCAGCACGCTGATAATGCCCTTGTCGAGCCTCGCCTGATAGAAAAACGGGGTGTTTTTGAGCCCGAAGGCGTCGCAGATGCGCTGCGCGAGCACGGCGGCCTGCTCATCCTCTTCGGGCGTCAGGCCGGCGGGCACCCGCGAGCCGCGGGAATTCAGTTCGATCGAATCCTGCGACATGGTGCTTTTGCTGCGCGTCATCAGAACGTGTGCCTTTCCGTCGATCGCGGCGCAGTCCACCTGGATTTCCATGCCCGAGCAGTAGCCCTCCACGATGCCCTGACCGCTGCGGCTGAAGGTGAGCGCAGCCATGCCGAATTCGAGCATTTCTTCAAAATTGTCCGCCTTGCGAACGCCCTTCGAGCTGTACGCGTCCACGGGCTTTACCACCACGGGGAAGGGCAGCTTGCAGCGGGAAAGCTCCTCTTCGTTCCTGAAGAGCATGTACTCCGAGGTCGTCACGCCGCCCTTTACGAACAGCGCCTTCATGCGCCCCTTGTTGGTGACGTCCAGGCTCGTCTCGTAGCTGTAGGGATGCGGAAGGCCCAGTTTTTCCGCCACGTAGCAGCACACGGAATTGGCCTGCTCCGAGCAGGAGGCGATGACGAGCTCTGCGCCGGTCTCACGCGCGGCGTTGAGCACGGCCTCCTTGTCGAAGGCGCTCACGCACAGGAATTCGTCCGCGTACTTTACGGCAGGCGCGGCGGGATTCATGTCCGCAAGGACGGTATAAAAGCCCCTTTGTCTGAGCTTTTCCAAAAGCAGCGTATGCGGCACGGTACCGCAAAGCACGAGCGCTTTTTTCATAAAGACACTCTCCTCACTCGTCCTTATTCGTGCCGGCTCTGTGTTCGGTGTCGGCAAAGTAGTCCTTGATCCAGCCGTTGCCCTTGAAGTTTTCGACGCCGGCGCCCGTGAACACCTCTTTTATCGTGCCCAGCACGATTTTGAGATCCAGCGCAAAGCTTATGTTGTCCACGTACTCGACGTCCATTTCGAACTTCCTGGCCCATTTGATCGCGCGGCGCCCGTTGATCTGGGTAAGCCCCGTAAGGCCCGGGCGCACCTCGTGCCTGCGCATTTCAAATTCGTTGTAGTGCTCCAGATAGCTGACGAGCAAAGGCCTTGGCCCGACGAAGCTCATGTCGCCCTTGAGGATGTTGAAAAACTCGGGCAGCTCGTCCAGGCTCGTCGCGCGCAGGATCTTGCCGAATTTGTTGAGGCGCTGCTTGTCCGGCAGGAGCTTGCCCTCGGCGTCGCGCTTGTCGTTCATCGAGCGGAACTTGTACATCTTGAAGATCTTTCCGTTCTTGCCCGGACGATCCTGCGTAAACAGCACGGGCGAACCCATATTGATCCGCACCGCGACGGCCAGAATCAGATACAGCCAGCAAAACAGGATCATGACCAGCGCCGAAATCACTATGTCCAGCACGCGCTTTACATATTTGGCGTAAAAGCCCTCGCTCCTCTTTTTCTGCATGACAAAAGCCTCCCCACGAATGTTTGAATATTTGATCACACCGGTTCAAAAAACGTATCCGGGTGCCCGGGATCGAAGATCTCGTTTGCCCACATCAGCGTTACAAGGTTTTCGGTTTCCGAAAGGTTTATGATGTTGTGCGTGTAGCCCGGCAGCATGTGCACGGCCCGAATGTCGTCGCCGCTCACTTCGAATTCCAGCGTCTCGTCCGTACCGATCTTTCGCTCCTGTATCAGCGCGTGGCCGCTGACGACGATGAAAAACTCCCACTTGCTGTTGTGCCAGTGCTGCCCCTTGGTGATGCCGGGCTTTGAGATGTTGACGGAGAACTGCCCGCAGTCGAGCGTTTTTATCAGCTCCGTAAACGAGCCGCGCGCGTCGACGTTCATTTTGAGCGGAAAAGCGACCTTTTCTTTCGGCAGGTAGCTCAGATACATCGAATACAGCTTCTTTTCAAAGGAGCCGTTCGGAATCGCGGGCATGATGAGCGTCTGCGGTTGATCGCGGAAAGTATGCAATAGCTCCACGATCCTGCCGAGCGTCGCCTTGTGGGTGACCGGGGCGTAGCAGAATTTACCCGTATCGCAGGGGCGCGGCGTAAGGCCGTCATAGCCGTCCTCGCCCGGGGCGGGATAGTCCGCCCTGTGGGGATGCCCCTCGAGGCAGTCGTACATTTCCTCAATCAGGTCGTCGATGAACAGCATTTCGAGCTCTACCGTGGGGTCGTTGACGGTGATGGGCAGATCGTTTGCTATGTTGTTGCAGAACGTGCCCACGGCGCTGTTGTAGTTGGGGCGCACCCACTTGCCGACGAGGTTCGGGAAACGGTAGACGTACACCTTTACGCCCGTCTGCGCGGCGTAATCGAAAAACAGGTTTTCGCCGTCGCGCTTACTGATGCCGTATTCGCTTTTGCCGAAGCGCCCCGCGAGCGTCGCCTGAAGCGACGAAGACAGCATGACGGGCGCCCTGCTGCCCTTTTCTTCGAGCGTTTTGAGCAGCTTGGAAGCAAAACCGAAGCTGTTCTGTTTAAAT
>JAFPWH010000042.1 GCA_017395065.1 Clostridia bacterium | reverse complement strand
GTTGCGGCATGAGAAACTCCGAGCCGTGGGGCTCTCGCTACCGCTCCGCCGAATGATATCTGCTTCGCGTCATAAATTCGCATTTCACGGAGTGGTTTTCGCTTGCGTCGTGGCGCGGCGGGGTGCCCGGCCGGCCGTGCGCGCCCCCAACGCGCAGCGCGGTATTAGGCCGGGTCGCCGCGCCATGAATTGTGGCGCGTTGGAGGGGCTTTGCAGAGACGCGTTCTATCGGCTACAGCGTCGCGCCTACGCGGACGAAGTCAGGGCGCATGTCGAGCTTGCCGCAGTAGAAGAGGATGACCGTGCGGAAGTTCTCGAAGTTGCGATAGCCCTTGGCGGTGGCCTTGAGCGCCTGAATCGTCGTGTTGAAGCCCTCTGTGAGGGCGTTGTTGATGCGGCTGTCGAACCACGCCAGAAGGCCGTAGAGGTGATTCTTCAGCGTGTTGGCGACCTTGACCATGTGCTTGAGTCCGGACTTGACGACCTGTTCGTACCAGAACGTGAAGTTGGCCTTGGCCATGAACTTGTCCCGGCTCTTCCAGAACCACCCGAACAGTTCCTTGAGCGCCCAGGCCTTGCCCGTGTCGAGAGCGCATTTCAGCAGGTCGTTTCGGTGTGCTATGGCCTCGTCGCTCATGTGCTCGAATCCTGTCAGCCAGAGGTACTTGCTCTTGGCGAGGCGCTTGTCGTCCGCCTCCAAAAGGCGTTTGTTCTCGCCTTTGCGCGTGTTGTCCACGCCCTCGTTGAGATGTGCTTCGATGTGGTACTTGTCGAACACCACGTCCGCGCAGGGCATGAGCTTGCGCACGGCGTTCTCGAACGGGGCGGACATGTCCATCGCCACGCCGCACACCATGTACTGCTGGAGCGGGTTCAGCGCCTTCTCTATCAGGGCCGTGGCGCCTTTCTCGCTTCTGCCGCGCGCGACGTCCAGCACGCGATGTCTGTCAATGTCGGTCATGAGGCAGGCGAACGCCTCGGAGTCCTTGCCCTTCAGGAAGCTCTTCTCGTCCATGCCGACGAAGGATATCTCCTCCGCGTCGCGCCTCGCGAGGCCTCGTTTCACGGCGGCGGACATGATCTCGTGCGTCTGGAACCAGCTCAGGCGCAGCAGATCCCTGGCGTCCTTGACGCTCCTCGCGGCCTGGAGAACCCTTATCGCGAACGCCTCGAAGAGAAGCGTGAAGCGCGATCCCTTCTCCGCCCAGGGAAGCTCGATGACCTTGACCTTGTCGTCTGCGCACTTCACGCGCGGCGTCTTCGCGTGGATCAGCGTCTCGAACTGCATCGTGTCGAGATGCCTCCATGTCCGCTCGGGCTGTTGGTCGTGAAGCGGCATCAGCCTTCCGCATGCCGGGCAAATCGCGGAGCGCTTCGCATACTCCAGCCAGATGTCGATGCGGCGGGCGGCCACGTCAAGCTTCACGTCGGTTACTTTCCACTCCTCGCCAAGGCCAAGGAGTGCGGCATAGTGTCTGTTGAGAATGTCTTCCATGCGGATATTATACCGCAAATGCAGGGCGGTTGCATGGCGCGAAGCGGTGGAGCGGTAGCGAGAACACCAACCGTCGGAGTTTCAAACAGCGACTTTCAAGCGGCACTTTCCACTAAAAACTCCGAAGAGCCATATCCTTTTGGGGCGACAACAAATCACGAAAGGCCTGCAGTAGTTGCGATTTTCCAGCCCTTCGAACACCTGTTATGATTTTTATGTCCGGCGTTCCGAGAAGACTTGTCAGTTTGCTCAAATATATAGCTCTTTTTATTAGTTTCATGCACTGCCATGCAATAGCGATGGCGTGATGTGATTAAAAAAGTCGTTGCTCTTGGGCCTCTTTCCCGCGTATCATACGCGGTGTCATGAAAGAACAACTCAAAGC
>JAFPWH010000041.1 GCA_017395065.1 Clostridia bacterium | reverse complement strand
GCTGAGAACGACCTTGTTGGAGGAGGCGCGGCCGATGGTCAGGGGGCTGTCGGTGTAGATCTCTCTCTTGATGATGTGGGTGCCGGAGTTGTCGGTGTAGCGCACGTTGATGCCTACGCCCTGACGGTTGCTGCGGGAAGCAGGAATGGTCCTCTCCCTGTATTCGGTCACGGGAATGGTCTCCGGGACGGGCTCGGGACGGATGATCTCGACTTCCTTGCGGATCAGGAAGGTCGCCGCGATCACCAGGCCGATGCTCAGGAACAGCCAGAGCGTGGGCATGAAGGTCAAACTGGAACCTGTCAGAAGGCGATACGACATCGCTGATTCCTCAGGTATCTTTGCAGCAAAGTAGATTGCCTGCACAATCCAAATAAGTGCATGAGCACCGGCTACGCACACGACCCAGATGGGGGAGAAGAACTTCTTGTTTACGAGGGCAAACACGCCGGTCAGTATGACGAGCGTAAGCGTGCCGAGGAACAGGAGGTAGAAAATGATCAGTCCAATGATCAGACCGGCTCCACCGTCGCTGAACTGCTTGAATCCGTCGATAAACTCCTCAACAGGACCTAAGCCCAAAGTGGTTAAGGACGATTCCCAGCCGATTGCGACGAAGCTGGTGCCCAAAAAGGCTACGAAGAAGAATACGAGGCTGCAAAGGAGCAGGATTGCGCCAAGGATTCTCGTCTTTTCGCGGTATCTTACGATTCTGGTTTCCATTGATGTACCCCTCTCATATTGTGATTTTTATTCAAAGGCACGCGCTTTTCGCCGTGCGCCTTTTTCGTGTCCGGGGCCCCGCGGCGGCCTTGGGGCGCGCCGCGGGACGCTTTGTCTTACCTGTTGGCGTTGATGTAGTCTTCGGTGGCGCTCAGCTCGTAGGGCATGTCGAGGATGCCGGAGAGCGCGTCGTTCAGGTTCTCGAAGGTCACGGTGATGTCCGCGATCAGGCTGTAGCCGCCGTCGGCGAAGTCCGCGGGCAGGGCAGCGCTTCTGCCGTCCTCGAGGGTGACGCTCTCCTCGCCCTTGACCAGGCGATAGGAGACGCCGCTTTCCTCGATGCAGGAGACGAACGCGTCGTCGAATGCGCTTTCTACCGTGATGGAGCCGCCGTCCACGGTCACGTTCAGGGAGCCGATGTCGAACATTGCGCCGAAGAGCAGCGGAAGCTCGGTGCTGCCGCTTACGGGCGCAGCCATCGTCACGCTTTCGCCGTCCTGGGTCCACCTACCGGGCACGAGTACCGCGGTAGAAACGTTCTCGGCCGGATGCATGTCGGGCTCGAGGTCGATCCTTTCGGTGTTGCCCGCGCGGTCGGTTATGACGATGCGGATCATGTCGCTGTTGTAGATCTTGCCGTCGTTCTGGAAGGCGGAATTGCTCTGGGCGATGTTGACGTCGATCTGGTAGTAGCCGTACTCGTCGGGCGCGACGTCCTCGGCCATGACGTAGCGGTTGTCCTCGTCGCCGTCCAGGAAGAACAGCACGCTCACCTTCGCGCCGGGCTCGGTCACGCCGGCCACGGTGATGTATTCGGCGTCATCAAAGGGCAGAAGGAAGCAGGCTTTCGGGGTGATGCCCCTGTCCACGGTAAAGCTTACCTGGCTGGCGCCGCCGCTTACGTCGCTGTAGGCGACCTTCAGGGTGTATTCGCCGTCTTCCCATTCGCCCTGCGGGTAGATCTTTCTGCCGAGGTTGCCGGGCTGGGTGCCGGTGCCGAATTCGCCGGGGATGATGCCGTTCTTGATCGCGGGATCGAGCTCGATGGCTTTGCCGTCCGGGCCGATCAGCGTCAGCGTCACGGGCTCGCCCGCGCAGCCGGAGATGACCAGCTCGAGGCGCTCGTAGTCCTGATTGTACAGGCCGTCTTCGGGGCTGGTGAGCTTGATCATGATGTCTCTGGAGGAGGAAGCCTGCGTCAGCTTTCCGGCGTAGGAGCCGGGGTTGCCGTGCGTGTCGGTATAGGTGACGGTGTACTGTTCGCCGGAGTTGGGCACGGAGCCGTACGTCCAGCTGAAGGTGTACGCACTGCCCTCCTCCGGGTAAGCGGTCTGGCCGCCCACCGACAGCGCGATGGAGGACATGGCCTCGGGGAAGGTGATCGTGACGCTCGTGGTGCGGTTGGTCATCGGGCCGACGCTGCTGGGCGAATCGGCGATGTAGTCGATCTTCGTCTCGAGCACCGCTGAAGAATCCAGCACGAAGTTGTCGGACAGCGTCAGCGTCGCCTGCATGGTCTGACCGTGATCGGTGGAGGGATCGGCGTCTTCGTCCTTGACCTTCTGCTTTTCGTCCAGCTTTTCCAGAACGGCGCCGTCGAAGAGCTTGCGCTCCTGATTGTCCTTGTAGCAGATGACGAGGGAGAGCTCGTCCTTGTTGTCTTCGGTCACGGTGACGGAGGTCTCCAGCACGACCTGATACCAGAAGGTGTACTGGGTGCTGTCCTGTCCGAAGTCGAAGGTCTTGATCACGCAGGGCGCGATCGTGTAATCCAGCGTTTCGCCTTCGATGATCTCGTAGTTGTCGTAGTCGTCGAGGACAGCGGTAACGGTGTAGTCGCCCGCGTTCAGACTTTCTTCTTCACCCTCGGTGACTTCCACGGTGATGCCTACTTCGGGAGCGGCGTTGCTTTTCGCCGTCGGGATCTGGCTTTCGCCGTTGTAGATCAGGCCCTCGTAGCCGTCCCAGGTGATCGTGATCTGCTGCTTTGCGATCGTGTAGTCCTGCGTTTCACCTTCGATGATCTCGTAGTTGTCGTAGTCGTCGAGCACGGCGGTAACGGTGTAGTCGCCGGCGTTGATGCTTTCCTTTTCACCCTCGGTGACTTCCACGGTGATGCCGACTTCGGGGTCTGCGTCGCTGGTCGCCGTCGGGATCTGCGCTTCGCCGTTGTAGATCAGGTCTTCGTAGCCTGCCCAGGTGATCTTGATCTGCTGCCTTGCGATCGTGTAATCCTGCTTTTCGGTATCGTCAACGATCTCGTAGTTGTCGGGGTCGTCCAGCACGGCTTCGGCGGTGTAGTCACCGGCGTTGATGCTTTCCTCTTCGCCCTTGATGACCTTGACGGTGATGCCGACTGCGGGATCGGCGTCGCTTTCCGCCGTCGGGATCTGCGCTTCGCCGTTGTAGATCAGGTCTTCGTAGCCTGCCCAGGTGATGGTGATCTTCTGTTTTTCGATCTCGTAATCGCAGATGTCGTCGCAGTCGAGCTCGTAATTGTCGGGGTCTGTCAGCACCGCGCGCGCTTCCTGCGCGCCGGCGGAGGTGCAGTCGAAGCCTTCGACGGGCTCCACGGTGATCTCCACCTCGGGATCGGCGTCGCTCGTCGCGACGGGCAGCTGCTGCTCACCGTTGTATACGAGGTCGGCATCGCCCTTCCAGCTCAGCGTGATCTTCTGCTTTCCGATCGTGTAGTCCTGCGTTTCGCCCTCGATGATCTCGTAGTTGTCGTCGGGGTCGACGAGTTCGGCGGTCGCGGTGTAGTCGCCCGCGTTTTTGCTCTCCTCGTCGCCCTTGGTGACTTTCACGTTGATGCCGACTGCGGGATCGGCGTCGCTTTCCGCCGTCGGGATCTGGCTTTCGCCGGTGAAGGTCAGGTTTTCATAGCCGGCCCAGGTGATCGTGATCTGCTGCTTTGCGATCGTGTAATCCTGCGTCGCGCCTTCTTTGATCTCGTAGTTGTTGTCGGGGTCGACGAGTTCGGCGGTCGCGGTGTAGTCGCCCGCGTTTACGCTCTCTTCGTCGCCCTTGGTGACTTTCACGTTGATGCTGACTGCGGGATCGGCGTCGCTTTCCGCCGTCGGAATCTGGGCCTTTCCGTTGAAGACCAGTCCCTCATAGCCGCTCCAGGTGATCGTGATCTGCTGCTTTGCGATCGTGTAATCCTGCGTCGCGCCTTCTTTGATCTCGTAGTTGTTGTCGGGGTCGACGAGCGTGGCGGTCGCGGTGTAGTCGCCCGCTTTGATGCTTTCCTTGTCGCCCTTGGTGACTTCGACGGTCACGTCGATTTTGGGATCGGCGTCGCTTTCCGCCGTCGGAATCTGGCTTTCGCCGGTAAAGGTCAGGTTTTCATAGCCGGCCCATGTGACGGTGACCTGCTGCTTTGCGATCGTGTAATCCTGCGTCGCGCCTTCCTTGATCTCGTAGTTGTCGTCGGGGTCGACGAGTTTGGCGGTCGCGGTGTAGTCGCCCGCTTTGATGCTTTCCTTGTCGCCCTTGGTGACTTCGACAGTCACGTCGATTTTGGGATCGGCGTCGCTTTCCGCCGTCGGAATCTGGCTTTCGCCGGTAAAGG